>CAYMDP010000044.1:0-22796 GCA_964389375.1 uncultured Pseudobdellovibrionaceae bacterium | reverse complement strand
TGTCCATCGGTTGCAACCATTCGGTAGATTGTAGAATCTTTCTCAACTTGTTTTTCAAAGAAAACCCCGTTCAGGTGATAGCGAGTCTCATCGTTAGAAACACTGTAGATGGTTTTTTCGATCATATCTCTAAAAACTAATGAATCTAACTTCAAAAAATCTTTTGTCGAGAAAGAGGGGAAGACGGGGTATTCTTCCGGACTGATTCCGACGATATTAAAAACAGCTTTGTTTTGAGAAACCTTAAGCCAGTTGTTTTCTTTTTTCTCTAACTCTAATTCGCCTTCAGGTAATTCTTTGACGATATCAAATAAGCTTTTTGCGTTGACCGCAACTTTTCCAGATTGAGAAACCTTAGCTGAAACTTCATCGGTTAGACTGACCTCAAGATCTGTTGCGAAAACTTTAAGTCGATCTTTATCCGCGTCTAAAAGTACGTTCACCAGGATGGGCATGGTGTTTCTTTTTTCGACAATGTTTTGAGCCCTTGCGACCAAGCTTAAAAACTCTTTCTTCTCGATCTTAAGTTTCATCGCCATTCCCCCCGCCTTTTCAGGCTCTTTGCTAAGCCGGTTCTTTCCCCGTTATTACTTCTCTTTATTATAAATATAAAACTAGTGGTAGTAGTAGGGGGCTTTATTTCCCCGTATTCCACATAAGCCACTGTTTTTTCTCCATTTTACCTGTGGATAAAGTTTCGGAAAAACAGCGCTCATTAAACCTCATTTTGTGAGTAAATACCCCTTAAATTTTTGTCCCCATAAGTATCCACCGCTTTATCCACAGGACTTACTCACAGCCCTGTGATGTTGTGGACTCTTCCCTCTAACTCTTCGATATCTCTTTTGATTTCTGAGTCTGAAGAAAGTGCAGATTCAATACGGCGCAATGCATTCATTACGGAGGTGTGGTCTTTGCCTCCAAAAGCCCTTCCTATATCAACCAGGGACTTATCGAGATGTTTTTTGACTAAATACATGGCCACATGACGCGCAGTGACCAGAGGTTTTGTGCGGGTCTTAGATTTCAAATCTGGGACCCGAACTTTATAATGCTCCGCCGTCAGTTTTTGGATCTCATCCATTGTAATTGAGGAGGTGTCGTCATGGGTCGAAAGCACTCTTTTTGCCAGTTCAAGATCAATGGGTAGCCCCTGAAGTTCAGAGAACATTTTTACTTTATTTAGGTTCCCTTCAAGTTCACGGATCGAGCGCTTCGAGATTCGGCCGATATAACCAATGACTTCATTTGGAATATAAAGACCGCGCTTTTCAGCCTTATATTTAAGGATCGCGACCCGAGTTTCGATATCGGGCATCTGAATATCAGCGATTAGTCCCCACTCTAGACGAGTTCGAATTCGGTCTTCGAGGCCACGAATATCTTTAGGCATACGGTCGGACGCGACGATAACCTGCTGACCTTTTTCGAAGAAGTCATTCAGCGTGTGGAAGAACTCTTCTTGAACGGCCTCACCGCGACCCAGGATCTGAATATCATCCATCAAAAGAATGTCACAGTTGTCGCGGTACCTAAGGCGGAATTTATCCATCTCGTTTCGGCGAATGCTTGAAATACATTCGTTTAAAAACCTTTCAGCAGAGACATAGTTGATTTTTCGCTCAGGAAATTTCTGGCGAATATGATTTCCGACAGCATTTAAAAGATGGGTTTTTCCCATTCCCGTGGGTCCACAAATAAAGAGGGGGTTATATTTTTCAGCGCCAGGGTTTTCAGCTATATTATAAGAGGCTGCATGGGCAAATTCGTTGTTTCGGCCCACCACAAAGGTCGAAAAGGTGTAGTCGGTGTTTAGACCGTCCCGAGAAACGCTTTGGGACTCCCGCGGAAGACTGGGTTTAAAGTGACCGCTTGTGAAGCTCTTTTCTTCCCTTTGCTCGCCAGTTTGATTCATCATCGCTTCGGCAGAAAACTCAACCTGGGCCGAGTTTTTAGCCCCAGTCACGGTCATTTCAATTTGAAAGGGATTGCTGTAAAGAGCAGAGATTTCGGAACAAATTCGGTCCAATAAATTCTCTGAAATCCAATACTTATGCAGCTGTGTTGGAACGCCGAGGACAAAGCATCGTCCGCTATCCTTATCCTTAATATCGACCAAAACTGTAGGTTCAAACCACATCTGAAGCGGTTTATTGGCTTGGTTTTTAGAGATCAAATTCTTCTTAATATGACCCCAAAATTCATCTTGTTGAATCACGGCACCCTCTTGCTTTGACTAGGACCAAAACAGAACCTAACAGACTGTGGATAAGTGGAGCAGGTCGTAGCATGGCTGTGCAAAAGTTTCAATAACTTGACGGGTTCATGGCGCTATGCTTTTATCCCCCGTCAGTTCACATGTTGACCTGAGGTGACGTAGCTATAGAACTTAAAAAATAGCCGTCGTATGTATAACACAAACGCTCAAAAGATTTCGAGGTGGAGCAGTTATGAAACGGACTTACCAACCCAGCCGCAAACGCAGAAAAAAAGCCCATGGTTTCCGGGCCCGAATGGCAACTAAAGATGGTCGCGAGGTTCTTTCTCGTCGACGAGCGAAAGGGCGAAAGCGCCTGACGGTGCTTGTGGGTGGCAAATAAGAGTTCATATTCGACTCTTAAAAGCCGCGCCGACTTTTTATTTCTAAAAAATTCAGGACTAAGAGTGTTTCCAAGTCATTGGATGCTGGTCAGTTTCAGCACTAACGATTTGGAGCAAGTTCGGTGCGGTTGGACGATTCCCACATATGTTGGGCCGGCCGTCGTTCGGAATCGTTTAAGGCGCTGGGGAAGAGAATACTTCAGGCTAAATGCCAAAGAGTTTCTGGGCTTAGATTTAAATATGGTTTTTCGTAGGCAGGAAAAGAAGTTTTACCGAGATCTAGATCACGAAGAATTAGATCAGGTCTTTGAAAAGTTGAGATTGAAGATTAAACGCCCTCAAAAATCGGGCGGAAGTGGATCGAGTGTTCGTGGGCTTAAGTAGAGTATTAGAATTCTTCGTCATGTTTTACCAAGCAAGCTTATCACGCTGGCTTGGTGGGAATTGCCGCTTTCACCCGAGTTGCTCTGAGTACGCCCTAGAAGCCTTGAGAAATAAAGATATAGCACCAGCCCTTCGATTGATTTTTTCCCGTCTATTTAAATGTTACCCCTTTGGGCCATCTGGATATGACCCGCTTCCGTTAAAGGACTCAGAATGAACCCAGAGAATAAGAGTTTCTTCGATCCAAAGACAATCATGGCGATTCTTCTTGTCGCGGTATTTTGGATTGGTTGGCAGTCCTATATGGCAAAAAAATATCCCGAAGCCTTCAAGCCCCCTGAAGTTGCTAAAAGCGAGTCGGCATTACCGGCAGCGACCCCTTCAGAGGCTGGGTCCAAGGACCCGGATGCAAAGCAGGCCCCGGCTGATGTGTCTGTGGGAAAAAGAGATGAACTCTCTGATGTTAGTAAACCAGAAAGCTTTTTGGTTTTTAAAAGTGAAAACTTGAACTTCGAGGTCTCTTCTAAGGGAATGGGACTCAAAAATATTCAGTTGAATAATTACACAGATCGGGAAGAAGTTCCGATTCTTTTTCAATCCCCTGAAAGTGCTTCCTTGCCCTACTCGACGGCGCTTGTGGGTTCAGTTGAACCAATCCATTTTGCGCTGGAACAGATCAACCCCAATACCATTGTCGGTCGCGCTCAAGTTCGTGGACTTTCCATTACCAAAGTTCTCGAGATTGAAAGTGAGCGATACCTCATTCGCTCCAAAATTTCTGTCGTCGGAACAGATGAGGCCTTTTTAGGTCTAACTAATTTTTTATCAGATACATTGGGCGAGTATGGTGCACCTAGCTTTTTTGTTCCGAGCTTTGACCATCAAGAATTCTTTATCGTGTCCGGCGAGGGTGAAAGTCGCGTTCCGATCAATAAGGAAGAGGCTCATAGCGAAGACTTTAATAAAGTGACAAGCCTAGCTTTGGGAAGTCAGTACTTCACCATGGGCTACATTGATAAGTCCCCCCTGATTCCTCGCGTGCGAGCGATTGTCGATCCAAAGTCAGGCCTTGCAGAGGCAAGGGTCAGTTATGAAGTCTTAAATCGATCGGGGGAATTTAACCTCGAGTTTTTGGCCTTCGTTGGGCCGAAATATTTGGATCTATTAAGGTCGGCGGATGAGGCCCTAGCCGGAGTTATTAACTATGGCTTTTTCGGTTGGTTGGCGCGACCGATTCTTCGTTTGATGAATACCATTCACTCAGTTGTTCCAAACTGGGGAATTGCGATTATTTTGCTGACGATCATTGTTCGAATTATGGTTTTACCCTTTAACGTTTTGTCTTATCGATCGATGAAGCGCATGCAGGTGATTCAGCCTAAACTGAAAGAGATTCGTGAGAAGTTTAAGGGGGATACCCAAAAAATTAATGAAGCGACAATGAATTTGATGCGAACAGAGAAGGTCAACCCTCTAGGCGGCTGTCTTCCAATGCTTTTGCAAATCCCAGTGTTTTTCGCTTTATTCCAGGTTCTTGGGCAAAGTATCGAGCTTTATAAGGCGCCCTTTGGAATGTGGATTTCAGATTTAAGCTTAAAAGATCCCTTTTTCGTTCTTCCCGTTCTTGTTGCGGCCGGAATGTTTTTGCACCAAAAAATTACGCCAAACACGATGGAGCCCGCACAGGCGCGAATGATGCTGTTTATGCCAATAATATTCGCGATCCCAATGGCCTCCTTCCCGAGCGGACTAAATTTGTACATTGCCGTGAGCACGGCCTTTGGGATTCTTCAGCATTTGTATTTTATGAGAGACACAAAAACTTTAAAACCGACGACCACTTAACAGGAGTATTAAGAATGACGGGTTTATTTGGAAAAATTTTTGGCGGGAAAAAAGCGAAGAAGGACTCACCTCTAAGTCTAGTCGAAGACATTTTGGGTGGAGTGATTGATTCAGGAGGCTTTTCTTTATCTTTCGACATCTCTTCAAATGAAGACGGTTCGGTTGTGGATGTCGAGTTTTTTGGAGAAGACGAAGAACTTTTGAAGGCGAAGGAAGGACAGCTTCTGGATGCTTTTCAATTATTCGTAAAGCGAGTTGTTCAGCATCAACTGCCTGATATGAAGCTTGAAGTAAATTTGGATTGTGGTGGGTTTCGGGCTCAGTCCAACGAAGCCTTAATTGAACTTGCGGATAAACTTCGCGATATCGTTTTGAGCAAAGGAAAGTCTGTTTATTTTAGAGCTTTGCCTCCTAAAGACAGAAAAGTGATTCATCAGCATTTAGCCGAAGACGGACGGGTTAAAAGCCGCTCGATTGGTGATGGGCACTTTAAGAAAATTAAAATCTACCCATCAAAGGGCGGCGAAGAAAATCGCGCACCTCGACAGGGCTAAAATAAGGACTGTGTTTTGTGATATTGGAGCGGGATAATGATTGCATTGCAGCTATCGCAACCGCTCCGGGCAGTGGTGGTATTGCAGTCATCCGCGCCAGTGGTCCGAATTGTCTAAAAATTCTTTCTGGTCTTTGTCCTTTTCTTCCTGAGCAGCCGGAATCACATAAAGTTTACTATGGTCGATTCATTCATCCTAAGACCCATCAGCCTGTAGATGAAGTTTTGCTGACTTATTTTGCCGAAGGAAAGTCTTTTACTGGCGAAGAGACCTGTGAGGTGTCTTGTCACGGCGGGGTCTTTTTAACCAAACAAATTCTAGATCTTATTCTTCAATCGGGAGCAAGACTTGCGGAGCGAGGCGAGTTTACCTACCGCGCCTTCATGAATGGACGTATCGATTTAGTGCAGGCCGAAAGCGTTTTATCATTAATCGAAAGTGAGTCTGAACAGTCTGCACGCCTGGCGATGAGACAGCTCGGGGGAGAAACTTCTGTACGCCTGAATAAGCTCGAGCAGGATCTGACTTGGGTTTTAGCTCACCTTGAGGCCAATATTGATTTTGCTCAAGAGGATATTCAAATCGCAAGCGGAGAGAGTCTTTCCTTAAGGCTGAAGCAAGTCAGCCTAGAAATTAAAAAGATGGTGAGTTTTTATGAAGTGGGAAAGATTTTTAAAGAAGGTTTAGAAGTGGCCTTAGTTGGCCCGCCGAATGTCGGAAAATCGAGTTTATTAAATGCTCTTCTTGGAGAAGACCGCGCGATTGTGATGAACACTCCAGGCACCACTCGGGATTTGGTCGAAGGGCAACGCTTAATACAAGGGGTCCGGGTCAATTTTGTCGATACAGCGGGCCTTCGTGAAACAGAAGACTTGGTAGAAGCAAAAGGGATCGAGAGAAGTCAAAAAGTGATGGAGCGGGCGGATTATGTTCTTTGTGTAGAACAGGCGACAAGCTCTCCGGAGGCGGTTTTGAACTGGCTTCCGAAGCTAGAGCCTAAGCGAATGTTTTTAATTTTAAATAAATGGGATCTTTTAAGCGCAGAAGAGGAAAAGGCGTGGGCAGACTTTACGGAACAAAAACTGACTTCTGCGGGCTTAGTTGCCCCGGGCCGAATTTTTAGATCCTCTTGTGAAACAGCTCTTGGATTAGATGAAATTTTGTCCGCGATTGGGAGCCTTGCAGACTTAGATAAGGTCGATGCCTCTGCGACACTGACAAATCGAAGGCATTTTGATTTGCTTCAACGAATTGAGAAGAGTGTCGATGAGGGCCTGAGTCTTCTTTCGAAAGACGAAAGCCCAGAGCTATTGGCCTTCGAGCTTCAGGACAGTCTTCAGGCCTTAATGGAGCTTTTAGGCAAAAGCTTTGACGACGAAGTTATGGACCGGGTTTTTAATGAATTTTGTCTTGGGAAATAAATCAAAGTGATAAGTGATTTAAAGACATTTGATGTGATCGTAGTTGGCGCCGGCCATGCCGGTGTTGAGGCGAGCCTTGCCGCGGATCGCTTGGGACAAAAGGTTTTATTGATCACGACAAATATGGATCGCATTGGTTACATGAGCTGTAATCCATCAATTGGCGGCTTGGCCAAGGGTCATATGGTTCGCGAAATTGATGCTCTCGGCGGAGAAATGGCCTTTGCCGCTGATGAAAGTTGCATACAATTTAAAAGATTAAATGCCAGAAAAGGTCCTGCGGTGCGCGGCAGTCGCAGTCAGTGCGATAAGGATCTCTATTCAGCGCATATGACGACTGTGTTAAAACAGTCTCCCAATATTCAGCTTCTTGAAGGCGAAGTGAAGCGCCTGATTTTAGATGGATCTGTTTGCCGTGGAGTTGTTTTAGAAGATGGCTCTGAGATCTATTCCGTGACCACGGTGATGACGACGGGAACTTTTTTAAATGGGGTCATGCATATTGGCTTGAAATCAATGCCAGGAGGCCGAGTCGGAGATAAATCCTCTGTGGGTTTGTCGGATCAGCTGAAGGAATTTGGATTTTCGGTGACACGTTTAAAAACTGGAACTCCTCCCCGTCTTTCGAAGGCCTCGATAGATTGGTCCAAGCTTGAACCGCAGTTTGGGGATGAGCGCTTTGTACCTTTTAGTTTTCGAAGCTCAAAATCGACGAAGTTGCCACAGATTGCATGTTATTTAAGTTACACAAATCAAAAAACTCACGACATCATCCGTGCAAACTTAGATCAGTCCCCCATGTTTATGGGCGTTATCGAAGGAATCGGTCCACGCTATTGCCCAAGCATCGAGGATAAGATTACCCGCTTTGCCGACAAGGAAAAGCATCAAACTTTTCTTGAGCCAGAGGGGCTCGATACAGACTGGATTTATCTTCAGGGGATTTCGACAAGTTTGCCGGAAGAGATCCAACTTCAGTTCTTGCAAACGATACCGGGCCTGGAAAATGTGAAAATGCTTCGCCCAGGCTATGCGGTCGAATACGACTTCATCGAACCCACCCAAATTTACTCAAGCCTTCAGACCAGGGCGATTGAGAATCTTTTTTTGGCGGGACAGATTAATGGGACCAGCGGCTATGAAGAAGCGGCAGCCCAAGGACTTATGGCTGGGACAAATGCGTCCTTAAAGGTCATGGAGAAAGAGCCCCTGGTCTTAGGTCGAGACGAGGCCTATATCGGGGTTTTGATTGATGACCTTGTGACCAAGGGGACCAAAGAGCCTTACCGGATGATGACCTCTCGCGCAGAGTTTCGTCTTGTTTTAAGAGAAGACAATACTTTCAAGAGATTGGCCTCGACAGGAGAAAGAATTGGTTTGCTGAAGGAAGAGCGACTCGAGAGAGTTCTCGACATTCTGAGTGCGCAGGCGTCCTTTCGGAGCCTGTTAAGTGAGACTCGGCTTGTTCCAAACGAAAAGACTCAAGATCTTTTGCGCTCAATCCCGACTGCTGTTTTACAAAAGCCGACTTATTTAGCAGAGCTACTGAGGCGCGATGAGATTTCGTGTTCAGAGTTAAAAGTGTTCGAGATTGATATTCCCGAAGACGAATTAGTCTTTGAACCGGTGGAAATTGAAATTAAGTACGAAGGTTATATAAAACGACAAAACGAATTCATTGTTCAAGAAAAGCGACTTGAAAAGTTTAAGCTTCCATCCGATATGATTTATGGTGATGTAAAGGGTCTCTCCCGCGAGGAAGTTGAAAAACTGAATCATTTTAGGCCCCAGACGCTTGGACAGGCGAAGCGCATTAGTGGAGTGAATCCTTCTGCGATTCAGGCGCTTTTGGTGTTTTTAAAGGGTCGAGATAAACGTTTTTCCGAGATGCAGGTAGACGATGAACGCAAGCAAACTGAGCGTATTGGAAAACAAGGAGTGGCGACTTCGTGAGTGGTTTCAGCACCTTGACGACAACGCACTGAGTCAGCTGAAGCTTTATCAAGTCGAGCTCTTACGCTTTAATCAAAGAATTAATCTGATCTCTTCTAAGACCGAGAAAAATGCGGACCTTGTTCATTTTGCCGATTCAATTATGGGCGCTGAGCTTTTATTGAAAAATTCTCAGGCCGATGTGATTCACGATATTGGATCAGGCAATGGCTTTCCAGGTTTGGTTTTGGCAGTGATTGCACCCGATCGAAAAGTTATAGCGATCGATAGTGACGCCAGAAAAGTTGAATTTGTAAAGCACGTGGCGGCAACTCTGGGCTTAAAGAACTTTGAGGCAAAGCAGGCTCGCTTAGAGGATCTCGGACCGGACTCAATTGAATGCGCGGTCTCTAGGGCATTTGCATCGATATCGAAGTCTATTTTGCTTTCAAGAAAGGCCTCCAAGATGGGCTCAGACTATTTTCACTTTAAAGGTGATGCTTGGGTTCGAGAGCTTGCAGACATTCCTTCGCAAATCTGTTCAGTTTGGGCTCCCCGCCTTATAGGCGAATACACGCTTCCCGATAAAACCACCCGCCTTGCCCTAGTTGCGACCAAAAAAATCGGAAATTAAGTTCCACGTGGAACAATGTTTTTAGAAGAATTGCCTACTCAGAGGCCGGAATTCTGCTTGAAAGCCGTGGAACTCGCCGGTTCCAGTCCCGAGAAGCCTCTTTTAGCCTCTTATTTGCTTTATAATTGCTAAATTCATTGGGGTCTGGCCACTCACTACCCGCCTCAAAAGCAATTTTATAGTCTCTTCGGGCCTCGACATACCTTCTTTTTGTTCGAATCTTCTCGAAATGAAGCTTCTGCCGAAGGAAATCGACCTTTTCTGTGGCAGTTTGCCACTCTTTACGCGCGAGTTTCAGCTCAATGGTATTCGGAGCCGTGGCTTGAATAGTCTCGGCAGCAAGTTCTCGTGCTTTTATCTCTGCTTCGAGTTCCTTTTCCAGGCGGTCGCGACTACTCTTCATATCCAAATAGATCGGATCGAGAAGTTCTGGGTTTGGATGCTCAGACTTACAGGCGACGGTAGAAATGAGTAGCCACGAGAGAATTAAAAGAGACCTAAAAACTTGATTTTGTTCCATGTGGAACAATCGGCAAAAAAACAAATTGATTTAAGTACAAAGTCGAGGAAAAATCGTTCCACCTTGAGACACATAGGGGGAACTAGTGGCTAAAACGATTTGCATTGCTAATCAGAAGGGTGGAGTTGGAAAAACAACGACCTCAGTAAACCTTGCCGCAGCTCTTGCGGAAATTGGAAGAAGAGTTTTAGTCGTAGACATGGACCCTCAGGGTAATGCTTCGAGCGGACTAGGCATAAAAAGACATGACCATCATGACAACACGATTTACCAGGTACTCATTGGTGAAAAAGAGATGAGTCAGGTTATCCAAAAGACCTCGGTGGATAGGCTTTGGATAGCCACATCGAATCCAGACCTGGTTGGCGCCGAGATAGAGCTCGTAGACATGGCGCGTCGAGAATATAGGCTGAAAGAGTCAATTCAGACGGTCAGTGAGAACTTTGACTACGTCCTTATTGATTGCCCGCCTTCATTGGGCCTATTGACTGTTAATTCTTTGTCCGCAGCGGACACCTTTTTGGTTCCTCTTCAGTGTGAGTACTATGCACTGGAAGGTCTTAGCCAGTTACTTAACACTGCCGGAATCATTAAGAAAAATCTGAACCCGAAGCTTAGAATTGAGGGCATCGTGCTGACGATGTTTGATACCCGAAATAATTTAAGCCACCAAGTTGTAGCCGAAATCCAAGAACACTTTGCGGACAAAGTTTTTGCTGCAATCATTCCAAGAAACGTTCGTCTCAGCGAGGCCCCAAGTCATGGTCTTTCAATTTTGCAATATGATGCGAAATCGATCGGAGCCAAAAAATATCTTGAGCTCGCAGAAGAGCTGGACCTTAGGAATCAGGCGCAAAAATTACCTGAGGTTAACATTGTAAACGAAATTCCGCCGATGACTGAGGAGTCTGCAAATGTCTAGTTATATAGATAATGCAAAAAAGCCCATTCAAAAGAAAACAGGACTCGGACGGGGGCTTGGAAGCTTGCTTGGCGCCCAAAGCCAAGAAGAGGATTCCGAATTTGAAGCCAAAGAGGCCAGGGCGACGGCAAATCTTCACCGAACGACAATTATTAAAGAAGAAAAGCCCAAAGCCGCAGAACCATTGGCCCCAAGAGTATTAGATGCCGAGCGGATCTGGAAAATTGCGATCGAAAAATTAAAAGGAAATCCAAACCAGCCCCGAAAAGCTTTTGAAAAAGAAGCTCTGGCAGAACTTGCGGCCTCAATTAAAGAGCAGGGGATTCTTCAGCCCATCACGGCCAGAAAAATTGCTAACGGAAATTTTGAAATTGTAGCCGGGGAGAGGCGCTGGAGAGCCGCACAAATGGCGGGTCTTCATGAGGTTCCCGTGATTTTGTCTGAGGCGAATACTCAAAAAGCTTTAGAATTAGCTCTGATAGAGAACATCCAAAGAGAAGATTTAAATCCGATTGAAGAGGCTGAGGCCTACGCCTACCTAGCAAAAGAATTTCAGCTGACACAGCAGCAACTGGCGGAAAAAGTCGGAAAAGATCGTGCGACGGTCGCGAATTTGATGCGTCTTTTGCAGCTTCAACCTGAAGTTCGAGAAATGGTCGTAGCGGGGATCCTTTCTTTAGGCTTAGCGAAGGTTCTTCTTGCGGTTCAAGACCCCAAAGATCAAAAGAAGCTTGCCGCCAAAGTTAGAGATCTAAATATGACGGTTCGGGGCGCTGAAAAGTTAGTCGCCGGATACCTTCGAGAAAAACAAGCCAAAGACTCTGGTCACGCCGCAATCGACAACATCGATTTTTCGAGTAAGCTGATGAAGAGCCTTGGAGAAGAACTTCAGAAATCCTTGGGAACGAAGGTGCAAATCGACTACACTCAAGGGAAGGGAAAAATCTCGATCCACTTCTATTCTGATGATGAGATGAATGGCCTTGTTGAAAAGCTGAGGGGACAATGGCGGAAGCAGAACTAAGCACTAAAGAAACTAAATCTCCAGCCGGCCTATCTGTTGGCGAGGGTCAAGTAACGGCCCTTTTGGATCATGGGGCTTCATTCGAAGGAAAGCTGACCTTTGAGGGGACCGTACGAATTGGCGGAAGCTTTGAAGGCGAGATTTTCACCAACGATACCCTTGTCGTAAACCCAGGGGCCAAAATTAAAGCCCAAATTGAGGCCGACACCGTGATCATTAGTGGCCATGTTTCGGGGAACATATTTGCCCGTCGGCGCGTCATCATGCATCCGCCAGCCGTATTTCAAGGCACCGTGACAACGCCAAGTCTTCGAATTGACGAAGGTGTCGTTTTCGAGGGTGCTTCTTACATGCCGAAAAGCTAAAGCCTAAGTACTTGACGGCTGGGGCCAAAAAGGTTATTCGCAATCAAAATTTTCGCTAAGGATTTCAAAGCAATGGAAATTCTAACAGCCCTTGGTGTCAATGCGACCGTTGGGATTCAGTTTGTCATTTTCTTGATAACTTATTTGGTTATCTATTTCGTTCTTATTAAGCCTTATTTCGAGGCCTTTTTGGTTCGAGAAGAAAAAACCGTTGGTCAAACCGAAGATGCCGAGCGGCTGATTTCAGAAGCTCAACAACTTCAGGCAGAGTATGAAAAGAAGGCCCGCGAGATTTCTCAAAGCTACAAAGTTATTTATGACCAAAACCGCCTTGAAGCGACCAAAGAATACGACCGCCTCGTTGCGGACGCTCGCCTTCAGGCCAAGAAAATCTCTGAAGAAGCAGCTTTAAGAATTGGATCTGAAATGAGTCAGGCGCAAAGTAAGCTCAGCCAAGAGATCCCACAGATTTCAAAAGAAATCATGGTCAAACTTATTGGAAAGGAGATTGGCGCGTGAAGAAATTGTTCATCACTTTAGCGGCAATCCTTTTCGTTTCCAATAACGCCTTTGCGGCAGCCGGTGGAGATCATGGCGTTCCCTGGGCCTTCATTGGACATCAAACATTTAACTTCGTTGCTGTCTGCGTGATCCTTTACTTTTTATTGAGAAATAAAATCAAAGGCCACTTTGCAGAAAGACAAAAAAACTTCTCGGACCTGATCACTAAGGCCGAGAGAGCCAAGCAAGCGGCAGACGAAAGCCGAAAAGAAATCGCGGACCGCCTTAATAAACTTCAGGCCTCCGCAGATGAGGATCTTAAAAAAGCTCGGCAAGAAGCTGAGGCGATGAAGCAAAAGATCGTTCAAGAAGCAAAACAGATGGCCGCACAGCTTGAGGCCGAAGCACACAAAAATGTAAGCATCGAACTTGAGCGCGCAAAACTTATCTTAAGACAGGATTTGTTAAAGGCCGCCCTTGAAGAGACAAAAAACACCCTTCAGTCCAAGCTTAGCGGAAACGAACAAAAGCGTCTTAAAGATGAATTTGTCGAAAAAATCCAGGTGGTGCGCTAATGAAAACTTCCTTAGTTGCTAGCCGATACGCAAAAGCCCTTTTCGAATTGGCAGTTGAAACTAAAAATATAGAGCCCGTGTTTTCAAATCTAAGAGACGTCAGCGAGCTTGTGCAAAAAGACGCCGAGCTCATGACTTTCTTTAAAACCCCTTTGATTTCGACAGAAGACAAAGAGGCTTCGCTAAAAAAAGCGCTTGAAAACGCAAAGTTGACCTCCGAAGTCCAAGCTCTTTTGATGTTGCTCGCACAAAAAAATCGACTCGATCTATTTTTTGAAATCGTCGATGCTTATCAACAAGAAAGCGATGATAAACACGGAGTCGTCCGCGGAACCGTTCGATCCGCAGGCGTTTTATCTCCGGAAGACCGCAGTCAAATTGAATCCATCGTTGGTAAAGTTACGAACAAGCAAGTCATTCTGAATTACAAAGAAGATTCTAGTGTCATTGGTGGCTTGATCGCAGATGTTGGCAGCTACACCTTCGACGATACATTGTCCTCACACTTAAGAAGAATTAAAGAAGAAATTAATAGGAGAAGCCATTAAAAATGGAAACAACAATTCGAGCAGACGAGATCAGTCGAGTCCTTAAAGAACAAATTCGAAACTACAACAAGTCCGTTGAAATCAGCGAGACAGGAAGCGTGCTTTCAGTCGGTGACGGAGTTGCTAGAGTTTATGGTCTGCAGAATGCGATGGCTGGAGAGCTTGTTGAATTCCCGGGGGAAATCACGGGAATGGTACTAAACCTCGAGCAAGATTCTGTCGGGGTCGTTATTTTCGGTCAAGATAGAGACATTAAAGAAGGCGACACCGTTAAGCGAACCAAAAAGATTGTTCAGGTCCCAGTTGGTGAAGCGCTTTTAGGCCGAGTTGTCGACGTTCTTGGTCGACCCATTGATGGACGTGGCCCCATCGAAACCACACACACCCGAGTTGTGGACGTAAAGGCCCCAGGGATTATTGCTCGTCAGCCGGTTTCTGAGCCAATGCAAACAGGAATTAAAGCCATTGATTCCATGATTCCAATTGGACGAGGCCAGCGAGAGTTGATCATTGGAGATCGTCAGACTGGAAAAACCGCGATTGCACTGGATACGATCATCAATCAAAAAGGACAAAATGTTCATTGCTTTTACGTAGCCATTGGACAAAAGGCATCGACTGTTGCCCACCTAGTTGAAAAATTAAAAAGTGCCGGCGCCTTTGAATACACCACTGTGATCGTTGCAACAGCCTCTGATCCAGCGCCCCTTCAGTACTTGGCTCCATACTCTGGAGTTGCGATGGCGGAATACTTTAGAGATAGCGGGCGCCACGCTTTGATTGTTTATGACGATTTAACAAAACAAGCTCAGGCTTACCGTCAGCTTTCCCTTCTTCTTCGTCGCCCCCCAGGACGAGAAGCCTATCCTGGAGATGTATTTTACATTCACTCACGCCTTCTTGAGCGTGCGGCAAAAATGAGTGACGAGTTGGGCGGGGGATCTTTAACAGCTCTTCCAATCATCGAAACGCAAGCCGGAGATATCTCGGCTTATATTCCCACGAACGTGATTTCGATTACAGATGGACAGATTTTTCTTGAGGCCGATCTTTTTTATAAAGGGATTCGTCCAGCAGTTAACGTCGGTAAATCGGTTTCTCGTGTGGGTGGAGCGGCTCAGATTAAAGCCATGAAGCAAGTTGCGGGAAGCTTAAAGCTAGAGCTTGCTCAGTTTAGAGAGCTCGAGGCTTTCGCCGCCTTTGCTTCGGATTTAGATAAAGCCAGCCAAGCACAGCTAGCTCGTGGTCGCAGACTTGTTGAGCTTTTAAAACAGCCACAGTATTCGCCCTTTAAAGTCGAAAGCCAGGTTGTCTTGTTCTTCGCGGGTTCAAACGGCTATCTAGATGGAATCCACGAGGGTGATGTTCGACGATACGAAGCGGAAGTCATGGAATTTGTTGCTCAAAAGTACGCAAAAGTGATGGATGGCCTTCGCGAACATAAGGCGCTTAAAGATGATATTAAAGCCTCTTTAAAAACAGCCCTTGATGAGTTTAAAGCAGTGTTTAAATCTTCGGCAGCTCACTAGGCATAGGATTGAATTGATATGGCGAGCTTAAAAGACATTCGAACGCGAATCTCGAGCGTTAAAAATACGCAACAGATTACGCGTGCGATGAAGATGGTCTCTGCGGCAAAGCTTAGAAGAGCCCAGCAGAACATCGTCAATTTGCGTCCCTATGCTCAGGACATTCTTTCTGTGATCGCAGATATTGCGAGCACACATCGAGTTGAGCATGCCTTATTAAAGGAAAATGCAAATCCAGAAAAAGTTCTTCTGGTTGTGCTATCAAGTGACCGTGGACTTTGCGGTGGCTTTAATGGAAACATCAATAAGTTCGCCTTAAACTTTCATAAGACAAACAAAGAAAAGTATAAAAAATTAGACTTCTTGTTTATCGGCCGAAAGTCGGTGGATTATTTTAAATCCAGAGGCCTTATTGGCGTTGATAATATCTATAACTTGGCCAGAGAAGTTTCTTATCCTTTGGCCGCTCAAGTTGCAGATCGTTTGATGTCCGAATTTAAAGAGGGCGGCTATGATGCGGTCTTCATGATTTACAACGAATTCAAATCGGCAATTGCGCAAGAAGTTGTTTGTGAACAGCTTTTGCCAATCGACATGAGCAAGTCCAATTTAGAGGCTGGAAAAAAAGCGGGCTTTTCGAATGATCTAATTTTTGAGCCGGCGCCTGAAGAAATCATCGAAGAGCTTTTGACGAAGCACTTCTCGGTACAGATGTATCGTTGCATGTGTGAAAGTGTTGCGGCCGAGCATGGTGCCCGAATGTCGGCAATGGAAAACGCAACCAAGAATGCCGGAGAAATGATCTCGACCCTGACCCTGACCTATAACAAGCTTCGTCAGGCCTCGATTACAACTGAACTTATTGAAATTACTAGCGGTGCTGAAGCACTGAAGTGAGGAGAAACGAAATGGAAACTGGAGTTATCAAACAGGTTATGGGTCCCGTTGTGGACGTTGAGTTCCCTGGCGGAAGTCTTCCTCCAATTTACAACGCACTTAAGACTACAAATATCGCAATTAGTGATCAGGAAGGAAACTTGACCCTAGAGGTTGCTCAGCACCTTGGTGACCGAGTCGTCCGAACGATTGCGATGGATTCAACCGACGGTCTTGTTCGGGGCCATAAGGTCAAGGACACAGGCTCGACAATCCAAGCCCCAGTTGGAAAAGAAGTTTTGGGTCGAATCATCAATGTGATCGGTGAGCCAGTTGACGAAGCCGGCAAAGTCGGAGCCAAAGAATTTTGGCCCATCCACAGACCAGCACCTGATTTTAGTGAACAGTCGACTAAAGTTGAAATGTTGATGACCGGAATTAAGGTTGTGGATCTTCTGGCTCCTTACGCAAAGGGTGGAAAGATTGGACTATTCGGTGGAGCGGGTGTTGGTAAGACCGTTTTGATCATGGAGCTGATTCGAAACATCGCAACCGAGCACGGTGGATACTCTGTATTTGCCGGTGTTGGAGAAAGAACCAGAGAAGGAAACGATCTATATCGCGAAATGAAAGAGTCCGGAGTTATCGATAAAACAGCTCTGGTTTATGGACAGATGAACGAGCCCCCAGGAGCTCGTGCTCGAGTGGCATTGACCGCTTTGACAATTGCAGAATACTTCCGTGATCGCGAAGGTCAGGACGTTTTGTTGTTCGTTGATAACATCTTCCGCTTTACTCAAGCGGGTGCCGAGGTGTCCGCTCTTTTAGGACGTATTCCTTCAGCGGTTGGATATCAGCCAACACTTGGAACTGAGATGGGAATGCTTCAAGAGCGAATTACTTCGACAAAAAAAGGATCAATTACTTCGGTTCAAGCCGTTTACGTTCCTGCGGATGACTATACGGATCCAGCTCCTGCGACGACTTTTACTCACTTAGATGCAACGACAAACTTGGATCGAGATATTGCAGCCCTTGGAATTTACCCAGCGGTTCATCCACTGAACTCTACAAGCCGTTTGCTTGATCCAGATGTTGTGGGCGATGAGCACTACAGAACTGCTCGAGATGTTCAGGCTCTTCTTCAAAGGTATAAAGAACTTCAGGATATTATCGCGATTTTAGGTATGGATGAGTTATCTGAAACGGATAAGACAGTCGTAAACCGAGCTCGAAAAGCACAGAAATTCTTAAGTCAGCCTTTCTTCGTTGCGGAAGCATTTACGGGAATGTCTGGAAAGTATGTGGATGTTAAAGAAACCATCCGTGCCTTCAGAGAAATTCTCGATGGGAAGCACGACTCTGTACCAGAGCAGGCCTTCTACATGGTTGGAACAATTGACGACGTTTTAGAAAAAGCAAAGAAGATCGTTTAATATGTTGATGAACTTAGTGACTCCAGAAAAAAAGATCCTCACCGGCGTAGAAGTCGAAGAGGTTATTGTGCCTGCGGACAGGGGAGAGCTAAACATTCTCCCTGGTCACGCGCCACTAATGACCACTTTAAGTGTTGGAGTTTTGCAATACCGTCTTGCGGGATCATCAGAATTCCAGAAAGTGGTGATCAGCTGGGGCTACTGCGAGGTCAATCCAAAAAGTATTTTGATTCTTGCAGAAACCGCAGAGACTTTGGAAGAGATCGACAAAGAGCGAGCTCTGCGCGCTCAAGCTAAGGCCTCTAAGCAACTTTTAGAAAAAGACCTTGAACCCGATCAGATCAAAAAGTTTCAGCGTAAACTTGAAAGATCTGCAGTTCGCATCAATGCGATGAACAAGACAACGCATTAGATTTTAGTAAAACCAATCCCTGTTGTTTAGAAAAACCCAAAGCTTTCGGCTTTGGGTTTTGTTTTTGACCCCGGAACTTACCGATAAATGAATCACTAAAAGCAAAGTTATGAAAGGCCCAGCTACAAAATACTCGGGCGCAGGGCTTATCCCTTGGGACAGAGTGATTTACTGAAGCGGCTCCTGTGGCTCTTGATTTGTTGCGGGTCTTCGCTTGTCTGGTGTAAGGGGATCTTTCTGTTGAAAGAAGTACTCCGAGAACCAAGAGGCAAAGTCTGAACCATTGTGATAAAGATTCA
This sequence comes from uncultured Pseudobdellovibrionaceae bacterium, assembly GCA_964389375.1. Taxonomy (GTDB): domain Bacteria; phylum Bdellovibrionota; class Bdellovibrionia; order Bdellovibrionales; family UBA1609; genus CAYMDP01. The sequence goes on along the minus strand of CAYMDP010000044.1, from coordinate 4,418 downwards.
TTACGGCCATATAATCGGCGGTGTCTTCAATCAGCCCGGGGTGAGCCGCGTTCATTACAAAAAGTCGCTTCTTAATTTCTGCTGGGGCTGTGGCCAGAATTCGGGCCGAGCCTTCTCCGGTCACCAGAAAAATTCCCAGAGTCTCATGCTTTTGAATCGCCCCAGTCCAATTTAGATTTAATCCCCTTCTGAGGTGAACCATGCGAGCGTCCTTTAGGTTGGTCTGACGAAAGGCCTTATAAAACGAAGGCTCCGGTGTGTAGATCAAGGCTTTTTGGGCTCGGTTTAAGGATTCCTTAAGGTAAGAAAAGCCAGCCGTTGCGCGCTTAAAGTTGTGTTCGTTCACGTCTCGAGTCAGCCTTAGCAGCGCCCTTCGGCTTTCTTGAAACTGGGCGAAGGCGCGAGAGTTCTTCGAACTTTCTAGACGAAGCTTCGCTTTTACAATTCTACGAAGACTTTGGTTTATGCGGTCCTCCGAAAGGCGGCCGGATTTAATTGCCTGAAGAACGGCCTGAACGGATTGTTTTTGGCGATTCATGCTCCATGCGACCATGATCAGATCGTTCCCGGCTTCAATTGCTTTTATTGTGCGCTCGGAAATATTTCCGGCAAGATCGGCACCAAGCATTTCGATATCGTCTGTCATTACCAAGCCCTCATATTTCAGACGCTCTCGTAAAAGATCTTGAATTAAAATTTTTGAGAAAGAGGCCGGAAGACCGGAGGGGTCGATATTGGGGTAGGCCAGGTGCGCGACCATTAAGGCCGTGGGCTGAGTCGAATCTGAGACGTACCGGCGAAAAGGTCTTAAGTCCCCAGAGAGTAAGTCCTCAAGGCTGTCGAGCTTTTGCGGCAGGGACTTGTGACTATCTTCGGTCACTTCTCCGTGGCCTGGGAAATGTTTGGCCGCAGGGATCACGCCGGCCTCTTGAAGACCATTCGAAAATGCGAGTCCGTATTCAGAAACAAGGTCTGCATCAATTCCAAACGAACGACTTCCGAGAAAAGTTTTGCGGTAAGGGTCTGAAAGATCCAAAACCGGAGCAAGGTTCATATTAAAACCCAGAGCCTGAATCATACCACCAGTTGCACGTCCGACGTCCGAAACCAGCCCAGGGTTTTTGGTCATCCCAAGAGCCAGGGCGCTGGGTGGAGTTTGGCTTAAGGGGATGCGATTCACAAGGCCGCCTTCTTGATCGAGCATAATGAAGACGGGGAGGCCCGAAACCTTTGTCGCAGTTTCCTGAAGAGCCTGATTTAATCGAATGGTTTGTTGGGGTGTTTTAATATTCCGTCGAAACAAGATCACCGATCCAGGCTTAAGTTGATTCATCCAAGCGCGGTGTTTCTTGGTGAGGGACTGACCACTAAATCCGAAGATAAAAAGCTGGCCCACTTTTTGTTCAAGACTCATTTTTGCAATGACGGAGTCAATTTTTTCCAAATCCACTGATGCCTTCCAGGGGCTTGAGACTTGTTGACTCTGGACCTTGGGCGCAAGAAGAAGAAAAAAAGTAACCAGACCAATACGGAAATGGACTTGAGCTGTTGTGCTCATGTGGGAGAATAAGTTTGTTATGAAAACGCATCTTCGCATATATATGGCTTTCCTTGCCTTCATCCTTATCGGAATCTCATTGTGGGAAGTAAAAGTATTTGCACAAGATATTGACGACACGGTCGAGGGATATGAGTTTTCAGTAGATGAAAGTCCGGTCGAAGTCCAGACTGGGGACCAGGATAATCTGGCTATTGAGCTAGACGAGGAAGTAAAAGTCTTTTCCGAACAACAGGCCCCTCGAACCAAGCGGGTTCCGGTTCGAGAAAATCAAGATCTAAAAAACTTTCCTCTTGTTGAAGTTGAACCTTCTTATGCGATCACCTCAGATTTAACCGGAGAATTATTACTAATTCCATATCGCGTACGCCGCGAGCGTTGGGGTCATTCAATCTCAATTTCTTATAGCGACTATCTTCCAGACTCGTATACGCCCAATTTTATCACCGCGGAATTTGACGATATCTACCAAACCCCAAGCACGCCACTTCTTGAATTGACCTATGTCTTTAAGAGAAATTTTAAAGTTGGATCTTTAGGGTTAGAGGCGGGAGTGGGAATTTATGAAAACGAATCGGCTAGTGAATTAGTGGATTCATCATTGACCCTGATCCCTGTGCGAGTGGGAGTGCAGCTTGTATTGGACACCCTGTTTTTTGAGCCCTACGTGGCGCCCTATGGGTCGGCAGGAGTTTATTCGGTCTTGTATAAAGAAGAAAGCGTCTCGGCATCTTTTAACGGAACGACCCAGGTCGCACCGTACTTTAGTTTCGGACTTCTATTTCAGTTAGATTGGCTGGATCGTGCCTCGGCTCGAGAGTCATATCTTGAGTCGGGAATTGAAAATACATTTATCTACATGGAAGGCCGCCAGTTTATAGCCTCAAGTGCCGAAAAAGATCCCAACTTCGAGACCGATGTTCATTGGAACGCAGGTCTTAAACTCGAGTTCTAATCACCTTTCAGATTTGTCCGTTCTGCTTTAATAAGTGCTCCACCTCAGCCGTCGAACATTCTCGGTCCGCCTGCGGCGGCCCTGCGAAACTAGTCTTCGGCGGACACTTATTAAAGCAGAGCGGACAAATCTGAAAACATATCTCCCCTCGCCGATCGACAGCTGGAAGAGTTTTAGCCGCGGAGAAAATATTTAGGTTTGCCCGATTAAATATTGGAGCTCTTCATAAACTCGAGGCCAGGTGATCTCATTCATGCGCACATTCAAGCGACTGTCCGGAGTTACCGAGTATTTTTTGTTAGGTCGGCTTGCAAGCTCAACAGCTTTAGCGGGCGACAAAGGAGTGGCAGAAGTAAAGGCTAAAGAAACGCTCTTTGCCCCGGCGCTTAGATCACGAACGCCTAAGTCTTTACAAAGTTTTCGAATGCTCATAATACCAAACAGATTGAGCACAGGTTCTGGAATTTTCCCGAATTGATCGCGAAGATCCGATTCGATTTGGTCGATGTCTTCTGGGCCTTGAATGTCAGCAAGGGCTTTATAATAGGCCAGGCGAATGCGAATATCTGGAATATAATTATCTGGGATGAAGGCGGGGATTCGAATATTTATATCTGGTTCGATATCTTGCTCACTCGTAGGTTCGCCTTTGGCTTCTTTAACGGCGGCATCAAGCAGTTCTAGGTAAAGCTCGTAGCCAACGGCCCCGATATGACCCGATTGTTCTTCACCTAATAAATCTCCCGAGCCTCGCAGCTCGAGATCATAGTGAGCAATTTTAAATCCGCTTCCAAGCGCTGTGTTTTCTTGAATCACTTTCAATCGCTCTTGCGCAAGTTTGTCGATCTTTTTTTCTCCGGGCACGAGAAGGTAACAGTAGGCTCGGTCTTTGCTTCGTCCGACCCGACCCCGAAGTTGGTAAAGCTGACTCAACCCAAAGGTGTGCGCATTATCGATAAACATTGTATTTGCTCGGGGGACATCCATGCCGGACTCGACGATGGCGGTACAGATAAGTATGTCGATTTCGTGATTAAAAAATGAAACCATTACTTTTTCAAGCTCGTCTTCAGGCAACTGCCCGTGGGCAATACTCATGCGAACACCCGGTAGAATTTCCCGAAGGCGACCGGCAAGTTCGTAAATACTTTGAATTCGGTTGTGAATAAAAAAGACCTGTCCGCCACGAGCCACTTCGCTGGTGACAGACTTTCGGATCGTTTCTGCATCAAACTTACATACGAAAGTTCTTGTTGGAAGCCGATCGACCGGCGCCGTATTAATAAGGCTTAAATCACGAAGCCCCATAAGGCTCATGTTTAAAGTTCGAGGGATTGGAGTTGCAGAAAGAGCCAGTGTATCAACGCTAAGTTTAATCTGTCTTAGACGCTCTTTGTGTTTGACTCCGAATTTTTGCTCTTCGTCTACGATCATTAGCCCCAGGTCTTTGAATTGAACATCTTTACTTAATAGGCGATGGGTCCCAATCAGAATATCTACAGAACCCGATTTGGTTTCTTCGAGAGTCTTTCGGATTTCAGACTTGGGAACGAAGCGATTGAGCGAGCGAATCGTGATCGGCCAACCCTTAAAGCGCTTTAAAAAATTTTCGACATGTTGAAAAGTTAAAACTGTCGTGGGTGCTATGATTGCGACCTGTCTGCGATCTTGCACAGCCTTAAAGGCCGCTCGCATGGCAATCTCTGTTTTACCGAAGCCCACGTCCCCACAGATCAATCGATCCATTGGCTTTTCGGAGTTCATATCGCCCAGCACTTCTGAAATTGCGCGCAGCTGATCTTCGGTCTCATCAAACCGAAAGGAATTTTCAAAACTAAGATAGTCACCTTCAGGCTTAGAAAATGGAGGTCGCTGAACTTGCGATCGTCTTGAATATAAATCAAG
>CAYMDP010000043.1:0-24306 GCA_964389375.1 uncultured Pseudobdellovibrionaceae bacterium | reverse complement strand
CTGCAGAAAAGGATTCATTTTTTAATTTTGAGAGGATTGATGCTGAAAATCAAGAGATCAATCGAAGCCTGTGTGTTCGGATTTTTAGCCTAAAAGTACGCCGATCCTTTTTGCGACCGGTCGAGTCGCAAAAAGGATCGGAGTCGTATTTCAGAATAGATCCGCCCTTTTGGGATTTATTTGAAGTGGCTACACTCAGGTTTAGATCTATAGAGAGCGGCCATATTTACAAGGCGCCCTTCTTGAGCAAAAGATTTTAATCCATCAAATGGACAGGCATTCTGAAGAAGCCAACTTTTTAGTTCTGCTCCCGTGGCCTGTGGGAATTTTTCTTTTACCAGTGCCGCTACGCCAGAGACCACTGGTGCCGCCGCTGAAGTTCCGTTAAATAACCTTAAATTCCCATGAATTGAAAAGGTGGAGATTCCATCCTTAGCTCCTCCTGCCGGGGCCATGATATCTACGCCTTCGCCATAGTTTGAGTATGTCGCACCGATGGGTTCTTCATGAAGAAGTGTGGCACCCACGACCATAATATTTTCCCAAACTCGGGATGTTCTAGCTAAAGGTTCTCCCCAGTTACCGGACGAGACCACAATTAAACTTTGATAAAAAATGTGAGGGCCAACGAATTCCAAAGCTTCTTGCAAAAGACTTTCATCGGGATTCAATGAAATATTAATCACGTCTGCGCCAGATTTAAGGGCATAAACTAAACCCTGCAATAAATTGGATCTTTGTGATGAGCCCCTGTGAGCCACTTTAATGGCTAAGATTTTCGCATCAATTGCAAGTTGAGAAATGATCCCTGCAACTGGGGTCCCATGGTCATCGGAGTCGGTCGTATCAAAATTTTGATCGACAGTGTTGATTCCTGGTAAAAGGCGGACTTTAAAAAAATCAGATTTTGAATCTATACCTGAATCTAAAACTGCAACGACAGTGCCTTTTCCGGTGAAGCGCGGATTTTGTAGATCCCAGCGGAGCATCCACTGAAGTCTTTGATTCTCGGGATCTTTAATTACAGTCGGAGCTGCAAAGAGGCTTAAGGGAATGAGCAGAATGAGGATTAGGAAATTTTTTTTCATATCATCCGATAAGTCATGTTGGTTCATTGCACTAGTGGCAAATTTCCTTAAACTTCACAATGTACTCGGCCATTGTTCCTAGGCCCACTTCAGCTCGGCGAATGTCGATTTTTTCCGGGTTCTCCATTGGAAGGGGTTCCCATTTCCCAGGGCCGACACAGCTACCTTGAGTCCCGTAGCGTTGCAGTGTTTGTTTGCTCGGGTCATTGAAGGATGCGGCAACTCGATCAAATAGGTAGGCGTAGTTTTGTGGATTGGTTTCTTTGGATTTATATAAACTCGCAAGTATCGCAAGAACTTGTTTCTGGAATTCGGGCTGCTGATCGGCATGTTGAGCTAAGAGCCAAGCGTTCCTATCAGCTTCTTCACCAAATTGGCTAATGACGAACCAAGGGTAAATTTTTAATAGTTTTTTTAGATCACTCGTGTTCTTTTTGTCTACCGCCACAAAGCGCGACCCAAATTCTTTAGAAAAATTCTCCTTTTCGGACTCGGAGTAATCTTTTTGGACTGGAGTACTCAGATAGTTCCTCATGGCCTGGTCAACAGCAACCATGTGTTTCAGTTTCCTTTTAACCCATTCAAGGTCTCGGGGGTTGGATGGAAGCTTTGCAAATTCAGTCTCCATCTGTTCTACGATTTCGTCGAATGCCTGCAAATCAGCCTCAACTCTTTGAAATCCATTTTGCGCGCTCGAAGTAATTTGAACGGAATGGGAGTGCTGGAAAAATAAGACGGAGCTGATAAACGCGAGAGCGACCAAAGTTAAGCGGCCAAAGGGCAGGTGTTTTATCAAAAGGGCCCCATAAGAGTTTTAAAGAAATTGGGGCGATCGACGGGGCTTGAACCCGCGACAACCGGAATCACAATCCGATGCTCTACCAACTGAGCTACGACCGCCACTAGGAATTCGAGTAAGTCAGAGGTTATAAACAGCTTTCTTTCAAAGTGCAAATGAATTTACCCCTCGTGGGGTCTCAGGGAGACGTCATAAATATTTGATATTATGCAGTATTTTGGCTCCCTGGGGTCTTGCTTTAAAGCTCTCGGATCTGCTCCTGACAGGAGTTTTGACTTTTTGCCTCTATAAACTCTGATGGATATACATTGGCTAGAAAGAAGTCCACGGATAGCTCGGCTCTAGAAATCTAAGACTTTGAAAGCTTTTGTGGGGCTGAATAAGTTGTGAGCTGTGTGCGGTGACTTAAAGTTGTGGGCAGAATTCGATAAGGCATAGTTTCTGGAACCTCGCGGGTGAATCTGCCTCGAAGTGACGCAAAACTTTGGTCTGGGTTTAGATTAACTTGCTACAGTCTTCCTAATCAATTTCCGAAAAGTCTTTATATGGCAATGCTTGATCGCTACAGAAAAAAAGGCGGATTTGTTCAACTTTTAAGTTTGATCGAAGGCTTTGGTCCGCAAAAACAAGAAAAATTTTTAAGTATGATCGAAGCCGAAGACGCAATCTGGGCCGAGGCGATCAAGGGTAAACTTTTATCCATTCGTCGAATTCTGGGCTGGGAAGAGCAATCACTTGCCCTGGTCATGCAACGACTTCCGACAAAGACTTTGGCTGTTGTTCTTAAAGGTCTAACTCCCGAGGACAACCAGAAGATTCTAAAGTTTTTTTCCCATGCAGAGAAACGAAAAATCGAAGACGAGCAAACCGCCTTTGCAAATCCAAGCGAAGCCGAAGTGTCTTCGGCGATGGTTAAGATTATCGAGCTGACTCGAAGTCTGATTAAAGACGGTGAACTTCGCGCAGAAAAATTTGACTCCAATCTTCTTGTCGATGAAGACATTGAAGAGTCCTTAGCATCTGCATCCGCAAGTTTTAAAGCTCCAGGTCCTGACGAAGTATTTGAGCTAGAGAGTATGAGAAAAAAGCCAAGTGCCGTCGCTGAGGGGCCAAAAGCGAAAGCTTCAACTGTGACTCCAGCTTCTCAAGCTGGGGCTACCCATGAAGCGCCCGTTTTATCAAAAGACATTCAAACTCTTCAGATGAAGTTAATCAGCCTAGACAAAGAGAACAAAGCCCTTAAGCAAGAGCTTAAAATCATTCGAGAACGTCTAGAACAAATCAAAAAAATCGCCGCCTAAAGGTTCCAGGTCCCAACTAGTAACTACGCCGAGTCACGACAGATGAAGCCTCAAAGGTAAAATAACATGCCGTAGCTACCAGTTGGGACCTGGAACCTACTGAGGGACCCTTGCGAAGTTTACGGCTACGAATTCGATTTCGATTTTTGCGTCTGCTGTTGCTGGAATTGTATCGATCCCTAAGATCACAAAACTGCGGTTTCGTGAATTGTAAGTCCAACCTGGAGATCCCTGTCGCTCGGGAATTTCTTTTCCTCCGTAGGTAATCAAAACCTTTTCGCTGACGTCTGGAATTCGGTCGAATGGAATTTCAAGACGGCCTAAAAGTCTTTGTCTTAAGCTGTCACCCATCTTCGCAAGTTGTGGACCAAAGTTTTGACACAAATTTAAGATGTCACCATTGGTCTGACGAATAACTCGCTCGATCCGCTCGGGTTTTCCCACTGGGTCGCGCTTACAGTTTGCGCTTGTTCCTTGTTTTGAGGGGATAATCACTGCAAAAGTCGAAAGATTTTCCCCTTTAGGGTCATCTAAGAAAGATAGCATTTCTGCGACAAAAGATTCTGGTGAAAAATAAGGAGTCGAATCATCTGCATCTGTCATTTTGACCAGGGCAAAATGGGCGCCTTTTCTGCGAAAGCCTTTGTTTGTAGTTTGACTGACATCTGAATTTGGATCCAGAATCGCAAGAACGGGAGAGAATAATTCTTCAAACTCTGGCCCATTTGCTATTTTGTCGCCTTCTGTTCGCGGAACGTATTTCGAAACACCAATCTTCATGGTCTCGCTTAAGATATCCTTAAAACCTTCTCGTCTGGTCACAAAGCGAACTTCGTTTTCACGCAAAAGACCCTCTTTTCCAGCAGGAGCTTTAAGAGGCTTTAGTTGGCCTAATCGATCAAAACGTCCTTCGGGAACAATTCGTCCATATCGAACAGAATCGTAAATCGAAGTCACACCGATATGAAAGTCAATGGCGCTATCTTTTGCAAAGGCATCGACGAAACGGTCAATATTTTTAACTAAGTTATTTTGATGGTTCGCCATACTTTCAGAATCATCGATTTCAAATAGAATATCTAATTTCGGAACAATCTGCGAACGATCCGGATTATTTTGATCTTGCACCACTTCAAAAACTTCCGGTGGAAGAGCCGCAGGAGGCGGAAGAGGAGGGGCGACCAAAACGCTCGATTCTTTTTGACAAGCCACGAGGCCCAGAAGCAATGATCCAAGGAGTAGACTTTGACTTAAAAGTTTCATAAAGACACCTGCTTTAATTTAGGACATTCTTTCACACTGACCGCATAATTTCCGATTTCATCCAACCAAAACTCATCTGTATCCGGAAAAGATAAAACTTCCCCAGAGTGAGGGTTTCCACTGGATTTTTCGGAATCACGTTTTACAACTCGCTCTTCCATGTGCATACGTTGAATGACTTCGGCTTCGATCAAATGAAGTCTTTGAACAATGGATCTGATTTCGACCATTTCGGATCTGGCCAAAAGGCGAATGCGTGCTTCTAAAGATTTTTCGGTATTTTTGACTCGCCTTTGAATCTCGCTACCTAATTCGTTTAAGGATTTTGAAGTTAGTCCAGAGTTTCGGATTTGTTCAAGTGAATGGGCCTCGGCTTGAAGTCTTGTCTTGTAAGCGAGTTGATTTTTAACAACTTGGTCCCTTCGAAGCTGTCTTGGAAGAAGACCGAGCGAGCTAGAAATAGATTGCAATGCAAATTTTTGACTCAGCTTCTGAAGAGCATCACGAACAACTTCAGGGTTTTGCCCTTTTTCAATTTTAGACAAGCTTTCGACCCGTGAAGAAAAACGTTTTTTAAAATCTTCAGAGTTTTTAAAAATACTTGTATAGTCACAGATCGCAAGATGGCTTAAGTTCATCGTGACAAAAGGTTCTGGCCCAAGAAGGTCTTTAAATAGTGGAGCTTTTAAAGATTTAAGGTGGGCTAAAGATTTTTCGGCTTGATCGGTTCGTAAAAAGGCCCAAGCCAGTTCTTCTTGAGCTTCAATCCAATAATCTGAGGACTTAGGAATCGCTTGATAGGCTTGAACCGCCTGGTCCATTTTGTTCATTTGGTAATAGATTCGAGCTTCCGTCAGATCGATTAAATCTTTTCCGATTTGATTGTGTCCAGATTGACGAAGTTCTTTGATACTTTGAAGACCAAGTTCTGGGTTGTCATAAACGGGAGCATACAATGCAATGTTCCACCGTTTCCAAGTATCCATTGCCGTGTCCTTCTTAGAATTTGCCGAAAGAGTTCGGGCTAAATTTCGGACAGCTTGTGCAGAGGTCAACCGAAGATCTTGACCATGGCCCATTTTCGCAGACACTCCCAGCGGTAGGATTCCGGTGAAATTTTTGTTCCAAGACAGGGGAGTGATTTCGAAGACATTGTCATTGGCATCTACGGATTTTAACCAAAGACGCTTCATTTCGGGGTGCATTTTTTGAAGACGGGGGATTCGAGCCAAATTTTCAAGACCAGTCAATTTTAAGTCCGACTGATACATAAGGTAGGCTTTTAAAGATAGCCCGTTTACAGATCTAGAAAAGTCCCGAGATCCAAAGGCCTGGTCAAATTGTGCAAGGGCCTTAGAGAATTCTTCGTTTTTTAAAGCTTGGTTAAAGGATTTTTGAGATGCCGTCTGTTTAGGAGTAAAACTTAATGAGGGTCCCGACTTTGCCATGCTAGCAAAAGAGAAAATTCCCAAACTGAGTAAGCAAAATGTGCGTAACATAAGACTTCTCATAAGTAAGCTCCTAAAGTAGCAATCCAATCGACATCGAAAGTACGGTTAAATCTAGTGGGCGAGATCCAGAAATTGGCTGATCACTGTAACTTTGGTAGCGCGCCTCAAGTCGGGTCGAAAAGTGCTGAGACAGCCAAATTCCAACTCCTCCACCGGCGGTGATCGTATCCGTTGATCCCGAAGCCAATTGAATCTGTCCATATCCAGCAAGTGCATAGATATCAAACTGAGCCACAGTAAGATCGAATAAGTTTAGTTTTCCGTAGATGGGGTACCAGTTGATTACACCCATATAGGTGTCTTTAGCGTAGTCAGTTGAATCAAAGACATTGCTGTCTGGATTTTTTTGCGCTTCGTCTGCAAGGCGTTTGCCTTCGCGACTTAAGGCGTTTGAAGACTGATAATATCGGGCTCCAATCGACCAGCGGGGAGTGATATGAAAATCAAGGTTAAAGCCTAAGTTGTCAGTGTTCACGTAAGGGTCACCACCGGCAACGACTCCAAAGCTTCCACCGACTTCAAAACGTAGATTTCGGTCCACTTCGCGTTTTTGTACGATCCTAACCTTGTTGTTGGGATTCATCTGTTTGGCTTTTTTGATCAAGTCTTTATTTCCGCCTAAAGAATTTAAGTCATCCTGAACATTCTGGGCCGAAGCCTGAATCGAAGAGGCGAGTAAACCAATCAGTAGACTCAGTTTTAAGATTGAGTTTTTCATTATTTCTTCTCCGCAACTTTAGGCGTTTCTTTTTTTAATTCCACTTGAATTTCACGAGGTTGTGGAACACTGGACAAATAAGTCACTTGGCTTTGAGCTTGAATACTAAACTGCGCTTCAACGGCATCTTTTCGTCCCCGTTCTTTTCCGATTTGGGCCAAAATCCCAGTGTCATAAACAAAAGAATACTTCCAATTGCCGTTTCTTAATTGAACCGGCTTCATTTCATTGGCGATGTAGCTGACTCCTTGATGACCTTCGATCATTTGTTTTTCTTGGTTGCTACTGCTGGGGTCAAAATAAAAACTAATCTGCGGAGGGGTATCTTTAGAAGCACTGGGGTCTCGGACTTCAACACTAAAGCGAACTTTTGAGTCTTCTTTGTGGGGGCCGGCATTCCATTCGATCTTTTCAATTGTAGGGCGTTGAATATTTCGACTGACCGCTAAAGAGAACTGGGTCATTGGGTCTTCGCTTGCGAAAAGGTTTTTTACTTCGGGGGTAGACTTAGGGCTTAGAACCAATTCAATCTGAATCAGGGATTCGATACTGTCTTTAAGGGCTGGAACAGATCCTGCGGGAGGGGCACCAGTCACTTTCCAGATTCCCACATCTTTGGTGCGTTCTAATTTTGCCCAAACAGGAAGATTATGCGCCTTTAAGGTATAAACGGCTCCAGCTTGAAAAATTCGAATATTGATTAAGTGCTCAGTCTGTTGCCCTTCGACGAAGTTTAAAATCTTAGAGGCTAAAACCTGGCGTTCTCCGTTGATGTCGTAAAGTGTCGGTCGAACACTTTGAATTTTTGGCGCCTGTGGGGCTGGGACCACTGGGTCCGGAGGGCGTTGCTCGGGTGGAACATAAGCCTTTAGATTTTCGTGTTCAGCCAGAGGATCTGTTTCCCGAGAAGTGGGATTCTTTCCACAAGCGACCATCAAGCCAATTAGGCTTAAAATCAGCAGTCGAGAGAGGTTTTGATTTTTCATCTTTAACTCCTTGGGGCTCATTAGCCTTGACCTACACGTTTTAAGACGAAGGGGTAGCTGACGCGAACATCAACTCGTCCTTCGGGTTTAGGAAACTTCCATGCTTTTAGTTTTTGCGTGATGCAATTTTCAACTTGGGCCGAGCGTAAACTTGTATTGGCCACGTTGGCGGTTCGAACACTTCCGTTGCCGCCGATCACAAATCCCATAGTGACTCGTCCGGCCAGGGCGGGTTTGCTTTGAAGACCCTGTTCGTAGCAGTAAATAATTTGTCCGATATTGCGATTGATGACCGCAGCGATTTGATCACGGTCAAGACCACCCTGAATTAAGGCTTCTTCTTCTAAAGGAAGAGTGTAGCCACCACTAGATCCGGCAAACTGAGTGTTTCCGTATCCAGAGCGTCCGCCACCTTTTCCGCGAGTTCCGTATCCTCCAGCGCCTTCAGCTTTTCCGCCAACTCCAATTTGGCTGGCCACGATGCCTTTTCCTTGAACAGACGAATCAATTCCACCAGCTCCGCCCCAACCTGATTTTCCAGAGCCTGCCGAGTTATTGCTTGCACTCATATTAAGTCCGGCACTTTTTGCAGAGCCGGTTTTAGTTCCACCAAGCGCTCCAAGGGCTCCCATGTTTGAAACATCTTTGGGGCGCTGAACAACCACTCTCTTTGTCGGCCTTTTGCTCGTTCGCATCTGAGTTGTTTTTGGTCGAGTGGTTCGGTTTGCGACCCGAGCCTTCGTCTTGATGGGGATCTTTTTAACTTTAGTCTCACTCATTTTTACTGATTGCTTAGGAGGAGCTTCGATTCTGTTTTGTGGAGTTATTAACACAATCTGTTCTTCAGGCTTAGCCTCTGGTTTAAAGATCCAAGCCAAAAGCATAATAAATAAAATGACAGAGATGTGAGCAATGGCGGTCCATTTGGTGACCTGTTTCATATCTAGAGTTTCTTCTTCGACCCAGGCGACACTTGGGCTTAAGACGTCACCCTCTTGCGCGCTTCGTAAAACTCCAAAGCCAGGAATTTGTACTCCGCTTGAAGTAACTTTAGAGGTATTTAGCTTAAGTAAAGATTCAAAAGGAATATTAAGGGCTAAAAGTTCGCTAGAGTCGATATGCGCTTCAATTCTTCGGGTGTCTTTGCGATAGATAATCTCAATTTGGCTATCACTCCAATCCAACAATCGGACCGCTTGTCCTTTTCTATTTTCTAAAATCAGCTTCTTTGCGTTCATACTCATATCCTTATTTCTGCTGCCCTTGGGCTTGAAGACGATCTTTAAAATCCATTCTTAGTCCTAGTAGACGACCCATGATCTTTTCATCTTCCACAGTTGCAATGGCTTCGTCTGCTCGGTTGTAGCGTCCGTAAAGATTTGTTCCATCGAAGCTGACATCCGTACTTAAGTTTTTGCTTTGAACAGAAGCAGTCTTTGCTTTTGCCGAGCCTTTCTTTTTAGCCAGAGCTGAATTCGGCAAGGTCAAAAGAAGAATGAGTGTGGAAATCAGGATCTTCATAGTGAGTTCTCCTTTGAGTCCTTTAAAACACTAAGTCGAGCTTCAAGGTAAGATACCTTAGAAGTCTGTCCTCTTTGGGCCTCTAGATTTTTTAGCTGGTTCAATCGAGAAAGATTAAAGGGATCAGACTTTACGGCTTCTTGAGCCTGTTGAATGCTTTGAGGGCTTGGCTTCTTAGATTTGCTAGCCAAAACCTGATTTAAGATGTTTTGTTCACTTCGAGGAGCGATTTGACTTAAAAGCCTAAGTTCTTTGCGGATCAAGTTTTGAATATTTGGACCGGCTTGATCGAAATCCTTTTTTAATTGGTCAATATTGCGGTGCTGTTTCCATAGATCCAGTAGGGCCTTGTCGGTGGCATCAGAAATGTCTTTATAAGGTTGAGCTTGTTGGCTTAAAAGTGCGCGATATTGTTTGCGCTCAGAGGATTTTAGTCCTTTTGGAGTCGGCAGAGTGATCAGTTCGCGATAGAAGCGATTGTTTTCATAAGAATAAAGGTTTGCAAGAAGTAATTTTTTAGTCCAATCAGAAGACTTAAGGGAGCTTTGAGCTTGTTTTTCGAGGTGCTTTAAAAGAGCTAAACGCGTACGAATTGAGCTTTGAAGAAGTTTGTCACTTCGAGAATTAATTTTGTGGCTAATCAATTTATTAAAGTCGGCCTTCCAGTTTTCGAGCCACATCACCCGAGAAAGGGCTTGGCCCGAGTTTGTTCGTCGTACTGAGGCATTTTTAAGAATTTGTTCTGCGGACTTTTTGTCAGAACGAATTCCGTAGGCTTCAATGACTAAGTTCGAAAACAATACCGGGGTCTTTCGCAGTTGATTTTGGTGCTTTTTGATTTCAGACCATGGATTTTTTAACAGAAGGATTGATTTCGCCAGGGCTTCATTTTTAAGGGTATTATTTCTGCTGCTATCGACAGCTGCAAGAAAGTGCTTGCGAGCTGGTTTTTTAACAAGAGAGGCAAGAACTGCAAGCTTCATTTGATGAGTATAGCGATCTTTATTTAATGGCTTTACTTGGCTTAAATTTTTATAGGCTCCAGAAAAATCAAGTTTTAGCTCTTGAACCCAGGCAAGCTTCGCCAATGAAAGGTTGCGATCTTGAGAAGAGAGATTTTTGACCTTTAGCAATTGTTGGCTGCAAAAGGCGATGTCTTCAAGGTCTTTAAGTTCTTCGGCCAGGAGGAGTCTATTCTTATAATAAACGATTTTTTCTTTATCCGTCGCTCCTTTGACAGAAACCCGTTTCATCCGAAGATAGACATCGGCAGACTGTGATTTTTTAGAATTTTCAGTGAGCACTGTTTTAGATTCGTTGACGATGGCGCGTCTTGAAATTTTACTAAACTCTCCAGATCGAGAAGGAATGGCTAAAGAGAATTCCTGAGACCAGCTTTGGATTTTTCGGTCATCTTTTAAAAGGGCCAATGAGTCTAAGGCTAAATCTGCGGCAAGGATTTGGTAAGATCCAGCGGACTTATTAAGAGCAATTTCACGAAATTGTTCAGAAGCATTTTTGTAGTCGGCAGCTTTATAACGAAGCTGAGCTTTTTGATAACGAGCTTTGTGAACGTGAGGGCCGTTTTTATTTCGATTGATGTAGTTGTCGTAAGCCGAAAGTTGAAGTTGTGGATTTTGGCTGGCTTCGGCGACCTCAATCTCTGAAAGCAGTGAGCCCTCAAAGATTTTCATGGCGGTATCGCGTTCTTCTTTGGACTTAAGTTGCTCTTCGGCAAGAAGGCCGGCCTGTCGATAGGTGGAGGCGGCGAGTGGGTAATTTTTTAGACTTTGAGCTAGCTGAGCGGAGCGATAGACCATATCTGAATCTTCTGGGAAGGCTTTAATGTAGATCTGATAAGCTTGAGAAAGTTCAGAAGAAGGTTTTGTCTTAAAAACTTTGTTCCAATTGATCACGAAATTTTTAAAGCGAGCGCTTAGATCTTTACATTGGTCCTTGTTTTTTCTGCAGTTGACCTTGTTCCATTCTTTCGTTGCTTGTTCGAAACTTTCTACGGCGTCTTTGTATTTTCCAAGGTCAAACTGAAGTTGAGTTGTGCGAATCATGACTTCCATTTGCTCAAGTTCGTCGAGCTTAAAATCTTTTGCATAGATTTGGAAGGCTAAGACCGAAGCATTCTTTTGACCAAGACGGTCTGCTTCAGTTGCAAGATAATACAAATTTGCTTTTCTTGATTCGGCACTGGAAAGCTTTAAAAGCTGTTCGATATCATTGGATCCGATAAATTGTCTGGCCATAAATGTTGCAAGATCTCTTGAGGCGTCTTCGTAAAATGAGGCTGGAGCCTCGGGGCTTTTGTTTTGTAAAAGTGTGATTAAGCTGGCTGTCGCTTCTTTTTGCTCGCCGATGTTTAGCTGGGACCAAGCTTTACGGTATTTCACGAAATACATTTGAGGAGTTTCTTTAATGCGTTCTGCTTGTTCGAAGTAGCCTTTTGCTTTTCTAAAGTCGCCTTGGCGAAATGAAATTTCTCCGAGTCCAGTCAAAGCTTGCCCACGAAGTGAAGGGCTATATCGGCTGTTTTGATCTATGGAGAGGTATAGTTTGCGGGTTTGATCGGTTTGACCTGCGGCTTGGTGCAAGTGCGCCATCTGAAGAAGAATTTTTTCTTGAGCCGCTAGGTTTGCTTGGGGGAATATTTCTTGGTAAATCGAAAGAGCTTTTTCGCGATCGACCTTGCTGCCAAGGCAATCGTCGCAAGACTGTTCTTGCTCGCTCATAAATTTAAGTCGCGCTCGATCTGCAAGTAGATCGGCTAGACGAGACGAGATGGGCCATTTTTCATCAGTCGATCCCTTAAAGGACTTAAGAACGTTCTCGAGCTTTTCGATGACTAGGTCATGAGTGTCTATGTCCATCTTCTTGGCGAAGACGGCCGAGCTAAGGCTTAGAATTAGAAGTATTAGCCAGCTCAGTTTCACTCTTAGCCCCCCTGAATCACTGCGAAGCGGACTTTGGTAAATCCACTTTTTGCAGCTGAAAGAAGGATGGGACTAAGTTCTGAGTAATTCATTTGTCGATCGGCTTGGATAACAAGGGATTTTTCTTTGCCCTCTTCGAAAGTGATCGATCCTAAGCGACTGGCTAGTTCTTTTTGACTTGCCGGTTGGTCGTCGATGTAGATTTTATTTCCCTCAAGACGAACAATTAGACCTGAGTCAATGGATTCTGTCTGACTTGCGATTGGGAGTTCAATTTTTCCGTTTAGTGGAACTTCTTGAGAAGCCGAGGTATTGACCAGTAGATAGATGACAAGAATAGAGAAGACGTCGACTAAAGAGGTTAAAATCAAAGTTCCTACAATAGTCTTTTTAAACAAGTTTCCCTTCGGCTTAAGGACCGACTGTTGGTTTAGGGCTGATTTTAATGTTGTACTTGCTAAAATTCGTTTCATTTTCATAAACCTTTAAAGTGGAGCGACCCCAATTTCACGAACCGAATTCTTTCGGGTCATGTCCATGACTAAAATCACGTTTTCATAGCTGGTCATTGCATGGGGCTTTAAAATTGCGGCGCTTAAATCAGGGAACTTATCTTTGTTGTGTCGAATTTGAGCTTCAATTTGTGATGTCTGGATATTAGAAATTCGGCTAAAGGTTTTGCCGGATGCGCTTTTGACTTCAAGTTGAAGGCGTCCAGAGTCATCAAAAGTAAGGTAAAGTGTTTTTTTATCGGACTTATCTGCCGCAGAGCTCTCGGTCCCATAAGCTTGAGTCACATCCAGACTTCCGATCTGAATCCAAACCGTGGTCAGCAACAAAAATGAAATACAAACAGCAAGCATTGAAATCACCGGAAGCAGATTGATTTCAAAGTCTAGTTTATTTTCTTTACTCATTGCCTTTGTCCTTTGTTCCTCAAGTGAATAGGTCAGTTCTTAGGTTTCCTAGGGGGCTCTTGCCTTATGTTTTACTCTTGGCTCGCTTTCTTTCGCACAGTTCGCTTTGGTACGTTTTCGTAGGAATAGCTCAACCAATTGAAGGCTCTTAAAGAGGCTTGGTTTAGATCTTCAGCCAAGGCATTCGCGCGATTTTGAAGAACCGCGTACATAATCAAAGCGGGAATGGCCATAATCAAACCGTAAGCCGTTGTATTCATCGCAAGGGCAATACCGTTTGTTAACAAGGCTGCTTTTTCCACAGGATTTACGTTTGCAACCGAGGCGAAGGCTTGAATCAATCCGACGATTGTTCCCAGAAGTCCTAAAAGAGTTCCAACGTTTCCAAGCATTGCTAAAAAACCTGTGCGTTTTTCGAGCTTTGCGTTTTCATTAAGAAGAATTTCATCCATTTTCGATTGGATTTCTTCTCGTCCACCCATATCTAAGGCCGCTTGAGCTCCGGCTTTAACGGCCATCGCAACTGAATTGTCGCCAAGACTTTGTGCCCGGCTGATAACAGTTTCGAACTGTCCTTTTTTGATGTCTTTTTCGAATGCAGAGACCAACTTCTTTTGGTCAGCACTTCGTCGAATATATAGACTGAAGCTGCGTTCAATAATAATGACGATAGATGCGATCTGAACGAATAAAATCGCCCACATCCACATTCCACCTGATTGAAAAGCCGTTGAAATTGTTTGAATCGTTCCCATTTTACGCTCCGGTTTTTAGTCCACCAAACACTGGTGGCGTTAATATTCCTAAAGCTCCTATTGCGAGGGGGGTGCCAGGAGCCTGTGAGGGCGTGTGGGGGTCTTAAAGGCATTAGATTGGGTTTAGGGCCTTTGGGGCTCGAAAGAAATGCAAGCAGGTGCCGCAAATTGGCGCTTTTTCTTCGCTCTGTTTAAATACAAGGTTTCGCCGTTTGGGATGGATCGCCGATAAATCTATTCATCATCTTAGCGGGCACGGCATCCTTGCCTCGCCGCCTGGCCCATCCTGGGCCGCGGAGGCCCGCTAAGATGATGAATAGATTTACCGGCGATCCAGATCTAGTGGCTTTGCTAGGGGTTAATGCGGGCTTTTAAAATGCGCCGGGGGAATTTGTTGAAATGGGAGAAGTGGGTGCTTGAATCGAATTTGATTGGAGAAGTGTGGATGGAGTTGTTGGACTCGGTTTGCGAGTGGGCTGACTTGCGGTGCGGATTCATTTTTGACAAAATAAAAAGACCCGAAGATTGCTCTATGGGTCTTTCTTTTTGCTTCGATTAGGGCGCTTTGATTAGGCGTTAAAGAATGAGTCTAGGGTGTCGGGGTCGACTTCTGGTGGGATATCGGTTTCGTCGTCTCCAGAGCCACCGTCTCCACTTCCGCCATCTTCGCCACCACTTCCGTCTTCTCCGCCGTCGCCTTCACTTTGGTCATTTTCGTCGGAGCCATCAGTGACGGGCTCTTCTTCGTCTGATGGAGGAGGGACTTCTCCGCCATCATCGTCCACTCGGTCCGAGGGAACTTTCGAAAAATGGGGAAGCTTAATGACGGGCTTAAGCAAAAATCCGCCATTGCCTTTATGGACTACAGACTTCTTTGCATCAAAATCGATGGTCATTGCGTAGCTAAAGTTGGAATCAAAAACCACCGGGGTTTTCAGCAAGATTTTAACTCCAGATTGCTGGCCGCTGGGAGTCTGCATTTCGACACGTTCCCCATTTTGGCGGATGACGTAGTTATCTGTGTTATTTAAAAGCAGTCGAATTTGTTTTACTGCGACTCCTTCAGGGATATTTAGATCAGAAAGAATCAAACTGTTTCCATTTTGTAGAGTCAGCAGGTCGATGTCCCCAAGGTCTTTGGCGACCAGGACTCGTCCATGTTTTCCGCCCTTTTCAAGCAGCAACTCGACATGGGCAATGTTGACATGAACTTCTTTAAGCTCCTCTTTGGGTGCATCTATTAAACTGATTCGAAGATTGGAGCCCTTCGCGGGGTAGTTCGCAACTATATTTGAGCTTTGACTCTGAGCCGAGCCATCACCGGAAAGGCCACTGGGCGGGGCACAAGACACAAACAAGGCGAGGGTCATCATCCCCAATGCTTTTGAGCCAAATAGAATATATCCCATAGATTGCCCCCTTGCTTCTTTAGCTTATTGTGCAATGGACAAGCCTTGTCTCAGTTGCGTCAGCCTGATTCAAAATCTCAGCATTTTGTATTGTCATGAAACAAAAGTGTTTCATTTTGAGCGGCTGGACTTTGGAACTGGAGAATCTTTTGACGAAAAAACCAACTTTTAATTCGGTCCCAATTACAGGGAGTTGTTAGACCTGTTGCCGCATTGAAATGGAAATGTATATAAGTTCGACTTTTTTCTAAAAATTGAATTTAAAAGTTGAGGCTGAAGATTTGGAATACATCGGAGGCATGAATGACCCAGTAATAGATGATAATACGAGGAAAACGAGTTAGGACCGCGGGTAAAAATTTTCGGTAACTCATTTTTAAGAATCCGGCACTCCAGCAGGTCATTGAAAATGGAAGTGGAGTGATGCAGCCCAAGATCACGGCTGCGGGACCGTATTTGTGGACGGAGGCCTGATGTTTTAAAGAGAAGGCTTTTAATCCTGGGGGCAGCATATGAAGATTCCCCATAAAGCGACCAATCAGGTAGGCCAAATTTCCAGCTAAAGTAGATGCAACGGCAATCATTAAGACATAAAAAAGCCAGTCTGCTCTCATTGAACTTTTCGCAATCACAAGAAGAGCTAAATCCGGAGGAATGGGGCTAATGATACTGTCGCTAATAAACACGACCCCGATAAGACCCCAAATTCCCAATCGATCGGCGGCAATCTGCATGATCCGGGTCATCTCGGATTCATAACGAAGGCCAGTCAGACCCAGGACTACAAACATGGCCAGCAGTAGTAGGGCCCCAATGATTAAGTTTCTTTTAGAGTAGTTTTTAAGTTCCTCTTGGCTTGCGCTGCCCGTGGGACTGGTCTTTGGGAATGTCGAAAGTGTAGTCATCTGCTTTTCCTGTTTGCGCTGTGGGGCGGAGGTATATCACGCTAAAGGTCCGGAATCAGACTCTTTTTGTTGGCCTTTTTTTTGCTCTTAACAAGTCTAACCAGAAGAATCCTGGGGCACATAAAAAGCGAGTAAAATCAATGACTTGGACAAGTCAGTTTGAGCATCAGTTTATAGCTTCAAGATCTCGCCGTGGGCTGAGCCGGCCTAAATTAATGGTCGTTCTTCATGGCAGGGGAGACAGTCTTAAATCCTTTCGCAAGATCGGCGAAGAACTAGGTCTGCCCCAGTTCGATTATCTACTTCTAAATGCTCCTAGACGCTACGACGGGGGACATACTTGGTATGGTTTTCCGCCGAATCAAAAGTTGGGGATTTTAAATGCGCGAAAGAAGTTAACTCGTCTGATGGATGAATTGGAGCATCAGGGTTATCAAAGTACCGACGTTTTCTTCTTCGGTTTTTCTCAAGGTTGTTTGGTCAGTTTAGATTTTGCGGCAAACTACTCAAAACCTCTTGGTGGAGTTATTGCGGTCAGCGGCTATGTTTATTTCTTCCCGAAGTGGAAGCAAAAACTGACTGAGGCCGCCTTTAAAACTCCTTGTCTGGTGACTCACGGGACAGAGGATGAGGCGCTTCCGATCGAAGAAACCAGGTCCCAGGTGAAGCGACTGATTGCAGCTGGTCTTCCGATTGAGTGGATGGAATTTAAAAAAGATCATGAATTTGACTATGACCGTGAGCTTCCCCTGATTCGTCATTGGGCTCTTGAAAAAGCGGGCTATATTAGACCGATTAAAAGAGCAAAAGTGAAGGGGTCGAAGAGTGCGCCCTCTTCTCGGGCCGGTGAGCTCTCATTTTAGACTTCTTTGACGGGCCAATCTGTCTCACAAATTTTTCATTCTTAGAAAAACTCTCGCAAGTTTTGACTCTACACATTCTCCAGCCTGAGCTGACTTGACCACCGTATACGAAGGGTTCAAAATCCTTAGTGTCGATTGTCTATAGTTTAGAGATTTAAAAGGAGAGTTCTGAAATGGGTTTTGCTAATGCTAGAATCATGACGAGTGTGTTTTTGATTGGGTCTCTTTTGCTTGCTTTGGCGGCCTGCAGTCCAGCGGCTGTGAAACCGACACCAGATGACCGCGCCCAGTGGCAAGCTCGAATGCTAAGACTCTCGCAAAGTCTGTCCGCTGTTTTACCCTTGGTTATCAGTAAAAAAGAATACGATAATCCTAAAAACTATCGTGTGATTGAGCGTGAAGTTAAAGATCTGGCCAGACTTGCTCACGACGTGAAGGGTACCAAAGCTAAGCCCGAGGGTGATCCGGGGATGGAATTCGTATCTAAAAAGTTTTCTGATGATATGGCTGAAGCTGTGAAGCAATTGAATGTTGGAAACCGAGCTTACGCCCGCCACTTGGTTCGAAATACCGTGAACTATTGTATTAGCTGTCATACTCGAACCGATAAGGGACGTCAGGACATTGGATTAAATTTTGCCTTTGCGGATTTGAAATCCTTCACTGCCATTGAGCGGGCTCAGTATCACATGGCGATTCGGGAATTCGACAAGGGACTTCAAGATTTTGATGAAGCGGTCAACGTCCCCCAGTTTAATGAAGATTTTCAGACTCTAGAGCTGACGGCAGAGCGAGCTTTGGCGGTCGCGATTCGAGTAAAAAGAGATCCTAACTTGTCCAATGAGATTGTCAGCCGAATTTTGGATTCAAAGTGGGCTCCGGTCTATTTGCGACTAAATGCGAGAGAGTGGAAGAGCTCGATCTCGGATTGGGAAAAATCAGATCTTAGAAAAAAGAGTCTTAAGAAGGCTCAGAGTTCGAAGCAAAATTTAGAAGAAGCAAAAGGCCTAATGGCATCAGCCTGGAAGCGCACGGCCTCATCCCCAAGAAATCGTGCGGGACTTGTGGATTTCTTAAGAGCATCAACTTTGCTTCATGATCTATTTTCTGCAAATGATTCCGCAGCTGTTTATGGTGAGGCTCTTTATTATGCCGGGCTTGCGGCGGAGTCGTTAAGAGAAATCAATTTGTGGACTTTGCATGAGGCCTACTACGAAGCCTGCATTCGCCATCAACCCTATACAGACTTGGCGAAAAAGTGTTATCTTCGATACGAAGCCCTTCAGCTTTCGGCCTACTCTGCTTACGATGGATCTTTTGTCCCCGCCGGGGTCCGGGATCACCTTTCTGTGTTAAAGTCTTTAGCCGAGAAACAAGAAGGGGATTTTTTAGATTGGGGTTTCATAGAGTAGATTTGTCCAGAGCTGGACTTAAATTTGTAAAGACGATTGATTAATAAAGGTGAATACAAATGGCAAAAAAGAAAGTTCAAAAAAAATCGAGTCCCAAAAAAACGATTGCGAAAAAATCCTCGCAATCATCAAAAAATACAAGCCCGCGCTATGTGTGGGCTTTAGATCCTTTTGCGAAGGATCTTGCCCTTCTTTCAAAGACGTCTCGATCTTTAAAACTTCTCGTCGAAAAAACAGGCTGTGAGATCGAACCGGTTTATGTTTTGAGTCCCGATGGATTTAATTGGACTGGGGATTTTTCTGGAGCTTGGGTTAAAAAATTTGAACCCATCGTAAAAGAAGCGATGAATAAAGTGATTCAAAATGCCGGCCTTAAGACTTTAGAGCCTGTGATTTTGGTCAGCAAAGGTTTGTCCTTGCGAAAGGATGTTAAAAAACTTTTAGATCATGCTCAGAAGGTGAAAGCTCAGGCCCTGGTTTTAAATACTCACGGTCGCACTGGGATTTCTCGATTTTTTATGGGGAGTTTTGCAGAAACTGCCATGCTTCAATCAAAAAAGCCCATCCTACTGATGAACTCTGAAGCGCGTGAATTAACTCGACTGGCGAAAATTGTATTTCCTACGGATTTGTCGAAAGAATCTAAAAAAGCTTTTAAGGTTTTGATTCAAAGATGTAAGGCCTGGGGAGCCGAGATCCATATCTTCCATAAAGTTCCAGACGCGATTGAGCCCATGATTCAAACCGGAGTCCATTTGGCCGGCGGGGGTTGGATTTCAATTAACCAGTATTTAGAAAGTGAAGCTAAAGAGCGCCAAGCTGAATGTGAAAAGTTAGCTTTAGAAGCAAAAAAATCTGGGGTCCAAGCGATGGTCTATGTTGAAGAAGGAGCCGGATTTGTTTCGGATCTTTTAAATGGCTATGCGACGGGTGTTGGGGCAGATATGATTATGTTAGCTTCGAAGTCGGGTGTTTTATCTTCGGTATTGATTGGCAGCATCGCAAGGCAAATGGCTCGATCCTCAAGCTTACCCCTTTGGGTTCAACACTACGACGCGAAGTAGTCTTTGATGATAAAGTCTGCTCGTTTAGAGTTTCTTGGGGCTGTTGGGACTGTGACCGGGAGCCGAAGTTTGCTTCGGCACAATGGCTCTCGCTATTTGGTGGATTGCGGACTTTTTCAAGGTCCCAGAGAATTTAGAGAAAAAAACTGGGATGGATTTTCCGAAGCCTCAAAAATTGATGCGGTCTTTTTAACTCACGCCCATATTGATCATAGCGGTTATTTGCCGAAGCTTGTAAAAGAGGGCTTTGAGGGGCCAATCTATTGCTCGGAGGGCACGAAGGCACTCTGTGAAATTATGCTTTTGGATGCGGCCCATCTTCAAGAAGAAGATGCGGAGTTTGCGAATCGCAATAAGCATTCAAGACACGAGCCGGCACTGCCCCTTTACACGACGGAAGATGCCGAAAAAGCATTATCTCAGTTGAAGGTCATTGATCAAAACAAGATCCTAGAAATGTCCCCTGGGATCGGTGTTCAATTTTTAAGGGCAGGCCATATTTTGGGCTCGAACATAATTCAGTTTCATTATGAAGTTCCGAATGGCTCTAAGATCGTGACTTTTTCTGGAGACCTCGGAAATGGACGCTCCTTTATTGTTAAACCTCCAGTTACGCTTTCAGAGACAGATTATTTGATTTTAGAGTCAACTTACGGGGATCGAGTTCAGCCCCGTATTGATGTTCTAGAAGTTATGGCGAGAGTTGTAAATCAAGTGATCGGGCGTGGAGGCACCTTGGTGATCCCGGCTTTTTCTGTGGGGCGCAGCCAAGAAATTTTGTATGTCTTAAATCGCCTTCAAGAGGAAAAACGAATTCAGCCGGTTCCAGTTTATTTAGATAGTCCAATGGCTTTGGACGCCACTCAAATCTATATGAGTTTTGAAGATGAGTTGCGTCTCGAAGAGCGCAACGGAAAACTTGAATGTCCGATTTGTCCTCCAATGTACAAGCCGGTTCGCTCGGCGGATGAGTCTATGCTTCTGTGCATGAGTGATGAGCCAAAAATTGTGATCTCCGCAGCAGGAATGTTAACCGGTGGAAGAATTCTACATCATTTAAAGGCAAAACTTCCGGACGAAAAAAGTGCGGTCCTTTTTGTGGGCTATCAAGTCGAAGGAACCAAAGGGCGTTTGTTGCGGCATGGTTTAAAGTCCATTCGAATTCATCATCAACCGGTCAGTGTTGAAGCTGAAGTTTTAGCGATTGATAGTTTTTCGGCGCACGCAGATTCGGATGATTTAATTCAGTGGATGAAGACTTTAAAAAAAGCTCCAGAAAAAATTTTTCTTAACCATGGAGAAAAAAGCGCCTCGGAGGCCTTAAAGTATCGCATTTTAACTGAACTTGGATTTCCTTGCGAAGTGGCCGAAGGCGGCGCTGCTTATTCATTGATTTAAGGAATTCGGGTTCCTTTTTAAATAGGAGAATCCTATGAAAGTCGTATTAACCGGAGGTCCCTCAGGGGGAAAAACCACTATGGCTTTGGCCTTAACGAGGGCCTATCCTGGTCAAGTTGTGATGATTCCTGAAGCGGCTTCAATATTGTTTGGTGGTGGCTTTCGACGAACAGATTTTGCCGAAGGGATTCGTCATCAACAGCGTGCCATTTATCGAGTCCAAGTTGAACACGAGGCGATCTATGAACTTGAGAATCCAAACCGCATATTGATTTGTGACAGAGGAACTCTTGACGGTCGGGCTTATTGGCCCGAGGGCTCTGAGGATTTTTTTAAAAGTGTGGGGACTACGAAAGAAGCTGAGCTAAAGCGCTACGACTGGGTCATTCATTTAGATACTGCCGAAGGCAGTGCCTACGATCAGTCAAACGCCCTTCGCACAGAAGCCCCTCATGTTGCCAATCATCTAAACTCAAAAGTGAAAGCCGCTTGGGAAGGGCATCCGCAGAGAGTGATTATTCCTAGTACCGAGAGTTTTGTGCATAAGATCGAGATGGCTTTCGACCAAATCCAGCGAATTTTAGCTTCGACCAGATCGAATTAAAAAAGAGTGCGACTCAATAGACACGGCATCCTGCCTCGCCGCCCGGTCCATCCTGGACCGCGGAGGTCTATTGAGTCGCACTCTTTTTTAATTCGATCTGGTAGAGCTAGGAAATTCTTTTGCAGACAGTTGGGATAGACTGGGTCTTCAGTTTATTGGCTTAGGGAGTTGGTGCAGGAGTTGGCTTCGGTGACGGAGAAGAGGTGCGGGGCGATTTGGAAGGGGCCCTTTAGAGCTTGGGGATCTAATCCCATGCCGATCTTTGCATGGTAAAGAAGTTCTCCGCAGCGCCACTCGACTTGAAATGAAAAATGTCGGTGATGAAGTCTTGGGTCAGAGACATACAGGATTTCTGGGCTAGGGCTTTGATCTTTGCAGCGAATGGGCTCTAAAACTTTTTCGCTAATATCTATCATCCCCGAGCCAGTTTCGAGTTTGACGACTAAATGCTGAAAAGACTCAGATTGGTTAAGAGCTTCAAAATGAATTTGAAACTGAGCCGAGGGAGAATGAAGTGATTTGGAAGGGCTGTCTGCCCCCGCCGGAAAAAAGACGCTAGTTAAGGCGATGGCAATTAAGATGGGGGTCCCAAGGTTCGGATGCATTTTCTGGTCATATCAGTGGTGCAGCCTGGCGACAAGATTTCGATTACTTAAATCCAAAAGAAGAAGATAAACTTCTAGAGCCAGGCCAAGAGCAAAATTTTCAAGGCTCATTTGTGGAAAGCCCAGATGCTGCGGTGGGCGCATAAAAAAGACTCAAAGACCTGTTGGGCCGATCAGCTGAAGTGGTTTTCGTTCCACCTTTTCGGGATTGCCGTCTTTACGGGTGGTAAATTCGATTTCGAAATCGGCGCGCCCCAGTTGGTTTGTTAGCTCTGGACTGAAGTGGACGAAAAACTGGGACTTATGATCTTCACCGGGTTTTAGCAAAATCGGATTGAGGGGAGAAATTAGATCAATCGCAGGCACCTGAGTAGAAGCATCTGACTCGCCTTCATCCAGGGGAACAATCTTAAACTGAACATGAAGCGGCTCAAAACTTTGATTCTTTATGTGGAGTTTAAATTGATTCAGGATTTTTTCTTCGCCGCCCTGTTGAATTTTACGAAAAGGGGCCTCGATAGCGCGGATGACCGCAATTGAAAGATCGGTTCTTTGTCCGATGCTATAAAAAAGTCCGAAAAACATCACAAGGATCAAAATTCCATAAACAAAAACTCTAGGTCGAAGTTTTTTGCTGGGCAGTCCCTTTAGGGCGGCTTCGGTCGAGTAGCGAATAAGCCCTTTGGGCTTATTGATTTTTTCCATCACCTCGTCGCAGGCATCGATGCAAGCCGTGCAGGCGATGCACTCCATCTGTTGGCCCCGACGGATATCAATGGCTGTGGGGCAAACAGCCACACATTTAAAGCAACTAATGCAATCCCCTTGTTGGTCTTTTGAAACATCCGGTGACTTACGGGGTTCGCCGCGCGCCACATCGTAGGCCACGGTCAAAGAGTGCTCATCCAAGAGCACAGACTGAATCCTGCCGTAGGGGCACATGATGATGCAGAATTGTTCTCTGAACCAACCAAAATCAAAAAGAATAATTCCCGTCGTACTTAGAATAATTAAAAAGCTGGTCCAATTTTCCCCAGGAGGCCGAGTGACCATTTCTAGCAAAGCTTCGGTGCCGACAAAATATGCCAAAAAACTGTGAGTCATAATCAGGCTTGCAACAGTATAGGCGGCCCATTTTCCAGATTTTTTGAATACCTTCAAAGGGCTCACCGGGGCTTGGTCGAGTTTTCGTCTTTCGATGTGATTGCCCTCAAACCATTCTTCAATGCGACGAAACAGCCCATCGATAAAAACAGTTTGCGGGCAGGCCCAGCCACACCAAACTCGTCCATATAAGGCGGTAAAAAAAGCTAAGGAAAGAGTTAAGATTCCCAGAATGAAAAAGATAATGGGTGCATCATGGGCCCAAAAGGTCAGGCCAAAAAATGTAAATTGCCGTCTTGGAAGATCTAGTAGAATGCTTTGGTAGCCGCCGACCTTAATCCAAGGAAGAGCTAAAAAAATCAAAATTAAAACAAGATAAACCCGGCTTCTCCACTTCCTAAAAAAACCTCGTACTTGGGCGGGATAGATGAATAGACGATTTCCAAATTCATCTAAGGAGGCCAGGCTTTCTTCAGGAAGTTCGTAAGGGGATTTTGCCATTAATTTTTAACTTCCACACCTTCAGGAGCTTTGGCTCGTTCTGGATTCGAACCCTTAAGACTTAAGACATAGCCTGCGACCTTGACTTGAAGATCAGGGCTGATCAAAGCGTCCCAAGGGGGCATCCCTTTTTCTGGAACTCCGATTTTTATCATCTTTAGAATATCCGCAAAACTTCCTTTTTCGTGGATCCAGAACTGATCGGTTAAATTCGGCCCGATCATTCCCTCGCCATTGTTTCCATGGCAGGCGGCACACTTTGCCGTATATTCCATTTTACCTTCATTCAGTGCCTGAGGATCCGCAAGAAGAGCTGCAACATCAATGTTTTCAGCGGCAGGTGCGGTTCCGACTTGGGCTTGTTGCTTAAAGTTCCATTTATTCATTCTAGCCGCAAGCTCTTCGCTGGTTGTCGGACCTGATCTAGAAACGTCGTAGTGAATCCAGTAGATAAACGAGAAGATAATGGTAGCAAAAAAGGTCAGTAGCCACCAGGTGGGAAGGGGATTATCGAGTTCTTGAATGCCATCGTAATCATGCCCTTCGATTAAGGGACCGTTTTGATCTTCACTCATTGTTTCTTCTCCGTGTTTTGATCTTCAAGGGGAATGTTTGCGACTTGGGAGTAATGTGTTTTTGC
>CAYMDP010000042.1:0-24816 GCA_964389375.1 uncultured Pseudobdellovibrionaceae bacterium | reverse complement strand
GTCCTCTTTGCCGACCACACCAGCAAAAAATTTATCGCCAAATACGCCCGCCTAGAAAAACTTTAGGATATTAGCGAAACACTTTGTCTCTTCGTAAAGTACCCATACTCATTTCGGAGAAACCACTTCTAAAAAACGAAGTTGGTCGATCTCTAGTGGAATATTTGGATTAAAGGATGGCCTCTACGTCTTTTAGAAAATCTGAATCCTCCAGAAGGAAATTACAAATCTGGCTGCCGAGCTCTTGGCCTGCGACGACGTCGCTAGGAAAGTGAACTCCGCCGATAAATCGAAGATCCCCGAGGTATTTTCCGTAGTTCAGTAACTCTTCACTTTGATCGCTAAAGATGTGCGCAAGCACACAGGCCGAAGACATTCCGGCGGCGGCATGAGAACTTGGGTATGACTTTTGGCCACCCGGAGTTGCAATACATGGCTTAATCCGTTTGTCTGCTTGATTCGGTCTTGGGCGCTTATGCTGATTCTTGTGATAGGTTGCCACTCGAGTTGTGAATTTGATGACCTTTTCAATGAGGGGTTCAAATCTAGAAATGTCTTGCCCATCAAGAGGCGCAAAGTCTTCAAAAAATACATGGAAGCTGGGATGAAGTTGATCTCTTGCGACTGCACAATCTTCTTTACGATCTGATTTTTGGTGAGCCAGCAAAGTCTCGATTTCTTTTGAAATCTCAATCGAAGTGAGCGGCAATGGCTCGGCGATCTCAAAATGCTTTGATGGAGTTTTTGACCATTCTGCCGCCGCAGGAAGCGCCAAAAATACTAAGAGGACCTGAATTAGAAGACTTCTCATTTTAAGCTCCTTAGAATAGGCTCTGTGCTACCCCAAGCTGAGGCAGAAATTCAAATAGAGTTCGGTTTTGAAATTTTTATTGTGAAACACGTTTTGGAGGGACTCAGAGGCTTTATAAAAGTTTAAGCCAAGCAAGGACTTCCTGGGCGCTTTTATCCGGTGGAAAAATTGGGTAAAAACTTTTTTAGCGGGGATCTAAATATTCGCCTTCGATGCCATCGAAGCCGCGGAATTTTTTGCCTTCGGGAGTTTGTTCGATTTCAAAATTAGGGACGAAGCCGACTTTCCCGCCGCCTCCAGGGATATCTAAAGACAATTGAGGAAGTGCGAGGCCGCTTAGGTTTCCCCACAGCTCTTTTTGGATAGCACGGGACTCTTCTAATGAAGTTCTAAAGTGGTCGGTTCCAAGGGATGGGTCGCACTGAAACATGTAATAGGGTTTCACACGTGAAAGCAGCAGTTTTCTTGAAAGCTCACGAACGGCTTCTGCCGAATTATTCACTCCCCTTAACAGTACCATTTGATTCATGACCGGAAGCCCGTGGTCCACCATTCTTTCAAGTGCTTGTTTTGATTCCGGCGTAATTTCTTTGGCGTGATTAAAATGAACCATCATAAAAACCGGATTAAACTTTCGAATCATTTGGACCAGGTCTTCGGTGATTCGCATGGGACATACCACCGGCATGCGACTTCCGATGCGGATGATCTCGATATGAGGAATGGCCCTTAAGTCTGACAATACTTTTTCCAAGTTTGAATCAGAAAGAGTTAAAGGGTCGCCTCCAGAAAGAATGACTTCTTTGATTTGCGGAGATTTTTTAAAATAAGACAGCGCTTGGTCGTACTCAGACATTTTCACAAAAGCTTGATCTTGGCCGGTAAAATGTTTTCGCGTGCAATAACGGCAATAAACACTGCAGGTGTCAGTCACCAGAAAAAGTGCCCGATCCGGATAACGATGAATGACCCTTGGGGCTGGATTGTTTTTTTTCTCGCCTAAAGGATCCAACATTTGCTGGGCCCCTTCGACCAACTCTAATTTATGGGGCATTAGAATTCGTCGAATTGGGTCTTCTGGATTTTCAGGATCCGCAAGGCTTGCATAATAAGGAGTCGTCCGGATCGAAAAAAGTTTTCCCCCACCCTCAAAACCCAAACGCTCGTCTTGCGAGAGTTTATAAATCTTCGCATAGTCTTCAATTGTTTTAAGACTGTTGCGCAGCTGCCATTTCCAATCCAACCAATCCTGATCCATGGCCATATATATAGACAAGAACCCCAAGGTCTCGGAGTCTTTTTTGAATTCCCAGGGCAATAGACGCGGCGTAGAGATGATTTAAATCTCTTAAAATCTTCTGTACGACCGGCGGGCCCCACAATACAGCCCTTGCTTCAGCAGACTTTAAGCTTTGGCTCCAGCTCGAGAAGCTCAAATAATGGCGACTCCCTTACAAAAACGACTTTGGTGTCGACAAAAAGCCCCCTATTCAGGAAGAAAGATGCAGGATCAAGGCTTGGCTGTGTAGAAAGATTAAGCGCCCGAGGGCAGAAAAAAATCCAGCTAGTTCATATAGATAGCTAATATGCCAGGAAGTGGCCGGAAATGGGCAGCTGGGACTGTCTAAGTCCTTGCCATTCTAAGTTATTGAAATCACATAATTTGTAGATGTCGCCTCGCCATGGATACTGAGCCTGCACAGAGGCCTGACTCCTGGAAAGTCTGGGTGGGAAGCATTTTATTTAATCATTTCATATAGATATACCGAAAATTGGCCCCTGGTCAGCTTCTTGGAGTACTAAGGCTTGAGAGGTCGATCTTTTTTGGATCGCCCGTTAAGGAGGAAGTTATGAAGTCATTAAACCTAGCCAACCGAACCCACGGACCTTTGTCATTGGTTCTTCTTGGAGTTTTAGCCCTGAATGTATCCTGGCTATATCCGACACCTAAAGAGTGGGGAATGACTCAGCTTTCATCAACTCAAGAGTCTTCATCAAGCTGCCCCGGAGTAAACGCCACAACAATGAATCGAAACGGCGCCACCTTAAGCTGTGAATTAAAGTACGGAAAAAAATTAAAGCTTAAAAAAGACGAGGCAGAAGTTTCTGGAAGACTTTTTGTGATTCGATCCACTGAGATGGTTGAAAAAGCTCAGGCCGAAGCTCCAAAAAATGAAGATCCATTTGCTGCACAACCCGCTCCAGCTGAAAAGAAGCCTGTCGAAAAAGAACAAATGGTTGTCTATAAGGTCAGTGTTAAAACTGCAATTTCAGCAGAGGATGTAGATAAAGATCGCGAAGAAACACGTACTTTTTACGCCAAAGATTTTCAAGGTAAATCTTTTTCTGAACTTGAAAGAGAAATCTTCGAATTCGCAAAAAAATCTCATGCCGGCAACATTGCTAAAATCGTTGACGAAGTAAAAGACGAAGAAAAGAAAGAAAAAGAAGAGGCTCGTAAAGAAAAACTTGAAGAAGAGCGCGAAAAGCGAGCCGAGCTTTGTTTAATCCAATCTGATACTGATCTTGATGAAAAAGAAGTTCTTCTAACTGGAGACGAAAAATACGCGTGTAACTTAGAACGCATGAAGAACACTAAAAACCAAAAAGATGCGGCTGCAATTTACAACGCCGAAATCAAGCCACACATCTTAGAGAAAATGACTTCAGTTGATTCTGCAGATCGTAAACAAGGTCAAGGAATGCTCGAGGCTGTTGCAAAAACAAAGTTAGGATCAAACGGGCAAATTCGTGCCTCTCTTGGTGTGATTCAAAGAGGAAGCGGCTACATGGTCCAGATGAACAGATTGCAAGAGCAGATGGCCATGGCGACTTCTCCGATGCAGCAAACTATGATCCAAAGCCAAATCGGTCAGCTGAATCAAGTTATTCAAAACGATATCTTTCGCGGAGCCACTCAACTTGCTCAAATGGGCCAAGCCGATGCAACCTTAGGCGACACATATGCATACTTCCAGAATAAATTCACCGCCGAAGGCTCTGTCTTGTTTGGATCCTCTTCACTAGTTGGAGAGAGCCGAAAAAATCTTGAGGATCTTCACCTTGATGTTCAGTACAGAATCGCTCGCGGAAATGGCACTGGCCTTGTAACGACCCAAACTGAGTTCGACACACTTCGCGGTGGAAACTTGAACCAGACTCAGCAATTAGGTCTTCCAACATATGATTCTCGCACACGAACCGGAGTGCTTGGACAAACTCCACCACCGCCAATTCAAAGCGGCAGCCGAGTTCCGGTTGTTGGAACTGCGGTTAACTAAAGTTCACTTAATCCTTAGGCTTTTCTTGGACCTGCTCTTCTTGTGAATCTTCACCAGATAGCAGGTCCGCTGCTTTTTTCATGGGTTTTCCAACGACCTCATCCATCACCGCACCAGAGGCCTTCATACCATCCTGAAATGCCGAGCCCGTCGCTTTTAAAGTACCGTAGCCTAAATCTATCAGACGCTGAGAAAAGTAATCCAGCCACTTCTCCATTTTAAAATTAAGCCCCACAAAGCCTTGCACCCAGGCCCGATCGCCATGACCGCTACGAAGTTCGAACTTAAGATCCACGCGCTCATGGACAGACACAACAGTTCCAATTCCAAGAGCCGCCGCAAAAATCTGCTTATCCCGCTCATCATCACGAAGACTCATAACTCCACCAAGAACACGAACAAAAGGAGAATAGGTTTTTGGAAAACTAACGAACTGCCAGCGGGGCCCCGCCATGATCAGACCGGTTGTTAAACCCTCTCGGCCCGCAGCTCCCCCAAGAAGATCAATATACTGCTGACAGGTTTGGCTTTTACTAAAGATACAAGGACCAATGTGCCAGCCAAGACCCGCCGCCATCCAATACTGACTTTGTTTTTCCCACATCGCACCGATCTCGGTCATATAATCTTTTTTTTCGGGAATAAAGGGCCGAAAGTTTGTGTATTTTCTCTCGGTCGCAGCACTCAAAACCGGAGCAGACAAAAGAATGAAGATGAACGAAAAAACATAGGCGCGTAAAACCGCCGCGAAACTATTTTTTCTGTCTGAATCAAAATTTTTGTTTTTAATACCGACACCATTCCTCTGAGGTAACAGTTCCCTTTTCCCGTCAAGACGCATCAAAAACTTCATTCCCATGAAGTTTTTGATGCGTCTTGACGGGAAAAGGGAACTGTTACCTCAAGAAAAAACCCAGGGGTTTCCCCCTGGGCCTTGCCACCACCACAGCTTGTCGAGTTCATGATGTTTTCAAAGATGTCGGACAAGATGCTCACTAATAAGATTTCTAAAAGCTAATGGCAGCTTTACTTGTTAACCCATATGCAAATGCGGCCTCAAATGTTCCACCCGCCTTAAAGGCAGCCCCTGGAAACAAAAGACCAACTTCGTTAATCCATCGCACTCCCTTGCGAGGCTCGAAGCTTAAAGCTAGATCCAACTCAAAACCTAAATCCTTTTTGACATCAGTTCCAACCACAGGCTCGACGTTTAACCAACCGGTTGTCAAAGAGCCGTTAACAAAAAGCTTATCCGACCATTGGTATTTCGCATAGGGGGAAAGATACAAAACGTTACTGATGACTTCGGTATCAGCGGTTGATCCGATGTCTGTTCCCGGTCCACCACCCCAAAATCCAGAGCGCAGAAGATCTGTCTGTCCAAGAGGATGATTAAACATTAAAAAGGCGACGTCATAGTTTCTGTCCATCGCATAACCTTCGAAGGTGTTATCTGTGCTTGGATCATCTCCAGTTGCATATCCACCCTTCAATCCATACTTCCACTTGCCTGCTTCAGGTCGATATTCAAATTCAGTTGCTGCAGCAAAGCCGTTAAACTTTACCTTTTCGCTGGTGGCAGTTAAAACTCCGGACTCTCCGTCCATAAAAGAGACTTCTGCACCGAAGCGAAACTTCGAATTATCTTTTAGCGCGTAGAGGTTATACATCGTCATATTCATGCCGCCGCCTCTTTGCGCCCCAGTTCCCCCCACTCCTCCGGGAACAGTTCCCGAGAACACTGGAGTGTCATTGGAGGGATCATCCGCACTTCGTTTTTGATAGAAAAATCCTAACTCCAGATCAGACTCAGGATTTTCATACTGAAACTGAAGCATCAAATCATTGATTTCGTCGCCACGATTAAATGCGCCTTCTTTAACCTTGCCGTACATGGGAAGAAAAAACATATTTCCCATCACCATTTTGTAACCAACTAGATCTCTGGTATCGAACCAATGATCAAATAGACCTTTACCCGCATTATGA
Organism: uncultured Pseudobdellovibrionaceae bacterium; assembly: GCA_964389375.1. GTDB lineage: Bacteria > Bdellovibrionota > Bdellovibrionia > Bdellovibrionales > UBA1609 > CAYMDP01. Next base: position 18,735 of record CAYMDP010000042.1, on the reverse strand, counting down.
GTCATGCCCAGTCCAAACTGAAGCGGAGCTCGTCCGACAATCAAGGATCCAAATTCTTGAGCCAAGGTGATGTACAGCTCAGAAACTAAAAAAGATTCCATCGCTTGGTTTTCGGCCATCGTGTTTGTCGAGCGAGTTGTCTGTGTTCCGTTAAATCCGCGAGTCCCAAAAGTTTGACCCAGCTGAGAAGGACCGTAAATTTCGTTACCACTGTTTTCATTGAATACATGAAACTGAGAATGAATCGTTAACCCATCGGAGGCGACAATCTTAGGCCTTAAGACCAGGTGATGAAGTCCGTATTCTTTCTTCGGTGTTGAGCCACTCAGTCCCGGCACCATTATCGAGTTGGCTTCGAAGCGATAAACTCCCGACCACTCCAAATCCGCATGGGACAATTGGGGCAAAAGAACAAGAGCGCCCACAAGTGCACTTAAAACATTTGAAAACACGAAGGATTTTTTCATCTCAGACCTCTAGATTAAGAGTTGCCTCAGCCTAACATTAGCCGGACTTCAGTCAATGAAAACACTATGGTGCCATAGGTTGCAATATACAAATGACCCGACCATCGTCGAGTCATTGGATAGATTCAAATGTGCTTATTTTTTCAGCGAATTAAGAATTAAGAACGCCCAAGATTTCTTCTTCTCGAAGAAGCAGAACTTCTTCGCCACTGATCTCGGCCTTAACACCAGCGAACTGAGCAAAAACCACGCGGTCTCCGACTTTCACATCAAGAGGTCGAATTTGTCCTTTTTTATTTCGCTTTCCTTGGCCCGCAGACATCACTTTGCCCTGCATCGGTCTTGATTCTGCATTGCCTGGGATATAAAGGCCACCCGGAGTGCGATCGCTAGTTCCTTCAACAATCACCACAAGACGATCTTCTGTTGGCCGAAAAGAAATCTTGGTTTTAGAAGACTTCGGCGCAAGTTCTGTCTTTGCTTTTACTGCCGGAATTGATTTTGTGATCTTTTTCGAAGCGGCCTTTGGAGTAGCTTTAGAGCTTAGCTTTTTTGGTTTTGTCGTAACTTTTGGACTAGATTTCGCTTTTACGGCCTTAGACTTAAGAGCTTTGGTTTTTGATTTAGCCGTCTTCTTTGCGGGACCCGATTTCTTTGCTTTCTTTTTATTTTGCGCCACGACGAAGCATCTCCTCTTCAATATACTTGGAGTACATCACATCCCACTCTGGGCTGCCTTCAGTCACTCCTCGTTTGAGGGAAGCTATCTTTTCTTGGACTCTCTTGTCAATGTCCTCAAAATCGCTCACAAAACGGCTAACGGCCTTTTTTGCCACGCGAACGGCTTGATCTTCGTCCACGTAATCGACCAAGTCATCGTTCCAGATTCCATCGGCCACCAAATGAGCTAAATGCGACTGTCTGTCTTCGGAAAGAATCACAGAATAATCCCCTTATCTTTGGCCAACTTCTTTTTTAGCAACGGAAACATTTTATAACGCTGAAACTCACCGGCATTCTTGCGCTCAAGATCATCCATCATCTTATGGACTTCACTATCCAGCGCTGCCTCTCTTTGAAAATCAGCTTTTATGATTTCAAAGGCTTTTTTGATCACGGCCTCTTCTTTTTCTTTGAAGATGATCACGTTATGGGCCTTCATCTCTTCGATGATCATCTGTGCAACTTTTTGCATCTGCTTATCAGTCATTCTCATACTTTGACTAAACGAGAGTGGGGGATTAAAGTCAAGCGCGATGGCCCAATCCCGCCTTAAAGTTTTTCTTATAAGCTCTTCTGCATTGCTTGGTCTTTCCCTTGTTCTATTGCTGTTATGGACTGTTCGCTTGGATCAACAAATCCGGCAGAGGCTTCAAAAGGGTTGGTTTTTGCCACCTATCGAAATGTATTCCGCGCCAGAAACTTTGCGGCAAGGCCTTAAAGCTGAACGCGGCGTCTTACAAAGAAAATTACTCGCTGCAGAGATGAAAGAACTCGGACCCGGTGCAAGTTTAAGACCGGGGGACTTTTCTTTTCTTGATACCGAGACCTGCCTCTCGCGCCTTAGCAATACCTATTACGAAGATCTGCAGTTTTGCCTTTATTTTATCCCCAGACAATCTGTCGAAATTGACGAAGTCCCCCAGTTAGTTGCGGTTGGGGCGAATCAAAGAGTTTTGGCTCTTTTTAAAGGCGAAGATTTAAGTCCGGCGGATCAACTCAGCCTACCGCCGATTTTATTTGCGCAATATTACGGGGGCGAGCCTATCCTTCGTCACATTTTAGATTTGGGCCAAGTTCCTCTTCAATGCTTGCAATCGATAACGGCCGTCGAAGACGAAGCGTTTTTAGAACACTCCGGCGTCAGTGTCACTGGCACTTTGCGGGCAGCCTTTAGAAACCTAACTAAGGGACGCTGGGCCGAGGGCGGCAGCACCCTGACTCAACAGCTTGTTAAAAACTATTTTTTAAGTCCCGAGAAAACACTTCGGCGAAAAATTACTGAACAGTTTATGTCGGTACTTTTAGAGCTTCGGGTTTCGAAAGATGAAATCCTACAAAACTATTTAAACGTGATTTACCTGGGGCAAAATGGACCTTTTCAAGTTCGTGGATTTTCTGCAGCTTCTAGGCATTACTTCGCAAAAAATATCGAAGACTTGAATTTAAGTGAATGTGCGCTTCTTGCCGCGATCATCAATAGCCCGGGGCGGTACAGCCCCTTTACCAAACAAGAAGCCGCAGAAGGACGCAGACGTTTTGTTCTTAAAAAAATGTTCGACCTCGGAATGATCAGTGAAGAAGAAGAAAAACGGGCCAATGAAACTCCCCTGCCCAAGCGCCCCCCTGTGCTGCTGTCGGATCCGGCACCTTATATGGTTCAGGCCATTAATCGAAAAGTGAAAGAGCTTCAGCTCTCGGAAGAAAACGGTTTAAAAGTTTTTACGACCATGAATGTGGACGCTCAAGAAAGTGCGCAAAAAAGTTTGTCTCATGGAATCTCTCGTCTAGAAACTCAGTTTAAAAAAGTCACCGAGCTTAAAGCCAAAGGGCATATGCTTCAGGCTTCGATGATTGCTGTGGATTTAAAAACAGCACAAATTCTGGCCATGGTCGGAGGGCGCGAGTTTAAGCAAACGCAGTTTAACCGAATCACCGATAGCTTTAGACAAGTCGGATCCATCATGAAGCCCTTAGTTTTTTTAACGGCTCTTGAGTCTTTAACTCCGGATGGGAAGGCCTATTCTCCTCTGACTCTTTTAGATGATTCGCCTTTTACCTATCGCTATCAAGGTCAAGTTTGGCAGCCAAAAAATTATGACAATAAGTACGTCGGACCAATTCCTTTATTTTACGCACTTAAAGAATCTTTAAATGTTCCGACCGCAAGACTTGCAACTCAGATTGATTTAAATTCTGTGGTCGAGCTTTCAAAACGAGTGGGAATTGAGTCCGCCTTAGAGCCCCTTCCCTCCTTGTCTTTGGGCGCCTTCGAACTGCGACCCTGGGAGGTCGCTCAAGCCTACTCTACATTGGGACGCATGGGCAGTTTTCTTCCAATCCATTTTATTCGCTCCATCACGGATCTTAACGGCGAAGTTCAATTTTTATCTTCACACTCCGCGGAACAAGTTCTGGCACCAGAAACTGCGGCCGTCCTTGTCGGAATGATGAAGCAAGCGCTGCTGTCGGGAACGGCGAGGTCTTCAAAAGCCTGGGGCTTTACCCGCCCTGCCGCTGGTAAAACTGGAACTACAAGCGACAGCAAAGACGCCTGGTTTGCGGGCTTCACACCCGACATACTTTCAATTGTTTGGGTCGGCTATGACGACAACACACCCCACGGATTAACTGGAGCCTCTGGAGCCTTGCCGATCTGGCTTGAGTTTATGAAAACTTACTCTGATCGATACCCCGAGCGCGATTTTGATTGGCCCCAGGCCAGCGTCTTTCATAGACTCGAACACCATGAGTTAGTTGATATGTTACCAAACTCCGACACCCACATCCCCGATTCGATCGAGTTGATATTACGACCGAGTGATCAGACTTTTGAGTAGATGGTAGCAAGGTATCCTGCTGTAAAACATCGAAGGCATTGACATTTATCTGGGGATTTCGGATATACCAAGGTCCATATGAGAGGGGATATCATGCGGGCTCTTTGGACTCTATTTTTCAGTCTTCTGGTTTCAAGTCACTTTGCCCTTGCGAAATCCAAGGACATCGAAGAGAAAGTCGATTTCTTTTGTAAAATCGTGCTCAACCATAGGCCCTTTGACTATAACCTAAATTTTTCACCGGACTTCATAAAACAGATCCCTGAGGATTATTTTCTCGATTTAATATCAGATGTTTTAAGCGCCGTAGGCACTTGCAACTCCACAAGTAAAATTGAAGTCAGAGGGACAAAAGCCACTTACAAATTTGTTTCAGCTTCATCAAGATATGTTGCCATCGCGTTTTCCATAGATGCAAATAAACAGATCGATAGTCTTCAGATTAAAGGCCTAGTTTTTCCAGATGTTGTCATTGACTCTTGGAGTGCCGCAGAAAACTATGCAAAGTCATGGAAAGGCCAATCTTCTATCTCCATTGAAAATTTCTCAAGAAAATCTAAAATTAATAAAGATGGCCAAGTCCTTCAACCATTGGGTTCTGGATGTAAGCTCTATGTACTTGGTGCCTTAACTGACCTCGTCACGAATGGCGTATTGAGGTGGGATCAATCCCATCCTATTCGGAATGAGTGGAAATCGCTTCCTTCAGGGACCATGCAAAACCTACCAGAAGGCCAACAGGTCCCTTTGAAAACTTTCGCTGAATACATGATCAAAATTAGTGACAATACCGCCACAGATCACCTTATCAACATTGTTGGCAGGGGTGTCGTTGAGTCTCAACTTCAGGTCATGGGCAACAATTTCGAAGACATGAATAGACCATTTTTAACAACTGCGGAAATGTTCAAAATAAAATGGGCATCACCCCTGGATATTATTGATTCTTTCATAAGGGGCGGCGAGGCAAAACGGCGAAATTTGTTAGAAAATGAAATCGCGGCAATTCCTCTTAGCCGAGTTGGTAAGAATGGGGTTTCTATGGAAAATCCATCTTTTATCCGAGAGATCGAGTGGTTTGGCTCCACCAATGATCTATGCACTGCCATGAAGTCTCTGCTGGAAAAAAATAGCCCCGAAGTTTTGGATATCTTAAGCAAGAATGTACCTTTCCTAAATCTTGAACCAGACTCCCCTTGGTCCTACGGTGGCTTCAAAGGAGGCTCTGAACCGGGGGTGTTAACCATGACCTACCTGGTCCGAAGCAAGAACTCTGAGTGGGGCTGTATTTCTCTGGCCTGGCATAATGAGAGTCAAAATGTGAACCAGTGGGTCTTCTTCGACTTTACTTCCAAAGTACTAAAACTGGCGGAGTCCTACTTCTGATCGATGCTTTTGTAAGCCCAAGGCTAGCATGGGTAGGCTTTGGTCAGTCCGGTAGATTTTTTATGGCCGCTTGGCCAAATTGGACCTTTTCTAAGAATAAAACTAATCTTCGCCCCCTGTAGCCCTTCGCGATTTTTTGGAGTCTTGTTTGAAACCAATGTTTGCCTCAATAGTTTTAAAACTCATTTCGAGCCTAAGCACTTTTGCGAGTGTTGTGTTGTTTGCGACCCTGTCCTTATCACCCGCGGCTCAATCTAGTGATGACCTTATTGGTCTGCTGATCGAAGGAAATCCCCAGGCTGAAGAGCTTTTAAAGTGGGCCGAGCTTTCTGTGAAAGATCAGATGTTTTTAGATTGTTATACGGATTGCTTGAAGGCCGATCCAAATTTGGTCCCTTCGGGCACACTCAGCTGCCAATCTACAGGACGGGGAACTAAGAATAACTGCGAAGATCTAAAACGGATTAGTCCAAAGCAACGCCAGCGTCTTGCCTGTACAAAAGCTTGCGACTTCTAAATTAAGAGTTTGTGCCCCAATAGGCCCCCAAATTGCACCCTATCTTTGTGAATGGATAAAATGACAAAGTCTTTCGTAATTCAGCCTATCGCGTTTGTGCTCCTGGCGGCGACCCTTTGGATTCAACCTGCCCTAGCCACCCCACGCACAAAACCTCACTATGAGGGCTGGGCTTTTATTCTTTTAGAAAAAGCGGGATGGGATGTTTACGAGGTTTATCCCGACGGAAAAAATACGGTCATCAGCCTAAAGGACGGGCGGATTCTCCGCTACGGCAAAACCGAATTGGGCGATTTTGCCTTTCTAGAAGGAGTCGCAAGCCAGGGGCCTGTTCGGATCGACCAAGTGCGAATTAATCATGTTCGATCAGAAATTGAAGTCCGTCTATACGAAGCAGGAAAGCCCAAAGACACTGCCTTGCCCAGTCAGGACGACACCCATACCCAATTGGATGATCGCTCTATTGGGATTCTTCCGGTTCCTAAGGGTGAAAGAGTCCTTTATGCCAGTCTAGAGCGGATTCGAAAAACATCTTTGCCTATCTTAAAAGTCGCCTTACAAAATAGTTCCGCAGAAATCCAGGAGCTCAGCTACAGGATTCTGCAAGACGGGTCTAAAGGCTTAAGCTTTGAAAAGTTACCTAAACAGGATCGCATCGAAGCCTCGAGATTTTCATTTTTAAAACCCTTAGCTTGTAAAGCGAGCTTAGAATAGATCGACCCGTCCAAGCTCCGACGCCGGAGTTGAGCTATTGCGAAAATGCCCGCCTAGGTGCCCGTGCGATGTCTTTTCATTTTCATCGAATGCCTCCCACGAAGGCAGAGCCCATTTCTTTTTCCACCATGAAATAAGACCCGACATAAATAAGCCAAACTGACTTATGGGACCACATGCATCGAAAAAGTAAGTTCGTACTGATCCCTTAGCGTAAATGGGAAAATGCTCACTGTTCTTGGCCACAGTGAACACAAATCGTATTTGTAATATCCTCAACTTCTCCAGATTTAATGTTTAAGAGTTTCCCACACGTCTGACATCTACTAAAGGTCAAAATTAATCGGAATAGCAGAGGCGTAAATATTAGGCAAAACCACCAAGGAGAAACGTCCTCAAAAAAGTTCCCCGTAAAATACTGAAAGAATAAAAGTGGTATGGTTAATGAAATGGGAAGAACATAAACTAAAAGATAAAAATTACGCCTGAGCCATTTCATGAATCGCCTCCCTCATTTTTCTAGTCTAACATTTATTTTTAGTTGTACGATTTCGGTACTAAAGTTCGTACAGAAAATTGTCGCATATAGATTTAATGCTTCCTCCCATCCGCACAGCGGAGTGCAACCAGGCGCAGAGACTCAAATTCTTAGACGCCGAAACCCCCCAAGCAAAAAGAAATAAAATATCGGATAAGCAAGCGGCGCCAAGTAAATGTAAGGAATCTGATCTTGTTGGAGATCATCCAAATTGAAACCAAAGTAGAATATCCGAACTGTAAGATACACCAAGTGGCCGAGCAACAGGACTGCCAAGGACTTTACCGAGGCTGGAAGCGAAAGAGTCACCAGGCGCAGGATAAAGTCTTTGTCGTCTACCGACCTATTGATTCTAAGAGCGATTATAGAAAATATGATTGTAAACCCCAGTCCAATCGATGCATGTATCCGTACGATTGTATCGTCGAGCCGGGCCGACGGTAATACACCTGCTAAAAAAAACATAATAGCCCAGGCAACTATGTAGTTGAATGAGGTATTCGAATCAACTTTCCTTGTTTTGAGGTCACTGGCGAGTTTCGAAATATCCCAAAGGTATATATTCACACTTCATCCCGGCTCTAAAGTAGGTGCAGCTTTTTTCTCTCTATCCTTTGTCATTATCAATCCCCATTTGTCGAACTTGATTTACTAGAACCATTCAAATTTGTTGAATTGACACTAGGTGCACGACAAAATGGAAATGGGTACTCAACAGAGTAGACCGCGTTGCCACCCAAAACGCCCGTATACCAACTCTCAATTTTTGATTTGAGACAGTTCTTCAGGCCACTGTTCTTTATCACTGTTTCTATAGATTCGACTTTAAATCTACTTTGATCGGAATTTATGCTTAGCTTAATCGAAAGAGCATTTTTAGCATCGATTGGGACCTCTTTTAAGTGCTTATTGAGACAATTATGAATCAGCGGACGATTGCTCTGAATAAGTCTTTTAAAAATCGAGACAACACGCTCATCTCCGGTCGCGGAATTCCCTGTGGTGTCTACGGATATTCCCTTAACTCCCCACGGTTTAAACGCTGTATACGCCGGTTTTGCGCCAGAAAAATTCGAATTTCTGTGATTGGAAGGATGTATGCCACCTAGGGGCGAATCCGGGCAAATAGGGATCTCTTCGATATGAGATGATCCAATGCCGCCAATAGGAGCATCATTTCTACTTATTGCTCCTGTTGTGCAGGCGGATAGAAGTGCCATCGAGAGCATTATGAACAATAGACTATTTTTCACTTTCACACGACTCCCCGTCGCCCCCAAAGTTGAAACCACCGTCATTTTAGACGCCGAAACCCCGCCAGCAAAAAAAAGTAAAATATCGGATAAGCAAGCGGTGCCAAGTAAATGTAAGGAATCTGATCTTGTTTGAGATCGTCCAAATTAAATCCAATCATATTGGTGTTCGGAGGCTACGTTATTTTATTTTTTATTTTTTGCATCTTTAGAACACCGGAAAGATTGTCCAACTGTAATCCAAATTCATTTAGTTCGCCGTCACTTATGCCTTCCGATTGAATCAATGTAATCAACTCCTCAAATGCCGCTTCCAACGAAGCGTTTGAGGCAGTTCTGTATTTCCGTATTGTTTCAATCGTACTTTGATTGACCCCGTGTGCACTTAGTTTATCTATTAGCGCATCATATTTAACTATCTGCCTGGAATTGGACATCTTAATCCTCCACCGCCCTCGGGCCAGGTCGTAATGATACGCCCTTGCGAGTTTATAATCACTGTTGATGTAGTGCCATTATACCTGGTTCCGCCGCCCGGATTTGGTTGCGTGCTAATGGGATTTCTTACAGTGTCTAAAATTGACCTAGGGTTTACACTTCTTCCGGCCGCATCGCCTGTGCCGCCACCAATAGACCGGTCAAGGCCGTGATTTGTGTAACCTCTAATCGCTCCAACCCCACTTCCTCCGGGGGGAATAAATCCTCCGCCCCCGCCCCCTCTGGGGTCAAATACTAACCCTGTCGGATCAATGAAGTTTACAGGGTCGTTAATTACATACCCATACAAATTCGTATCTCCACCATTAAACAGGATCGGATCCTTCGCCGTCCATCGAGCAGTCACTGGATCGTAGTCACGCGCACCAAACCTGATCAATCCCGTCGGAGCGTCGTAAAGACCTCCAGCAAAACCAAAGGGCTGAAACTCTGGAACTGTTGATCCCGTCAGAACTCCGAACTCATCATAAGTCATACTTGAGGCCACAACTCCCGTTGAAACGTTGACCACTTGGACAACACTTCCCAACTGGTCCCTGACAAACATAAACTTATCCGTCCCCTTAATCATATAATCAGGACTATGAGACCGAGTAGCATAAACAAAATGAGATATTAAATCCCCGCTTGAGTCTAGCTCTGCGATTAGGCGATTGGCATCATCATAAAGGTAACGCTTTTCAAGAGTGCCGTTCTTCTTTCTCTCGATCCTTCTGCCCAAGGCATCATTCAAATAAGTATAAGTATCGGTGCCAAGGCCTGTGATCACTTCAGCTTCGACTAATCCACCCAGCGAGTCGTATTCGAAGTTTGTAGTGTTGGTCCCATCAGTCACCTGGCTTAAGTAGCCATTGGTCGTGTGGGTATAAGTGTTGGCTCCATAAGTCAGAATGCGATCCTGGTCGTCATAAGTGCCAGACGTCGTTGATCCCGCAACAACTGAAGTGCGATTGGAGTTGTCGTCGTAGTTATAAGTTCTTGTCAAAGTCGAGTTGACGTATGTTTCGTGCAATCTGCCGCTAGAATCATGCACGTAGTCATATGTCGTGCTGGTTGAACCATTAAGAGTTACTATTTTTTGGGTGATCCGGCCTAGAAGATCTCTTGTATACTCCTCTTTATAGATCTCGCTGCCTGAGTACTTTATTTGATAAGTAGCCAGTTCGCCGTAGGTGCTATTATAAGTATAAAATTCTTCTACATTTCCGAGTTCATTTTTTGTCACAAAGCCGGATGTAGAACTTCTTGTAATGCTCATGGTTCCGGCACTTTCAAGAAGCCGATCATCGTCGTAAGTGTAACTGACTGAACTGGTCACATTGCTGTCATCGATAACACTCGAAGAGGTTGGCCAGTGGGCTGACCTTGCATAGCTTGCTTTTGCGGTAAAATTAGCGGTCGTCGTGGTGGCGGTTGCGACTAGGTCACCATCATAGGTAAAGTTGTTCGTCACACTTTGCGGGCTAGTCAGTTGTGTGGTTTGGTCTTTGCTATCATAACTGCGATTGTAATCCCCTTCTGGAGTTGTCACTTTATTTAGCCGGCCATTTGCAGCACCATAGATAAAAGCAATGGTCGATGAATCTGGCTTTGTGACCAGAGTGAGTTGTTTATCATCGTTGTAATCATAGCTTGTCACATAATTCGTCATATTAAGAATCGGTGCTATATAGCTTTGCATTAGATCATAAAGATTACTTAAAAAACTATGAGTGTTGTTTGTAGCTGTTTCGAGACTGGCGACATTACCATTGCTATCATAAGTATATTGTAAGACACGGCTATCAGGCAGAGTCTGAGTCAAGACCTGGCCGTTATCATTGTACGTAAATGAGGTGGTCTCACTCTCGGCATTCTCAACCGAACTGACCCAACCCTCGGCATTGTAGTTGATTGTGGTCACTCGGGCCGATTGAGTTAATGTGTGCAGACGACCATCTAGATCGTAAGCGTATTCGACGGGATCAAATCCATAATCTTGGGTCTCGATGACCTGATTCTCGGCATTATATTCCTTAGTGCGAACTCTTCCTTCCGGGGAAGTGTGGGTCGCAATATTGGTCGTCCCATTAAAAGAGCGATTCCAGGTTTTACCGGCGATGACTTCATTTTCTGAAGAGGTCGTCAGGTTTAAGATATCTGTTCCCGGAAAAGTTTCGGATAAAGAGATCGAGGCCGAGGCACTCTGACTGCCAGAGGAAACATACCAACTGCTTCGACGCGGCTCTTGAGTTCCAAAACGTGGATCGGCCGCAAGACCCCATTCGGTGTATCTCCCCCGCTCATCTGTCGTTCGTAGACTGCTGCCCGGATAGTAGAAAAATATGCGCGTATTGCCCCCAGGCAAGGTTTCTGTTCGAGTCATGGATGTACTAGACGATGTCACTTCAAACCGAGTGTCGCGACCTTCGGCCGTGGTCATATCTATTGTGGATTTGATGCTATTGGTGGGAAAGGTCAGGCTATGCACAAAATCAAGCGCGGCACCGGCTGAATGATTATCCGTGCTTAAAAAACCTGCACTGTCGTAAGTAAATGTATTTACTGCACCACTGGGCTTTTCAAATGTCGCAATCAATCCGGCAGTATCATAAGTTATTTCATAATCCCGGCTCATCGGATCAGTGATCGTGATCGCCCTGCCAGAGCCATCTAAAGTGATCGCCGTGATTTGACCATAGGGCGCTTCGATTTCGATCAAAGTGCTGGAAGGCCTTGTAATGGTCGTTGTTTTGCCAAAAGCATCCGTGATGCTGGTGAGCATATTGGAGCCATCGTAAGCAAAAGACTCTAAAAGTGCTCCAGTGAGTATAGATCGTGTCTGTATATGAAAGCCGTTGGCATCAAAAAGATAGGCCTCCTTGTTGTCTTTACTGGCAATTAAATAATAGTCAAAGGTGGGGGTCGCAACGACTTGAAGTTCACCTCCGCTTCCCATATCAACTTTTTGTGCAAGGCCATCAAGAGTTTCCCCATCGCCCAAGTAAGTCATTTTTCTTAAAGGATCGTAGAAGTGATGGGAAGAAATGGTCCAGCCCCCTAAGCCGCCGAAGGGGTCCGCTTTGTAATGTCCTAATACAAATTCGTGACGACGGGGAATATCGGGCACACCTGGGATAGAATAATATTTATGGACATCCACCGAAGCCGTCGCCGAACCTTTGACCCAATTTGAACTGGCATCTTTCCCGTCCCAAGTGAAAGAAAAAACCATTCCATCAGAAAGAGTCGAATAGGGATAGCTATGCGTCTGGCCTGCAATATCTACCTCAACTGTGATACTCGAAAGATCACTATCATAAGGAGTGTCCGTGATGGGAAGATTCAAGGTGTAGTCGGCGGCTCTACTTGCTGACCGATTTGTCGTGTAACTTAAAAAATCATCGGTCCCCACAAGAGGCACTGATTCTCCGAGCGCTTGAGAATCAACCCTAATTATTGAGCCGCATTCTCTTCTGGGCAATCGCCGAAGCGGAGGAAGCGGAGGATTTGGAACCTTGCTGCCAAAAATTATTGAACAGGCACCAACTACCATCCCCGTTAATCCATCAATAAGTTCAATATTCATCGACATCGGACCATAGGAGGCTGCGCCAAGGCCGCAGCCCATAGAGGAAGCGGCGGCAGCACAATCATCGAGGTCCCAAGCATAAAGATTCAGAGAAAAGAAACTTGTTAAAATAAGAATAAATGCTTTCATCGCCTATTCCTTTCCTGCAGCTGAAGATATTTGCGGGCTGGAGCCCTCGATTAGCTTTGCCTGATATTTATAAAGCGCTGAAGACCGACACTTTTTTGTTGGCCCTGCGTCTTCGCATTGCACACCGCCGCAGCCCACAAGCAAAATATTATGATCCTTAAGCTTCACCTCGATGCCCCTGATCCACGCATGGCACCTCTTTAACCAGATCTGCTGCGCATCTTCTCTACTTAAAGAGCTCTCGCTTAAAATTTCGTCACGGCCTTCTTTAATTTCAGATCTATTCTCTGGACCCGTGTTTTGACCATCACCCCTTACAACTCGTCCCTGAGAGGCAAATGTGTATGAAAGCGGTGTAGAAATAATAATTATTGAAAAGAGGCCACGGAAGCAAAGCTGGCGAATTTGCATGAAGAGCTCCATTTATAAATAATATCTATTTATAAAAATGTTCGGTGACTGAGGTTGGAAAGTAAAGAGATAAGACAAAAAAACACAACGTCGGTGATTAAATCACTAAATCCTCGGTCGTTTTTTAAGCAACTTATACCAACGATAGCTGCAAAGCCGCTCTGGCAAGACATTCTAAGCTTGACGGAGTTGGCTTGCACAATGACTATGATTGGCATAGGCAGGCAAAGAGCCAGAGGGTCTTGCAGAAAAAATCACAGAAACTTCCTACGGACTTCAATCGAGAAAATATGAAAATAAAAAATGTGGTGAAACGACTCGACCCATTTTAATAAATTTATTATTTTCTGCTAACGCTTGCCCCATCAAAAGCTCAAGCGCTTTGCAAAATCAGACGCCCAAACTCCGGCGCAGGAGTTGATCTATAGAAAAGATATTCTTCATGCTCCGTAAGGAAAAAAGGATTCGAGTGACTTCAAACCCCCATATAAGAACTTTTTAAGATCGGCCGATTCGCGGTTTTTTGGGATCAAAGTTATCCCAATTGCCCAGGTCAAAAATACGCCAGAGCAGAAAACTAGTCGCGAATTTTTGTGGCGACACACTTAAGTGTCATTAGTTCGCCACTTTCTTCGCAATTTAACAGAGTCGGAGCATTGAATTCCAGAGCCTCATTTCCAGCAGTTTCCGGAAACATGACCTGAAGGTAGCATCCAAATGGGGTGTAACTTCCAAATCGCTCAACTTCAGTTAGTTTAGAAAGAGTAAAGCGCTTATGATTTTTATAAACTCTAGGTTTATACTTTTCATCGGTCGAGAAGTAATCGATACGACCCACGACTGAACTTTCGTCTTCAGACATCGTGGCGGTCACATCCCTTAGCTGCATTTCTTCAGGCGTGTAGTTAATAAAGCTTTTGGCTTCAAGCTTTACAATTGTGTCGTAGCTTTTGCCTTCGCAAGTTAGAGAAAAAATCGGAGCATTCGAAGCAGAAACATTCAGACTAAAAAAGACGAGGGCTAAAGCAAATTTCATAAGGTTCTCCTGACTATTAAGTTGATCAGCCAGAAAAATGACATTGAAGAAGGCCTCGGTCAGCCGGCATTGGAGAGCCTGAACTATTTATATTTCCCCATAGAGCCTATAGGCAGAAGGAGGCTTGATAAAGGGCCCAAAATCGGCAGTTTGACAGGCTCTGTCTTGCATATAGGCTGGGGTGCCAATATAAGATATTGAAATTATTAGTGTATTTTGGGGGTCTGAGCTTATTGCTTGGGCACAGTCTTTGTACTGTTTTGCCCCTAGGATAGCCGATGGAGGATTCTTTATGACTTGGTCACGCTTTGCTCAAAGCCTTATTGCCGCACTTATTCTTTCAAGCCTAACTGTGGCTTGCGGAAAGTCTGATCGAAAAGAGAAGATTTCTCTTCGCACTGGCGGCGGAGCAAATAAAGTTGCGAATCCCTCTGATGCGGTCGGAACTGAAAAAGACAGTCTTACGAAGGCTAGCGAAAAACTGAATAAAAATTTGATTCAATTGCAAAGCATAGCCGTAAAAGACTCAGACATCGAAGAAGCTCTAGACGTCGCAAGAAAAGCGACAGCGATTAATATCGAAAACCTTCCCGTCGGAAAATATCGTCTAGCCCAGATCCGAAATAGCCTTTTTATATCTAATATTAAAAGCCCCTTTAAGGGCCTTCAGATTCTAGATGTTGAATTCGGAACAGAGGCCGAGGGAAAAGCCACCAAAACCTATTCTGTACAGAACGAACACTCCCTAAAGAATTTCAAAGATGAGCTTTCCCCTCAAATTCTTCAGTCTGAATTTAGCGTGATTGAAGACCAAGCGGTCGGACGTGTCCTTAAGTTGGATGACAAGGCTGCTTTTATATTTGCTGGCATTTTTAATTCTAATAAGACCTCTGCCTTTTCGGTTGACGATTTAGAAGGTGAAAAACTTTTTGCTCCACTCTCTAATTTAAATGACACCCGTAAAGCGCGCTTAAAAGGAAGCTACGAAGGTCCCGAAGACAAAGCAAAAAAATTAAGCTCTTACTTTAAGATTGCGCAGATTTCTGAATCCAGTTTTGCAATCACCTTTTCTACAGAAGTCGGTGCGCAAAATTCAATTGAACGCATTCGAAACCTAATCATGATTTATACTTTTGAAAAAGAAGAAACCCCTGTTGCCCCTGTAAAAACAGAGTCGAGCCCGGCACCCAAAAGTTCATCAACAGCCACCAACAACACCTCAGCTTCTCAGAGCACTCAGAGCAACACAGGTGGCGGAAATACGCCGAGCACTTCATCTGATGATCAAGTTCCTGCCAATACAAGCAGCCAATCCGATGACCAAGTCAGCCAGGACGAGCCTGCGGCCCAAATTTCTTCTGAGGATGTTGGGATCTAGGTCCCAGCCCCAGTTAAATAATAGTAACTACTCGATTTATACGAATCTTCCCGCCCGAAGTGTTTCATAATGACACATCGGGTAATTTCTGTTTATAATGGTGTCATAGTGACCCTTTTTTCTGGACAGCACTTGTTCGACTCTATAAAAAATTCCTGACTTCAGCGATTCGGCTTAATTAAGACCTTGATATTACAGCTTATTTTTTTGCGCTCTCTGGCCAACAGATTGCTAAGTCATTGGACTTGAAGGAGACCTTGCTTGAAGACAAAATCTCGTCTCGACAAAACCAGCATCCTCACCGGATTTTTAAGTCTGGTTGTGGCTCTTGGAATTGGACTTAGTCTTTCTCAGTTCAATGTCGATCCTTTCGAGTTTTTCACCTACGACCTGCGCATGCGCTATAAACCGAATCCTCCCACCTCGGGCCACCTTCAAACGGTAGTGATCGAGGCAGAAACTCTTAAGCACTTCCAGCAAGAGCCAGACATCAAAGCCCACAAAGAGGTCTTACAAAAAATCCTGAACTCTTCACCCAAAGCCGTGGTTTATATTTTAAATCCCTCCGAGATTGCGGGACTTCGAGAAGAGAAATTTGCTTTCGCGGAACTCGCAAGCCAATCAAAAAAATTCTATTTTGCAATTAATGATCTTCCCCCAGCGGCAAACGAAGAGCTTTTGCAGCTTCCACCTCCCCTGGATAAGATCCCCGTGTTTGCTGGCCCCACAACGGCAGATCGTAATACCTTTGGCAAAGATGGCGTTTCAAGACGAATGATTTTGGCGTCGGATGGAGTTTCAACAATCCATCCCATACTGGCTGCAGAATTTAATGGAATAAAAAATCCCACGGACTACCGCGGAGTTTTTGATTTTCTTGGAAGTACCCAAGCATTTATCAACTACCACAAAAAAGGCAGCTACCCCGCCGTTTCGTTTTTGGAAATCATAAACTCTGAAGGGCCTTTAGATCAGTTCCGAGATAAAATTGTGATCCTTGGCCGAGATACTGTCGAAATCACAAATGACTATGTCCGCACCCCCTACTCAAAAGACGTCGTTTCGATGTCTGCCCTAGAGCTGCACGCAAATATGTTCGACACCTTGATTTTAAACTCAGCTCCAGTCAGAGCACCTCAGCCAATCAATCTGTTTTTGACCTGCCTCATTGCAGTCTTCACTTTGTATGTCGTTAGATCCCTTAGACCGGCGACTGGCCTTTTGACCTTGGCCTTAACACTTTCCGGTTTTGTTTTGGGCTCTTACCTGGTTGCGGCACTTTTTGACTACTGGATTGCGATGGCTCACCCGCTTCTGGCAATTTTTATTTGTTACTACTTTTTTATTCCTTACCGCCTGATCGTCGAGAATAGAAAAACTTGGGAATACGCACAAAAAAATAGACTGCTCACCCAGGTCGAAGAACTTAAAAGTAATTTTTTAAGAATGATGTCTCATGATCTAAAGACTCCTTTGGCACGTATTCAAGGGATGGCAAATTTAGTTTTGTCGGATAAAGAAAAACTAAGCCAAGAGCAACAAAAGGCCCTTGCGACCATCACCGAATCTAGCGAAGAGCTTTCGGACTTCATTGGGTCAATTCTTGATTTAGGACGAATCGAAGGAAAAGAAGTTAAGTTGAATGTAAAAAGCCGAGACATCAATTCGCTGCTGGCGGATATCGTCGCAAAAAATCAATATCTGGCCCAAAAGAAGAACATCACAATTATTCAGGACTTCGAACCCCTATTTAGCGTCAAGATGGACGAAGACTTAATGAGACAGGTCTTTACTAATTTGGTCGAAAATGCGATTAAATACAGCCCCGAAAATTCTCGAATCCTCGTCAGCACCGAAGAAATTAATGGTCGGGTCCACATTCAGGTTGCGGATCAGGGTTACGGAATTCCGAAAGATGAAATAGAAAACGTGTTTGCAAAGTTTTATCGCAGCCGCGATTTTAAGAACTCAGAGATTCAAGGCTCTGGTCTTGGTCTTTACTTGGCAAAGTACTTCGTTGAACTGCACCAAGGAAAGATCGCCGTTGAAAGTGAAGTTAAAAGTGGTTCTACCTTTACAGTTGAACTGCCACTCTAAGAGAGGACGCCCGTATGTACAAAGTCTTAGTTGTAGATGATGATGATGGTCTTAGACTCTCGGTCAAAGCCACGCTAAAAAGCCACGGCCAGTTTGAGGTTGATGAGGCCGTCAATGGCAAAGAGGCCTTAGACAAAGTTCGTGCCGGCCAATACAATATCGTCATTCTTGACGTCGATATGCCACAGATGAGTGGACTTGAAGCTTTAAAGCATATCAAAGAGCACGACCCCTCAATTATTGTATTAATCATGACGGCTTATGCCAATATTGACGATGCGGTTCGTGCAGTTAAAGAAGGGGCCTACAACTATGTTGCAAAGCCTGTTCGCGGCGATGAACTGGTCTTGATGGTCAATAAAGCGATTAACGCCTACTCGATGATCTCGGCGGTTGCGGCCTCTGCTCCGACGATGCTTGAGAGTGGCCGAAAGATCATCGGCAACACGGCCCAGATGCAAAAAGTTTTTAATATCGTCATGAGACTTTCAAAAGTCGACACTCCGGTTTTAATTCGCGGAGCTTCCGGGACAGGAAAAGAACTCGTCGCCCGCGCCATTCACCATAACTCGGCCTTTAAAGATGGAAAGTTTGTGGCCATCAATTGCTCTGCAATTCCGGAGAATTTGTTCGAGAGTGAATTGTTCGGACACGAAAAGGGCTCTTTTACCGGAGCCGATCAGCGAAAAATCGGAAAGTTTCAGTACGCCGAGGGTGGCACTTTGTTTTTGGATGAACTCGGGGATCTTCCGGTGTTGATGCAGGTTAAACTTCTTCGCGTCCTGCAAGAAAAGATGTTTACACCTGTTGGTGCCAATCGCGAGATCGAAAGCAATGTCAGAATTATTGCGGCCACCAATCGCCCCTTAGAAGACATGATCAAAAAGGGGATATTCCGAGAAGATTTGTTCTACCGTCTAAATGTCATGCCGATCTTTTTACCGTCTTTGTCCGAAAGAAAAGACGATATCGACAATATGGTTCATTTGTTCGTACATAAATTTAACAAGGCTCAGAACAAGCGCATTCTCGGAGTGACTCCAGATGCCATGACCTGCCTTAAAAAATACGAATGGCCTGGAAATATTCGCGAACTTGAAAATGTGATCGAACACGCCTTTATCCTGGAAGAAGGTAGCCACCTGTCTTTAAGCTCTCTTCCAGAGTCGATCTTGGCGGC
>CAYMDP010000041.1:13363-25079 GCA_964389375.1 uncultured Pseudobdellovibrionaceae bacterium | reverse complement strand
GCAACCCTCAGCTTGGAAGGCTGATACTCTAGCCAATTGAGCTACTCCCGCCCATTACGTGCCTTTGGTGGAGAGGGTAGGATTCGAACCTACGTAGGCGTGAGCCAACGGATTTACAGTCCGTCCCCTTTAGCCACTCGGGCACCTCTCCCTGGAGCTGGGTATGGGACTCGAACCCGCAACCTGCTGATTACAAATCAGCTGCTCTACCAATTGAGCTAACCCAGCGATAAACAAAAACACCCGACCACCAAATCCTCGGTAAAAAGGAAATAAAGGGGCCGCCGGTTGACACGCAACCGCCATTTCTACTTGAAGGTTAAAGTCGCAGTCAAAGGATATTTTCCTGATTTTTTTAGACTTTTCCGAATTGAGAATGTTGCCGGAAAAGCTCGCCCAAAGCAAGCCCTGCCGCCACGGAAGCATTGAAGCTTGCTTGAGCATCAACCTGCGGAATAGAGAGCAAAACATCGCAAGCATTGGAGGTCGAAACCCGAAGACCTTTACCCTCAGAACCCAGAACGAGAGCGGTTTTCTCGGCAAATTCAGTAGAATAGAGGCTGTCCTGGGACTCACCCGCCAGCCCGTAAATCCAAAAACCCTTTTCTTTTAGGTTTTTAATCAGGGCTCCCAGGTTGGACTCAACGACCAAAGGAACGTGCTCGGCGCCACCTGAGGCGACCTTAGTGACCGTTGGCGTTAAGTGGGCTGAGCGAGCTTCGGAAACAAAAAGGGCTCTAGCGCCTAAGAGCCAAGCCGTCCTTAATATTGCCCCAAGATTGTGCGGATCAGAAATTTCGTCCAATATTAGGAGCCTTTGAGGCTCGCCCGAATCTAAACTGGCCCAACTGAACTGGGGATCTTCAAGGACTTGAAGGCAAACCCCTTGGTGGCCAGATCCTAAGCGATCCAAACTTTCTCGACTGACTTCTTTCAATTTTAATCGATATTTTTTGGCCAAGTTTAGGATTTCACCGATTTCACCCTGGCTTTCCTCACTATGTCCGGCGATGACCGACAGCTCGCCCGCTGCTTGGGGCCTGACTTTTAGAGCCTCACGAACCGAGTGATACCCGATCACAAGGCGCCCGAGAGCCTTCTCTTTTTGTGGAGGACGAGGGCCCGGGCGATGATTTAATTTTAAGGGGCCCGGCTTTGAATGACTGGGTTTCCCTTGGTTTGGCTTTGAATAATTCGGTTTTGATTTTTTAGGGCGCTGCTGCTGGGGTCTTTTCATCTATACACCTTGAATTGCGTCGAAATATTTTTGAGCGGCAGCCCGAGGATCTTTAGCATCACAAATGGGTCTGCCGACAACCAGTGCCGACGCTCCAGAGGCCAAGGCCTCCCGAGGACCCAGAACTCTTTTTTGATCTCCCAAACCCTCATCTGGAAAACGAACTCCGGGGGTCACAAGATAGGCCTGAGGAAATAATTTTTTTAAGGACGCGGCTTCATGGGGAGAACAGACCAATCCGCTAAGACCCGCAGTCATGGCTTCTTTTGCAAGAATTTCGACTTGTTGAGAGGGGTCTTGTGATAGATCCCAATGAGATGGGCGATTATTTTTTGAAAAACTCGTTAAGACCGTGACGGCCAATATCTTAAAAGCCCTTTGAGAATTGAGTTCTTGTTCAACTTTGGCCAAAGCTTCAAGCGCCTCAGGTCCACAACCCGCATGAATTGTGGCAAAACTAGCTCCGGCTTCGAAGCTAGCTCGAAGGGCAAACTCCATGGTGTTTGGAATATCGTAGTACTTATTATCTAGAAAAACTTGGCCCGACTGAGAGATTCGTTGAATTAAAGCAGCCCCGTATTTTACCGAAAGCCTTGGGCCGATTTTATACCCACCAACCAGCCCTTCGGTTTTTTCGACAAGGCTTAAAGCCTCTTTGTCGGAGTTTACATCTAAAGCCAAAAAAAGTGCGGGCTTCAAGATTTTTGCCCTTTGACCCATTCGCGGATCGCCGAGAATGCAGAACCGACCGGGAGTTTAATCATATTTTTTGTTTTTCGCTCGACCATTTCGATTTCACCAGCGGCTACGCCTCGGGCGCCGATGTTGATCCTTAGAGGCATTCCTAAAAGATCTGCATCTTTAAACTTTACGCCGGGTCTTTCTGAGCGATCATCCATCAAACAGTCAATCCCTTCGGATTGAAGCTGGTCATATAGATCATCTGCAATTTTTAAAGCCTCTTCTTTGTCTGGATCGAGCAAACAAATATGAACTGCATAAGGCGCAATCGACAGCGGCCAAATGATTCCGTCTTTATCATGGCTTTGCTCGATGGCCGCTTGAACAGTTCGGGTGACACCGATGCCGTAGCAACCCATTTCAATTGGTTGCTGCTGGCCTTCGGCATTTAGATAAAGAGCTTTCATGGATTCAGAATACTTGGTGCCTAGATAAAAAATGTGACCGACTTCGATGCCTTTAAACTCTTTTAAAACACCTTGGCCTTTAGGGTTTTTGTCTCCGGCTTTGGCCATTCTTAGGTCAGCAACCTTGGTGACTTTAAAGTCCCTGTCCTGATTGACGTTTTTAAGATGAAAATCATCTTTGTTCGCACCCACGATATAGTTGCGCATACTCACCAGGGCCTTATCCATATAGATGGGAATGCTTAAGCCCACAGGACCGCAACTTCCGGGCATGGCTCCGGTAAGGGTCTGGACTTCTTTGTCGTTTAAAAGCAAAGGCGGATTACTAAGTCCCAAAAGATTTTTAAGTTTAATGAGATTTACTTCATCAGAACCTCTTAAAAGAACCGCAATGGGCTTTAGGTCTCCGGGGACTTCTGAGGTTGCAAAAAACATGGTCTTAACAAGGGCCTTTTCAGCAAGGCCTGTGGCTTTCGCCAAAGCTTGGATGGTACGAAGGCGAGGTGTGGCGAATTCTTCGACTGGCAGAAGCTTTGTGTCAGCAGCCTGATCTTCATTTGCATCGATCGCGGGACAGACCTCAACGTTTGCCGCAAAATCCCCGGATTCAGAAACCAGCAAACGATCTTCTCCACTTTCTGCAAGAAGATGAAACTCTTGAGATTGATCTCCACCGATGGCACCGGAATCGGCTTGAACCACGGCAAAGTTTAGTCCGAGTCGCGAAAATATTGCGGTGTAGGCTTCAAACATTAATTTGTAACTTTCGAGAGCCGCTTCTTTAGAGCTATCGAAGCTGTAGGCATCTTTCATTAAAAATTCACGGCCTCTGAGTAGACCAAAACGAGGCCTAATTTCGTCGCGAAATTTAGTCTGAATTTGATAAAGGACTTTTGGAAGATCTCGGTAACTTTTTACGTCGTGGCGAACCCAATCGGTGATCGCTTCTTCGTGAGTCGCACCCAGGCAAAAATCATGTTGATTGCGATTTTTAAAACGTAAAAGACCCACGTTAGCCATGGCATTCCAACGCCCGGTCTCTTCCCACAGTTCGCGGGGCTGAACCATTGGCATTAACAATTCGACTGCACCGCGCTTTTCGAGCTCGAAGCGAATCAGGGACTCTAATTTTCGAATGGATCTTAATAAAAGAGGTCCGTAGGTGAAAATTCCTGGAGCCAACTTTTTAAGGTAGCCACCCCGAAGCATTAAAATATGGCTGGGAATCTCGGCATCCGCAGGAGTTTCTTTGATGGTGAATAAATATGATTTGGACCAACGCACTTAAACCTCTATCCCGTATGTTTTAATCTTACGATGCAAATAACTTCTTTCAAGGCCAATGGATTCTGCAGTCTTCGAGATGTTTCCACCGTGCTCGGAAATTTTCTTTAACAAAAACTCGCGCTCAAACTGAGCCCTGGCTTCGCGAAATGAAGCCATGTCTTCCATAACTTCAGCCCCTTCACTTTCAACAAGTCCCGCAAAACGAAGATCGTGAACGTCGACAAAATCACCCGGCGTCAGAATGTAAATGCGCTCGACGAAATTACGGAGTTCGCGAACGTTTCCAGGCCAAGTGTATTTGCCAAGAGCTTCCATCGCGAGTTCAGAAATAAGTTTTGTGCGAAAGCCGCCTTCGCGAGAAAACTGCTCTCCGAAGTGAGCCACAAGCGCCGGAATGTCATCGGGACGGTCTTTAAGAGCGGGTACCCGAAATGGAATTACATTTAGACGGTAATATAGATCTTCTCGAAAGCGACCCGCTTTGATCTCTTCTTCAAGATTTTTATTTGAGGCCGCAATCACACGGACATCGACTTCAATGCTTTCTGTTCCGCCGACTCTTTGAAACTGGCGCTCTTGAAGAATTCTTAAAATTTTAGCTTGGGCCTCTAGGCTCATATCTGCGATTTCATCTAAAAAGAGCGTGCCCCCATTGGCGAGATCAAACTTTCCCTTTTTCTGGCGATCCGCTCCTGTAAATGCGCCCTTTTCGTATCCAAAAAGTTCGCTCTCGATCAAATCCTTTGGAATTGCGGCACAGTTGATATCAACAAAGGGACGACCCGCCCGAGGGCTTAAATAATGAATATTTTGGGCGACAAGCTCTTTACCCGTTCCGTTTTCACCACTGATCAAAACCCAAGAGTTTGACGGCGCCACTCGAGCAATCATTTGTTTTAAAACTTTCATGGGCTCGGAATCGCCAATCAGGGCAATATTTTTTCTAAGACGGTTCAACAGGGTTTGCTTGTCTCCTCTCTCGGATCGGAAGTTCAGAATATTTTGAATCAGAATATTTACCTTATCCATCGAGAGCGGCTTTTCGATAAAATCCCAAGCTCCAAGCCTTACGGCTTTTACCGCCGTTTCGATGGTTCCGTGACCAGACATAATCAAAAACTGAGCGGTGGCTCCGGCTTCTTTCGCTTTCTGAAGAACTGCGAGACCGTCCAAATCTCCTGGCATCCAAATGTCTAAAAATACGATGTCCGGCTGAACCCTACGAAGGGCCTCAAGACCCGACTGACCATCTTGCGCAAGTTCGACCAGGTAGCCTTCGTCCCGAAGAGAGGCAGAAAGTGCAGTTCGAATTCCTGGTTCATCATCAATAATTAAGATCTTCGTCGTCGCCATACTTTTTGTCTCCTCGCTGTGTGACATGAACGTCCACAGCATTCGATATTTCACGTTCCGATGCCGTCGCCAGCCGATCTTCAGAGCCTAGTTCAATAACCGGAAGTTCGATAACAATACGAGTCCCTTGGGGCTCGTTTGCAAAAGCTCGGATGAAGCCATTATGGTCTTCAACCATGCGCTTGACAATCGATAAGCCTAATCCCGTTCCATGCTCTTTGGTTGTCATATAGGGTTCAAAGACACGGTCCCTAAGAGCCTCAGGAATTCCCGCGCCATTATCAAGGATATTGATTCTGACCATTTTGAGCAGTGAATCAAATTGCGCCTCCACCGAAACCTTTGGCTTTGAAACACCTTTAAGCGCCGCAAGAGAGTTATCCACAAGGTTTGTGATCACCCTTTTAATTTGATCCTGATCAAAACGAAAACGAGGAAGTCGAGGGTCAGAGAGATACTCAAAGGTCACAGATTTATGGGCCTCAACAAATAAATTTAAGGCTTCTTGAACGACCTGGTTTAAATCGCCTTCCGTCGGATTCGATTTCGGAAGACGAGCAAAATTATTGAACTCGTTGACCAGAGTTTTAAGACTATCCACCTGGTCGATAATCATATTGATACTTTGAGCGAAAGCCGGATCCTTCACTTGATCCCCAAACTTCTTTTGTAAGCGCTGAGCTGACAAACGAATTGGAGTCAGAGGATTTTTGATTTCATGGGCGATTCTTCGAGCGACTTCACTCCAGGCTGCGGCTCGCTGAGCCGAGAGAACAGGCGTTAGATCGTCAAAGACCACAACTTTTCCGATTTCTTTTTGCTTATCATCGTAAAGCAGAGACAGAGTCATCTGCAGAGGGATTTGTCGACGCCCCACCATAATTCGGACTTCTTTTTGGATCCGCTCGGCACGGTGCTTTTTCATGTTGGTCAAAAGCTCACTGAAGACTTCATAATACTCTGGCTGCAAAACCGTTTTTGCGTGCTTTCCGATAAAGCTATCGGCTTCGATGCCTAACAAGCTTGCTGCGTGATGATTGATCATCGTGATCAATCCTTTGTCATCAACAGAAATCACACCCGTGCTTACGTTTGACAGAACGACTTCGATATAACGGGAATGCTCATCAAGTCTGGCCAAAGTGCTTCGAAGGCTCTTATTGGCTTCTCTAACTTCGTTTTCGGAATGTTCGAGATGGGAGGTCATGGAGTTAAAGTTTTCGATCAGATGATTGATCTCGGACGAACCCGCAGAGAGTTGAACTCTTTGATAATCCCGGTTGGCGACCCGCTTTGTGGCTTCACCAAGCTCCTCGATGGGAATTGAAAGCTGGCGCGCAAGATAAAATCCAAACCAAGTTGCACCCAACAAGATCACAAAGGTCATCAAGATCAGGATGATCAGGTAAATCGATTTTAGGGGATATTCCAAGGGATTGACGTCGCGAAAGTCCTCGTAGGCCATGGCGATATCATCCATCTTCGTAATCAAGGACAAGGGAACAAAGCTTGAGACTACGATTGCAGCCTTTTGGCCCCGCCATTCTGCAGGAACTATAACTCGCACGAGATTTCCATCTTCAAAGTGATGGATGGTACTTGAATCTAACTCTTGGCTAACGCCTTTTTTTAAAAACTCTAAGGACACCGGAGGAACTTCGGGGATGGAGTCCTCTTTCGAGATCACAAGATATCTTTGCCCTAGAAGGCCCGTGTAGAACTCTAAAGAATCTAGACTGTAGCGTGCACGAAGCTCTTCGAGATGGCGCGAGGGTAAAACCTGGTTATTTTCGCGAATACTTTCGGCCACGCGATGAGCAAAGTGAAAGTTCTTTTTTCGCGCTGAAAGATAATAAGCGTTCGTCACTTCAAGGGAGCTTTTAAGAACTCCCGCCATTTTTTCGCTAAACCATTTATCGAAGCTATTATTGATGTAAAAGACCGAGACCATAAACATCAAGGTCGTCGGAACAAAACTAAAGGTCACAAAGGCCAGAACGAGTTTGGACTTTAAAGACCCACCAAGCCAATGCTTTGGTTTTTCGGCAAAACTTTTAACAATGTTTCGGAAAATCAGATAGGCGAGCAAAAGAAAAATGATGATATTAAAATTAACAAGGCCAATGAAAAATACGGAATGAACCACCGGAAGGGATTGGCTCATTCCAAAGAGTTTGACCTCAACCCAGATCAAAACCAAAAGTAAAAGCGTCAGCGTGAGAACATAAAAGATCTCACGCTTTCGCTTTCGCACTTCAAGTTGATTTGTCCAACGACGCGTCGTGGACCGATCTGAATTTTTCCCCATACCCAAATATCAGCTTACTGAACGAGCTGATACATATCCTTTCCGACTTGGAAAGAAGGTCCACCTTTTTTAATCAACTCAAGGCAAAGAGTCTTTGCGTCTTCTTTGCTGAGCTCGGTCACTTCCAATGCGTTAAAGCCTGAAGAGAATAGCGCAGATCTAAGCATCAAGCGGGCGTTATAACCGCTAACTCTTTCGCTAAGGCGAGAATAGAACTCTTCGACTTTTACCGAATTGGTCTGTGTGGTTTGGCTCATGGTATGGGACTCCTTGTGGTTTGTTTAGTTTGTGGCTTTTAATTTTTGTTTTAAATTTAACATTTCGACGACGACCTCAGAGGCCTCGGCCCCCTTGTTACCCTTGGCTCCACCGCATCTGGCGAAGGCTTGATCGGGAGTGTTGGTCATAATCACCCCAAAACCGACTGGACGGTTAAAGCGAAGTTGAACTTCTGTACAGCCGCGCTCGACGGAATTACAGACAGATTCAAAATGGTAAGTTTCGCCGCGAATGACGGCGCCCACAGTAACGACTGCATCACAGCCCTGAGTTTCGAAAAGTGTTTGTACGGCTAAAGGAATTTCTACGGCACCCGGAACGCGAACCACAAGAACTTGTTCGCGAGGAAGACCCAGCTCCAAAAGCTTTGATAAGGCCCCCTGCTCAAGCTTTTCGGTAACGGGATTATTAAAACGAGAGGCCACCAAACCAATCTTCCACGAGGCCTGAACTGAAAGGTCACCCTGAATCACAAGGTCCTTCATATTAAAAGCTCCCCTGCTTGATCTTTGTGCTTTGCTGCTGGTTTTAAACTTAATTCAATCAATGGATCTGTTTCGATGGGAAGCGATTCTGTGTCGACAATCTCGATTCCATAGCCCTTAAGACCCACACGCTTTGAAGTGTTATTGGTCATAAGGCGAATTTTTCGAAGACCCAAAGCACGAAGAATTTGAGCCCCCACACCATAATCCCGATCATCGGAGCGAAAGTTTTGTCTTAATCCATCATCTGCAGCTTGTCCTTGATCTAGACAATGGTAGGACTGAATTCGGTTAACTAAGCGCTGACCCATGTCCTCAAGTCGAAGATAAACTAATACCCCCCGTCCCTCTTGATCAATCTGCTGAAGGGCCGCCTTGAGGTAGTCGCCACTGCGGGTTCTTAAACTGCCGAAAACATCACCCATTACACATTCAGTGTGAACTCGAACTAAAATGGGTTCGTCCCCTGAAAGTTCGCCCTTTGTGACCACGATATGCTCGCGATTATCCAAGTGATTACGGAACGCGCGAATTTTAAAACCTTCTCCGAAAGAGCAGGGCAGCTCTGCATGAGCCACTTCTTCGACAAAGCTTTCTGTTTGAGCGCGATAACGAATCAAGCTTTCGATGGATCCGACTTTGATCGAATGCTTTTTAGCAAACTCTAAAAGTTCTGGTACACGAGCCATAGATCCATCTGGATTCATGATCTCACAAATCACAGCTGCGGGATTAAGTCCGGCAAGACGAACTAAATCCACACTAGCTTCAGTGTGACCCGCGCGCTTTAAAACTCCACCCTCTTGAGCGCGAATGGGAAATACGTGTCCCGGAGTAATGATGTCTCGGGGACCACTACTTGGATTGGAAGCGACTTTGATTGTTAAAGCTCGATCGGCTGCGGAAATTCCGGTTGAAACCCCTTGAGCGGCTTCGATACTGACGGTGAATGCGGTTTTGTTCGGAGACAAATTGGTGTCTTCGCGAACCATAAGAGGTAAGCCCAATCGCGAAATTTGTTCGGCAGGAAGGGCTAAACAAATTAGACCCCTTGCCTCGGTAGCCATAAAGTTAACCATTGAAGGGGTGATGTAATCTGCGGCGACAACTAAGTCGCCCTCATTTTCTCGATCTTCATCATCTACCAAGATCACAAGCTTACCGAGTTGAATGTCCTCGATTAATTCTGGAATTGTTGAAAGCTTCATGTGGAGGCCTCCTCATTTCGACTCTCGAGCCATCGCACGAGTCCTCTGGCATTGTTATCAATTTCAAAATGAACCGAGTCCCCAAGGTTTAGGCCGGAGAGATTTGTCAGTTTTTGGGTTTCGGGAATTAAACAAACCGAGAGAGATCCATCTTTTATCGTATTGATTGTCAGACTGACGCCATTCAAAGCGATGCTCCCTTTTGGCCAAATGTAAAAGCGATACTTAGCAGGAAGACTGACCATCAGCCAAAGGCTTGCACCCTCAGCCTGAATCGCGGTCACCCGGCCTAAGCCGTCCACATGTCCCGTCACCAGGTGTCCATGAATTCGATCTCCAAATTTAAGAGATCGCTCTAGATTCACCCGCCGCCCAGCCAGATTTTCTGTTGTCCAATTTGTAATATGCAAAGTCTCTGCCGCGATGGCGAAGCCCATGTGACTGTCGTCAAAATTTTCGAGGGTCAGGCAAACACCATCCACCGCAATGGAATCGCCCCTCTTAATGTCTTTAAATTCAGCTGGGCGCTGGATTTGAATCCGAATTAAGCCTTCCTCGGGCTGAACACTCGTAATCTGCGACATTTCTTCGACTAAACCTGAAAACATCTATCCCATTTCTTGTTCAAAAATTGTCGGCTCTCAACAATTCTGCGACAATTCTGAGTCATCACAGTGATCATATTGTGGCAGTTCAGGGAGATTTTTCATGGCCGTTTAAGCCATAAAAAAACTGACCAAAGAACTGCGAGCCTGAAGTTCGGCCGGAATCTAACGCGAAAGCCCAATTTTCGCAAGGTAAGGACTATAAAAAGTAGGGATTTCAAACACTTAAACCTTGGCTAAGGGGGATGTTCCCCGCCCAGTCTTAAAAACAGACCTGCTTTCAGTGCTTTATGTGGATTTAAAGCCTTCCTGTGGCGCGGATCTTGTAGCTCTTGCGGAGAATGACACTCACTTTTCGAAGTCTCTTATTAGCTTTTATCATCTTTTCCGCCAGCTCAGTTCGGGCGGCAAAGGTCTATGAGCTTTTCGATGGCCCTAACCCGCGCTGGGACTACCATGAAACAATTAAAAAACTAAAAGCCAATGGTAAAGGCAAGGTCCGCTTCTCGAATGGAAAAGTTGTCGAGTTAACTGCTTTTATTGGTGAGGGACAATCCACCTTTATTTTTGAAACTAGCACGGGTCATGCGATTCGCTTGGCCAGCCCTTACTACAATAAGAACTGGAAAAATTTGGGATTTTTAAAGCTATACGCTGAAACCCACAAGGAGTTGCTGGACTTGGCCCTTCCGATTCCAATGATTTCGGAAGTTGGGAAAGCGGGAAATACAGTTCAGTATATTTTGTTAGAAAAAATCTCGGTTCAGTTTGATTTAGAAACTGCCCTTCAAAGAAGTCTTTTGCCCGCGGCTTCAAGCCAGCAACCGATTATTGAAAATTTAAAAAAATTTGCACTTCAAACGGCCCTCTTCGAAGACATTGGGGATTTTAATTTCACTCAAATCGTTTGGGATGGATCCAGGTGGGTATTATTAGATTGGACCAGCGGAGTTCTTCTGGCCTCTAGAATGAGTGAGCATATGTTGTGGGATAAGTGGCTAAACCGCGCGCCTCCCATCGACGGCCAAGAGATTCTTGCGGCGCTAAGACAGATCGTTCGAGATTTTCGCCGACTTTCCGACGAAGCCCCTCGCTGTGACTTCCTAAAATAAGCGGAATCTGCGCTTCCGATTTTCTTAAGGCTTTTTTATTCTCTTCTTCGGAGGGCCTCCGCTGAGCCGGAGGCGCTCACCCGAAGGGTGACAGCGGCGAAGCAGGAGCTGCGACGAAATCGGAAGCGTGGATTCAGAAAAGCCCTTAGCTGAAGTGAACCCGAAGATCGTCGGCTGAAATCTTAACCTGATCCCCCGACTTCACCTTGCCGGAAATAATCTCTTTGGCTAAAGGATTCAGAATGTCATTTTGAATGACTCGCTTGAGTGGCCTTGCTCCGTAAATTGGATCGTAGCCTTTTTTCGCGAGGTAACTTAAAACCGTCGGATCGAAATCGAGTTTGATCTTTTTGTCCTGCATGCGCTTTTGGACTTCTTCGAGCTGAATCTTCACAATGCCAGAAATCTGTTCTTGTCCAAGGCTATTGAAAATCACCGTTTCATCGATACGGTTTAAGAACTCAGGTCTAAAGCTTTTTCTTAGAGTCTCCATTACGGCTTCGTGTTTTTTGGCTTCGGACAGTTTTTCATCGATCAAAGCATGGGAGCCAATGTTTGAGGTCATCACTAAAACAGTGTTTTTAAAATCCACGACCTTGCCTTGACCGTCAGTCAGGCGCCCATCATCTAGAACCTGTAAAAGAATATTAAAAACATCAGGATGAGCTTTTTCGATTTCATCGAATAAGACGAC
>CAYMDP010000041.1:0-13263 GCA_964389375.1 uncultured Pseudobdellovibrionaceae bacterium | reverse complement strand
AAAGAATATTAAAAACATCAGGATGAGCTTTTTCGATTTCATCGAATAAGACGACAGAGTAAGGTTTTCTGCGGACTCGCTCTGTCAGCTGGCCACCTTCTTCGTAGCCCACATAGCCGGGAGGTGCTCCGATCAAGCGAGAGACACTGTGTTTTTCCATGTACTCCGACATATCGATGCGCGTGATGGCTTCCTCAGTGTCGAATAACAACTCGGCCAAGGCCTTAACGGTTTCAGTTTTTCCGACACCTGTTGGGCCCAAGAAGATAAAGCTTCCAATCGGACGGTTGGGGTCAGATATTTCTGCGCGTGCTCTTCTGATGGCATCCGATACTGCGACAAGGGCGTGATCTTGCCCGACGACCCTTTCTCGTAATTGATCTTCCATGTGAAGAAGTTTAGAGGTTTCTGACTCGAGCATTTTCTTTAAGGGAACTCCGGTCCATTTCGAAACAATTTCGGCGATCTCTTCCGGGCCGACTTCTTCTTTGAGCATGCGGTCGCCGGACTTTTGAGAGTCGGCATCTTCGTTGTACCGACTTAGTTTTTTCTCGAGCTCAGGAAGTCTTCCATACTTTAGCTGAGCGGCTTTTTCCCATTGTCCTTCTCTTTCCGCTCTTTCGATTTCAAGTCGGACGTTTTCAATCTCAAGTTTTACGCCCTTTAAAGATCCGATTTCAGCCTTTTCGGCTTCCCAGCGCTGCCTTAAGGTCATCAGTTGTGCTTCGAGTTCTTTAAGTTCCGAATCCACAGAAAGGAGTCGGTCTTTTGCAGAGGCATCCTTTTCTTTTTTTAGGGCCTCACGCTCAACCTGCAGGTGGGTTTTTCGGCGCTGAAGCTCATCGATAGAATCGGGGACACTAGTAATTTCAATGCTTAGCCGAGAGGCCGCTTCATCCATCAGGTCAATCGCTTTATCAGGCAAAAATCGACTGGTGATATAACGGTGGGATAGCTTTACCGCAGAGACAATCGCGGAATCGGTAATACGAACGCCATGGTGCACTTCGTATTTTTCTTTAAGGCCACGCAAAATGGTGATGGCGTCTTCGACTGAAGGCTCGTCGACCAGGACAGTTTGAAAACGGCGCTCAAGAGCTTTGTCTTTTTCAATGTACTTTCGGTATTCATCTAAAGTGGTTGCACCGATACAGCGCAACTCTCCGCGAGCCAGGGCCGGCTTTAAAATTTGGCCTGCGTCCATAGCCCCATCCGTTTTGCCTGCACCAACCAATGTGTGAATTTCATCGATAAACAAAATGACTTGACCATTCGAACCGACAACTTCCTTGATTACGGCTTTAAGACGATCCTCAAACTCCCCGCGGTATTTCGCCCCAGCAATTAGGGCCCCCATATCAAGGGACAGAAGCTTTTTATCCTGAAGGACTTCTGGCACATCCCCGCTGACGATACGAAGAGCGAGCCCCTCGGCGATGGCCGTTTTGCCGACTCCCGGCTCACCAATCAAAACGGGATTATTTTTAGTTCGTCGAGACAAAACTTGTATGACCCTGCGGATTTCTTCGTCACGGCCAATGACCGGATCTAATTTTCCTTGCTCTGCGAGTTCGGTTAGATCTCTGGCGTATTTTTTAAGGCTCTCAAATTTTGCTTCCGGATTATCGTCTGTCACTTTTTGATCTCCACGCATATTCATTAAATACTCCAAAAATTCTGGTCGTCGGACATTGTGTTTTTCGAAAATCTTTTTTAAATCGGGAAAATTTCCAGATAAAGCACTCAACATAAAGTGTTCAGTTGAAACAAAAGAGTCCGAAAGATTTTTAGCTTCTTTTTCGGCCTCAGAAAACAATCGCTGAAAAGCCGCACTGGCTCCGACTTTTTGATGAGCTCCAGAAACCTGAGGGAGAGCTTCTATACGAGCCTCCAAATCCTTAGCTAAGCCACGCGGATCTTTCGACATAGCCTTTAACACCTGGGGTGGAATACCCTCATCCTGAATCAGAACTTGAAGAATCAAATGCTCTGGCTCGAGATTGGGATTACCTCGGCTCTCGGCCAATTCAACCGCAGCCTGAAGGGCTTCCTGGGATTTTCTGGTTAGCTTCTCTAAGTTCATATAAAGCCCCTGGTCTGATTCGTCTTTTCTGATCCATCTTAATGGGGCCATTAAACCCCTTGTTCTGGCCGATGAATGTACAAGGCCCATTTTAAGGGACCCTAGACAAGCCAATTGATTGAAACAGCCTCTTTGCTGTGTTAACCACTAGCCTCTCTTAGCTTTAAATCTGAGGCTTTAAGGAGCTTTGTCAATGTCGGATTCTGGAAATTCAAAGACCTCAATTTCGTCCTCTAGAAGAAGCCTGATTTTGGACCGGGTCAACCCCACTGATTTTCTTCATCTGGATATGATTTATTATTGCGAACAATGCAGCCATTTCGACAGTGATCAAAAGGAATGCACGATTGGCTATCTTGCCGAACACCATCTGAAGGAAAATCAAGACCGACTTTATAATCTGACAGGCCGAATTGCCTATTGTCGTTTTCTCGAGATCGACTAGAATTTAAGTTGGTTTTGAATATCCCCTTCGGCGGATTTTGCTTCAATAAGGCTTAAGATTTTGTGATGCCCCAATTCACCAAGCTCAGCTTAGACAATATTTTTTTCGGCCTCGGCCTATTTTTAGTAGCCCTGCTGATTCTGATCCTAGTCCGAGGCAAAAGGACCATTGGATCCATTCTGAAGCTCAAAAGTTTTACAGAACTTGAGTGGAAGCAAACAAAGCTTCAGGGCCAGGAGATACATTGGGGCGAAGGTGGCAGTGGCCCAGCTTTGATCTTTCTTCATGGCATAGGCGCTTCTTCTTATAGCTGGAGTTTGCTTTGGCCTCTTCTTATCAATAAGTACCGAGTCTTCGTATTGGATCTTCCTGGCTTCGGCTTAAGTCCCGTCTTGGAAAAAAAATGGAGCCTCGATGGTATTTCCAGTTTGCTTAAAGATTTTATTCACGAGCAAGGCTTAAAAAACTACGTTTTGATTGGAAGCTCCATGGGAGGCGCTATCGCCTTAAGACTGGCTCAATTAGACGAAGGGAATTGCAGGGGCCTGATCGCACTAGCTCCTGCAACCTCTCCCAAGCTTACCCCCCTTCCATTGGCTTGGCTTTCTTATTTTCACCCGATCTTGAAGCCGGTCGTGGGAACTTGGTTTATCAAACACGCCTTAAAGCGAGTGAGAGCCGGAACCACCCCGGTGACAGACTTAGATCTTGCCCACTACCACCGTCCTTATTCCTCAAACTCAAGAAATGTCGCAAACTTTTTAGCTGCAACTCAGGTCCTAAGAGATCGCAGAATGCCCGCCTTGTTTGAAAGTCTTAAAATACCAGTGCTGGTTCTGTATGGACGGCAAGACCGATTAGTCCCGGTCAAGGTTGTTGAGGACCTCGTTCGGATTTTACCCAAGGCCCAGCTCGAAACACTGGCCCTTGCTGGCCACCATCTTCAGGAAGATGATCCGGAATGGACCTCTGAAAAAATACTTTCTTTTCTAAAAACTCTATAATTCAACGAAAAGAAAAATCCGGATCACGAATCCCCAAACTGTATAAGCGATGAGGCTTTCCGGTTGTTTCAAAAAATAAATACAGACTGGAGTCGCGTCGAGAACAAGACTAGACGAATCGGATTTTGATCGGATCTACGTCTTGGAATCTTTGCTTTGGTCTATCAGACCCGACTTACCAAAGGGCTAAGTTTTTAAGTTAAAGGTCCAAATTAGCCTGACGTCCTGTCAAGATTCCGATGCAAGTCCCGAAAAATTCCCTGTGAGCAGCGCGAAGATAAATTCTTCGTTGTCTCTTCACAGGAAGAGTAACCGAAATTGGCCCAATGAAGAAACAGTTGAGGGGTCATGCGAAAGGAGGATTCAAGGAAGACGAAGACAACGTACAAGGAATACTTTTTTAAGTTTAGTGGGTACTAAAACTTAACCGGCTCGGATGCCACCCCAAATTCTTGGGAAATCACAAGGAGGAATATATTAAATGAAATTTGACGGAGGATAATTATTTATGGGAATGCGAGTATCAACAAATATTGCTGCGATTAATTCACAGCGAAACCTAGTTTCAAGCCAAAGCAAAATCCAAGACAGCTTAGCAAAGCTTTCTAGCGGTAGCCGGATCAACAAGTCTGCCGACGATGCTGCGGGGCTTGCGATCTCTGAAAACCTAAAAGCGAACATTCGCTCAACGCGCCAAGCAAACAGAAACGCAAACGATGGTATCTCGATGGTTCAAACCGCTGAAGGTGGATTGAACGAAATCGGAAACGTTATCGTACGTATGCGTGAGTTGGGAATCCAAGCGGCTTCTGACACTGTTGGTGAAAACGAGCGTGGGTTTATCGATAAGGAAATTCAACAGCTCAAGAGCGAATTACAGCGTATTGCTTCTGTTACAACTTGGGGAAAAACTAAGTTGCTTGACGGATCAACTCCTGTATTCGATTTCCAAGTAGGTGTTTATAACGACGATTTCGAAGATAGAATCTCTTTTGATTCATCTGTAAACGTTGCGACCTTAGACGCTTTGGAACTTGATGGTTTGGATTACACGAACAAAGAAGGCGCTCAACAAGCGATGAGCCTCCTTGATAACGCACAGGTTGCGGTCAACGGAATGCGCTCGAATCTTGGAGCTCTTCAAAACCGACTGACTTCTACAGTAAACAACCTCTTGATTTTCGAAGAGAACATGTCTGCTGCAAACAGTCGAATCCGAGATACTGACGTAGCCGAAGCTTCTTCTGAGTTAACTCGTAACTCGATCATGCTTCAAGCCAACACAGCCTCTCTCGCCCAAGCAAACCAAACGAACTCAATTGCTTTAAAGCTAATTGGTTAATCGTCCCACTTCATCCGTAATGAACTAGACTAGGCCCAGAGGAAACTCTGGGTCTTTTTTTTGCCCAGGGCCTGTCCTCGAAACATCTTGCCAGGTTGCGGCAAACTTAGTCCAAGCGGCCCAATCTCAAATACAAATCAATTTGTCCTTTTATAGAATCAGGCTCAAGGCCGGACGAAGAACTACGAGGAGGCATGCAGGATCCACAGCCCCCCCCCGCCCCCACTAGAAAAAAACTAGGCAACAAATAAAAATGCCGTTAGGATTGGAGCGTTCAACAGTTTTATATGTCTTAAG
Source organism: uncultured Pseudobdellovibrionaceae bacterium (assembly GCA_964389375.1). Lineage (GTDB taxonomy): Bacteria > Bdellovibrionota > Bdellovibrionia > Bdellovibrionales > UBA1609 > CAYMDP01. The sequence continues at coordinate 8,092 of CAYMDP010000041.1, read as the reverse complement.
AGGGGTATTGGAAGATGGCAAAAAAGAAGAAGAAGAAGAGTCCTAAGAAATCAGCTCCAAAAAAGAAAGCAAAAAAGCCTGCGAAGAAAGCTTCAAAAAAATCGAGCCCCAAAAAGGCAACTAAAAAAGCCGCAAAAAAAGCGACTAAAAAAAGTACTGCAAAAAAAAGCACTAAGGCCAAGGCAAAAAAAGCGACTAAGAAAGCGACCAGCAAGGCTTCAACTAAAAAAACAGCTGCGCCCAAAAAAGCAGCGTCTCAAAAAACCGCAAGTCCAAAAGCCAGCAAAAAATCCTCGAAGCCTTCTGTGCCAAGTTTGGAACAGATTACGAAGTTATCTGACAACAAGCCCCTGACCAGCAATCCCTTTGCTGTTGGACTTTCAGGCCTAGCTGTTGGAGCTGACGATGGCCAGGAAGAAGAGGGTCTATTAGGTTCTCAAAAAAGTTTTACTGGAATGGGAGATGATTTTGAGCCCGTTGAAGAATTCAACGACCCAGACATGGAGCCCGTTGCCGATCTTGATGAAGAAGATGAAGATCTTGATTCAGACGACGAAGGCTATTTCTAGGCCCTCGTCATCCTGCTAAAAAGTCCTTAATACCAGCAGACCACTAAGCCTTTTGAGGCTTAGTGTGAACTGCGTACTTATCAAACTCCCCGTACTCGTGAAGCTTGTTATAAAGAGTCTTAATGGTAATCCCTAAAGCATTTGCAGCTTGGGTCTTATTCCCATCAAAATAATTTAAAGCTTTCAAAATGTAGCGCTTCTCTAGCTCATGAAGAGTCATTGTTGGATCATAATCGTCGATCACAATTTTATGATCTGGATTTCGAATATGCTCTGGGATATCTCCCGGCATGATCAAATGACCTTCAGACAGAATCTGCAAGCGTTCACACACGTTTTGAAGCTCTCGAATATTTCCTGGCCAATCATACTTCATTAGAAGCTTCATGGCGTCTTCGCTCATTTGGCGACCACGGTTTAGGAAATTGTTCGGATTGCTTGATAAGAAATGCTCAACAAGAGAGGCAATATCCTCTTTTCGACGACGCAATGGAGGCGAGTGCACCATAATCGTGTTGATACGGTAGAATAGATCCTCACGGAAATTTCCGCGCATCACTTCTTTGTCTAATTCTTTGTTTGTTGCACTGATTAAACGAATATCCACTTTGATTGGCTCTTTACCACCAACTCGGAAGATTTCACCTTCTTGAAGAAAACGAAGAAGTTTGGCCTGGATTCCTGGACTCATCTCGCCGATTTCATCTAAAAATAAGGTTCCGCCGTTAGCTACTTCCGCAAGACCAATCTTACGCGAATAAGCTCCGGTGAAGGCTCCCTTTTCGTGACCGAAAAGTTCGCTCTCTAAAAGAGTCTCTCTTAAAGCTCCACAATTGATCGCAACAAAGGGTTTGTTTCGACGATGGCTTCTTTCATGAACAGCATTGGCAATCAGTTCTTTTCCAGTTCCACTTTCACCAAGAATCAAAACCGTGGCATTACTTGGTGCAACTCGATCAACCATCTTCATCAGTTGGCGCATAACCTCTGACTTAAAGACAATTTTTCGTCCAACGGCACCAGATGCCGGGTTAAGAATAGTTCCAGGTAAGCTTTGAGGCTCACCCGCGCTTGGGGGAAGATAGGTGGGTTTATCGATTCCAGACATACGTACAGCCCTTTCATTATGGTTTACGGTCCGCTACAGGTCCAAGTCTCGGATAACGCAGTGTTCTATCAGCTGCCCTAAACTTGTGCAAGTTTTTTTTGCAGGGCACAATGTAGGAAATCCCCAACAGCTGGAGTTGCCTTAATTGTCACCAAACAACCGACAAAAAATGTCAGTTCTAAGCCTTAAATACCTTAAATTTCTAGACTTAGTAAAAACCGCTGCTGGTCATACATCCAAATCTTATGCCACAGACTTGGGTCAGTTCCTGGGGCCAGTAGGGGTCGAAAAGATTTTATATACCCCCGAAGAGGAAGAGTCTTTACGAGTAAAATTTACACGGTTAAGCCCAAAAGATGCCCAGTGGGACGAGGCCGATCTACTGGTTTGGGCTCGGCTTGCCCAAAAGAAGTGGTCCTCTCTGACTCCTGCCTCACGCAGTCGGAAGACCGCATGCTTGAAAGGCTTTTTCAGATGGCTTCACCAAGAAGGGCATACTGACAAAGCCTTACAGAACCAACTTTTTTCTCCGAAATTGAATCTTCGGTTGCCCCATTACATCTCTGTGGACGAAGCACTTTCTGTTTTAAAGACATTCTCCGCAAAGGCCAGGGACGAGTCTGAGCAGCGCGCTTATTGCCTTTTCTTACTCTTATATGGAGGAGGCCTTCGAGTCAGCGAGGCCTGTGGCTTAAAGTGGCGCCAAGTCAGTTTTGAAAATCAAAACTTAAGAGTTCTTGGAAAAGGCAATCAAGAACGTCTCATCGCCTTACCGAAAATCGTATTCTCTGCTCTAAAAGCCCAGGATCAATCTTTTGAATATGTCTTCGGTGAAAAGGCCTTGAGTCCAAGGAAGGCCTACCAAATCATTAGGGAGCTTGGAGCCAAAGCGGGCTTATTAAAACCCCTTCATCCCCACGCTTTACGTCACAGCTATGCCACACATCTGTTGAACGACGGAGCTGACTTAAGAATCCTTCAGGAACTCCTGGGACATAAGTCTTTAGCGGCGACTCAAAAATACACTCACACAAGTCTTCACGGGCTTGCCCGAAAACTTGAACAACATCATCCGGTCGCACAAAAATCGCTAAAAAAAGACTAGGGTGCTGTGACAGTGTTACTGCCTTTTGTTAGTCTACTCATATGAAAAAAGCGATTCTGCTGGACCGAGATGGGACAATTATTGAAGATAAAATCTATCTGAATGATCCAGAGCAAATCGTTTATCTACCGAATGTCTTTGAGGCCCTTAGAAAATTGCGAGATCAAGGCTTTGTCTTTGCAATTGCGACCAATCAGTCCGGCGTGGCTCGTGGCATTGTCCAGATTCATAATCTTGACGAGATCCATCGCCGCATTCAGGCCGAGTTTTCTCGACATGGAATTGATATTTTAAAATTTTATTCAGCGCCTTTTATGACAGACACCAATCACCCATTGCGAAAACCAAATCCAGGAATGCTTCTGGAGGCTGCCCGAGAGTTCGGAATTGATCTAAGTCAAAGCTGGATGATCGGAGATCGCATGACAGATGTGGAGGCAGGCCACAGAGCCGGTTGCCGCTGTGTCCTTTTGGGGCACTCTGAAAATCCCGAAGATTCTGAGTTTCAAGCCCCTGAAATTTGGGTCGATGACCTTTTGACCGCTGCTGAAGAAATCTGCCTTAAATTCTCAAAATAAGACGAGCCCAATTGAGACCGACCTTAAGTCAAAGGGTCGAAAAACCGAAAAATAGAGGGTGCAACAAGGGGTTCAAATGGTACGTTTTTTAGCGGTCACGATCTTTATCTTTTTTTCTTCAACCAGTCTTGCCCAGTCTGTCCATGGCGTTTTTAACGTCGTCAAGGGTGAAGTAAAAGTAAAAAGTGCGCGAGATGGAAAAGTCCAAGTCGCTCGTGTCGGAGCTCGAGTGTTTCCGAAAGACACTGTCATTACCGGAAAAGATGCCCGTGCAAAAATCGTGATGGTCGACAAAAACGTGATTAACGTGTCTCCAGAATCTGAGATTGTCTTTGAAAATTACGAATATAAACCAAGTGAAAATAAAAAGAATGTCACACTGAATGTGATTTACGGAAAAGTTCGCTCTAAGGTTGAGCAAAAGTATGACGGCAAAACGAGTCAGTTTCAGGTTAAGACTCCCTCTGCCGTCGCTGGAGTTCGAGGAACAGACTTTTTGGCCTCTTACTCTTCGAGTTCACGAGCAACAAATGTAGTGACCTTCGAAGGAAAAGTCGATTTTGGTCTTCCTGGACCAAACGGCGCAATTCTAAATCCGGTCTCTGTTGGTGTCGGACAAATGGCGCAAAATGTGTTTGGTGCTCCGCCGAGTGCTCCAATGCCCGTACCTCAAGAGAGTTTAGCAAGTTTGGATACAGATTCGAATGCAGATACTTCAACAAAAGCTCCGGCCGATGCCGGACCTGATCCTCGGTCTCCTGCGAATGAGGACGGTAAGAAAGAAGAGGGTCCTGCGGGATCTTCTGAAGACTCAGCACCTGCAGCGAAAGAAAAAGCTCCCGGCGCCTCTGACAAGAAAGAAGAAAATAAAGGAAATAGCGGATCGGCTTCGTCTAATTCTCGCTCTGGATCTTCTACTGGAGCCGGCTCGGGTGAAGGTGGCGCAGAGGGAAGCGCTGGACCAGGTACTGCCGCCAAAGGTCCGCCACCTAAGGCTGCGCCTGCTGCACGGTCAAGCGGTTCAGCCGCGACCGTTCCTCCAACTGCCGCGGCCCCTCCCCGCGCACCAAGCTCTGCAATGCCAAGCGGAAGTGGAATGATGTTAACTGAAGACATTAGCGTCAGCCCTGCGATTGTACCGATCGGAATGCCCTCGGTTCCTACAATTCCGACCTTTCAAGCACCGACGGATATTTTAAATAGCTGCACCTTTTGTAATCAGATTATTCAAGACGGCAACAACCGCCTGATCATCAAAATCCAAAATCAATAATTCAACTAGCCTTAGGTCTTTTGATCTAAGGACGCCCAGGCTGTTGGACTTTTAGGCAGCCATTTTTAATTTAGTCTGCAAGATTTTGCCAGTCCTGCTGATTTAAACTATCCTTAACCACTAGAGACCATTAGCAGCTTCAGATCCTCATCATTGGGAGTGGCCAAGTGATTCGCCAGTTTATCTTATCCTACGCAATTTTTTTTGGAATCTCTCACGTTTCTTCTGAAGCTCAGCAAGTTTCGAACTCGGCTCAACAGGTGCGAATTCGCTACGGCTCAGGGCCGTGGAATTTAGAAAGTCAAAAAATCGATTCTGCTTTTTTATTTTTAAAAGATAAAACTTCTAAAAGAATCGTAAAAATTCTTTTAGAAGAAACTGAGCCCGACTCTTCGACTTTTTCTGGCAGCTTTGCGATTGGCTTTTCAGAGTCGGATAGCTTTAATCCCGAAGTCTTTGTTCCGCCACCAGGAATGCGACTTCGAGAAGCCGATGGACAAAAATTTAACCTCGCAATCAACCAAGGTAAAGTCGCACGAAAACCGATCGTCATGAGAAAGGACGAAAAAGGAAATCGAATCCTTGAAGTCTATGACACCAGAGAGCAGGCCGAAAGAGCTGTGCAAATTTTTAAAGAAGAGGTGCGATTACGCAAAGAATCTGAGGACGCAAAAAAGAGCCTAACAAAACCCATCCCGTCAGAGACCACCTTGGCCGCGGCTCAAGTGGCAGAGAAAAAAGCCTTCCTCGAAAAGATGGCCCTCGAAAATTCACAAAGGGAATCCGAGCGCTTGCGAATGGAACAGATCGAAAAACAAAAAATGGAAGAAAGCCGGCGGAAAGAGGCTCAACTTGCACAAGCCGAGCGAAACCGTAGAAAAAAAGAAGCGGAGGCCTTGGGAGCGCAGGCTTTGCAATTCTATCAAGCTGGAGATTTTGCAAAAGCCGAAGAACTATTTCGAAAAAGCGTAGACCTTGATCCTTCCAATACTTCTTTATATTTTCGCTACGGTATCACTCTTTATAGGACCGAAAAATTTAATGAGGCCTTGGTTGTCATGAATTTGGCCGCAGACGAACCAGAGACTCGTTATGAAAAGCAGTACTACATGGGACTTATTCATTACCGCCTAAAGGAACTTGATAAGGCCCTTCTGATTTTTGCAAATGTACGGGCACAAAACATTGAGGGGCTATCCTCGTCTTCAGCATTCTATCAAGGATTGATTTATTTTGGCCTCGAGAATTTTGACAACTCTCGCTCGGCTTTTGAGTATGTGCTTGATACTTCAAAAGATCCGCGAATGGACGAACAAGCGGAAGACTATATCGAAAAAATTGCCCAACTTCAGGCCTATAGAAAAAATCAAGGAAAGACCTTTATCCTAAATGGAACTTTAGGATTGATGTACGACTCGAATGTTTTGCTGGCTCCAGACAATGTCACTAGTCAGGGTGCTAGCACAGATAAAGGAGCATTCCGTTATCTGATTGCTGGAGATGCCGAATACCGACTTAAGAACACAGATAAACACGAGCTGAGTACCAAACTTGCCGTGACTTCGATTTTGTCGGCAAAGGATAGCTTTGTAGAACTTGATAGTGAGCTTGGCCGGGCGGATCCCTACCTTGTGACCTTAACTGCTCCGTATTCTTACAAAGGAACAGCCTGGAAAAAGGGTTATAAATTTACTCTTAATCCAGGTTATGAAATTTTGTATATGGATCCCAATAACACTGGATCTCCGCAGAATATTTTGCGCTCGGTTCTTCTTGGAACCGACAACACCTTTATTATGAATGAAAGTTGGTTTTCCTCTTACATACTGGACCTAAGAATCGACGATTCACTGCTGCCGGATTCAAGCCCCGATACGAATGCGGATTCACTACGAACTACCCTTAAGACAAATCAAATTTACTTCTTAGATAAGACCAAAAAAAGAGCCGTCATCGGAAGCTTTGGAGCAGTTATCAATACAGCCCAAGGCAAAGAGAAAAACTATAATCGCATCGAGGCGGGAGCCACCTATATGGCGCCCACATCCTGGGAGTCGACCTGGATGGCTGGTCTTGCAGTTTATAGACTTGCCTATCCAGATCTGTCTCCCACTCGCTCGGATTTTAATATCGCGGTCAACGCAGGTTTTTCCAAGCCAATGACCGAGTGGTTCACCTGGGGTGTTAATGCCAATTACACCAATAACACTTCAGATTTGAGTACCAGCCAGTACAGCAAGTACTCTTTGATGACCACTGCGACATTTAATACATTCAAGTAGTTAAAGTCCGTCGCACAAGAATCCCTATCCTTATACAGGATGCTACAAACTGATGCTTCGTCTAGCACCGGTAACCTTTAGCGCCTTAAGGAGAGAGGCTTCGACACTCAATTCTCAACCAACTCCCATTAAATCAATTTACAGCCAGGCATGGATCCTGCTATGGACTACTTCGAAATATCGCTAAATTGGAGAAATTAAAATGAAAAATAGCATAGTTATCGCTGCATTGTCTTTACTTGTTAGTCTTTCAGCTGAGGCCGTGACAAATAGTCAGGGATTAATAGAAAGGATTTCCTGTATTAACAATGAAATGAATGGCGAAGAAGTTAAGGCCGCATCCACTTCGTTTCTCGGAATGAAGGCCGGAGATCAAGTTTTGTTGGAGGACATTCGAGCTTTGTCTGTTAATCCTGACGGAACCGCAAAGGAAGGTATGGGGCTCATGGAAACTAAGTCTCAGCTTGTTTTATTGGTAAAAGCTGATGGATTCTGCCAGAAAGATAAATCAGTAACCGGCCAAGATGGAACTGAAAAAATAATTTCAATCGTCGGCACTCTTATGTTAACAATTCGAAAGTGATCCGCTAAATCATTTTCTGGCGCACAAGCCTTCTGGATTGCAGTCAATTCGCATAAAATGTTGATCAAACTATTGTGGTACGCCTAAAAATTATCGGCGTACCCTTACTCCATTCTAGTGATACTTCGGATCTAAGTTCCAACCAATACAGCAAGTATTCTGCACGCTTGGTTCTCGATTGGACTTAGACCGCGCCTGAGACCAAAACCGTCGCCTTGTCTAATTTTTGGTCGGCAGATTTTCATTCTATTCGATTTCAGGATGGTCTTGAGATTGCTTAATAGGCTGTGTTCGAAACTGTGGACGTTTGGAGAATCTATGAAATCTGTCTTAAGCCTAATTGTGAGCCTCTTGCTTAGCTACAGTTCATTTTCTTTGGCTGAATCAGCCGAGGGCCTCGACCTAAGGGATTTAAGCCAAGAAGAACTTGAGGCACTGTTTGTTGGCGAGATGGAAAAACAATATAAAAAGAACCCCCAAGACTTCGTCCAGGCAGAACAACTCCTTATCGATACTCAAAGCAGAATTAAAGTTAAAAATCCGACCCTCGTGCCCACCCAAAAAATAGGTCTTTCTTGTATAAGCGGAAAACTG
>CAYMDP010000040.1:5050-26064 GCA_964389375.1 uncultured Pseudobdellovibrionaceae bacterium | reverse complement strand
AGTTTTGGTCTAGTTCCTGAGGGGTTCAAGGCTCTGGATCTTGGTCGCAAGATTTAGGTCCTTCATTCAAGCTTCCCATATTCTTTTCCCGTCGAAAGGTTTAAGATTAAGCAAATCAGCGAGTTCCGCTTTCATCTTACCTAGGGGGCAGGATGCTTCGAAATCTAGTTTCCTTTTTTAGTCTTTCTACTTTTTTGATTCTTCTGGCGCCAAGCCTTGCACAGGCGAACATGCAGGGGGTCATCCTTCAGCCAAGTTTTCTTTACTACAGCTGGGACGAAAAACTTGAAGGTGTCGACGACTCAAGGTTGACCGGAACTTACTATGACATTCGTTTGGGCTACACCATGTCGAGTGGACTTTATTTTGGTGGAATCTATTCGCACATGAATCGGGATAGTGGAGGAAGTGCGCGCGAGAGAACTTCTTATGGAGCGTCTTTGGGTTACAGAAACGGCGGGTACTTTTTATTGGGTCACCTGTTCTTCAGCTCTGAGTACAAGCGGGGATCAAATGATACGCTAAAAGATGGAAAGGGTTTTCAAGTCGACTTTGGATATTTGTTTAACGTGACTTCGGCTTTTTATGCAGGCCCTCAAGTCACTTACAGAAATATTAGTTACGATAGCCGCAACACCGGCAGCGGCGCAAACACCACCTTAAGCGATACCAAGCACACAGAGATCTTGCCCTATTTCACATTTGCATTTGTTTTTTAGCCTAAAAGCGACAATCGATTCCGAGGCAAAACGCGGTAAAAGCTCAAATATGGCCACGCGCAGACAATTTCGGGCGAAACCTAGCTTCAGGCTAGGTTGAGTCTGACATTGGCGAGTTCCAACAAGATGGGTCGGGTTGAGTTTAAAAATATAAGCTGTCTCCATCGAAATTTTAGACGCTTGATTGAAAAATTGATTGAACTGAAGTGTTGTTTAAGATCGGGTTAAAACGAAAATTCACTTTTAATCGAGATGCGGTAGTCAGGGCCTAAAGATCTAAAGCTATCTTCAACGGCTTCGATCGGAATTTGGGCCAGAAATAGATGTGCGATTAAGACTTCGAACTCGACTCCGACAGCTCGCTCCCAGAATTTTTCTTTTCCAAGTTCTCCCGAGACCTCGCGAATATCGAAGTAATTCAGCTCAGCATAAGGGGCCAGTCTTCGAAGCGAAATTGGAAATCGCGAAAAGTACTTGGACCAATTGACAACTTTTGTTAGTCGCAGTCTAGTTCCGCGCACTTCTTTAACATCGTAATCCCCCTCGCTTAACTTAAAGACATGATTTGAAAGGTCAGGCAGCAGGGGGCGATGGCTCAGTTTAAAGGAGTCGAATTTTGCTTCAGACCAGACTCCGCCAAGGCTTAAGAATGTTTCTTTCCCAAGATCTCCAGACAAAGACAGACTTCCTCCAAGCAGCTCATCTGTCGGCAAGCCATTTGGATCGGTTTGGTATTGGTAAAATATCGAAGTCGCAAGGGCCCGGTAGGGGGAATAGGACAGTGGTTGGGATCGAACCCGCGAAAGCAAAAGCCGAGCACCATACTGAAGACGCTCAATGGGGTCTCTTTGAAATCGCTCATCTTTAAGCCAGCCGGCATCTAGCGAAAAATTGGAATCCCAGTAGCCCTTACGGTAAATCGGAAGACTTGCTCGGACTAATGCTTGTTGGTCTGAGATGCGCTCGAAAACTGTATTGTCAGAAGTCCTAACGATTGCAGATTGAGTTCGAGCATAGGCCAAAGAAAAATTCACAGGAGTTTGTGAATTTGAAAAAATCAAGGCCCCTTCGGTCGTTTGATAGGGACCCAGGCGGTAGATTAGGCCCAGGCGGTTGTACTCAAGAGGATCGGTGAAGTTTGCAGATAAAAATCCACCAAGGCCCCCTAAGACAGAGCTTTCAAATCCCGCATCCGCATAACTATAACGAAGATTTGTCAGCGAGTTATAGGACTTCGACTTTTTTAACACCTCTGGGTTTATCAATTCAGGAGCAGGAGGCATTTGATAGCTCGAAAACAAGGGCTGTTTTGAACTCTCATATTGAATTTTCGCAGGCTCAGAAGCAAAGCCTTGAGCTTCGGCAATTTTATATTCATAAGCATTTGCAGTGACTTCGACGACAACAAAGCGATTTGATCCCAATGATCTTGCGTCGACGATAAGGTCTGATGGAAAAAGACGTCTGATCCCCTCACTAGAAAATTCAAAAAGTGAAGAGCCTAAGGCGGTCGATGCTACAAACCACACTTGGCCCTCTGGGCCCACTTCGAGGGGCTTCGAGTAAAAGCCTTCAAAGCGCAGTAGTTCAACTTTATCTTTATATAAGACTCGGTAGAGACCTTCTTGTTTAAAATAATAGGCCTGGCCCGTCTCATCCAGGATTGCGGTAGAACTTGTTGAATCCAGCAATTGATCGTTTTTGTAAAGATAGGTCTTCGTTAGTGAATTGACTGGATCGATCCAAAGCTTCTGTCGTGCTCTTAAGTCTTGAATATCTTGAGAGCGAAATTCGTCTAAAGGCCAAGCCCCTTCGGTGAAAAGCGAAAACTCAACCCTATAAGGCGAAAGACTGCGGCTGCTTTTACTGGCAAAGAGGCCCTCGGAGGGCTCGAATACTTTTCCATAAACCAGATTCTCTTCAGAAGACTGAATCTGCTCGCTTTTTTTATCAATTTTAAAAAGCAGCGGATCTGATCGAAGTGTAGAGCTGGCCAAGAAGAACACTTTATTCTGATCATGGTTTAATGGCGAATGAGTCAGAGATTTTGCAAAGGCCGGCTCCGCCAATTTTTGCTGCATCCTAGTGGAAGGCTTCAGGCTTTCCGAAAAATCAAACAGCAATTGATTATAGCTGAATCCAAATTGTTTTAAAAAAATCTGATTTAAGCTTAAGGGGAAAATAAAATTATCCGCGTGAGCTTTAAAAAATTGATTCACCGCTGTTGTTCCAAAGCGCTCGGCCAAATATTGCTGAAAGTATCCGCCGAGTTCGTATTTTTCTGCGCCAAAGGGGAAATCTAGGTGTTGATTTAAAAGTCGATCTGAATGGACATGGTTTTCGTTGATCTGAGCAAAGGCCAAGGCTCGGATCTCGCCGCTATAAAGCCTTCCGCCTAAGCCAAAACGGGATTCGTTATAAACGGCATTTCCTTCGATCACAAAAGTCGGAATAAAGACGTTGGGATGGACAAAGATCGGAACTCCAAAGGGCAGCACAAACACCAAGGTGTTTCCGAGTACACTTTTGACCGCAGACGAGAACTCATGCTTGACGTTGAGTTGATACAGATGAGCGAGTTCATGATTTAATAGCGTATAGGCCCAGGAGCTTGAAGCAAAGCTTTCGATGGCTCCGCCCCCTCCTGGGTAAAAGACAGTTTTTAGGTTTGGCATTACGGTCGCATAGCCGTTCACGATTTGTTGCCTTGGAGAAGTTAAGATCAGGTCTGTGCGTTCATCAAGTGTCCAGGCAAAGGAAGATTCATATTCTTCTAAGAGCAATTTTTGATAATGCAAAATTTCTGGAAGAAGAGGTTTATAGACCTCGGGAAATACAAAAAGAAAGCGATTCTCTAACAAACTTTGATAAGGAACATCGGCCGAACTGGCCACCTGGGCCACAGATAGGTCGGCAGTCACACTTGCAAGTGACAGGAGCCCGTAGACAACAAGGCCACAGAGGCGACTTTTAATATTAGACATTTGGATGTTTTCTGAAGTGTTCTTCTAAATCGACTTTTTCGACTCGCGCCAAATAAAGGGTCGCAACGCAGTCCCCAGTCACATTCACCACTGTGCGGCCCATATCCAAAAGACGATCGACTCCAAGAATTAAGGCAATGCCGAGTGGCGGAATTCCAAGAGTGGCCATGGCCGACATCAAAATTGGAATAGATCCGCCGGGAACCCCTGCAACTCCAATGCTGGTTAAAAGAACTAACACGACCAAAGAGATCTGACCCATCAAAGAGATCTCGACTCCAAAAACCTGAGCAATAAACAAAGCCGCGATGACTTCAAACAAGGCGGTTCCGTCCATATTGACGGTCATCCCAAGTGGAATGCTAAAAGTGGTTAGATTCTTAGGAACGCCAAAATTCTTTTCTAAGGTTTGCATTGACGTCGGCATTGTTGCGCTGCTGGAGCTGGTGCTAAAGGAGGTGGCAAAAACCGGAAGCATTCTTGTATAGAATTGCTTCATAGGGATGCGAATAAGAAATTTGACCAATAAAGCATAGACTCCAAAAATCTGAAGGCAGTAGCCAAGGACCACGACCAAAACGTATTGCAAAACATTGCCCATTAATTCAAAGCCAAAATGGGTCACGGCACCGATCATTAATGCGGCGACCGCAATTGGGGCGACCTTCATAATCCAGCCCACAATTTTGATGCAGACTTCCGAGACCGCCTGAAGACTTGAGATTAAGCTTTCAGCGGCCTTTTGAGATTCAATATTTAGAATAGCCACTCCGAAAAGAATCGAAACAAATATGATCGCCAGCATATTCGCTTCACCGAGTGCCGTGATAATATTGCGTGGAATGATCGTTGTGACTAGGCCGGGCCAAAGGGACTTTCCGACCATCGAACTTTTTTCTTCCAGTTGCGAGAGCTGATCGGTCATAGAGACAGTGGCTTGCTCGGCCAGTGCACGATCCAGGCCTTCTCCAGGAGCGACTACAGTAATTAATGCTTGTCCGATAAGAATCGCACACAGAGTCGTCAGCAAATAAAAGGAAACCAAACGTCCACCCAGGCGACCAATATTTTTAACACTTCCCAAATTTGTAACACCGACAATCAAAGAGCTAAAGACAAGTGGAACCACGACCATAAATAGACTTTGAAGAAAAGCAGATCCAATGGGTTGGATTAAGTTCTCGAGAAGAAAATCTCTCCAGACACTAGGGCCAAGAACATTAAATAGTCCACCGATAGCCGCACCAATGAGGAGTCCAATTAATATCCGCGTGCTGTTTTTGTGCTCCGCTTTATCCGGGCCTGGAATTTGTTTCGACATTTGGGCATCATAGGGGCTAATCTTTTTGGGCTCAAAGAAAAACAGCGCATAAAACTGAAGCTTTTATGGTCTCGTGCTTAGAGAGTTCCCGGTCGCGCAGGGGCAATACTGGGTGGGGATTTTAAACTTAGGGGATCGAAATGAGTATTTGGATTGCAGTTGCGGGCTTTGCAATACTGGGGACCTGGATTCGATTTGCCACTGTTCAGCTGGTTGCGGGAAGCCTATTCCCGATCGGAACACTTTTGGTGAATGTCTTTGGAAGTCTTGGAGTTGGCCTTGTGGTGACTTTGCAAGAGCGGGGGAATTGGCCTCTTTCGGATCTTTTGACGAAAGCGCTCTTGATCGGTGGTTTTGGCGCCATGACGACCTTTTCCAGTTACGCTTTAGAGACTTTGAAATTACTTCAATCGAATCATTTGCTCTTAGCATTCGCCAATATCATGCTGAGTAATGTGGCTTCCCTTGCTGCGATGGCACTTGGGATCCTGCTTGCGCGTTTTATTTCTTAAATATTCTTTCACAGATTGAGTTTTGTGCCCGGCTTTTGCAGTACTGGATATCACAGTTGTTTGATGCGTCTAAATAGTTGATAATACTGGGGAACGCCCTTTCGGGTGGGCTCAGGAATAGTTCAATTTTTATGCACCATGGTAAAAATCACAGAGGGACTCTCCTTCAGTGATTTTGTGAATGAGGCTCGGCGCATTGAAAGAATTGTGTTTTTGAAGTATAAAAAAACTTCCCGTAAAGCTTGAGGAGGCTGCCTTGTTAAATTCATCTCCAGAAATCGCGAAAAATCTGAAAATCAACGAAGAACGTAAGCTAGTTCTTAACCAAATGGAGGCCCTTGAGGACGATATCCATTTGTTAGATCAGATCGACAATATTTTGGATTTGGCAGAAGATCAGTTTCCTAAGTTCACGCTTGCAAAAAACAAAGCCCGCTTTCAAAGAATGCTTAGCTGGTACAAAGGCAAAGAAGAGTGGCTAGATGTGGCTCCATTAAGTGGTGTCTCTAAGCTTTTTAAGCAACAGACCAAAGAGCTTGAAGGAATCCGATCGAATAAGTTGGATTACGAAATGGAGCTTGAGACCGGAACTTTGACTCCAAGCCAAAGATCTTACCGTCGTGACGAGCTAAAGATGTGTAAGGTTCAAGAAAAAATGGCCGTTCACCTTATTGCTAAGATGCAGGTGAAGATTAAATCGGGCCGCAGGTAATTTTTTAAGATATTTTTTGAGCTTCAAGAAATCGGGTCAAAGCCATCACAGCTTTGACCCTTTTTATTTTTAATTTATAGACGAGGATTCAGATTCATTCGGCGATCTTGGATCAGCGAAAGTCCAAGCTCGACATCCTGATCTGGGGAGATCCAACTATCCGCTCGGATGCGAATGCTTTCGACCCACTTTCTTGAGTCAAGAGGCAGTGCAATTTCATCCTGCTCATTCGCAAGCTTCAGTTGCCCGTTGTGAGTCAGGTTCGGGTGTCGAATATGTTTTGCGATATCAACTAGATTTTCTTGCGAACCATCAAGGTAGTTCACAAGGATTTCGCTGATTCCGGCAATTCCATTTCTTCCAACCAATCCATTCGATCTTCCGCGAATCACAAGTTGATCCGCCCAGGTCTCTTGGCCTTTTTGGAAAAGATCCCAAACATGTTCTTGGTGTGGTTTGCTCCATCGGAACCTGAAGTTTTGGCAGGCCAAGACCTCAGCTTCGTTTTGAAAGAAGTTTTCTGTACCGAGGACAACAACAGATTGATCTAAGCTTGTGGCTAAGCTCGCGGGCCGAACTCCTGGAGGATTTGCCCAGGGTCCATTGTTGTCGTAGTAGCCATCGACTCGATACTGCCAAAGAAGTTCTTCGACATAGTATTTAACTAGGCCAAATTTCTCTCTTAGCTCTGCGCTTAAGGTGCCGCATAGCATTTCGGGTGCGGCTTGGTTTACAGCTTCTTCTAAGTTGAAGAGTTCAAACAAGGTGTCTTGGTAGACATTGTGACTGAACTCAACTGCTGTGGAATAAACCTGTGCCCGAGTGGCAACTTCATATAATAGAGAAAGTAAATATTGGTGTTCTTCGGATTCCCAACCAAGTTCTCTGAGTGCCTTGATGTAGATTTCGTTAGAAACAGCTTCGATCGCATCGGCCAATTGAGCGACTTGGTAATGATCCCAATACTCGCTGTGATCAGGGAATGGAATCGGAGTTGGATATCGTCCGCCATGAGGAGGTGGAGTTGGGCGCATATGTTCCCACCACCAACGGTCGTAGCGTCTTTGCCAACGGTCGCGATCGCGCACATCATGGCGAGGAGGTCTGCGGAAGCGATCTTCTTCTTGAAATCTGCGACGATTGTCTTCACGAATTTGTCTGCGGCGTTCGATTTCTCTTTCTCGAGCCCAGCGATCTTCGTTTTGTCTTTGGCGCTCACGTTCTCTAAGTCTTCGCTCTCTTTCGCGCTGTTCGACCTGTCTTTGTCTTTCGCGATCTCTTCGGACTTCGTCTCGGCGTCTGTCTTCGTGTTCACTTGGAGGACGTGGAGCGGGTCTTTCTCTTTCTGGAGGTCGTGGAGTGGGTCGCTCTCTTTCTGGAGGTCGTGGAGTGGGTCGCTCTCTTTCTGGAGGTCGCGGAGCTGGTCGTTCACGCTCGGGAGGAGGAGTAGGTCTTTCTCTTGGTGGTGGAGTTGGACGTTCGCGTTCTGGAGGAGGCGCAGGTCGTTCTCTCTCGGGAGGTGGCGCAGGTCTTTCTCTTGGTGGAGGTGCCGGTCGTTCGCGCTCTGGTGGTGGCGCAGGTCTTTCTCTTGGCGGAGGTGCTGGTCGTTCACGTTCGGGTGGAGGCGCTGGTCGTTCTCTCTCGGGAGGTGGCGCAGGTCTTTCTCTTGGTGGTGGAGTTGGACGTTCGCGCTCTGGTGGTGGCGCAGGTCTTTCTCTTGGCGGAGGTGCCGGTCGATCGCGTTCTGGCGGAGGTGCTGGTCGCTCTCTCTCTGGAGGTGGCGCAGGTCTTTCTCTTGGCGGAGGTGCTGGTCGTTCACGCTCTGGTGGAGGCGCTGGTCGTTCACGCTCTGGTGGAGGCGCTGGTCGTTCACGCTCTGGTGGAGCGGGTCGCTCTCTTTCCGGAGGCCTCGGTGGTTGCTCTCTTCTTGGCGGTCTATTATTTGTTTCTGAGTCCGCAGCATTTGCCTGACTTGGAAGTTGAACTCCAAGGGCCACTTGTGTCGCAATTACTCCACAAATGACGCGCGCAAATACTCTTCGCCAACTCGAAGTGGTGTCACTTTTATCTGTCTCTGCCATTAAATCCCCCTAAAAACATCGTTTCAGTTTCAGCACCTCCTTAGAGCAAGAGTGAAGCCAAACAATTTCAGAGCCAAAGTGACTCTGTCCCGAGTGTTTAACTTGTTGGGTCACAAAATTGAAGATGCAAGGGCAATAGAAATTTTTGACAGACCCAAAACCACATGCGGATCTTGACCCACAGGCAAAGTGGGACTATCTGCTAGGCGGTGACCTTTACTCTTATGACGGAGGAATTCATGAAACTGCTTATCCTTTTGGGAATGTTAATTTCTTTTAATTCTTTCGCAGCCGGCGACTTACCTTGCCCGAATGGTTACGAATCTTACATTGATAAAGCGGAAGGCGGACCTGGATTTTACTGCACTTGCCCTCAGGATAAAATTTCTTACCTGGATAAAGCAGAGCGCCCAAAGCATAGTAATGGCTTCATCTGCACGGCCGATGATGTTCGTGATTTTGTTAGTAGGATTACAAGCTCAGATGAATTGCCTTGTCCCACGGGCCACGAATCCTACATTGATAAAGCCGAAGGTGGGCCTGGATTTTACTGCACTTGTCCTCAGGACAAAATCTCTTACCTAGATAAATCAGAGAGAGCCGAAGACAATAATGGCTTTGTCTGTGCTGATTAAGCATTGTTGAGATCGCGCGGCTTCTAGAGGGCTGCGACCATTTTCACAAACCGATCGAGACTAAATCCCAGTCTTATATTCCATTTGGTTCTCCCGCGCTGCGACTCCGACGTCGGTGTGGCGCAGTAGGCCTGCGATTTCTACGAAATATTAGGTGAACGCTTCAATTTGAGACAGGATCTCACTTTAGTCCATGCTTGAATCATCCGATAGAAGGTATCAATAGGAGACATCCAATGAAGTT
Source organism: uncultured Pseudobdellovibrionaceae bacterium (assembly GCA_964389375.1). Classification (GTDB taxonomy): domain Bacteria; phylum Bdellovibrionota; class Bdellovibrionia; order Bdellovibrionales; family UBA1609; genus CAYMDP01. The sequence goes on along the minus strand of CAYMDP010000040.1, from coordinate 16,856 downwards.
TAGCTCACGGTCTTGGATTTTTGTTATTTCTGGCGCTTTGTTGCTTGCTCTGACTCAATTTCAAAATTGTGGTCAAGTTCAGTTTGAACAAGCGCAAACGGATCAATCCAGCACTCTTGGAACAGATGATCCTGATTCAGGACTTGGCCTTCCTCCGATTGAAGAGGACCAAAATCCGACAACTCCAGACGACCAATCGAATACGACTCCTCCAGATGACGGAAGCTTGCCTCCGGTAGTAGTAATACCCCCGGTAGTAACGCCTCCACCGGTCGTAGAGCCTTTGCCACCAGTTTGTCCTGCCGGCACAAGTTATAATGGAGTGGTTTGTGTGCCCTTTGCCGCCGTTTGTAACCAGTATATTGAATTAAGCGGGGACGACATTGTCGTTCCACCTCGAAGCGCTGGCGGACTTTGCTATTATATAAAAATGGTCAACGCTCGACCGACAGTTTCTTCAACAAACTATCCAGAAATGCGGACGGATATCACGGCACGTTCTCATGACAATGGTGTGACCCCATATCCACGAATCTTAGGGGCCAGGCTACTTGAGGGAATGATGGTGCTTGGAGAAAGGGAAATTATTCTTTCCGGTAGCTCATCTGGACAAGCGCAAATTCAAGTGGATAACTTCTTTCTGTTAGAGTCGATTTATGAAACCGCGGATGGACTGACCCGACGAGAACTCTTTGGTCAAGGCACTGCGGATGCGCCTCTTTCTGGAGTGGGCTTGATGGTGGATTCTCAACGAGTGAATTATATTCCTGGAGTTGCGGGTGGTACGGCGATTATCAATCCAGTAGATCTTAAGCCATTTATTCCCTTAAACCGTTTAGTGGATCTGCAGATCTCAGCCCTTGATTGCGGCGGAGTGGGCGGCACGACGGATATCTATATTCTGTTTAGATAAGTCTTAATAAATTTCTTCAATGTTGCAGGATCATTGCGGGGCCTTTAGCCAAAGGTCCTGCCTCATTTTATTTCACTAAGCATTTCAAGACTTTATGTCAAATTGAGAAAACTAGGCATTTTTTTCCTCATTTTCTCAACATGGGCCGCCGATAGGTATGTTGTGAGCCAATTGATGGCTAACTATGAATCATATGTGTGGAGGTTATCAAAAATGGGACGTAACAAAATGATTCTGGTCAGCGACAGTCCGGAACTGATTCAGGGCGCAAAAACCTGGGGTCAGTCGATGGGTGTCACGGTCCAGGTTTGTTCAAGTCATGATTGGCAAAAAGGGATGCAAGACCCTATGTTTCGGCAGTCATTAGTCAGCGAGTATCCAACCTTGGCTTCGGGCTCAAGCCCAGTCGACAGCGGAGCAAAGATTCTTCCCTTTCCTCAAGGTGGAGCGCCTTCAATGAATAAGGGTTCTGGAACAGATTCAGTTCTGACCATTAACCAGCTTGAAAGCCACGCGATCGAAAGCGCGATTCACCAATTCAACGGAAATCTGACAGAAGCAGCTAAAGCTCTGGGGATTGGCCGCGCAACTTTATATAGAAAAGTAAAACAGTATAATATAGATCCTTCAGCAGCTCGCAAGAAGAGAGCTGCTTAGTTCTACGGACAGGAAGTGCTGTGGGCGAGAGCCGGGTTAAAATCCGGCTCTCATTTTTTTTCTGCCCTTGTGCGCGGTTCTCAGCTATCACTAGAGCACCCTTAATTTTTACGGAGTGTGTCTGTGAACTGGGCCCGGACGATTGCAAAAATCTTAATTCTCCTTTCGATTCTTAGTTTCGGAACTCTTGCCACAATCACCTATAAATGGTTTTTAAAACGCGAAAGTTATTTTCAAGTCTGCCAACTTGTTGCAGAAAAATTCTATCGTTATGATGGAGACCTTCAGGATTGGATCGAGGCTTGTTACGAAGAAGCAAGTGCAACCCCTTGGCAAGAAGACGTCGATGATCTGGTCTTTCGCATGCGCAGCTCGCTGGCAAGAATTGATTCCTCCCACTTAAATGTCTACACCCCCCTCCAAGAGCCCCGTCTGTGGCGCGGAGAGGGCTTAGATACCGGAATTCGCAGCATTGGACTAAATGGTGAGGTCATTGTGCTTCGAGTGCTCAGCTCAAGCCCCGCCGAAAAGGCCGGGGTTCGAAGAGGGGACAAGATTGTTAGCATCAACCAGAAGCCACTCGCCACTGTCGCTGAGGCTCAGTTTGTCCAAGGGATGTATGTCATTTCAAGGCAAGACGAAGAGCTTGAGATTGAAATTGTTCCGGAAGTTCTTAAAGAGGAACAGAATATCGTTTTTTCCGATTTAGAAAATGAAGTTGCTGCGATTCAGGTTAAAAGTTTTCGTTCCGGGGCATTTCAGTCTTTAGCCGAAATCCAGGGGCTTTGGCCCTTAGAAAGATGGGAGAGAATTGTTTTAGATCTTAGAGACAATAGCGGTGGAAATTTTGTTTCCATGCTGCGCCTGTTATCCCACTTTGTCTGTGAGAAAAAGCCCATTGGTCAATTGATTCAGCCCCGTAAAGTCGAGACAAAAACTCTGCAGTTGCCTAACGAAATAGACGAACAAAAACAAATGGAGTTTATCGAAAATTTTAACCCGATTTTTTTAAGTCCATTTAAGACGGATTCTTGTTTTGATGGTGAACTTGTTGTTTTGATCAATTCGAACACGGCCTCAGTTTCAGAAATTCTCGCAGATGCCCTTCGGACTCGTCCAAGAACCTTACTGATAGGTCAGGGAACTGCTGGAGATGTCTTGATGGCCATCTGGTATGATCTTCCGGATCTGGGTGAGGGCTTTTCTGTGTCGATCCCTGAGGCTTTGTATGTGAATTCTAAAGGGGAAAGCCTTGAGGGGCGGGGCGTTTGGCCGGATGAAGAATTGATTTACTCTGAAAAGGATCTTCTTCAGGGTTTAGATACCTGGATTGAAGTTGCAAAAAAAATTCGAATGCAAGCGCTTTAGGGGCCTTTAGCTCGGCAGGAGTATCCGCCATTTGAAAACTTAGAGGCCAGCACCGTTTGTCCCTTTTGCCGAACTTTTGCAGCAGCTTCTAAGATGCCCGAAACTTTAGTGGAATCTAGTTCGCAAGCTTTTATAAAGTGGGGCAAACTTTCATCAATTTTTTCGGACTCAAATAAAGACTGAGCCAAACCTAAGTGCGAAGCGGCGGATTTGGGCTCAATCACCACGGCCTGTTGATAGTAGCGCGCGGCCACTGGATAGTTTTTTTGCTCAAAATAATATTCACCAGTAGATCTTTGGACAAATTCAGATTGAGGAAATTTTTTCGCAGCCTTCACAAGAGTCTGAGCGGCAAGACTTTCTTTTTTGCTATCTCGGTAGGCGAGCGCCAAATACACATGGTTGTCCGTTGAATTTGGAGCACTCTGAATTGCAGCGCGACAGCTTTCGATGGCTTGATCTAAATAATTGTCCGTAGAGTACAGTCTACAAAGTTCGCTAAGTAGCTCGGGACGTTGTCCAAAGCGCTTAAGCATATCTTGCGCAAGGACTCGGCTTTCGTAATTGTTTTTATTTTCAACAAAAAAATTAAGAAGCGAATCATAGGCCGGCTTGTAATCGGGCCGGATGCGAATGCTACTGCGTAAGCTTCCGATGGCCTCATCTTGAAACTTTTTTTGGCTTTCGGGGTCTCGGGTATTTTTTGCGAGTTCCAAAAGGGCATGCCCTAAAATTGTGTGGGGCTGGTGACTTTCCGGATCTTTTCGCACGACAAGACGAATCACTTGGACTTGGCTAGAGTAATTTTTTTGGGCCCGAAATGCAGAGGCAAGATTTAGCAGAGCCGTCGTAGAAATCACGTTTGTGTATGGGTTTAAAAGACTTGTCACCCGGTCGTATTGTTTGGCTCGGAAGTATTCCTCCGCAAGAAGTTCTCGATGAGCCAGGCTGTCCGGGTTTTCTTTTAGCAGAGCTTCTAACTTTAAAAATTTTGGATTTACTGCGGGCTTTGCTTTAACGGGGGACTCTTGAGTCAGGGCTCTCTCAGTACTAAAGAAGAGGGTCAGGCTTAGAATCAAAATCAAAAGATATCTTAGGTGTTTCACAGTCTTTATCTTATTCATAATTGATCCTGGGTGCAATGGGACTGGACCAGTCGGAGTCTAGTCCTAATCTTTTCCACCGGTCGCATCGACAAGGGCTGGATCCGCGGCCGGACGATCCTCTGCTTCGGAGGCACCGACTGTCTTCGTTTTTGAGGATAATAAAAAGATACTTCCTTTTTTCTGAGGTGTTCGACTTGGGCTGGTTTGTGCGACTTGATTGTTGTAAGCCGAATCCATAGCCACTGTTCTTACCGCTGTGGCCCGATTCGGATTCGCATTGGATGTGCTGCCTTCACCTGAGCTGAATGTTCTATTGCTATAGGCAGCCACTTGGGACTGGTAGTCCTCTTCGATGGTGGTGACATTTTTGTCGTAATAGGGATTTAAATCTTTGCTCATGATCCAAGGGAAGACTTGGGTTTTAGTCTGACCACCTTCTGTGTAGCTACACTGTAGGGCAAAGGAAGAGCCGCCAAATTGGTCTTTGCAAGTTGTCTCGGGGTGGCTGCGCACTCTTGTAATAAAATCCACCAAGCCTTTTCTGGAATTATTCCACTGCCAGCGCTGCATGGAATTTCTAACTTTTTTAAAGGTTTCTTTTTCTGAGTCTTCCAAGAAGTCTGCGATTCCCTGCTGACAGAATTCTTCGTAGACGACTTTTCCATCTACGATCGGGCAGTTTCCGAAATCAAGTTGCGCGAGGGCCGGTTTCGAAAATCCCAAGACCAATAGAGTTAGAATTGAGGCTAGTCTTCTGTCGAGTTTTAAAAATGTTTGAAATTGTCTCATGTCGAACCCCCGTCCCAACTTAAGAATCCCTCGGAATTATCCGATGCAAAGAGAAGACCTGAAATGGGCTTAAGACATTGATCCTGAGCGTCTGAAGTCTGTGCATGTGCTTATGGCATGCGCACTTTTTCATTCTCAGATTGAGACACTGAAGTGCCCATTTTTGCTGTCACTCGTAAGGTTTTGATCAGTCTTCTGCGGCTCCGTTTTAGCTCTCTGGGTACGGGCTTCGCAAGATTGAATGGCAAAGGGCTCATCAAAAATAAAGGTGAGTAAGGGGTAAATGCTTATGGCAAAGATTATTAAATTTCCGGGTCAAAACAGAGAGCCGTCTCAAAATGAGACAAATCAAAAAATCCAAGCTGATGTTTCTTCTGATCAAACAACTTTTGTTGCGCCCTCGTTTGTCATCCCAAAAGCAATTTTGTGGTCTTCACTTTGTGCCCTGCTAATCGTTGGAGTTGCCTTCGAGAGAATCTCTCCATCCGTTTATGAGTCGCAAATTGAAGGGCAGCGAAGTTTAGCTAGCGTCAGTGAGACGGACCGAGCCTCACTTTCATCGCAAAATGAAATTGTTGAAAAATTAAAGACGAAGGGTCGACGAGATATTGCAAGTCTTGGAGCAGAGGCGACAAGTGATGATCGACTTCGTTTCGAAATTTTGGATAGCCGCTACCATTTCATCTTTCAAGACGGAAAGATCTCCTCAATTGAATTTACGCCGGATTGGAGCTCTGGAGGCGGACCTCGCTACATTCCTGAGTTGGAAGTCTTTTTGGGTCTTGCCCGTGAACTTCTTCCAGTTGAGTACGAAGCAATTCATGCAATGCCTAAAGAGCGTCATGCTCAAGGGATAAAACAAGTCGTGACCCTTGAGGGAGCATCTAAACGGACTGTGGCCCACGTCGAGTTTGATCTTGACCCCCATGGACGATTTCTCTCGATGAAGGTCCAGCCCGCAGCCCAATAAAATTTTTTGCTAAGATGATATAGATCTTATTTTGGGATTCATATTTGCCGATAGATCCCTATGGTTATTGAAGATTTTAGGTCTTCAGGGCCGGGCATTGATCCTGGCGTTGAAACCGGTAAACAAATAAAAATCGGCTCGGATGGGAATGGAACTCATCTTGCCAGACCTTTCGATCGCATGGCGAGCTTTGTCGTTGATAGCTTTTTGATTTTAATTCCCGTGGGTCTTCTTCTGATCTCTCCCCTTAAACGAAAATTTACCGAAGCTTTAATTGTTCAGGATGAATTTAGTTCGGCATTAGCGATGAGTTCGATCTCGATTATTTTTTTGGTTTTTTCCTTAGGTTATTTTATTTTCATGACTCACGTCTTTGGCGCAAGTTTTGGGCAAAGACTTTTTGGTCTACGCGTTCAAAACATTTGGACCGGAGAGAAGATTGATTTATGGCAAAGTGCCATGCGAACCTTTGTGCTGTTTGCCGAGTCCTTGTTGCTTTTTCTTCCAGCTCTTTCGGTATTTTCGGATTCAAAGCGTCGGGCTATCCATGACCGGGTTTCAGATAGCTTGGTGGTTTCGGACCCAAGTCGCGGTAGTTCCGAGCCGAGTCTTTCAGAAGTCTCCTTTGTTAAAAGTTTATTCGCTTCGATTCTAGTTTTTGTATTGTTGATGATTGGATTCGAAGCCACTCGCTGGCTTCAGATATTTTCTGACAAAGACCTTCTTGTGATTCGGCTTGAGCAGGAAGGACTTCTTTGCGCGGATGTGGGGAAGACTGTTCGTGAATGGGAAGAAAAAGAAGGTATTAGGCCCCCTCGCCTTAGCTCTGCCATGGCCTTGTTTGCCTCAGGAAACTTAGAAAAAGATTGTTTAAAAAAAGAAGTCGATTTTGCGCTAAACCAAGGAGAAGACGAAAGTCCTCTGTTGTACTTAGCTTTGGCCTTCGTTCATTCCGACCGTCCAGCAGTCTCAAATACCTATCTAGATAAAACCTGTGAGGTAGCTGAAGAATCCGAGAGTTGTCTGATGAGCCGAATTGTTACCGAGTGGTCCGAAGAAAACTGGGAGGCGGTCGAAGAGCTATTTGCAAATTCTCCTACTCCCCAAGAGCAACATCTGATGGTTTGGGCGATTCGGTATTTTATGCGTCACGCGGAGTATACTGTAGTGATGGATCTTATCAATCGTCTTTCACCCTCCTCCACACTGGGATCCTTTTTAGGAATTCAGCGAGTGAAGGCCTTATGGAGCATTGGTCGCTTTCGTGAAGCGCAAGCTGCGACCGCAGTTGCCTTAGATCATATGTCACTGATCGACCGGTTGGATCTTGCGGGTTGGGTTTGTCTTGAGGAGTTAGACCAAGATTGCTCTGGAAAAAAAGTCTCAAGCTGCCAGATGATTCATAAAACTATCGAGTCCGCTGAGGATTATTTGTTGGACCCTCGAATGGCCTTAACCCACACCCGATTTGAAGAGTGCAGTGAGACCGAGCCGGACTACAAACGTCTTGCCGAAGAAAGCCGCATCGAAGAGGCCAAAAAGTTCAATGAGGCGATGGCTTTGATCAATTCCTCTGAACTTGAAGAGGGACGGAAGGTTTTAGAAGATTTGGTGCAGGATCTGTCGAATTCCAAAGACTTTCGGTTTGAAGCCGAGCGCCGCTTAGTCGAGACCGAATCTGATCCAAGTCGATTGAAAGAAAAGTACGAGAGATGGGCTTCCGAACCACAGTCCTTAGAGTGGACGAAAATGGGTCGCACTCTGACTCAGGCCTATATCAACAGAGGCTCCTATCAATTGGCTTTAGAAGTGGGTGAGGTCTTACTTTCGGTTTCTCCGAACGATCCGACTTTAAGAAAAAATTTGGTTTTGTCCTCTTACCACACGGGCCGCAGAAGAAAGGCCTGGGAGCATTTGTCTAGGTACGGGGAACTAAAAAATCCTAGCACCCGAGAGCTTCAACGGATTCCCGCTGCGGTATCGGACTTCGATGTGATCACCAACGTCTTGTTAAAAGAATTTGGTAAAAAATGATTCTCCCATTTTTAAATGGAATTTTAGGCTTCAGCAAAATCCCGGTCACCTGGGGATTAGTTTTTATTAACTCTATGGTCTTGGCTTTAAGTCTTGGCTATTCCTCACAGTCCGAAAAAAATATTGATCTAGTCATGGATGACGAAGAATTCATTGTGACTCAGGGGCGAGTTTACTCTCAGTATATAAAAAATAATAAGTCCAAATATTCAGAGACGATCTTACGTTTAGAAGGACTGGCCCACTCGGGAGACTTGGAGAAGGTGAAACTTTTGGGCAATTTAGCTTTTAGGGACGAGGTCTTTTTTAAAGAGGCTGCAAGTCTACAACATTCTGGAGACGCAGTCGCAATTCAGGAATGGAAAGATAAGCTAAGCCAGTTGAAGCAGTATCAAGAGCTTAGTCCAAGTTATATGTTTGGATTAAATTCAGAAGAGTTGGGATTAACAAAATGGATTTCTTATATGTTTGTCCACAGCGGTTTTGTTCATTTTTTTGGGAATATGCTTTTTCTGCTCATCTTTGGTTCGGTTCTTGAGCCTTTATTGGGCGGCCTGGGTTTATTGATCGTGTTTTTGTGTTCAGGAATGGTTGCGGCGGGAAGCTACATATTGTGGTCTGGCCCTTCACTTGCGCCCTTGATCGGTTCTAGCGGATCGGTCAGCGGAATGATGGCGCTTTTTTGTTTGTTGTACTGGAAGCGAAGTGTCGCTTACTTGTTCTTTTTTCTTCCCGCACGGGGTTACTCTGGGTTTTTGTATTTGCCTGCATGGCTCGTACTTGGGATGTGGTTTGTTGGGGATCTAGCCGGCACCTTAAGTACAGTTCCGGATTTTGGTGGAGTGGCTTACTCGGCTCACCTTGGGGGTCAGATGGCCGGAGCTCTAGTGGCCACTATTTTGTTTTTTCTTAAATATAAAGGTCTTCGTGAAGGGTTGGATAAATCGCCAAGTCCGAAGGCGGGGAGTATGATTCCCTTTCTTCCCCACCCAGAAGACATCCAAAAGCCCTTTAAAAAATCCGCTTAAGCCTTTTCGCTTTCGCTGGGTGCAAATCCGCGGCGTAGAGTATTCTCTGTAACAACTCGCGCTTCCATAAACTGATTTAGATAATCTGGACCGCCGGTTTTGCTTCCAACACCGGATAATTTAAAGCCACCAAAGGGATGTCTTTCGACAAGAGCGCCCGTATTCCCGCGGTTGATATACAGATTTCCAACTTCAAATTCTCTGCGAACTTTTTCGATGTTTGCAGGACTTCTAGAATAAACTCCCCCAGTCAGGGCGTACTCAGTATTGTTCGCAATCCGAAGTGCATCATCGATGTTTTTTGCTTTAATGACCGCAAGGACAGGACCAAAGATTTCTTCTTGGGCCAATGAGGATTCAGGGTCCACATCTCCAAAAATCGTCGGAGGAATAAAGTAACCTTCTCGAGGTGCCTCGCCTTGAAAAAGTAATTTGGCTTCGGTCTTTCCTTTTTCGATCACAGCTTGAATCCGTTGAAAGGCCTCTTTGTCGACAACTGGACCCATAAAATTTTGAGGGAGCAGGGCTGGGCCAATGTGCAAACTGCGGGTGGCTTCAATTAAACGCGGAACGAATCGGTCATAGTTTTCTTGAAGAACAATGACGCGACTGCAAGCCGAACATTTTTGTCCCTGAAAACCAAAGGCGGAGTAAAGAACTCCTTGGACGGCTTCATCAAGATCTGCATCCGAATCCACGATGATGGCATTTTTTCCACCCATCTCGATAATGCATTTTTTAATATTTTTTTGACCTTTTTGAATTTGGCTACTTTTCGAAAGAATATGAAGACCGACATTCTTCGAGCCTGTAAAGGAAATCAAATCCACATCTTTGTGTCCGGTCAGATACTCTCCGACTTCTTCACCAAGACCTGGCAAGAAGTTGACAACTCCGGGAGGGAATCCAGCCTCTTCAATTAGCTTCATTAAGCGGTAAGCGACAACCGAACTTTGTTCGGCGGGCTTCATCAGGACGGCGTTTCCGGCAACAACTGCGGCGGAAACCATTCCTGTTAAGATGGCTAAAGGAAAGTTCCAAGGGGCAATCACAAGTGCGATGCCTTTTGGATGGTAGACATAATGGCTGACTTCGCCGGGTGCGCTTCCAACTCTTCGAGCTTGTCCAAGACGTCTCATCTCGAGGGCATAGTACTTACAAAAATCAATGGCCTCTGCGATATCCCCATCGGCTTCGTGCCAGTTTTTTCCAACTTCAAAAACTTCGAGGGCGGCCAATTCAAAACGATCGCGTCGGATAAGTTCTGCTAAACGATCCACAAGATCGGCGCGTTCAGAATAGGGTTTTTGACCCCAGGCCTTTTGCGCTTCTTTGGCGACTTGAACGGCCTTTTCGGCCTCCGCAGTATTTGCCAAAGAGATTTGGCCGATAATTTGGCGAGGTTTTGAGGGGTTTTCTGAATTCAAAACATTCTGAGACTGAATTTTTTCTTTTCCAATTTGGATCGGAATTTTTTCACCCAGTTGGGCTTCGACTTTTTTAAGAGCCTCTTCCATTTGGCGTCTTTGGCTTTCAATTGCAAAATCCAGCGGGGCTTCATTTTGAAAAGGAGCTTTGTTTTCAGGAAAGGGAGAGGAAGCCTGCATCTTGTCAGCCGGGTCTGCAAGCAAAAGATCCGTCGAGATATTGTCAGCAAACTTCGAGCGCAAGAAGGACTCATTCGAGGTATTTTCAAGTAAACGACGAACCAGATACGCCATTCCCGGAATCAATTCACCAATCGTGGCATACTCACGGACGCGGTAGCCTTGTTTCACCAATACTTTTTTAATGGGTTCAGCCATTCCGTAAAGCATTTGAATCTCGATGGCTTTTTGTGGAAGTTTTAGGTCTTCCGCCATCACCAAGGCCGCTGCAATCGAGCGCACATTGTGAGAACCTATTGCAACCCGGATATAAGGGAAGGCTTCAAGTAGAACTTTAGTGCAAATTTCGTAGTTAAAGTCAGACTCGGCTTTGTTTGTGTAAACCGGAATTGGCCAGCCCTTTTGTTGAGCATGGATCGTTTCGTAATCCCAGTAGGCGCCTTTAACCAATCTTAAGGTAAAAGGAGTTCCTCGGTGTTTTGCAAACTGAATTAACTCTTTCACATCATTCAGGGACTCACGCAAGTAGGCTTGAATCACAATTCCGAAATGCGGGTAATTTTTAAACTCCGGCTCAGACAATAGGTCTTGAAAAACTCGGATCGTTAAATCTTTCAGAGAGAACTGCTCCATGTCCACGTTGATAAAGACTTGCTCTTGCATTGCGAGCTGGAAAATAGGACGCATGCGAGCTTTAATCGCTTCTGCAGAGTATTCCCACGCGGCTTCGTCAATCTGAGAATACAGCGAGCTGACCTTGACCGAAACATTCACTTTTGGAATCGGTCCGTTTTCATCTTCATCCGTTTGAGGATTGTGCGCCCAAGTCTTTGCATCTGTCGCAAGGTTACGAATCAGGTGAAGATAACGCTCTTGGTACTCAAGGGCTTCGGGTTCGGACAAGGTCGCCTCACCCAATAGATCCGCGGTAAAGCAAAGATTTGATTTACGCGCTTTTTTTAATACCGGAAGAGCCGTTTCTGGACTTTCTCCGGTAATAAACATTTTCGCCATTTGTGTGACGTTTTTTTTGACGGCTCCAGCCAGCAAGCCCGGAGCTAAGGCTCCGACTCCGACTCCGAAGTTAAAAATGGAGGGAAGCTCTTCACCTTTTTCAGCAAAATATTCTTTAAGATGTTTTGCAACTTCCGCAGAAGATTCTAGGTAGGGAAGAACATCGACGAAGCGAAACATTTGAGTTTTAAAATGCTCATTCTTCATGGACCATTCCATGATTCGTCCGTACCACCAATCTTTGTTAAAGATGGATCCGCCTTCGTTTTCTAGGGATCTGAAGATCAATTCCCCCTTGGCTTTGATACGATCTTGAAGTT
>CAYMDP010000040.1:0-5040 GCA_964389375.1 uncultured Pseudobdellovibrionaceae bacterium | reverse complement strand
CTGTGTTGTAACCATTTCCATCTATCCCTCCGGAGGCGCGCAGTATCTTCTTTGTGCCGACCCAAAATCAAGTTTTTCCTGACCCATTTCAGTGATTTACAATCCCCCTCAAAGGGGTTATGTAAGATCTAAACCTGAGTCGGCCGCGGGGGCTTATGGCGAAAGCTGAAAATCCAAGTATTCACAAATACATATCAAATGACCTTAGCTTTCGGGCAAGTCTGGTCAACGGCACTCGCGTGGTTCAAGAGATGCAAAGCCTACAGAATACCTACCCCCTAGCGACAAATGCGGTGGGAAGGGCCATGGTCGGAGCTCTTTTGATGGCCTCGCACCTTAAAGACAACCAAATGGTCAGCATTTATTTTAAAGGCGATGGCCCCTTAGAGATGTTTTTTGCAGAAGCCACCTACGAAGGCGCGGTTCGAGGTTACACCCCGAACCCTCAATTGGTTTTAGGTGAAGGAGATGACCCCCTAAACCTGTCTAAAGGAATCGGGAAAGGAACTTTAAGTGTGGTTCGGACTCTTCCCAATCAAGTCGTCCCTCAAAGAGGAAGCGTAGAGATTCATTCAGGCGAAGTTGCTGAAGATTTAGCCTACTATTACCATCAGTCCCACCAAGTGCCCTCCGTAGTGGGCCTAGGCGTTAAGGTGAACCCTTACGGGATGGTCTTGGCTGCAGGTGGGGTATTGATCGAGCTAATGCCTGGGTCTAAGGACGACATTATCAAGGTGCTTGAGCAAAATGCGAAGTGGGCGGGCTCCTTGTCCGAGCTTTTGGGCGCAGGGGCAGGCCTTAAGGATCTTGCGGACTTGTTTTTTAGGGGCCTAGAGGTCACCCAAGTTGAGCACCCCTTTGAGGCTCAGTACTCTTGCCGCTGTACGAAAGATAAATTTCGAAATGCCCTGAGTCTTTTAGGTCCTCTTGATATCGCCGACATGATTTCAAAAAAAGAAGTCGCAGATGCGCGCTGCGAGCTTTGTGGCCGTCACTATCAGTTGACCGAAGAAGAGCTTCAACAAGTCTACGACGAGCTGAAAGCCAAAGCTTCGCACTAAATTTTCCCAGTTCGGTCTTTCCAATTTAAAATGGCCGCCTCAGCCGTCGAACATCCTCGGTCCGACCTTTATGGGGCTAATTTAATAGTTCCCAGCTTTTGGCTTCAATAGGATGATTGTTCCTGCATGCGGACCTGCGGAACGGGGCTGTATCCTGCAATTTCAATCCACAGCTGACTTGTTATTTTTGCTTATGGCTTCGTTGCTCCTCCTTGAATTAGCTTGCGCTAGTCCATCGTCGTCGCGCCTCACCATAAGCAAAAATCCCTGCCTCATCTGTGGCTTGAAATTGCAGGATACAACCCAGTCTTCGGCGGACACTTTAAAAGGGCAATGAAGCCAATTCAAAAATTTAGAACCTAATAGAAAAATGGCGAAAACTAGTGATGCTTATGGCAAGGCGAGGGAGTGGGGAGCTTTTTCTGCTCCCCATCCTGGCTGGTGGGTTTGGTGAGTGGACTAATAGCTCTCTGGGTGCCCACGAATGTGGTTGGAGCCGGCGAGTTACAAAACCTATAAGGCAAGATGTGGGCCACAGGTATTCAAGGCTTTTTGGTGACATTTTTTCTTGCGATCTCAACCTCAATTCATGCTGAACTCGGAGCCAATCGGTTTGAAAAAAAAGTAGTGGTGCGAAAAGACACTTTCGATTTGTGGGGGTTATGTGCCCTCAAATATTCACTTATGGACTTTCTGAAAAAACGAAATTCGAATGACAATCTTTGCGCGAAAGGGAGTTTCGCCTGTCACTTTTTGAGACAGTTTAATGCCTAGTCATTTCAGGGCCTTGAGTCCCTGCGTAAAATGGACCTTGCTTTATCTGACGATTGATCAAAGCAGGCTTTGCTTAAAGTCAGCCCAGGGGGTCTAAAAAATATAGTAGTTTCAGCTACTTAATGCGTATTGCAGGATTTTCCGGGCCGGGCACCGCTCTTGCGATAGGAAAGGCTTAAGGAGAACAGCTTCATGAAGAGTAAGCGACTTATCATTATACTTGTTGTTATTGCGGCATTCAGCCAAGCCTGTGCCCGTAAGCTCGCTCCTCAAGAATCCTGTAATTTTGTTCAGAATTCGGATCTTCAAAGGGTCTCTTTAAATACGAATACGCCTCTTAGAATTTACGTTCATCAATCGGTGCCAGCATCGGCCTATTCGGCGATTGAGGCTTCGGTTGCCAGTTGGAATCAGGCGATCGGCGGGAAAGAACTTCTAAAGATTGTCGGCTGGGGAGTGACGGGTGCGGATCAGCCTCGTCAAGACGGACGGTCTTTCATCTACTGGATGAAGACTTGGGATCAAAGCCGCCCTAAAGAACAAGCTCGGACAACCATCTATTGGACCGGAGATCAGATCTATGAGGCGGATATTCAGTTAAACAACTTTCATTTTAGCTTTCATGCCGCTCTGGAAACCGAAAGTATTTCTGGAGTCGACTTAAAGAGTTTGATGATCCACGAATTAGGTCACGCTCTAGGCTTAAGCCATGTGGCTTCGCTGGAAAGTGTGATGCATGACAAACTGAAAAGCGGCGTTGCGCGGCGAGATTTGGACAAGACGGACTTAGACTCTCTTCGCTGTGAGTACTGATTTTGAAGGCTTTAAGGCCAATTGGGCTTCTTAAGGAATGAAAAAGTTCCATTGTGGAACTGGTTGATCGAATATTTTGTGTTTGTAAGTTAATTTAAGTTTGGAAACCGCGAGAGTGTGGCTAGCATTATGAGAGAAAAGGGAGATGACATGTCGATTGTTGAACAAGTAGAGCTAAAGCCACGGTTAGAATCTTCGGTGGCCCTTACCGATTTGGGACGAAAAGTTTCTGACTTAGGCTATCACGAAATGCCCGAGCGTAAGTCTCAGGTGGATGTTCTTGAACAACTTCATGCAAATATTAAAACCCTCACCGACCTGAATGATCGAATGTGTTTTATGATGAAGGAAGTTCAGTCCCTCATCCGCCGATAAAATATCTCAAAATTTTTAAAGCCTCTTGTTTTGGGCGCAGCTCCTGCTTCCCGCTGTCACCCTTCGGGTGAGCGCCTCCGGCTCAGCGGAGGCCCAACACAAGAGGCTTTAAAAATTTCGAGATATTTTATCGGCAGATAAGGGAATTCCTAAGTGCTGATCGGTTCGCCTCAACTCAAAATGAAAAAACGAGGGGCTCTATTTGTGATTAAACTCGACCCGCGCCTATTTTTGGAATTCGAACTCGAAGAGTTCCTTCGGCGTAGGACTTCTCAACGGCCTTAGCCGCGACAGGTTTTTCTAGCGGGATTTCTTGTCGAAAAGTTTGATAGGAATTGGTCGCCAGACGGGCTTCTCCCTCTCGGACTTCATCTTGGAAGGAGCGTTTGCCTGCAAAAATCACTTTGTCATTGCGAACTCGAATATCCACATTGGCTTTCTCGTGTTCGGGGACCTCGGCTTCGACGATATAATAATTTGGCGTTTCAAAAATTCGCGCTTCGGTTCCGTGAAGTCGGTAAAAAGGGTCGTCTGATTTTTCTGTGTGTTGACCGATTTGTTTAAAGACTTTCAATTTTTGATTTTCAAGCTGATTGACCAATCGCTCTCTTTGATTCATCAAGGTCTCGGTATTAAATTTTGAGTTTTTATTAAAGCTGTCTAGAAACTCCTGATTTTGACTTTGTAGCTCCTTGCGATATAGCTCTTCGTTTCGTTCTTTTTCAGCTTTATGTCTTTCGAAAGTCATCTCGCGATCTTTTTCGTGTTCTTCTTTCAGTTTTGCTAACTCAATTTCGTAAGTCGACTTTTGTTTCCCTTCAAGATTTTCGTAGTGAGATTTTTGTTGAGTGACTTTTTGGTCTCCAGTTTTGTGAATGCGCGCAACTTCTCTGTCGTAGTGACCTCGGGTCTCTTCCATTTTTTGGGTTCCGAGAGTGCGCTCAGATTGGATTGTGCTTTGATTTTTTTGTTTCAAGGCCGCCAACTGGTCCGCTTTTTCTTGGGACTCTTTGGACATTTCTGATTGATAGCTTGTTTTTAAAGTATTCAAGGATTGGTTAGATCGAATGCGCTCTTCTTCATAGGCGCGTTGCTGATTGGTTCTTTGTTTGATCAACTGCTCTTGTCCGGTCTTCTGAACATGGGCGTAAGATTCGTTCTGTCGAGCCTGGGTTTCTTTCATTTTCTTTTGGTGGTCTAAGTAGAGTTGTCGGCTTTGGACGGAATGTTCATTTTTAATTTTTGCTTCTTCTGCGGCGGTTTTTTCTTGAAGCTCGGCAAGGGCTTTTTTTGCAGCCTTGTCCAGTCGTTGGCGCCGAGCATTTTCTTGCTTCATCAGCTGCGCGGTGTATTCACTTTCTTGATTGCGCAGCTCTTTCTTTCTTTGATCCGTTTCGCGGGTGGCTTGGTTTAAGTGATTCTTTTTTGCTTCATAGCCGCGGTTTAAGCCTTCAATCGAGGATTCATTCTGATTTTTTTGAGACTCATAGTTTCTGCGAAAGGCTTCTTTTTCGTAAGTGACTTTTTGTTGGCCCTGTTCGCGAGCTTTTTGAACCTGAGCCTCGGTATGTTTTCTGGTGTGATTGACCGAAGCATCGCCTTGCTCTTTGATGTGTTGGCTTTTCTCTTGGTAATCTTGATTGAGCTTTCTAAGTTGAGCTTCTTGTTTTTGAACGAGAGCTTGTTTTTTTAAACGGTACTGCTCTTGAATATCCGACATATCCGAATTTTGCTGTTGATTTTGATACCGGATTTCAGACATCGAAAGACCCCCCTCCTGGGAATCAAGGACTTTGAGTCATTGAAATGACCAAAACCCTTTAGAGACTCGCTCACCATCAGTGTATCAGCTTGTTCGCCTTTTGGTGGATCTACAGAGGGGAGAAAGACTAAAAATTGGGCCTTTGTTCGGGTCCGGGTTCTAGGGCTTTAGGATTGGGGCAGATGGGCCTAGAATTGGTGCGCCCTCGGCACATCCAGGAGGTGATGTAGCCAATCTGCTCGGAGGGGTTGAGTG
>CAYMDP010000039.1:0-26505 GCA_964389375.1 uncultured Pseudobdellovibrionaceae bacterium | reverse complement strand
TGCCTTTTTTGCGAATCATTGATTTTAGGGCTTCGAGGTGTTCAACCGGGAGCAGGCCCGTTTTGGCAATGTAGAGGTTCTTAAGGGCTTCTTTAGGGTTTTGTCCCTGAAATGACACGAGCTGATCAAATGTGTTGGCGGTGGAGGCTACCCATACCAAAGGGTCTGCATCCTTTTCTTTAATTCCTCGCGGGAATCCACTGCCATCAATGGCCTCTTCGTGACCTCTAATAATGTCCAAAACCAGGGGAGGAAATAGATTGGTCTCTTTCAGACGTTGATAAGCCTGTTCTGGGTGAGCCATGAATTTTTCTTGTTCTTCGGGAGACCTGTTTTCGATCTGAACCGACATATCGAGTTCAGAATGATGGTGTTCGCTATCGTGAATAAGGCAGCCTATCGTCAGATGTTCAAGGCGCTCGAGTTCGCTGATCCCGATTTCTTCCGCAATTCCCAAGGCAAGAGCCGCAACTGAGACGCCGTGGTGAGAGGGGCTAGGGCCTACATTCTCTAGAGAAAACAATTCTTTCAAAGACTGCTGTTCTTTTAGAACGAAGCCTACAAATTTTTGCGCACTTTCTCGGGCCACAGTTAAAAATGCTGAGCTATCTGGGAATTCGATAAGATCTTCGGCAACGGCCTGCTGGGCGCCATGAATGACCCGGGCTCGATGAGGCAGAGGTTTTTCCGGGGAGTTTAGGTAAGCGTCGCGGACATTTTTTAGGGTGTATTGGCGGTATTTAGTTTCGAAGGCTTGGTCGATATATACATTGACTAGTTTTTTTTGTTTAAGCCTGTGGATACGCTCGCCTTCGAACTGGTCTCCGGATCTGCAATACAAAATATGTCGGCCTGCCACCAGAACGTAGATATCAAACGGAATCGGATCATCGCCACGCAGAGTGCTCATACGAACGGGAATAAATTGCTTTGCGTCCAAGCGAACTCCATTGCTAGGATTTAAGTATGTCTGAGGTTTTAGTTGAATTCAAATTAGAGTCAGAGAGTCTGGTTAAAAAGATTTCTGAAGAGTTGAAGATCCTTGAGAAAAGTCCAGAAGACCAATCCGTGTACTCACGAATTGGAAATCAAAGTGACCGAATTATGGGCGGAGCCAAGGCTTTGGTCGCAAGCATAGGTGTAACAAGTGGCCTTGATCAGATTGCCCTTTTCTCTGAAGTCCTTAAGACACTCAGTTATATCGCATTTAAAATTGAGTCCTTACCTCCTATGCATCAAGTTTTACACGGGATTTTTTCTGAATGTCTGATGGGTATAGAAGCTTTGGTCTCTTCGGACAAAGAGAATGAAGCAAATCTAAAGTCTTTGTTGAAGAAAAAAGGCCATATTCTTGAGGGGCTTGAGGACCTAGAGAAGTTGTTTCAGTCCTACACCGGCCTAGATAGTTTAAATAAAAGCCGCTCTATCGAGCAAGTCCACAACTTAAAGCTTTCTCTTCAGCGCATTTAGGCTCTATTCAATAAATCTGAGTTCTTGCTGAGGCCGATCAGGTAGGCAGACCGGGCCTAGTTCAAAGACAGTTGATCCAAGGTCCATTGCTTTAAGTCTTTTAGCTTTTCGTCTTCAAACTTACAGCCTTCAATATCAATTTTTAATTCCAAAAGTTTTAGATTTGCAGCAAGAATTAGCGCATTGCGCTTAAGGCCCTTGGCGCCAGCCCGATTTAGAGGAGTCTTTGCAATCAATTTGGCTAATTTACGGTTTGAAAGATTAAAAATGGTTTGGAGTTCTTGGACAAGATTTTTTCTATGAGCCTCTGGACTAAGAGGCGTCGGTGGGGTGGGGGCAGCTGCGATGATCTTTTTATTCCAGGGACAAACCTCTTGGCAGATGTCGCAACCAAACAGCCAGTCACCTAGTTTGGCTCGTAACTCTATGGGGGCGGGTTCTTTGGCTTCAATTGTCCAATAGCTGATACAAAGATTGGCATCAAGCCTTCTCTGCTCGGCACTTAAGGCTCCGGTTGGACAGGCTTCGATGCAGCGAGTGCAGGTGCCGCAATGGTCTTGAGAGGCATCAATACTGGCCTCTATTTTAAGAGAGGTCAGGATTTCTCCGATAAAAAAAAGACTTCCCTTGCTTCGATCGATTAAACAGGTGTTTTTTCCGATCCAGCCCAGGCCGTTTTGTGCGGCATAATCACGTTCAAGTATAGGGATGGAATCGGTAAAGGCCCAAAACTCCTCACCAGGAAAAATTTGACCGAGTTCTTCAGTGATTTTTTTTAGCTTATCCTTTAGCCAAAAATGATAGTCATCGCCCCTGGCGTAATATGCGACACGATTATTTGCGAAAGCAAAGTCCTCAGCGCCCGGTAATTCAGGAAAGTAAGAAAAGGTCAGGCTGATAATAGACCGAGCTTTGGGTAAAAAATGATTCGGATTTTCTTTAAGGGCCAGATCCTTTTTTAAATACTCCATTCCAGCCTGAGCGCCTTCATGAATCCAATTTTTATAGTGCGTAAAACTTAATGCCGGCTGAAGAGACTTCATCCCAAAATGTTCAAGACCATGGGCATTTAAAATTTTAGAAATATCAACTTTGGGATCAAGCATCTTAGCTGTTTTTACCTTTTGCTTATGTTAGGGTCAATTTATGCATCCCTTTAGTCGACATAAGGATTGGATTTCGGCCCAAGAAATTTGCCGAACTCTTGAAGCGGCCGGTTTTCAAGCGGTTTTAGCCGGCGGTTGTGTTCGGGATCTGATTTTGGGCAGAGCTCCTAAAGACTTCGATATCGCAAGCAACGCATTGCCAGAAGAGGTTGAAGCGCTTTTTGAAAAGACCCTGGACGTCGGCAAATCTTTTGGCGTCATTCGGGTCATTCTTCATGCCTCCACCTTGGAAGTGACGACTTTTAGAAAGGATGGACCCTATCTGGATGGTCGAAGGCCAGAAACAGTTCAATATGCAGACATGAAAGAGGACGCGCTTCGTAGAGACTTTACGATGAACGCTCTTTTTTATCAGATCACTGAAGAAAGAATTATCGATTTTGTCGAGGGTGTGATCGATATCAGAAATAAAGTGATTCGTACGGTGGGTGATCCCAATCTTCGTTTTGAAGAAGATAAGTTAAGACCTTTAAGAGGAATCCGGTTTTATTCTGAACTCGGATTTGATTTTGAAGCCAAAACGGCTGAGGCCATTAAAGCCTTTTCAGGTCAGATCCATCTGGTTTCAAAAGAGCGGATTTTTGACGAACTAAAAAAGATTCTTTCAAGTTCTGGAAGACTTCGGGGTCTAAGGCGTCTTAAAGAGGATTTGTATCTTTCAAAAATTCTGCCATTAGGGGATTGGCCTGAGGATAAGTGGGCTTTGTCTTGTGAAATAATTCAAAGATTAGATCCAGGACTTGAGATCGAAGCTTATTGGTCGGCTTTGTTTTTGCCTCGCTTTTTAGCAGGCAATCAGGATTGGGAAAATTTCGAAGAACAACTGATGGCTTTAAAGTTCTCGCGGGCTTCCACTCAGCGGATTCATATGATTCTTTATGGGCTGAATAAAGTGAGGGACTCAAAACTTCGTTTGGGTGCACGACTTAAGATTTTGTCTGGCCCTGAGGGACATTTGGTTTTAGCTCTTTGGACCGCCTTAACTGAGGCCCGAGGTGAGTTACAAGATCAGCTCTTGGATTTAACAAAGGCTTATAAAAAAATCTGCGGGCTATCTTTGCAGCCCGCCAAAGTTTTTTTGACTGGACAAGACCTGATTCAAGCGGGCCTTCCCCAGGGCCCCGAACTTGGCCAACTTTTGTTAGAGATCGAGCTTCTGCAACTAGAAGGCAAAATCTTAAACCGCGACCAAGCTGTGGAGTGGCTTATAAGAGAAAAAGGACATCGTTAGAAGTCCTTTCTTTGAACAGGAGGACTTCGTTAGAAGTCCTTTCTTAGACCGGCGGACTTCCTTAGAAGTCCCAGTTCCGTTTTTATATGATCCCTTTAGCTTGGCTTAAACCAACATTGTGGTCGGGTTCCAATCTCGAATTGTCCGCGAGTGTAGCAAGTTCCAGTTTCGGGATTCTGTTGGTCCACATCTGTTTGATGATCTTCGGTGCAAAGCGCTCCATTGAAGTAGGTGTCCATACGACATTGTGTTCCTGGATGAGCGTCACTGGTGCGAGAGACTTTATTCGCATCTGGAGTATTAAATCTTGGGGGCGCACCTTCTCTTCTTAGAGCGCCAAAAAGATTTGCAACCGAGGCGCCGGCCATTCCAAGACGGATGCACAAATTTTCTTCTTCAGTTGTGTTGTACTGACTCTGGCATGAATCCATTAAGAAAGGATCAATTTCATTACTTGAAACAAAATCCGCATTGTCTTGATCCTTAAACACATGGCGCAAACACTTTAATGTCGCAAAGTAATCGGCTTGACCTTCATTGCTGGCCCAGCTCGAAAAACCACTGCCCATCTTAGGGGATCCACCGATGTGATGGCCAAGCTCATGGCAAACCACGAGGGCGAAACCATCTGAAGTGATCGTTTCGTGTCGAGCTAAACCACCGTACATGTTGACCACGTAGGTGCTTCCGCTTCGCATCGCTGAAGCATTCACAGTTCCATCAGACCAGCGTCTGCGAATATCCAGTCGACCACCCAGGCTTGCAATGATGGGTCGATAAAAGGCATCCAGCTCGTCAATGACGGCGTTAAACTGAGCTTCCGAAATTCCCATCGTATGAAACTCGCTGACGGGGATATAAAGATCGTTTTCTTCAACGATCCCTTCACACAAAACATGATTGTGTTGGCTAAAAGCAAAAAGTCCGAGACTTAATGCGAAAATAGAAGAGAGAAGTATTTTTTTGTTCATAGAGCGAATCCTTCCGCTTTATAGGGTTTGATCGTTTTACGTGGGATGAAAACAGAAGTAAGTCTAGTTCCATTTTGGGATCATTTGAAATGCTAGCTATCAAAATTGCCTATTTTCTAGACCATTGCCCTTAGTGCGCTAGCCCTAAGTCGAGAGATATGAGGTTTTTCAGAGGTATGGGGGCTTTAAAAATCAGTTTTGATTTTTTGAGGGGCCGCTGTTGGCTCCGGCTTTCACCCCGGTGTGATTGCGCCAATTATACTCGTTAGTTGAATACCTTTGTTTCCATGCGTTCCATCGGTCTTTGCCAAGGTCGTGCCGAACTTGACCATTTTCGTCGAAAATATCAGGAGATTTTCCAAACAAAAAATTAAGTATAAAGCGCATAAGCTTAGATCCTTTAACAAAGACGTTAAGGTGTATACCAGTCGTCGATAATAGGGCCGGCAACTCCCGAGGTCAAGCGGCCGGCACCCACCGGTTCTCCCGCATCATATTGTTGATTCGAATTGCTGTCGATAAACGCGCAGGCGAAGTAACTCGCTTGAGGAAGATTGGTGATTGTTGCCCCAAGATCATCCTCCCAACTTCTAATGGTCGCGGTCATATAGCTTCCAAGAAAGGTGGAGTTCGCAAAGCCCGAGGCCAAAAAGGCCTGTTTTAACAGAGCTGCGCTGTAGCCAACCAAATAGGTCTCGCAGGGTTCGCGGGACTGATCGGATATGCCAACAAAAACTGAGCGTCCGGCACTGCTGCACATGCCGCCATTGACTTGAATCGGGGAGCATTGAATTTCGACATCAGGAATAAAGTCTGCCGTTGAGGCGGCTGGTGTTTGTCCACAAGAACTTACTATCAGGCCAGCGATTGGAATCAAAACAAAAATGGCAGCATTTCTCATGCTGCCATTGTATCAAACTTTTGACTAAAAAACTATCGGCGAGGAGGGCGAACTGGAGGGCGAGGTCCCGCTTGATCTTGAATCCCAACACTCACCTTATAGCGGCCTTTTGATGAAAAGGACTCAGGAGAGATCGAAGTGATCGTCACAGAGCGGATGTTTCTTCCATCAACAAGGGCTCGCACTTGCTGGCCGTGACGAAGAGTTCCCATCAGCTGAGGGACTTGATATTGGCGGTTTCCAGCGTATTCGATGACGACTTGTTGGATATCGACAGATCGGTTTGTTCCTTCAAGGACGATCTCTTGGATATCTTGTTGGTTCAAGATAAAGGTTCGAGTGCCGGCTACGAACTTATCTGCAGTTTCTTCATCGATATCAACATATCGCATGCGTCCACCGTTTCCAGGTCCGCCTGGGCCAGATTCTCGAGCAAGGTGAACCGTGACCATGTGAACTTTAATGTTCCCAGTCAGTGCGATTTGCCAAGCGCCGAAATCGTTTCTTGCCCAATTTTGCAATTCAACTCGATCGTAAGTCCAAAGTCCATTGCTATCAAAATCTCTTGGTCTTCCATTTATTCCCTGGCGGTCTTGTGATCGGCCATTCACCATTAATTCGGCCTCTCCGCGTCCTGCACGGCTTTTTGCATGAAGTGTTACGCCTTCTAGATCAAGTCTGCTGACATCGACTCTAGGGTATTGCTGTTGAAGAAGTCTTTTTAATGGAATCGTAGAGCTTTGTGTGAACTCTTGATGATTCATATTTAGATCCAAAGATCTTCCACCAACTCTTTGTGCTTCACTGATCAAGGGCAAGCACATCAGTGCCGCTAAGATCAGATTTGAGAATTGAGTTTTCATTTTTACCCCACTTTTGCTGTTGTTGTTTCGCCCATACTTTCTTTTCGTGAGCGATTCTGTGGATCGCTCATACACGATCTATAGCAGAGTCTGTACCAAGTGTTTTTAAGCGAGAGGAGTGCCTATATTTGTTTTGAAGAAATGTTAGGGGCAGATTGGCTCTGATCGAGGGGTATAAATAGGATCATGCTGACACCAGAGAATGGGTCTTCGGTTAAAATTAAATGCACGGCGTTAGAGTTTTGAGGTAGTCTTAATTTATGAAAGTTCTTTTTATCGGACCCTCAAAACTTCAGGCTCAGTTTTTGGTCAATCAATTGAATGTTGAAAATATTGAAGCTCATATTAGAGGCGCAAGAGAATATGCTTCTATTGTAACCGGAGCGGACCTTGGGCGTTTTGAAGTTTTAGTGGCTGAGACCGACTGGTTGATTGCAAGCCAAGTCCTTAAGCAATTTATAGCGCAGTCCAATGAGCCCCTTGAATCTTCTGAAGACCTCGAGCTCAAAGACCCATCCCCATACTTAAGAAAAGCCTATTTTTTTTGTCTATTGGGTACGGTGATGCTGCCAGGGATTTTTCATTATTTTTCGATGTTAAATTTTATTCAGTTTTACAAGCTAAGTCCCGCTCCGAGGCCGTTCGCATCGGGACTATATTAGCTTTATGGTTTGGATCCTTGGCGCTTCTAAGTTGGATGCTGATTAAAGGTTGGTCTTAAAAAAAAACAGGGGGCGGGACTCTGGAAAAGAGCCCCTTTATTATTTTTCTTATTTAGAGCAAGAAATATTAGCGCAGGAATCGATCATCATCATTCCACGCTCTTCATCGATGGGGCCTCTTAAGGCCTCGTAAGAGGCGACTCTGCGGTCGAAACACTTCTCGGCGGCGTCTTTAAAGGCTTCTGTCGGATTCGTTCCCTGACCCACTACGGTTCCGATGTCGCCAGAGCGGTATTTGCAGGTAAAAACTTTCGAATCACTTGCGGGGCCTCTGGATTGAGCAATTTCAACCTTCGACGGGATTGAAGAAATCAAGGGGCTTAGAAGTAGAATAAGAATCGCTAGTTTTTTCATGGGCCTCATCCTTTTATTAAGTGGGGCGGCTTGAGTCGCCGAACTTAACTCTTAATAGAGCAAAAGTTGGGCCAGCAGAGCTTTATGGACTTTGCATAAGTCATCGATTTATTTAAGAAAAATTTGTTTCAATCTGAGACAAAAGCTGTTAGCCCCTTAAGGACCAAAAGGGACCATATTGTTCTGGTCGCCTGTCAAGGAGCTAGTCAGAGTATGAATGAAGCGGATTTAGAAGCCCTTTTTGCAGACTGCAAGGATTGGGAGGCTCGCTATAAACGAATCATTGAGCTTGGTAAAAAGTTAGAGGCATTACCTGAAGAATTTAAGACCGAAGATCTTAAGGTCAAAGGCTGCCAATCTCAGGTGTGGCTAAAAGCGGATTTAAATTCAGAAGGGCTAGTCACGTTTAGGGCGGATAGCGATGCTTTGATTGTTAAAGGTTTGGTTTATCTTTTAGTTCATTTTTATTCGGAAAGACGGGCCGAAGAGATCCTAGCACTTCAGCCCAAGTTTATCGAAAATATCGGACTTGCCGAACACCTTTCTCCTAGTCGGGCCAATGGCTTAATGGCGATGATCAAACAGATCAAGTACTACGCGAGCGCTTTTCAGTATTTATCTCAAAAAAAATAGCTTTGGTTTTTTTTAGACTGGAGGGGAGGACCATTTACTCAATGGTGGCGTGGACTCGGTGAGAGTCGTCGTTCTCTTCGAGTTCTTTTAAAAGAGCGTGCACTTCCTCCATTTGTTCAGAAGATAATTTGCTCAGTTCTTTTGGTTTGTAGGAAAGCTCGGCCACGCTGATTTCCCAGCCTCTTTGCACAAGAGCCTTTCTGACGCCATCTAGGTCTTCGGGGGCGGCGTAGAAGTTGTAGGTTCCATCTTCATTGCTTTCAACTTCGTTGGCGCTGACTTCGATAGCTTCTTCTTCGGGGTCACCGACTTGGGGTTTAGATCCCGTAATCAAAGACACTCTTTCAAACATCCATGCGACCGCACCAGATTCGCCAAGATTTCCACCATTGGATTTAAAGATGTTTCGAACTTCTGAAACTGTTCGGTTTTTATTATCTGTTTGGCATTCGACGATTACGCCTACACCGTGAGGAGCGTAGCCTTCATAAACCAGCTCTTCTATTTGAGAGGCATCGTCAAGTTGGCCAGAGCCCTTTTTAATCGCTCGCTCGATAGTATCTTTTGGGCAAGAGGCTTCACGGGCAGCGATAACAGCAAGCTTTAGTCGGGAATTTGCTTCGGGATCAGGGCCGCCCAGTTTTGCCGCCACCTGGATCTCTCGGGCGAGCTTTGTAAAGACTGCTCCTTTTTTCTGTGAGGCCTCAAGCTTTCCTGCCGTTTTCCAACCTTTTCCCATTTTAAAATCCTCCTAAAACTGCTCGCCATTGCGAAGAAAGCGCCACTGGCCTTCGGGCAAATCGCCAAGCTTTACCTTGCCTATCCGGACACGTTTTAATCCTAAAACCTTAAGGCCTACGATGTCACACATTCTGCGAATCTGACGCTTCTTTCCTTGCTTTAAAACGAAGCGCAGCTGGTCCTTGTTCAGCCATTCTACGAGGGCGGGTTTTAATTTTTCTCCGTCCAACTCCATTCCAAAGTTCAGCAGGCGTAGGTCCCTGGGGCTTAATTCCCCTTCAACGCGCACAAGGTACTCTTTATCGACCATCTTATCTTCGCCGATGAGTTGTTTTGCGATGCGGCCATCCTGAGTCAAAACCAATAGCCCTTTTGAATCAATATCCAGCCTTCCAGAGACGGCAAGGCTATCGAAGTGCTGTTTTAATAAAGGTTTGGTTTCGCCTTTGTATCGGCTCTCATTTTTAATGAGTGAGACCGCGGAAGGGTAGCCATCTTCTGCAGGACCCGAAAGATAGCCGATGGGCTTATTTAAAATTATCGTGACCCGATCCTGTTGCTCGTCTTTGGCCTCTCGGGTCAGTTCAATTTTGGCATCGGGATCGACTTTAATTCCCAACTGATCGACTTTGACTCCGTTAACTTTTACCCAGCCCTTTTGAATCAACTCGTCGGCTTCCCTTCGGGAGCTGAGTCCTTGCTCGGACATCAATTTTGAGAGGCGAATTTTTTTATCTTCAGACATGTGTCATTTGTAGACGATAAATCTGGGGATGACCAATTCAAAAGTTTCATTTTGAGAAAAGTCATTTCCTTTTGTCCCAAGTCGGTATCCCAATGTGAATTATCGGTTAGATTTGGCCAACATCCTGTAAAATTGAAAGATGGGAGAAAAAAGCCCCCAAAGGAGCCCGTATTATGAAGAGCTTTTTGAGTAAACTGAATCTGCTTCCATCAGCCATTTTTGTGGTTTTGATGGCCTCTGCATTTTCAGTCTTCGTCTTTATGTTGATGAACGAGCTTTAGAACTCGCCATCCACTAGGACGAAGCGATTTTTTCTAGTTTCTTGAAGTGCCAAGGCTTTTAGCTTTGGGCCAAGGGGCGTATTTTTCAAAATCTTAAACATTTCCTGAATTAAAACTTCTCCGGTCGTGACCGGAAAGACCTTATTTAAATCCATTTTGTCGACTTTTTTTATCAATCTGTCTTGGACAATTTTTCGAGCTTCGTCGCGATCTATAATAAGCCCTGAATTTTTGTCTATTGAAGCGACCCAAGTGACTTCCAGTTTATAATCATGACCGTGGATTTGCTCACAATAGGCGAAGTTTTTTAAATTTTCTTCCGCACTCAACTGTGGCTGGTGAAGCGTGTGAAGAGCTGAAAACTGAAACGTTTGAGTCAGACTGCAATTCATCGCTTAACCAAACAAGATCTGGCCGTAATCGACCCAAAGATCTTCACCTTCGTAAAGGCGAACCTTTTCGAGTCTTACATCTTGGCCTTGAAGTGCTTTTTCAATTTCATCATAAAGGTAGCGGGCGATATTTTCGGTCGTTGGGACAAGCTCTTTAAAGTAGGGGATATCAAAATTTAAATGCTTGTGATCCAAGGGCCGGCTGACTTGTTTTAAGGCTTCATCGACGTCCATCAGATTGATGACCATTCCCGTTGTTGAGTCTATGGGACCCGAAATATAGGCTTCAAGGATGTAGTTATGACCATGCCCGTGCTCACTGTAACAAGAGCCGAAGACTTCGCGGTTCTGTTCTTCCGTCAGTTTGGGGCTAAAGTAGCGGTGAGCACTACTAAAATAAACTCGTCTTGCAAGGCGGGCTCGCGGTTTTTTGGTTTCAAGAGGTGTCATCGCTGAGGGTTTTACTTAAAACAGACCCTTAAATCAAGCTGATCCCTCCGTCGAGGGTGATCAAGCTCCCCGTAGTCCAAGAGGAGCTTTCGGAAGAAAGAAAATAGGCCATTTTTGCAATGTCTTCAGCCCGGCCCATTCGTCCGAGGGGTTGGGCTGCGTGGGCCTGCTTGCGAACTTCTGACTGATCACTGTCTTTGTGAAAGCTATGAATCGGGGTATCCACCAGGCCGGGGCAGATTCCATTGACTCGAATTTTGTACTGAGAAAGCTCTAGGGCTAAATTTTGAGTCCAAATATTAAGGGCGGCCTTGGTTGAGGCATAGGTTGAAACATCGGCAAGAGGTTTAAAGGCAAGGGTTGAGGAGATGTTCAGAATAGAACTATCAGGATTTCTTTTTAAAAATTCTAAACAGACCTTTGTGATCCGAACGGGCCCCATCATGTTACATTGCCACTGGCGTTCCCACTCGTCTTCAGTGGTTAATTCGAAGGAAGATCGAGCAAATACTGCGGCACAGTTAATCAGGCTGTTCAAGGGTGATGAAGTAAAATCAATTTTAGACAGCTTTTTTTTTAAATGATCAGAGGCTAGAGGATCTGCTTGGTCAATTTCTAAACAGACATGATCCTTTCCAGAAAGGCTGGTGCGAACCTTGTCCAGTTTATTTAGACTGCGACCAAGAAGAAGAACCCGATATCCATTTTCAGAAAAAATTTTTGCGCAAGCCGCGCCAATCCCAGAGCCAGCACCTGTGATTAAGATGGTTTTCGATGTCACTTGGGGTCCTTTCATTAAAATGAACCCTAGATTCCCATAGAGAAGGCAAAAAGTCGAGTTTAGCCCCGATCAAAATGATCCGATAAAGTCTTATGATTAGGGAATTAAGTCTATTTGGATTGAAAGTATTTGTAGTCAGCTTAATCATTGGCTTGCTGTTAGCAGCCTAAGGCCAAAATTCTTTGGCCTAATTAAAAAATAATGTTTATTCTGCTGTAGAAGTCGGGAAAAGGGACTTAAGCAGATTGCTTAAGCCGCCTTCTTTTTTGTCATAAAAGCTTGGAACTTCTTATCAAAATCTTTTGGCTTTTGGCCCTTGCGGCTAATTAGCCCTTCTTTAAACCACTCAAAGTGTTCTGCGCAAAACGAAGAGCGTTTTGGTTTTTTTCCACAAGCCTCAACAGGGCATGCTGAGGGAAGTTGAACCACATTCTGAGGCATTCCTTGGGGGGCTTTGTTATCTTTAGACATAGATTTGGATCTCCTTATTCATTCAGAGATCTTATCGGAGGTCTATTTCGAAGCCTTTAGTCGCAATCTTTTCGGTCTTCGGCTTTCGATTTTAAATCAACTAGTCTCGACGAAGGTCAGTTAAGTCTAGTTGGTTCAGGGAATTCACCTTCCATCCTGAGAATCCCGGATGAGCCATCATCGAGAAATGGATTTCGCCAAGAGGGATAAGACTAAAGTCATCCATCAACAACTGAACGCCATCTTTGCAGAGTTTTCGGTATTCGGCACTTCCAGCGGCTTTAGTCTTTAGGTCTTTAAGCAAAGTCTCGAATTTTGAGCTTTTAAATTTGATATAGTTTTCAGGTTCACTTCGGTGGAAGTTCTCAAGAGCGGCTAAACAGGTAGGCCGATCTAAAGGAAAACCTTTGCGAAAAAGATTTTGCGGCTCAGTTTTAAGAGTTTGCAAAAACATCGCATTTTCAACCGACTGAAGTTCGACCTCTATCCCTAAGTGTTTTTTCCACTGAGCCTGAGCCCACTCCATGCCTTTTGAGATATCTTCTCCGCCCAGTCTAGAAAAACCGAGAACTAATTTTTGCTTACGAATTTTTTCTGGAAGTTGGTTGAAGGTTTTTTTGGCAAGTTTTGGATCAAAGGGGTAACAGCCTGGCTGATCAATCCAAGCAGAAGGAAGTGAGGGGCAGCCGGGCCGCCCTAAAGCGAAATAAAGACTTTTAAGTTCATCATAGTTTAGCGCAAGAGCTAGAGCCTTTCTTAGATCTTTTGGCATCGCCGGGTCGGAGCGAAAACCGATATAATCAAAGCGAGCCATAGGAATCTGGAAAAAATCGGATCGCTTCTGTAGGACGGGAATCTGATCGGTCACAACTCGACGTAAAAAATTAAGCTTTTTCATCTCGTAAAGGGTCAAAGCCGTAGAGTCTTCATCAATCAAAAGAATTTCAACAGGGGGGCGATCTTTTGAGTTTGGATATTGAGGGTTAGGGATCAATTTAATTCTTTGGCCTTTTATGATTTCTGCGATCTGATAAGGACCGCTTGAATAGAAGCCTTTAAATCCCTGATCCTCTTTAGTTTTTGGATGCCGAGGAGACAGTGCTGGGTGGATGGTTTTAAATAAAAATTCCCGATCTTCAACTTCGAAATCTATTTCTAAGACGTAAGAGTCCAGGGCTCGAATCCCCAGCGTCTTAGAGTTTGAATCGCCCTTTAAAAGAGATTTTACCCCCTGAATTGAAAGTAAAAGGCTTGAGTGCCGAGATTTTGATTTTGGGTCTAGGATAAATTTCCAACCGCGCACGTAATCTTCAGCAAGGATGGGCAAGCCATCCGGCCACTTCCTGTCTTTGTTCAAGAGGCAGGTCAGTTTTTTTGGCGTCTTCCAACTGCAACTTTCTGCACCTTCGGGAATTAAAGAGGCTTCATCGGAATATCTAAACAAAGCTCGATAGATATTGTTGAGCAAAAAATTTCCGGAAGCCCCAGAGGCTCGGACCGGATCGAAGGACTCTGGCTCAGAGATAATATGAAAATTAAAGCTTTTGGTCTGAGCCCCAACTTGGGGTCCTGCAAGTAGAGCGAGCAGGATCGTCAGCGAATAGAGAGGGCCTTGGATAAGGTCGTAGGGCTTCATAGAGGCTTTTTTAGGGACTTTAGGGGTTTAGGTCAACGGAATTGATAAAGTCCCTTATAGGCTTAAGTCCTTAGAGGCTTCTGACGATAAGTGCTCCAGACTGAGAAACAAAAATCTCAAACCTGGAGAGTGTCTCAAAATGAGAATTTTTCTGCACAGATCCGCAGCATTCCTTTTTATAACAGGTCTACTGTTGGGATTTAATAACTGTGCTCCCGAAAATTCTGGCAGCCTCTTCAGCTCCTATGTGTCCTCCAGTTGTTCTGGAGAAGAATGCGTTCAAAAGAATGCAGATTTATTGGATCTAACGATCAACCATCAGGGCGAGATTCGAGTGGCCTCAACGACAAGTCGCTTAGATATCGGCGGGGAATGTAATGAGGGTGGCTATCCAGTGAACTCGATGGTTTGGGAAGTTTATAATGAAAATAACCCGAATTCGATCGTGTTCGGAAGTCTGACAAACGCGGCCGGGGTTGAGTTTAAGTGCATCAACGGAAGATTCTCGACCCAGGTGCATCTGCCAACTCCTGTCTCTATGCCACTGATTGTCTGGATCGAGCTGATCGCCTTTGATGATGAAGGCAATGAAGTTCGAAACACTCTTCAGGCCCGCAAAAGCGTCTTTGTTAGACCTTTATAAATTAGACTCAAAATTTTACTTATTTAAATCCGCATAAATGGATTCAAAGTTCCGGATCTCTTCACTTGTGCAGCGTAGGCGTCGCATCTTGTGAATGGGTAGGCTGCGTAACTGAGTCGAAGCAAACTGTTGGGGATCGGATTGACTGACTTCTTTAAGTGTCGAAGCCCAACCAAGGGTCTGATATCTGTTGGGGCTTGTTTCTGAAAGTAAAAGTTCCTTTAGCAACTCAAGAAGTGCTTCAGCTTTTCCTTCTTCGCGATGAAGTGGACTTAAGTAGATCGTGTTTAAAGGAATAATGTCTGTAGAAAAGAAACTCTCAAGATTCTCTGGAGGCAGAGACTTCTGTTGGTAATGAACGGATGAAATCATTGCGGTGGAGGCCTCTGCCAAATTGGAAGACATCTTAAACGAAAACTGTTTGGCCACCGAGCTTGCTTTTTGAATATGAAATTGGCGAGTCTCGATATCGTCCCAGGATTGAAACTCGACCCCTTGAGACTTTAAGAACAAAAGATTTAAACAAGGATCAAGTGGGACCTCAAGAGGACTTTTTAGATCTAAGGACATTTCATTCCAAGCCCAGGGCTTCGTTTGATTCTCTACAACTCTTCCAAAGGCCTGCCAGGCAATAGGAAGGGCAGGGCTTTGGATTCGAGCTTCGGGGTCATTTGGGCTTAAAAAATCAGGGTGAATTTGTTCGAAAATCTCATTTAGGTATGAGCCATCGGAAGCCTTCAGGGCTGGACTTAAGGCGATTAAATCATTTTCGCTCGCAATAAGAACATCAAGTGAAGGGGATTGTTTTGGATCTAGCAGGATTTGGGAGGCCTCATCAAGAGACTTAAAAGTTCTTAGTGTGAGTTCTATCGAGCTAAACTTAAATTTTTCGGGTTCAGGAATCAGGCCTTCTCGAACCAGGATGTGAAGAGTGCGGTGTTCTTTGGCTTTCAGTTGGCGCTGAGTTTGAAACTGTCCCCACCACCATCCAAAAGCTGCAGAAAGCGGGATTACGAAAAGAAGAAGACGTAGCCAGCGTGTCATACTGGCTATTTTAACTCTGGATTGGATTAGAACTCAATGAATTCAGGATCAAAAGTGATCTGAATTGTCGCACCTTGTGGAGGGATGTAGGCGAGTCCTTCAAACAAGATGCTATTTGTTCCAGCATCGTAGGTCCAGCCGCCGGGGATTCCAGTTGTGTTGTCCGCAATGTTTGGAATCACAGCACCATTGACTTTAACTAGGATGGTTGAGGGTAAAGGCTTTTTGGTTAAGAAGAAGCGCGAAGACTTCTTACTAATATCATAAGCGATATCATCCAAAATCGTCGCAAAGTTTCCACAAAGATCCCCTGCCACGCCGCCCGTAGCATCGACCAGTTGTTTTACTCGCTGTGCGATCACTCGGCCGTTAAAAGGTGTGTTGTTATTCAAATAGTCTTCACAAGCCTGATCCTTAATTTGGATTGAAGAAACGGTATAGCGTCGAAGATCGCCGGTTGTGCTCGTGTGAGCATCCAAGAAATCAACGTAGGACTGAACCGTGTGTAGACTTGCGTGATTATATTGCCCACCAAGAAAGCCAATCCCGTTGTGAGAGAAATCATCCTCATCGGTCACGATAATCACTGCCAGGTAGCTATCCGGACGCACGAAACCAGCGTTTAAAGGGCTGGTTAGAGCCTCTTTAAAGCTTTGCAAAGGGCGCTCGTCGCCATATCCGCTGACTCCCTGAAGAATATTGATTCTAAAGTTATCAATAATATTGGGATTCAGAGGATTCAAAATTTCATATCCGCTATTTCCTTGTGGAGAAGAAGATCTAAAGCGAGCTTTCGCCGCCTGAGACTGACCATTGAAGTAGAATGGGTTGTTATTATAGAAGGTATTGTAGCTGGATTGATCTTTTGCCAAAAAGGCGTCTGTTGTGGTGACGGCAATTTGGTAGTCAAAACCCTTAGAAACGAAAGAGGAAATAAAGGAGCTAAAATTTGTGGCGACGTTTTGTTGAGATGTATCCATAGAGCCGCTATTGTCGATCACCCATAAAATATCGAGCTTGTTGTTGACGGACTCTAGACCTTGAGAAAAGGTTTCTCCGTCGGCAAGGATTGAATAGGTTGGAGCTTCGCGACCACAAGCGGTCAGAGTCAACGCGAGAGCGATTAGACTTCCAGTCAAGATACGGACTGCTGATTTCATGGGGCCCCTCCTAATAGAAGCGAAACATAACATTTCACTTCAAGCGAACTTTGGAGACCAATACATAGATAAAGGTCTCCCAGGAGCTTACATACAGCAGTGCTTAACTTATCGACCTAGGTCTAGAAAAGTTAAGCTCACAGGTACCTTTTTAAAATGAGCTTAAATCCTTTGGTTTTATGGAGATTCTCGCTTTGCATCGAAACGATACGCACTAAGTATATGAAATTAATGGATTAAAATGTTTGGCAGAAATTTAATAATTCGGTTTTCGTCAAAAAGTTGATCAAATTTCGTTAAATTCAGCCCCTTAAACTTTTGAAAAATGTCGAACTTATACGTGTTTGTTGTCAGGTATAAGGTGTCCTTTTTAGGTCCATAATATCTTCCATCTGGTCAGATTTTTAGATTTTGGTATTCTGCGATCAGGCTCTCCGGAGTCAAGAAAGGAGGTGGTGCTGATGGTGTTATTAAGTTGTTTACCTGAGGCGGAGGTGACTGCGTTTTAGGACGCGTTCACGTCAAGGCGCAAGCATCGCTTCCGCCTTTTAGGATAAAACTTTTGGGCCAAGATTCTGTCTTGGCCCATTTTTTTTAAGCTGGATAAAGGCGCTTAAAAGCAGGGTACTGATTAAAAGGCCCGACAGAATCAAGGCTGAAGAAAAATCAAGATGAGGGGGTTTTTCTAAAATCCACTGGGTCGCAACTCCAGTGCAAAGGGCTCCGACAAAAAGACTCCAAAGAATTAACAATAGGCTTAAAAGAAAGTATTCCCAATAAACCATTCTGTGAACCTGCCTATCCGAAACTCCCATGACTCGATAAATTGAAAACTCGTAGTCTCGCTGTCCTAAATTATGAAAAGTCACCCCGATTAGAATGAACCAAATCCCAAATAGACCTAAAAAGGTAATTAGTTCGATGGGGCCGATCAGTTTTGCAGCAAGTTCTGCGATCATGCCGGCGGTCCGTTTCACGTCAATCAAGGAGAGTTCGTTAAATTTTTCGGAGATTGAAAAAGCAAGAAGTTCGTTTTGTTTTTGACCGAAATAAATAACCGACACAAAGGACTGAGGGAAATCTTCAAATACACCGGGTTGAAACTGAATGAAGAAGTTGGGCTGAAAGCTTTGCCATAGGACTTTTCGCAGATTCACAACCTCGCCTTTGACTTCAAATCCCCCAACATCAAAACTCATTTTGTCGCCAATACGGATGTTATTTCGATCTGCGAAGTTTTCTTCCACAGAAATTTCAGGAATCCCTCCCGAGGACTCAAGGTAGCGAGGCCCTAGCTCACGTCCTTTAAGAATGGACTCTGAATCTTGAAGTTGTGCGCGGTAGGTGAGGCGGACGGGAAAAGATTTAAATTGCTCGTCCTTGGGGCTCTCGTCGTTTAGCTTGGTCCATAAAGCCTGAATCAAGGGCGAGGTGTGCTTGATTTCGGCCTCGGAGCTTTTTAGAAAGAGTTCAAGTTTAGGTAAGGTTTCTTTCGGAATATTGAATGCAAAAAGGTCGGGTAGTTTTTCTTTAGCAGAGAACTGAAGCTCACGCATAAAGCTTTCTTTAAGATGGGGAAGTAAGTTGGCCACGACTCCAATCTGAGACAGAGCAAGAGCTCCTAGTAGAAGCAGCATTCTGTGTTTTGAAAGTTGAATGAGGGCCCACTTTAGAGGAAGCCAATCGTCTAATTTTGTTTCGGTCCATCGGCTGACCTGGCGAAAGAACCAAACGGGAACAAAGAAAGAGAATAAACAGGTCAAAACAAAATAAACTCCAACCCCTAGGCCAAGTTGAAAGGAATCCAGAAAAGTCAGGGTCAGAACCAAAAAAACGAAACTGACGCCAAGAAGAGGCAAGATAGATTTCCAGCTGGGAAGCTCGGTCTGAAGAGGGGAGCTTTGTTGAAGTGCCAGAATAAGAGAGATTTTGCGGAAGCGAATTTGGTTTAAGACGTAAAAACTTAAGGCCATTGCCAAAAGAAGAATTAAGGATTTATAAAAGTCTTCTAAAGTAAAGGCGAGCTGAAAGCCTTCAGGAAGCGTCTCGGCCAATTGCCCCTGGAGCAGCCCAAAAATGAGACTACAGCTTGCGATAGCCAAAATTGCAGGGGGGAAGAGACAGCTTAAGATCTGTAAGATTTGTTTCAGGGGGATAAATAGTCTGGGGCTTCCAAAGATTTTAAGTAAACTCTCGCTTGAGATTCGCTTTCTAAAAAACATTTCAAACAGATAAGCCGAAACCAGGAAGCAAATGACTAAGGTGATCGTAGATAAAAGCAGAAGGTAACGCGAAAAATAATCCAAGGCTCGACTTAAAGAGCGTAGTTGTTCTTCGGGTGTCCGTAAAAAAAGGGCCTGCTCATCAAGAACTTGGCCCACCTCTTCAAGAAGTTCTTTGGGTAATGCAGCAGCACTCAGGTAGTACTCGGTGTAGCGCACTTGGCTACCTTCGCCAATTAAACCCGTATTTATTGCGTCCTCGTAGTTTAGATAAATTCGAGGAGAGATGTCTGCATTTGCACGAGCGAAGCTGGGATCTTCTTCAATAACACCAGCAACTTTAACTCTAAGTTGTCCCAAACTAAGTTCTGTTCCCACTTCGGCTTCTAGGTAGTCTTTGATTAAGGGATCAATCCAGATCGAGCCAGAAGGAAGTGCTTTAATCTTCGTCGGCGCATCCATTCCAAAGATCTTTAAGTCTCCCAGCAATGGAAAGCCGCTTTCGACCGCGCGAATTTCGGTGAGCATGCTTTTTTGTTTGGCCCGAAGCGTGCCCTGAACTCGGATCTGTTTAGCGGAATCGATAATTTGAAGCCGAGGATCAAGGGATTGCTTTAGATCTTCAGGAAGCGGAGTCGTAGAATAAATTAAAAAATCTGCGGTCATTAAAGCGCGAGAACGATTCTCGGTAAAGCGATGGCTTGAGCCTTCGAAGCCAATGGCGATAAATAAAGCCATCAGGCCAAATAAAAGGGTCCAAAAAATTAGGCCTAATTCTCTGCGAAAAAACCACAGTTCCTGAAAGCTATACTTTAAAATGTGAAGAAAACTCACCGAAAGGATTCTCCGATTTCAAGATGACCATCGACAAAGCGGGCACGAATCTGACATTGCTCGGCCCAAGCTGGATCATGGGTGACTAAAATCAATGTCGAGCCGACTTGATTTACAAGTTGGAATAACAGATCCATGACTTCTTTAGAGGTTTTTTGATCAAGGCTTCCAGTAGGCTCATCGGCAACAATAATTTTAGGCCTTAAAGAAATCACTCGCGCGATAGCGACTCGCTGACACTCCCCGCGGCTCATTTGATGAGGAAAGTGATCCATCCTGTGTGCAAGGCCCACCTGAGAAAGGATTTTTTTTGCAACTTCCGAAGCTGAGGGAACTTTGTGGAAATCCAAAGGAAGTAGGATATTTTCGAATGCCGTTAAATGAGGGATCAGATGAAACTGCTGAAAAATAAGGCCAATATTCTGAGACCTAAAGCGGCTCAATTCATCCGCGGACAAGCTCGAAAAAGCCTGACCATCTAAATAGATTTGTCCAGAATCTGCGGGATCCAAGGCGGTGATCACACCGGCAAGGGTGGATTTCCCGCAGCCAGATGGGCCCATGATCGACATGGTTTTTCCAGAAGGGACTTCGAAACTGAGTCCTTTAAGGATCTCAATCGGGGGACCCGAGGGGCTTTGGTAGCTTTTTCGAAGGTTTTCAACGCGAAGAATCATGGTTGTCCTTTTAGATATTCATTAAGCTGTTCTTTTAAAAAGGGATAAAGGCCATCGGCAATTTTTTGCTGTCCCTTTTCATTTGGGTGAAAGCCATCCTTTTGGTTCATCTCGGGAATGCCCGCAACCCCTTCTAGCAAAAAGGGGTAAAGTGGAACTTTAAATGTCTTTGCGAGATCCTGGTATAGCGACCTAAAGCCACTGCCATATTCAGAGCCAAGGTTTGAAAAGATCTGCATTCCACAAAGCGCGACTTTAAGCTGATTGGCCTTAGAATACTCAAGAACTTCTTCAAGGGATTTCTTAATTGCCGAGACCGAACGTTTTTGTCGAGCATCGTTACCGCCGGAGCAAATGAAGGTCAGCTGCGGCTTTAAGCGTTTTTGATAAAACTGAATTCGTGCCAGTAGGGCCGAGCTGAGCGATCCCGCTTCAGCTCCATTGACCACTCGAATAGAGTGTCCCTCGGATCTAAATTTTTGTTCGATCAAGCGGGGGTAACTGAGCTCTTGCGGAACTCCGTAGCCCGAGGTCAATGAATCTCCAAGAAACAAAATCACTTTTTCTTCCGCCCTTGAAGCAGCAGAGAAACAGCAGTTTAAAAGGATTGTCGCAACAAGGGCTTTAAAAATCATGGACAAAACTGTAGCAAGGGCCCAAGCTTCTTGCAACGTGAGTCGGCCGGCGGGTGCTTAAAGTGACGCTTTAAACAAGTGAAGCAAGTCAGCTGCAAGGGCTTCACGAAAATAATAATTAATTTTTTGAATAAAATATGTTGCGAAAGGGAAAGTGTTCCTCTTAACATTAAATCACGTGGGGGGGCGATGTTAGGCAGGAAACCATGTTGAAGCACGGATGCTTCACATCGCCTTTTTTTCTGAGACCCATTTTGTCTATTCGAGCGAGTCTATTATTTTTCTTAATTTTATCCTGCAATTTGTCCTGCGAAAGCCCTAAGGCACAACAACATTCAGAGCCTGTCTCTCCGGTGTCTTCTAAGCTTCGACCGAGAAGCTCTGCGGTCCGGTTACCAGTTATAGATCTTTACCTCGCCCTCGACTCGAAGGAGTTTTCTGCAATTGAGCTGCACAGCCTAGAGTCTTATTTAGTGAAGAATCGATCGGCTTATTTGCCTTGTCTTAAGCAAAGTGAGTCCGTGCATCGATCTATTGCTGTACAACTGGAGCTCTTAATAAAAGAGAAGGGCCTTCACTTAAATCGAATGAATCAAAGCCCAAAGGACTCGGATCTTGAGAAATGCTTAAGACAGGCCTTCTGGATCTTGAAGGACACTTCTTTATGGCGCGGAAAAACAGTGAATCTAGCTTTTATCGCGGCTCAAGTTCCCGAAAGCCTTCCCTGGTGGGCCGGAAGATCCTGGTCAAAGGCCATTGGCTTGACCTTAGAGAAAGAAGACTCCAAGCTGAGACCTGATGTTTTGGAGTAAGACGGGTCATGAGTCAAAATCAGTATAAAATGAGCATTCGTCCAAAAAGACGAAAATTGAAAGAGGCAAAATCGAAGCTTGTGCTGATGATGACTTTTTTTGCTATTGCCATTTTGACCTCCTACCTTAGATTTTTGTCAAAGACTTGGGGGCCAGTACTCTTTTTGTCGAGCCTTTTTGCCTTTTTTGGACTTTTAAGTTTTTACCTTTATATCCGAGGACTTTTAGAAGAAGAAAAAATTCTAGAGTTCTCACAGGCCGGTGTGTACGACGGGGGCTCGCTTCTTCGTCTTGGAGCGATTAAAGCCCAAGATCTTGCGGGAATTAAGTTGATCCGGGCCTGGAGTTTCACTTGGCTCGAACTCAGACTCCCCTTTGGGAGTTCTCCGTGGAAAGCATTTCGCTTGCGCCAACCCTGGCTGTCACGAATTTACACCGCTGTTTTTGGAACACGCACCTATATCCCGTTATCTTACATGGATATTTCCCGCTTTGATCTGGAAACTCAGTTGATTCATTTTAAGGGCGGTGGCTTTGGAGATCTCTCGCATTTAAGAGACTCTGAAAGTTCAGCTTCCGGATCGGTTGATGGGCCTCCGGCGATTCGCCAAAATAGGTCGAGTGCAAACTCAGAAAATGAGATGGGCCGGATTTTGCGGGGGCAAGATATTTCGGCAGATTCCGAGAATTTTAACAAGGACCAAAATCTTTATACTCCTGCAAAACCAGAGCATGAGCCTGTCGTCCTAAAAGTTCTAGAAATTCAAAGCAAAGTTCGGGTTTCGGGCTTTGATAAGCGCATGTGCGATCTTTATTTTGAGGCGGTTCGGTTTTTTCCAAGATGGTTTTCGGATCAGAGCTCTCGTCTTCCCGCCGGGGTTTTGGATGTCCGCTCCACTTTGGATGAGGCCGTTTACGAAGAAGTGGACTTCAAATTTCAGGGGACAAGATTTACCTTTGGGCTTCGTCGAGGAATTAACTCCGAAGAAACCGAGGCGCTTTTATCGATCGGTTTTCAAGGAAGGGTGGTCATGAGCCTAAAGGTTCAGGTTGAAATCGGAGAACTTGAGCCCCTTCAATTGGAGCAATTTATTGAAGGTCCCTGGGAGGCTTTGCTAGAAAGCCTTCAGGCCTCTGTTGCGGCCGAAGAAAAGAAATCGACAGGTTTAAGGCTAAAGGTCAATCAAGAGGACTCTCATGAGCCCAGCCCCTTGACGGACGATAAGGTTGAGGATTTAAAAAAGAAATTCGGTCTAAGCGACTAGCTGCCCCCCTTCAGGGCATAACGTAACGCAGTATATATTTTTCAAAGCTCTTGATTTTTAAGGTGAAATAACGGATTTTCTCGTTCTTCGCATCCTCATTGGAAAGGGACTGTAATGGCTCGAAAGAACTCGATCAATAAAAACGAAAAGCGTAAAGCACTCTCAACTAAGTATGGACCACTTCGCGCTGAATATCGCGCTAAAGCCGTAAACATGAAGTTGTCTGATGAAGAGCGAGCCGCCGCACGTTTAAGCCTCGAAAAAATGCCTCGCGACACATCTCCAACCCGAGTAGTGACTCGCTGTTACCTCAGCGGCCGACCTCGCGGAGTTTTAAGAAAGTTCGGTCTTTCTCGTATTGCCTTTCGGGAACTTGCACACCAAGGGAAAATCCCTGGCGTGACGAAGTCGAGCTGGTAATCCTTCCTAAATAAATTCTGAGACTCTTCGGGAAATGGCCATGTCATTTCCCTTTTTTTTTGCTGCTTGCTGTTGAGCTGGGCAGGTCCATTAATCCTTCATTTTTGAGCAATAAGACAAAGTCGCCGAGGCTCGTTTTTTCTTGGCAAAAAGGTGCTGAAAAAGTGAAAATAATAACTTCATTTTCGAGGAGTTTCACTTGTTTAAAACCTTACTCCCTTTAGCCCTTTGCCTTGTTTTTTTGAACTCTTGCTCGAGCCTAAGTAAAGGGTCTTCATCTTTTCGCTCAGCTTTTAAAAGCCTTCAAAAAAATGAATTTAAATTGGCCGAAAAAGACTTTCAAAAAGCTTGTAGCAGCGGGGCCTCAGGGGCTTGTGCTTTGATTGGAAAAGACCTAGATGTAAAACTAGAGCGCTTGGCCTTAATCCAAGGTTTGGGGTCAAATACCCAGGCCGAGATTCGCGTTTTAAGAGAGGGCCGAAAGCCCCACCATTATTTGGTGTTCCCGTCCTATTCTTTAAGTTCGAATCAGTCTTTGCAAAAATCCAAGGTCATTAGTCCTATTTCACAGCCCGTCGGACAGACGGGCTGGAGTATGGATCAGCTCTTAGTTCAAGGACTTGACCGGGGATTGAGCTACCGACTTTTAATACTGTCTGAAGAGGGTCAACTGCTGGACCAAAGAACCTTTACGGTCTCTCACCTAAGTCGACCAGACATTAAAATTGCTGTGGCCTCTTGTTCGGATGATCGAGTTCACCTTGAACAGAAACAAATGTGGACCGAGCTTGCAAGCCATCAGCCGGATCTTTTATTTTTAATTGGAGATAATGTCTACGCAGACAGCAGTCTTGAATATAAACTTCCAGCCCCACCCAATATTCTTTGGACGCGCAATCTTGAAACTCGTAACAGTCTAGAGCTATTTCGCCTGGAAAAATTAATTCCAGTGATCGCACTTTGGGATGATCATGATTTTGGACAAAATGACGGGGATAAGACCTATCCCTATATTGCCGAATCCAAGAAAGTTTTTGAGACCTTCTTTCCACTTTTAGAAGTTGAGGGACTTTTAAATCGAGGTCCCGGAGTGTCGTCCCACTTGATTCTGAACGAACAAAATTTCTTCTTTTTGGATGGCCGAAGTTTCAGAACTCCAAATGATCAAGGGGGAGCCGAAGAAAGCCATTGGGGCGAAGAGCAAGAAAAATGGCTACTTGCAAGGGCCGAGAGTTTTAAACAGCCGACCTGGCTGGTCAGTGGAGATCAGTTTTGGGGAGGCTACCACCCTTTTGAGTCCTATGAAAAAAATCACCCCGAAAGCTTTAAGAAAATGGTTTCCGTCTGGAAGTCTTGGCCATTCCCTGTGGCTTTTTTAAGTGGGGATCGTCATCTGACCGAGATCATAGAACTTAAGAATCAGGAATTGCCCTATAGGACTTATGAATTCACTTCGAGTGGGATCCACGCTAAGGTTTTTCCCGATGCCTACACAAGACACGAGAACCCAAAAAAGCTTGTGGGTGTTGCGGGAGAGTTAAATTACATGATGATTTCTTCCACAAAATTCCGCAATCAGCTGAGGATTCGGGCAGAGTCTTTTGGTCCGGGTAAAAAACGACACTTCTCTAAAGATTTAAAAATATCACGCTAGCTTTGGTGTGGAGGAATAAGGGATGAACAAAGAACAACAGCAAGCTGCATTAGACGAAATGAAAGAAGTCCTGGATCAGTTGATGGAATCTCCCATGGGACGCCGGGCTTTTTTGGCATCAATGGGTTTATTAATGACGGCCTGTGCAAGTGTCGACAAGACCCGTTACCGTGAAGGGGACAACGAAGGGCAGGCAACAGATTTAACCGTTGAAGAAGAAAGGCGTCTGACTCAAGAAGCTTTGCCGGATATGCAAAAGGATTACCCAAAACTTCAAGACCCTCAACTTCAGTCCTATGTTGCAAGTCTTGGGCAAAACTTAGTTCGAGCCAACAATCTTGAAGCCAATCCTTATCGTTATTCTTTTTCAGTGGTCGATGTCCCTTACGTCAATGCCTTCGCACTTCCTGCGGGCGTTGTTTTTATTACTGCTCCATTAATTGAAATGTCGGACACCGAGGCAGAGTT
This sequence comes from uncultured Pseudobdellovibrionaceae bacterium, assembly GCA_964389375.1. GTDB lineage: Bacteria > Bdellovibrionota > Bdellovibrionia > Bdellovibrionales > UBA1609 > CAYMDP01. The sequence continues at coordinate 863 of CAYMDP010000039.1, read as the reverse complement.
GATCGGAGTCATTGGGCATGAGGTTGGACATATTCAAGCTCGTCATACCGCCGAGAGAATGCACAAAGCTAAAAAAGCCCAGGGTAAAACTTGGCTTTATGCCCTCGGTGGAGGAATTGCTGGGGCTGCAGCAGGCTTTGGTCTTGGAAAATTAATGTGCTCTCCTCAAGATCGAAAGTGTCTATCAAAAGCTGCAGAGCTTGGGGCCGTCGCCGGAATTGGTGGCGGATTGCTAATTCAGAAATATGGATTTATGGCAAACTCCAGGGAAGATGAAATGGAAGCCGACCGCATCGGTTTTAAGACCGCGCTGAATACGGGCTACCACCGGGATCATGTGGGCGGGTTTTACACAAAGCTTCTTCAGATGGAGCAGCAGTCAAAGCAAAAGAATGTTCCCATTTTGTCTTCTGTCGCTGATGCGATGAGCACCCATCCACCAAGTCGTGAGCGAGTTCTTCAAATGAATCAAATGGCCGCAGCTGCTCCATTAAAGGCCCAGGCTAAAGTCACAAGTGCTGAGTTTGATCGAATGAAAAAACTTGCCAGCCGCTACGCACAGGCTTCAAAAGCCCGGGCCGCGAGTAAAAAACAATGATTCGATATTTTATACTAGCTCAAGTTCTTCTTTTGGGACTCTCGGTAAATGCACAAAGACAAAGCGTGGAATCCACTCCTCAGCTTACCTACGACTTAGGAATCTCGACGGGCTCTGACAACGGAGTCCGCTATAACGAATTCAACTTAGGTCTAAATGCCTTTTTTTCTGAAAGTATAAACTGGAGAAATGCGGGATTTTACCGGGTCATTACAGGGGAAGATGCGATCTATGGATTAGATAGCTCCATTCGACTAGACCTTAT
>CAYMDP010000038.1:0-26819 GCA_964389375.1 uncultured Pseudobdellovibrionaceae bacterium | reverse complement strand
TATTTCTTGTAGTCCCCGATTGCGCCGGCGTCCCCGCCTTGAGCTCTAAGAAACAAATCTTTAAGGTCCTTAACAAATAGGTTTGATAAAACCGAGATCACCCCTCGCCCGCCGGCCTTCGTCAAATCCAAGAAGCTGGCATCATCCCCGCTGGTCACTAAAAACTTAGAATCCACTCGCGCTAAAAGGTCTGCGCCAAAAGACATGTCTCCACTGGCTTCTTTAATTCCAAAAATATTTCTATCTTGCGAAAGCTTCACAATTGTATCCAGACTCATCGATGTGATCGTTCGCCCAGGAACATTATAAAGCATTATCGGTACAGAGACCTCGCGTGAAATACTGAGGTAATGCTCCACAAGCCCATTTTGGGTCGGCTTATTGTAATAGGGAACGACCACCAAAAGCGCCTCAGCCCCCCAAGCACAAACCGTCTTCGAAAACTGAATTGTTTTTTTTGTCGAGTTTAAGCCCGTTCCTAAAAGAATTGGGCGTCCCCCCGACTCATCTTTTACAAGTTCGAAAATCTTTTTAACCTCAGCTTCTTCTAAACACGGGCTTTCCGCCGTTGTTCCATTAACAACAAATCCATCAACGCCCTGAGCACACTGATAGCGAACCAAGGATTTTAGACTTTCGAAGTCCACCTCACCCTTTACAAAGGGGGTGACCAAAGCCGTAAAAATTCCAGAAAATTTATCCATTACTCATCCTCTTCTTTTTCATCATCTTCGTCTTCATCTTGAAAGCGCTGATCCGCTTCGACGGGCGGCGGGGCAGAAAGTCTAAGGTCTTCACCCGCACGTTGATAACTCGGCCGCCCTCTTCCAATTTCTGGGGGCAGCTCCGGAGGAAGCGGGTCCCCTCGAACTCCGCAACCAAGCACAAAAAAAATAAGAATCGTGGTAGCAGATATTTTTAAGATTTTTTTGCTATTCAAGAGCGGCCTCCCGTAGAGCTGAGATCTCGTTCAACTCTGAACAAAGATGAGGCTCAAACATATACTTGCGCCTTAAATTTGTATTCAAATTCCTGCAAAGGGCCAAATATTTATCAAGCTCTTCCCTGTTTAATTTTTCCGACCGCGCCTGGGCCGCTTTAATGCTTAAGGCGTAGACCTCTGGGAAGTCCGACAGCTTTTCTAAGACCGTTTTTAGCTGTGGCCTTTTTCCTGCTGTGACAAGCGCCTTTTGGTGAAGGTATTCCCCAAACTCTTTTTCAAGTCCGGTCCATTTTTTTAAGATCTCGGGCATCTCTGTAAGCATCGGCTCTGCATCACCTAAACAAAGATCGGCTTGCCAAGAGAGCAGCTGATTCATTTTTGAGTGAGGATAATCCTCTGAAATCTTTTGTAGATCCCCTTTTGCTTCTTTACAGTTTTTTTCAATCAGCTGCACAATCGCTAGAGCCTGCAGGACTAAAAGTTGGGCTGGCTCCTTTTCAAGAGCTTCTCTCAGTAAGCTTTTTGCCCTTAGGGGTTGGCTCCAAATTGTTCCAACTCCGGCCTCATAAAGTTTTTGGCCCTGGTCTGTGTAAAAGAGACTCGACACTCTGTCGAGCAAATCCAAAATTGGCTGACGCTCGGACTCTTTTTTCACTTCTAAGATTTTTTGATTCAACTGACGAACGGCCTCAGGGCGCCCCCCCTTTAAAACCAGCTCCTGAATCGATTCAAGACTCGGACTCGCCGCGGGCTTGGCGACTTTTTCAGCAAAGGCCGGGGTAAGAAATAAAGAAAGGCTTAAGACGGAGTTTATAATGAAAATTTTTGATCTTTCGCTCATCCCAAAGGGCTAACACAAGGGCTTATTGATTTCAACGCTGCCCTTATGCTGAAGCTCTGCTCTTTTACTTTAGGTCACGAACCAAGACCTGTCGGGGCTTACTTCCATTTGCCGGACCGACAACTCCCTCGGATTCGAATATCTCAATCATCCTTGCTGCGCGAGGGTAGCCCAATCGAAAGCGCCTTTGTAACAATGAAGCACTAATGTCTTTTTGTGCGGCCACGTAGGCTAGGATCTCATCATAGCGCTCATCTTTGATGTCGTCGGTATCAGGATTTGATTCGGCGGATTCTCCTTCAAGATCGTAACCTCCTCCACTGCCTTCAATGGCTCGAAGTGCACTTGGATCATATTCGGGCTCACCTTGGGACTTCCAATTAGAAACAACTCTCGCAATTTCTTCTTCTGACAAAAAAGGTCCATGATGTCGCTCGGGCTTTGAAACGCCTGGAGCTTGAAAAAGCATATCTCCGCGCGCAAGCAGTCGCTCTGCGCCACTTTCATCCAAAATAATTCTTGAATCCATTTTGCTCGCGACTTTAAAACTAACTCGTCCGGGGATATTTGTTTTGATTAATCCCGTCACAACATCTTTTCGCGGACTTTGCATGGCAAGAATCAAATGGATTCCGCAGGCTCTTGCCATCTGAGCAAGACGCACGACAGCTTGCTCCACGTTGGCTTTATCAACGGCCATCAAATCCCCGAACTCCTCAACCACAATACAAATATAAGGTTGCGCGGTATAATAATAACTTTCAAGATTGGGCCGATCTCCTTCTGCCTGATTGGCTCGCTCATGTTCTTCAATTTGAGAAGTTTTAAGGGCACCAACAATTTCGTTAAAAGACTCAAGTCCCCTGGCGCCAAATCTGGACATTGAGCGATAACGCTTTTCCATTTCTCGAATGGCCCAACGTAAAGCGCCGACGGCTTTTTTCGCCTCGCGAATTGGTGGCATAATCAAGTGGGGAATCTCATTAAAAGCGGCAAGATCGACTTGTTTGGGATCCACCAAAATTAATTTTAGTGTTTTGGGCGAGTGGCGAAACAATAAGCCCGTCAAAAGCGAAACGACGAAAACAGATTTTCCCGATCCCGTTGTTCCTGCGACAAGAAGATGAGGCATTTTTCTTAGATCTACAATTTTGGTTTCTCCGTCGGCCTGTCTACCCAAGGCAAGCGGAAGTTTTATTTCCTCATTCCAAAATTCTTCGTCCGCAATAATGTCTTTTAGATAAACCGCCTCTCTGACTGAATTCGAGGTTTCAATTCCCACAACATCCCGACCGGGGATAGGAGCGATGATCCGAACGGATTCACTACTCATTGCCAAAGACAAGTCATCTGCCAGATCCGTAATTTTACTAATTTTTACATCCGCAGCGGGTTTAAATTCGAACATTGTCACCGAGGGGCCGGGCTTTATCCCCGTCACTTCACCACGGACAGAGAATTGCGCAAGTTTGTCGGCAAGAAGTCTGGCTTTAGATTTAATTTCCTTTTCGTCGACTCTGCGCCGAGTAGCCGGTGGATCCTCAAGAAGCTGAATTTTGGGAAGCTCCCAATTTTCAACCCGCCTTTGAACCTTCGCGCGCAAAACCACTTTTCTTCTTGCAGCTCTTGTGGGCTCAAGGTCCGCAGGCAACTCGCCAGAATTTTCGCTGGGCTGATCTGCTTCGGCCGCCTGGATCTTTGATTCTTCTAAACTTTGGCTTTTAAGAACGAAACGCCGCTCTTCGCTGGCTGAATCTATGCTAAATCGAGCCGCATTTGCTTTCGGTCCAGAATTAAGTGCGGGCCTTAGCTTTAAATTTTCAAAACCTGCAACCAACTGGGACTGAAGCCTAAGATAAGTATCCGACACCACGGGCATAAGTCGTCTTAGTAGGGAGAGGGGCTTTCTTAAAATATCTCCAAGCGGGGTTTCTGTATAAAAAATGACAAGGACCGCAACGAGAGTCCAAAGGATCAAGACTGCTCCTGCAAAATTAAAAACTCGCTCAAGGCCGGAAGAAAGCAAAACTCCAACCAATCCGCCAATGCGAATTTGTCCGTCAAACAAAATGGTCTTGGGAAAATAAACTGAAAGCAGGCTTGCTCCAGTCGCAAGGAGAAGAACCAGCCAAACTATCTGAGTCGATCGCGCTTCGGATTTCTTTCCAACGAAATAGGTATATGACATGCGAAGAGCCGCAATAACGATCAACCAGGCCGCAAGCCCCAGCCCCTGCAGAAGAGCGTCCGCTAAGAAGGAGCCAAAGTAGCCGCAAAGATTAGAAGATTTCAGTCCTTTGCCGATGGAATTAAAGGAGGGATCCGTCGGACTATAACTATAAAGCGCCAGTCCCACAAATAAAGCCAAGGCCAACCAAAGCAGGCCCCCAATATCACGTCGAAATCTCAAGAATAATTTATTCATTCCAATAGTTTAAGAAAGGCTGCTCAATAAGGAAAGTCTGGATTTCACCCTTTTCTTGGGGTAGAACCCACCAAAGTTGAGGTCGGGTCCAGCGTCTTGGTCCGTCCTCGGACAGGAGCCCCCGAAGCGTGCTTAAAATCAACGAGATCTTCTTTAGTATTCAAGGCGAGTCCAGTTGGGTTGGAATGCCGACTGTGTTTGTTCGGCTTTCCGGCTGCCATCTTCGCTGTACCTACTGCGACACCACCCACGCATATTATGAAGGTAGTAAGCTTTCAATAGATGACGTTGTTAAAAAAATAGATTCTTTCGGGGCCCGTTACGTTTGTGTCACAGGCGGCGAGCCTCTTCTTCAGGCCGAAGCCTTTCCTTTGCTTAAAGAACTTTGTGATCGCAATTATTTTGTTTCTTTAGAAACCAGTGGCGACATCTATTGTGGCGAGGTCGACTTGCGCGTCAAAAAAATAATTGATGTCAAAACTCCGGATAGCGGAGCGCCAGATGCCTTTGACGAAAAAAATTTGGAGTTCGCGAATTCTTTTACAGAATTTAAATTCGTAATCTGCTCGGAGAGTGATTTTTTATGGGCCGAAGAGTGGTCAAAACGAAATCTGCTTTTCGAAAAAAGCAATGTTTTATACAGCCCATCGTTCCGCGTCGTCGCCGAAAAATGGCTGGCCGAAAAAATTCTTGAGTCAAAATCAACTGCACGGTTGCAATTGCAGCTTCATAAGTATATCTGGTCTCCTGATTTGCGAGGCGTTTAATTTTTTCTAAATACTTCTCTAAGGGGACCACGATCAATGACTCCTAACCTGAACAGTTCCGATAATTTGTTTGTTGCTAACCTTCAAACCGTAAGCCTTGAAAAACTTGTCAAGAGCAAACTCGAAGTTTTGTTTCAACAGCAACACGAAGCCCAAGTTGAGCTTGATGGTTTGCACAGAATTGTTCTAGAGCAGGTTGAAAAGCCCCTTATCGAGTTGGCCCTTAAAACTCACAATGGAAACCAGGTCCGCACGGCTCGACTGCTTGGCATCAATCGCAACACTCTTAAGAAAAAGATTGATACTTACAAGATTAGCGTTAGAAATAATCCTACAGCAGGCTGATTTTATCATCATCAGTGGGTCGCCCAGCACTTTCATCATGACGCTTGGCCCACAAATATTTTCTGACGTGCTTGCGTAAGGATGATTGGTGGACTCTCGTTTACCCCCACAAAATATCGATGCCGAGAAAGCTATTCTTGGTGGCCTTATGGTCGAGCAATCGGCCTGGGATGAAGTCTCGGATCAAATTTCGGAAGAAGATTTTTATAAGCCCGCCCACCGACTGATCTATAAGGCCGTCTACGAGTTAAACAAGCGCAACCAGCCCACAGACCTTGTTACGGTCTCTAATCACCTGATGGAAGCTGGAGACCTTGAGGGGATCGGCGGAATGCCTTACCTCATCGAGATCATTGATCAGACCCCTTCTACGGCAAATATTTCTTCCTACTCTAAAATTGTTCGCGAAAAATCTATTCTCCGCCGCATTATTCAGATGAGTTCTGGTTTTATTGATCAGGCCTACAAACAGGAGTTCGAAGATCTTGATAGCTTTTTAGACCGTGTTGAAGGTGACATCTATGCGGTGGGAGAAAGCCGAGACTCCTCGGGTCTTGTCGATGCCTCTGAGCTTGTTAAGGGCTCTCTCGAAAAGCTTGAAGAACTTTATTCTAAAAAACTTGCGGTCACCGGAGTTCCCTCTGGTTTTATCGGTCTTGATGATTTAACTGCGGGATTTCAGCCGGGTGAACTTATTATTATTGCTGCTCGTCCTTCGATGGGAAAAACCGCATTTAGTTTGAACATCGCCCTGCATGCGGCCCTTCAACAAAAAAAGAAGGTCGCCTACTTTTCGGTGGAGATGGGCAAAGAGCAGGTCATGCTTCGAATGCTCGCCAGTGCCGCAAAAGTAAATATGTCTGATCTTCGTGTTGGAAATATCGGGGACAAGGCTTGGCCCAGAATTATTAATACTGCCGCGATGGTCAGTGAGACTGGACTTTTTATTGATGATTCGGCCGGTATCAGCCCCTTCGAGATTCGCGCCAAGGCCCGAAGAATGAAGTCAAAGCACGGGCTAGACATGATCATGATCGATTACTTGCAGTTAATGGGAATGAAAACAAAAGTTGAAAGTCGGGAACGAGAAGTTTCTGAGATTTCGAAACTTTTAAAAGCGATTGCAAAAGAGCTTCAGATCCCTGTGATCGCCCTGGCTCAGTTGAATCGAGGGGTTGAAGGCCGCTCTGATCGAAGACCTATGCTTAGCGATCTTCGTGAGTCTGGGTCGATCGAACAAGATGCTGACGTCATTATGATGCTTTACCGTGAAGACTACTACGATCGCGATAACCCAGATATCAAGGGACTGGCCGAAGTCATCGTCGCAAAGCAAAGAAACGGCCCCACAGATACCGTAAAGCTTCGCTGGGTTGGAGAGTATGGACTTTTTGAAAATGTCGTGAATCTTCCAAATGCCCCGATGCCGGACTCTCCCTGGCCCAGTGGTGGTAAGAGCGATAAAGATAAGTATCGCGGTGCTGGCCCCAAGCGAGCCCTTAACCTTGCCCCCGGAAATACATAACAGCCCTCCGCTCCATGGGCTTCAATTCGAAAAGCTCGCCCCTCGTCTAGAAATGCCGCTTTAAAATAGGCGCCTCTTGTTCAATTTTAACCGCTTTGCTCAAATGGGACTGTCTATTGAATTATGAACTGAGCCTTTGGCGAAAGCCTCGCAAAGACTCAAAAACCCAAGAGGGGTATTCCATGGCTGGAATAGAGCTCATTGATGAGCTATGTCGCGCAACCGGACTTCCCATTGATTTCACACGCGGGCGCTTTATAAAGATCCTCGGGGAAAAAAACAAAAGCCCTGAAAATATCACTCTCGAAGAGATTCGAGAGCTTCTTTCAGAGCTTTTACAAGACGTCTTGCTCGAAGCTAAAAGTGAGTTCAAGCAAGCGCTTTAATTTGTCCTGGCCGCAAGGCCTCTAATCTAACCGGCTCGCTCAACGACAACAGTAATTTCAACTTCAAGCTTTGGGCCGAATTTGATCATTGCTTTATGCTGACCCAATACGCGAATTGGTTCTGCCAAATGAATATCTCTTTTATCTACTGAGAAGCCTTGCTTCTCGAGCTCTTGAGACAAATCAAGATTCGTGATCGATCCAAAAAGCTTTTCAGTCTCGCCGGCCTCTGCCTTAAAGGTCAAAGTGATTCCCTTAAGTTTTTCAACTAGTAGCGTTCTTTCACCAACGGCTTTTTTCTTTTTCGCTTCCGCAACTTTCATCAAGTGTTGCCACTCTTTGATTTTTCTTTCAGTCGCTTCAGACGCAAGCTTACGAGGGAACAAAAAGTTTCTCGCAAATCCCATTTTCACGTTTACTAAGTCGCCAACCTTTCCAAGGTCCTTAACGTCTTTTTGTAAAACTACCTTCATAAAACACCTTCCTTATTTTTAAACTTTACCTTCAATTTGTGTCGTTCCCTTTTTAGTCCTTGTCCTAAAACTAAACCAAAAATCCATAACCCCTAAGAAGCTGACGACCAAAAAAAGCTGCATCAAAACCATCAGCAAAATAAAAGTCCGGCCAAACGGTCCCACTTTTAGCCGGTTCAGCCAAAAAGTTAAAACTGCCAAGCCTTGCAGAAAATATAAGAGCAAGCTGACATTAAGAACGTTTGTCGCAAGCAATTTAACTTTCGGCTGACCCATCTCAACAAAAGTGAATAAAACGCCGAGGATAAAAACCCAAATCAAGAAATCTGGCAGCTTAAAATCGCCAAGCTTTCTTTCCGGAGAATTTTCTTTTTTAGCGCCCATCCACAAAGATAACTTAGGCTCAAAATAAACAGCGAGCCCAAGTCCAATGATTAAAAGAATCACCACGGCAGATGGGATTTGCTGGACTAAAAATCCAACCTGCGCCTTGACGTTGCCTTCGCCGTTTGATGCGGCCAACAGCAAGCTTTCAAGGCTGGATCGAAACTGCGTTAAAAGTTCCAACCCGAGTTTCGCTTTTAAAACAAGAAAGCCACCAAGCGCACCCATGCTCGAGATAAACACGGCAAGGATTCCGGCGGCTTTATAGTCATAGCCAAGCTTTTCCATCTCAACGAACATTTCAACAAGAATAGAAATCAAGGCCCAGGCTAAAACAAAAAACCAGGCTTGTGCAGAAGCCCCAATCGCTAAAACCGCGCCGACCGAAAGCAAAAAAGGGGATCGGCCCGAAGCGCGGCGAAAAGCCAAAAGAGGAATCGCTCCAAGAACAAAGGTCAGCAAAGTCAGAAGGACCGAGCCTAAGAGCAAAATTCCAGATTTAAGGTTCAAGTTTAAAGTCACTGGCGATTCCTCATCTTCCACTTGCACTATGCAAGCTTAGAAGCGACCTCGTCCACCGTCATCACGACCGCCACCTTCTCTACGAGATCCGCCGCCATCTTCGCGACCCTCTCGTCGAAAGCCCCCGCCTTCACGACCCTCATCACGACCACCTTCTCTTCTCGGGCCGCCAGGTCCGCCGCCTTGAGCTTTTCGCAACTGAAACTTCGCTTCACGCTCTTTTTCTCGAGCTACGGCTTCAGCAAGACTGTTTTTAAAGTCCTCAACAAACTTAGGAAGGCTGACTCGGTCATCAAGTCTCATGTGAGTGAAGCGTAAAACTTTGTCATTGATTCTCATCGTTCGCTCTAGCTCGGCAACACAGTTGCCCTTAGCCGAGAAGGTCACGTGAAAGTAAATGCCGCGGGTTAATTTATTGATGGGGTTTGCAAGCTTACGCTTTCCCCAGGTGTCTACGTGGTTGATTTCCCCAGAGAAGCTCGAGATAATCTCTTTGTTCTTTTTAAAGAAGGCTTTTTGTTCTTCTTCACTGGCATCAGGATGAACAATAACTAGGCCTTCATATTTGCGGGCAGATGATTGAGACAAGTCTTCAGACATGCTTCTTTCCTTTCGGTTAAAGCCCCCAAAAATGGCTCTGGGAGCAAGGATGATTCGAATTTGGATAGGATCTGTAACACGGAGTGTGAATTGAGACAAGCCTTAAGCCCGATCATTCGGGGGCTGCTATGTCCCTGAAAATCATCGCGATTTCGGGACCCCTTCAGGGCAAAAGCTTTCAGGTCCACGAAGGCCTTCAGTTTGGACGTAGTATTGGCGAGATCCTGTTAGAAGATCCAAAGGTTTCAGGGCTCCATGCAGAAGTCCGAGAGCTAAAGGCTGGAGAACTTTGGCTTTTCGACAACAAGTCTAAAAATGGGGTCCGCTCCAACGGAGAGCGGGTTGAGCGGCTTCGGCTCCTTGTGGATATCACTTTTGATATTGGCTCAAGCAAGTTTTTGGTTCAGGAACAAGAAGAAGAGATAAAAGAGTTGGCTGAGAGTCCGGCCCAAGAGGAGCAGCCCCCTGAGGCGATACCCCCAAAGAAAAAATCGGCTCCCCAGGCGCCCAGCGCCCCAAAAATTCCTGACGAGATTCCAGATGTCGAGCTAGAGCCCGTCTCTTGGAATGAACACGCGGCGAGCTTTTTAAAGGACCATTTGTCTTTGTTTAAGGACACAAAGTCCGCTGCAATTCGCGCACTTATTCCCGCCGTAAAACTAAGTTTTTTTCGCGGGCCCCAGGTTGAAACCTCTTGGGTCCTCGGTTATGGTCCTCGAGATATTGGATCCGGATCTGTTGATCTTCCAATCATGGATGAGCGTGCACCACCAGTTTGCTTCAGAATACTTCCCTCAGAATCCGGACCGATATTTGTGACCGATGTTCCAGACCTGGTTCAATTTAACGGCTCCTCTGTTCGAGAACAGCAGTTGAGTACCGGGGACCTGATTCGAATCGGTGAAATTGAGATCGAAGTGGAGCTGATTAAATGAAAGTTCTAAAGCGTACGGGCTCCTTTAAAAGTTTCGACGGGACCAAAATCTATTACGAAGTCCGCGGAGAGGGCTCTCCTCTAGTTTTGAACTACGGGATCGGCTGCCTAATGAACCATTGGCATCACCAAGTTCGACACTTTTCTAATTCACATCAAGTGATCACTTACGATTATCGCGCCCATCACCGCAGTGATATCCCAGAAGATCGGGATCAGTTGAGTGTGGATGCCTTGGCTCAAGATCTTAGAGCCTTGATGGATCATCTTGAGCTTCAAACGGCTAGCCACTGGGGCCATAGTTTTGGAGCGCAAGTCTTGGTGCGAGCTTACGATCTATACCCCCAATCTTTTGAAAATCTCATTTTCATAAATGGCTTCACCTCAAATCCTCTTGAGGGAATGTTTGGAAATGATATGGCGAGCTCATTTTTTCATCTTTTAAAGAGTGGTTACCGAACTCTGCCCGAAACCTTAAGTCACCTATGGAAAATCGGGGTCAACAATCCCTTGGCCATTCAAGCTAGTGCCCTTCTCGGTGGCTTCAACTTAGATTTAACCCATTTAAAAGACATTGAGATCTATGCTCGGGGGGTCGCCTCTATGGACTTAGACGCCTTCATTAAACTTTTTGAGTCCATGATGAAGTACGATGGACGCCCTGTCCTTGAAAGAATCGGGGCGCCAGCCCTCATAATCGCTGGAAGTCAGGATTCCGTCACTCCCGTAAAGCATCAAGAGGCCCTTCATCAAAAAATTAAAAATAGCGAGTACCTGCTTGTCCCTTATGGATCACATTGTACACAGCTGGACATGCCGGATTTGGTGAATTTAAGAATACAGAAATTCTTGTTGGATTTGTCTTACTGAGCCTTCACTGCTAGTCTTGCGAAGTGAAAATTTTTTTAATTCTTTTCGTTCTGACTTCACTCATAAGCTCGCTTCCAGCTCAGTCCCAGCTCCTTTCGAGGGATAAGAGCCGCTTTCGAAGCTCGGATTTGTGGGACTTCATTAAGTCCACCCGAGGACCTAGCCTCGAACAAGATATGTTTCATCAATTAACCTTAGCCTATCAAAAATGGCCCCAGTTTACAGATCCCGAGTGGGAGCAAGTGCTAAGCTATGTGAGAAAATATGGACCCGCGCAGTTTAGTGGAGAGCTTCATATGCTATGGGTGTCTCAATCGCAGTCGAGGTCACCTGCTCAGAGGTTCAAAGTTGCTGAGGCTCTTATGGAGGCCGGACGTTTTTCTGAAGTCCTTGAGTGGCATTCAGGCAATCCAGAAAGCTCACCACACCAAGAAGATTTGAAGTTATTAAGGGTTGAGGCCGCGCTTCTGGGAGGCCAGGTTGAGCTGTCCCTCGAGCTTGTGTCCAAATTGCTAAGTCTGGGTCAGCATGAGAAAATGAGCCGTAGGCAAAAAATTTATGCCCATCTTTTGAATTCGTGGATCTTGCATCTTCAAGGAGTACCGCTTAAATCCCTCGCTTCCCTTGAACGCGCAAGATATCTTTGGCGGCTTAAGCCCCCCCAGCCCGAGTATTTTCGCTTGGCTTTACTTATGTCTTCTCTGGATTTTCTTCGTCGGGAGTTCGCACTCATTCCGGCTCAACTCTCCCCATTTTTGGACCTGGATTCTGCAAATCCCCTTGATCTTTTTAGGGCCCGCGCACTGATTCAAGCAAGCCTTCTTCTCTCGCTTCGGTCCTCGAATTTAGAAAAAGAATTTCACCCAATGATATCCCTATTTCAGAGGGGGCTTCAGTATGAATCCGCATATATTAGATTTGGATTCCTAGATGCCGTCTCCAATTATTCTGCCAGCAGAGCCCCCGAAGAAATGATTCGGATTGCAAAAGCCCGCTTAGAAGAATTAAAGCGGCTGCGATCCTCGCGATCTATTGAAGTTCTAGTCGATCAGAGCGTATTAGATTCAGTAAGCTCACTCGAAGGCCTCCAAAACAAAAAGGCCCAACCGAAGTTGAGCCTTTAAGAATTTAACCTGTTTTAAGGGACTATTGGTATGCCACCGCTGTCATATCAAATCCATATTCGCTGACGCTATCATCACTTTCAAAAGTGATCACGACCGTATCGCCTTCGATAACCGGCGAGAATGAATCATCATTTGCACCGCTCATCACACCGACTGTCTGTCCTTGGGCATTCTTAAAGCTAAGCTTGTCGTAACCTCTCTCGGTTTGAAAGCGAGAAAAGTACAGAGCAATCCGGCGAGCACCGGGAACCTGCACTGTCCACGACTGACTAAAGTTCTCGGTGTATGGATGAGCTGTACTAATTGAGTATTCGCTTTTGTCCCAATTGAAGGGATCATTTGGATCTGCCGGTGGAAGCGTGTTTGTTAAGGCGTGATAGGCGTTAACAATTCCTCCAGAAGAAACTTTGTTTTTTGCAGCACTCAAGGGTCTTGCCGTTGCAATAATTCGCTCACGAACTTCATGGGCGGTAAGGTTTGGTTCTTGCGACATCAATAAAACCGCAACACCAGAAACGTGAGGGGCCGCCATCGAAGTTCCCGACCAAGATACAAAACCTCCAGGAGTTGTGCTTAAAACATTCACACCAGGGGCCGCAACATCGACTGAAGTTCTTCCGTAGCTTGAAAAAGAAGCCATTCGGCCAGAATTATCGATCGCCGCTACAGAAATAATGTTGTTGTTATCATAAGAAGCTGGGTAGCCCGGATTCACATCATTATTTGCAGCACTGTTGCCCGCCGCAGCTACAAATAGGATCCCGGCTTGATTTGATCTTTCAATGGCTTCGTAAAGCGCTTCAGATCTTCCGCCACCGCCCCAAGAGTTGCTGGTGATCTTTGCTCCCATTTGGGTTGCGTAGTCGATCGCTTTAATTGCGTTCTCTAAAGTTCCGCCACCACTTGCACTTAAAAACTTAAGACCCATTACGCGAGCCTGCCAGGCAACCCCAACAACTCCGACTCCGTCGTTTCCGTTTCCTGCAATTGTTCCAGAAACATGAGACCCGTGACCTTGGTCATCCTTAGGGTCACCATCGTTGTTTACAAAATCGTATCCATGAATGTCATCAATGAATCCGTTTCCATCATCATCAACGCCAGCTTGTCCATTCTTCTCGGCTTCGTTAACCCACATGTTTGGGCCAAGGTCCGCAAGAGTGTAATCTACTCCGGTATCAATCACCGCAATCACTACATCTCGGCTGCCGGTTTGGATTTCCCAAGCTCGGGCGGCATCAACATCAACACCAGCGACACCTTTTTGGCCAGGCATATCTCCTGAAGAAGATTGTCCCGTATTGATCAAGCCCCACAATCGACCAAGTTGCGGATCATTCGGAAGGCTCGCGATCTGACCCACCGGTCGGTATATATAGTTTGGTTCCGCGTATTCAACATAGGGATTATTTTCAAGAGCTTGAATCGCTAGGCTCGCAATTTCGAGTCCTGACTTTTTAACTAGTACGGCTCCTGATTGCGCCGAAATCGTGCGTACACTTTCTGCATTCAGAGCAGAGGCCAGGTAGCTGTTGCTTATGCTGGCTTGGCCAAGCTTAAGCTTTACAACATATTCACCCGGTACTGATTCGATTTGATTTGCGGCAGAAAGGCTCGCAAATCCAAAAACTAACAAGCCCATCCCTAGAGCTTTGATTATTCGTCCTTGAACACTCATTTTTGTTCCCCCAAAAAAAGAAATTTTTTGGAAGGGCAAATTCTCCATCCTAGATTGTCGCCGAATCCTTCGGCTGCCTGGCCCTTCCGTAGTAGTTCCAAAATGGTACCAGGGAATATTTGAATGACCATCGATTTTTTTTTATTGTGTTAGCGAGTGTTCGTTTCTGCTTTTGTTTGGATCTGAGACCAAAATCTCGCGACAAAAGTCTAGCTTAGATTTTGTTTACCTTCACTTTTTAGGGTGTGTCCTAAGAAACTTTTAAGCCGACTTGGTTGGAAGTTAGATTAAAACTTAACTGCTCGCCTTTTTCGGGAGCCTTTGCGGATGCACTGAAATCGACTTTCGCTTTTTCGCCACTTGCTGCAATCAAGTGTTTAAGAAAGGCCTTCTGAGTCTCTGGAGAAGAATCTTTTTTAAAGCCCATCTCCTGTAGAATTTCTGCAGCTGATTTCATGTAAAAACCCCCGTCTGGAATGCATCGGCATAAACTAAACTTTGGTGAAGATCTTAAGAGGAGTTCTGATGAAGAAATCAAAAGCTGCTGCCACTGAATAAGACAAAGCTGGGCGGATCTTTGGTTCAATTGATGCTTTGCATTTTTAGAGAAAAAAAGAGATCGCCTAGACTATAGGCAGATCTGTGGATAACTCTGTGGTTTTATGTTTATAAGTGTCCTATTTATGGGCTGTGCCCACCGGAACCCACTACATCTAGTGGTCTTTCTTGACCGGGCGCTCCGTAAGGCTTGCGAATAGATAGTCTCGATTCATCCTGGCAATTGTTTCAAGACTGATCCCTTTGGGACAAGTTGCAGAGCAGGCGCCGGTATTTGTGCAGGCACCAAATCCTTCTTTGTCCATCTGTGCAACCATACGAAGGGCACGATGACTTCGCTCGGGTTGGCCCTGAGGAAGAAATGACAAATGAGCCATTTTCGCGGCTACAAATAAACTGGCCGATGCATTTTTACAGCTGGCCACACAAGCACCACAGCCAATACAAGTTGCGGCCGAAAAGGCTTCATCCGCATCGGTCTTATTCACTGGAATGCTGTTTGCGTCCGGGGCATTCCCTGTATTGACGGATATAAATCCCCCAGCTTGAATAATTCGATCAAAGGCAGAACGATCCACCGCAAGATCTCGGATTACGGGAAAAGCCTTTGCCCGAAATGGCTCAATCACAATTTCGTCACCGTTTTTAAATTTTCTCATATGAAGCTGGCAAGTCGTTGTCAGCTTCTCAGGTCCATGAGGATTTCCGTTAATCACCATTGCGCAGGATCCACAAATTCCTTCACGACAATCGTGATCATACTCGACGGGCCTTTCTCCAGACAGAATCAGCTGTTTGTTGACCACATCAAGCATCTCTAAAAAGACATCTCGGGACTGATGTCCTTTGCTTCAAAAGTCATAAAGTGCCCCTTGTCTTTCGGGCCTTCTTGTCTCCAGATCTTCAACTTTAAATTTAATCCTGCGCTCATGTCTTTATCCCTGCCTATTTATAGCTTCGCTGCGAGAGTTTTACGTATTCGAACTGTAGCTTTTCTTTATGTAGGTTCCATTGAACCTTGCCACTTCCCGCGGCGTACTCCCAGGCCGAGGCATGACAAAAGTTTTCGTCATCTCGAAGGGCTTCATTTTCAGGTGTTTGATGTTCATCTCTAAAATGTCCGCCACAAGACTCTTCGCGATCCAAAGCATCTTGAGCCATTAGCTCTCCAAGCTCTAAGAAATCTTGAACCCGCGTGGCTTTTTCAAGTTCTGAGTTTCGATAATTCTTATCCCCAGAAACTCTTACGTCTTGAAGATACTCTTCTCGAAGCTTTCGAATGTCTTCCCGAGCCTGGTTTAGTCCCGCTCTGTTTCTAGACATTCCAACTTTATCCCACAAAATAGCCCCAAGCTGACGGTGAAAATCATCCACCGTTCGAGAGCCCCTGGCTTTCAAAACCGCATCCAGCTTATTTTCAACTTCATTTCGACTTTGCTTAAAAGCCTCATGGCTAGAGTCCACTTTTTCTAGGCTTGTTCCGGCAATGTAATGACCCAAAGTGTAGGGAATCACAAAGTACCCATCTGCCAAACCCTGCATCAAGGCAGACGCGCCCAAACGATTTGCACCATGGTCCGAAAAATTCGCCTCACCCAAAACATGAAGGCCCGGGATTGTGCTTTGAAGATTATAATCGACCCACAATCCCCCCATGGTGTAGTGAACTGCGGGAAAAATTCGCATTGGCTGTTTGTATGGGTTTTCCCCTGTGATCTTATCGTACATCTGAAAAAGATTTCCGTACTTCGCAGCGATTGCATCCTCACCAAGTCGGCCGATGGAATCTTTAAAATCTAAAAAAACGGCTTCGCCTGAAGGTCCAACCCCAAATCCCTCATCAACACGAAATTTCGCCTGTCGAGAAGCTACGTCTCTTGGAACTAAATTTCCAAAACTTGGATAAATTCTTTCGAGGTAATAATCTCGTTCTGATTCTGGAATCTCCGCGGCAGGTCTTTTGTCCGCTTTGTTTTTAGGAACCCAAACCCGTCCGTCGTTTCGCAAGGACTCTGACATCAAGGTCAGCTTCGACTGATAATCTCCTGATCTGGGAATGCAGGTGGGGTGAATCTGAGTAAAACAAGGGTTCGCAAAAAGTGCACCTTTTCTGTGGCAGCGCCAAGAGGCCGAAACATTCGAATTTTTTGCGTTGGTCGAAAGGTAATAGGCGTTTCCGTAACCACCCGTTGCAAGAACTACCGCATCGGCAACATGGGACTCGATTTCTCCAGTCACCAAGTTACGAACTGTAATGCCCCTGGCTTTTCCATCGATCATCACAAGATCAAGCATCTCTCTGCGGGGAAATAGCTTCACCCGTCCAAGATCCACTTGTCTCATCAATGCCGAATAAGCCCCAAGCAAAAGCTGCTGACCGGTCTGTCCTCGAGCATAAAAGGTTCTTGAAACCTGGGCGCCGCCAAAAGATCGGTTGTCTAAAAGACCCCCGTACTCGCGAGCAAATGGAACTCCTTGGGCCACACAATGATCAATGATTTGGGTCGAAATCTGAGCAAGTCTGTAGACGTTTGATTCTCGCGAGCGATAATCTCCGCCCTTAACCGTGTCATAAAACAAACGATAGGCTGAATCCCCATCGTTTGGATAATTCTTCGCGGCGTTGATACCGCCTTGCGCTGCAATTGAGTGCGCTCGGCGTGGAGAATCATGGATACAAAAACTATGGACCTCATAGCCTAGCTCACCAAGACTTGCGGCGGCCGAAGCTCCAGCAAGTCCAGTTCCGACAACAATAACTTTATGTTTTCTTTTGTTTGCTGGATTCACTAATTTTAAAGAAAATTTATGATTGTCCCAGCGGTCTTCTATCGCTCCACTTGGACTTTTGGAATCAAGCTTTATAGATCCTGTGCTCATGTTTTATCCTTGATGAAAAAAGAACATATAAATGGGCTGTGAACTAAAGCCCGCTGCAACCGCAAGTGCATAGCCTTTGCTGACACAAGTTAACAGCTTGTCATACTTCGGATGATTTAAGCCCATGGTTTGAAGGGCTGATTTTAATCCGTGGCTTAAATGAAAGCCTAGGATCAACAATGTAAAAAGATAGCCCCCGACATAAATTGGGCTTTGAAAAACCTCGACCATCAAACGAAACAAATCTCGAATCTCTCCTGAGCCGTAGTCGACCATATAAACGGTCCCAAACTTAAAGGTCAGTAAATGAAGAATTAAAAAACCAAAAATAATAATTCCCTGTGCCCACATAGTTTGGCTGATTAAATCCGTCCCCTTAGCACCAGAGGCGGACACCGCATATTTTGCCGGACGCGCTTTCCAGTTTTCTAGTTGCAGCATCAGCGCCAAACAAAGATGCGCCAAGAAAGCTAAAATTAAACCCGCTTCTGCCACGTAAATAAGGGGGTTAGAAACTAAGGCGTGGCCGTATTCATTGTAAGCTTGTGGCCCGACATAGATTAAAAGGTTTCCAAGCATATGGGTCAGCACAAACAAACTTAAACCAAGGCCCGTCAGACCTACGAACTGTTTGCGGCCGATGGTGGAACACAGGTAGCTGGCTGAGATCTTCATAGTGGATGTCTCTTTCTGTTGTCTCAATAACTGATTTCCTTCACGCTACATCACAAAAATTAAAAGGTCTAGAGACCGAGACCTCAACACGAGAGACACCTGACGCGCTCCGCAACCCCTGGGGCGAATTGCCTTTTTGGGGGGCATTGTCTATACCGGGAGGTCTTAAACCTTGGAGAAAATGCGATGCGAATTTTTGTATGTGTAAAGCAAGTGCCCGACACCGAGACAAAGATCAAGTTGAAGTCGGACAACAGCGGAATCGATGAGACCGGCGTGAAGTGGGTTATGAACCCCTACGATGAAATTGCGGTAGAGCAGGCTCTTAAAATGAAAGAAGCTGCGGGAGCTGGTCAAGTTACTGTTTTAACCCTTGGGCCAAAAACGCGATCCGCAGATGTGCTTCGAACGGCAATGGCCATGGGCGCGGATGATGGAATTCTTATCGACGCCCCTGACTTTGTTGATACCTACACTGTCGCCAAGGCTCTCAGCGAAGCGATTAAGAAAGAAGGCGTCCCCGCGGATTTAATTTTGTCTGGCAAGCTGGCTATCGATGATAACGCGGCATCAGTAAGCCAACAACTTGCTGAATTTTTAAATTTGCCCCACGCCACCGTGGTTTCAAAATTAGAAAAAAATGGAAACTCTTATCAAATCGAGCGCGAAGTTGAAGGTGGCGCACGAGAAGTTTATGTCTTAAACGGCGCCTGCGTTTTGGCCTGCAACAAAGGTTTGAATACTCCACGTTATGCAAGCCTTCCAGGAATTATGAAAGCCAAAAAGAAGCCCCTAAAAGAGCTCTCGCTTTCGGACTTAGGCATTGAAAGTGGAAGTCTTAAAATTCGCTACAAAAATTTTCAACTTCCTGCCGATAAACCCGCGGTGAAGATGATCAGTGGAGATCCTGCAGCCCAGGCCGCCGAACTTGCGCGCCTGTTAAGAGAAGAAGCCAAATTAATTTAAAATTTGAAATCATGGGGAATATAATATGTCTAAAGTTCTTGTCTTCGTAGAGTTTCACGACAATCAAATCAAAAAAGGCAGTCTCGAGATGCTTTCTGCCGCAAAGACCTCCGGTCGAGACGTTCTGGCTGTGGCTCTTGGGGCGGGCTCTAAGGCGCTAGCTCCACAACTTGGCACTTACGGAGCAAAACAAGTTTTTTGTTCGGAGGACTCAACTTTGAGTTCTTACAATCCTGAAATTTTCACAGCCCTCATCTCTGAACTGATTCAAGCACAATCTGCAGAAGTTGTTCTGGCCTCGGCAAGTAGCCTTGCTCGGGATTTGTTTCCTCGGGTTGCGGCTCGGGTCGGCGGCGGTATTGCAAGTGACTGCACCGAGATGAAGCTAAGTGCTAGTGAGCTTTCCGTACGCAAGCCTCTTTATTCCGGAAAATGCAGTGCTGAAATCGTTTTTGAAAATACTCCTGTCAAAATAGTTTTGATGAGACCGAATCAACTTCCCGTTTCAAGCCCAGACGCCTCCGCTCAAGCCTCGGCTCAAGATATTCAGATCACTCCACGGGATATAAAGACGCAAGTTAAAGACATGATCAAAGGCCAAACCGAAAAAGTTGATCTAACAGAGGCTAACATCATCGTCTCGGGCGGAAGAGGCATGCAGGGGCCAGAGCAGTTCAAAATTCTTGATGAGCTCGCATCGACCCTAGATGCAACCGTTGGAGCCTCTCGCGCTGTTGCAGATGCGGGCTGGGTTCCGCACTCAATGCAGGTTGGTCAAACCGGCAAAACCGTGGCCCCAAGTCTTTACATCGCCTGTGGAATTTCAGGCGCCATCCAACATCTTGCGGGAATGAGTGCAAGCAAAGTGATCGTTGCAATCAATAAAGATCCTGATGCACCGATTTTTCAGAAATCGACTTATGGGATTGTCGGAGATCTTTTTGAGGTTGTGCCAAAACTGACCGCTGAAATTTCGAAATTAAAGTAGTCGAGCGAAATGTTTCGAAGATTTATTCTGCCGACCCTTGTTTGGCTTTTCTATCGAGGGCTTACCGCGTCCTGGAGAAAAAACCTTATTGAGAGTGAGGACTTAAAGCTTGCTCTTCAGCAGAAGCGACCGGTTATTTTTGCCCATTGGCATGGTGACGAGCTGGCAATTACTCACTTGGTTAACAAATATTCTATTGCGACAATGACCTCGACAAGCAAAGACGGAGAGCTTATCGATTTTGTCATTCGTAGGCTCGGCGGCAAAACCTCTCGGGGCTCCTCTACTCGGGGCGCAGTTTCAGCACTGAAGGGTTTAGTTCGAATCTGCAGAAGTGGGTATAATGCATCGATGGCCGTAGATGGCCCAAAGGGGCCCCTTCACAAAGTAAAGCCCGGCGCCTTTGAGCTTGCTCATCTCACAAAGGGAATCATTGTCCCGGTGGGTGTCGCTGCAGACAAAAAATTCATTTTTAAAAAGTCCTGGAATCAAGCCTCATTGCCTCATTTTTTTTCCAGGCTCGTGGTCCTCTTCGGCCCCTCTTTTCCACTACCCGCGGATGGAGATCTTAAAAGCCCAGCACTTGCTGAGCGACTTGAGGCCGAACTAAACAGTACAAGACTTCAGGCTGAGAAGATTCTTAAGGGATAGGCCCTAAGAGATAGCTCCGGGCATCGCGCCGCGCCAATGGTGCAAACAAATTGCAGCAGTTCGATTGAGAGTGCTAGCCTTTTAAAACTAGGACTACCCGCATTAAGAGGTTTAGTATTATGGATTTTTTCAAATTTTCTAGCCGCATATTTCTAATTCTCGGACTTCTTCCCGTGGCCGCTTTTGGCCAGGTCCTCGCGACCATAAACAACCAGAAAATTACGGTTGAGGAATTTAATAAGAAGTATGCCGATGTAAAAAAACAATTCATCAATACACCAAGCCCTGAGGTTTTTTTAGAGGATCTGGTCCGATTTGAGGTCGGAGTTCAAGAGGCCGAGAAGAAAAATCTTCGTAACGACCCACTGGTTCAAGAAAGAATTCGACAAGAGCTTTATAAAGCCCTTTTAGAAAAAGAAGTTGGCGCCCGGGTGAATAACACAAAAGTCTCTGAGGCCGAAATGCGCCGCCATTATGCTTCGAACCCTCAAATTCAGGTCAGCCATATTTTGTTCGAACACAAGCCGAATGCAACTCCCGCAGAAGTGGAACAAACAAGAAAGCGCGCTTCAGAAATTTTGGCGGAGATTAAAAAATCTAAGCGACCCTTTGAAGAGCTGGCGAAGCTTTACTCTGACGATACACTTAGCAAAAATTCTGGGGGAGACATCGGCTACCACTCTAGAATCACCTTGCCCCCCTTGGTCTATGATGCCGCTTTAAAGCTAAAGGGCGCGGAACTTAGTAACCTCATTCGCTCTCAATTTGGTTTTCACATCATTAAAGTGACGGCTCGCAGACCTTATCAAGATGCGAATAAAAGTCAGATTCGAACCGCCGTATTTGATGAAAAGCGAAAGCAAATTTTCGACAGTTACTTTAATGCTTTAAAAGCAAAGTATAAAATTCAGGTCAACAAGGGTCTAGTCGACAAGCTGAATTAGTGTGAAACTTCTATTGTGTTTGCTCTCACTCTCACTCCTGACGGCCTCCTGCACGAGGAGCCGCGAAATCCCGGCGGCTAGAACTATAGTCGAAGTCAATGGCAAGACCTTGACGGCCAAGGATTTCGCCGGCCAACTGGCAGAAAAACTTCGACCCCATAGCGCAATCTCTGCAAAAGACCAGCACGTTGTTGCCTCTGCAAAAGAGTCCATCATTCGAGATTTTGTAATCCGCGTGATCACAGAAGACTGGGCAAACGAAAAAGGAATCATGGTCAAAGCTGAAGACCTAGATGCTTACATTAATGGAATCCGTGCTTCTTATCCCGATGATCTCGCCTTTCAGCAAGTTCTTGCCGAAGAAGGTCTGTCATTTAAGGATTGGCGAGAACGAATCTCGTTTTCCTTGCTTCAACAAGTTGTGATTCAACAGATTAAGTCCCAGGCGCAGGAGCCCGCCGAAGAGGAGTTGTTGAAATTTTACAACGCAAACAAATCGGAATTTCAAACTCCAGAACAATACAAACTGCGCCAGATTGTGCTGGCAAATGAGACCGATGCAGACAGCGTCTTAGCAAAATTAAAATCCTCAGGTGATTTTGAGGCCCTGGCAAAACAATATTCAGTGACCCCTGAAGCAAAAAACGGCGGCGATTTGGGCTACGTCGAGCGTGGTGTTTTGGATGTTTTTGATCAAGCGATAAAAATTGGCCGTGGACGAACCGGAATCCTTAAAACCGCCTATGGCTACCATATCATAGAGAACCTCGGTCGCCGCCCTGCTCAAACCAGTCCTTTCTCAGAGGTTAAGAGTCAAATTCGGCGCCGACTCCTTGAAAATCGCGAGCAGGCCGTGTATTCCAAATGGCTAGAAGAGCGCGTCCGGTTGGCTAAAGTTTTTCGTGATGAGGCGCTTCTTCGAAGCTTGAAAGTCGAAACAAAAGGAAAGTAGCTTGAAAATTTCAGTCTGGGCGATCCTCCTTATTTTTCTTGCGGCAACAGGCCACGCAAAGACCGTCGAACGCATCGTCGCTATTGTAAATGATCAAATCGTTACTCTTTCGGACCTTGAGTCCTTCAAAAAAACCTCGGTCACTGGTGGCTTGGTCGATGAGGCGCTGTCCGGTCTGTTTGACATGAAGGCCGTTGTCAAAGATCGCGATCTACTGGTCAATTACTTGATCGATGAGCGCCTTATGGATTCTGAGGTTAAGAAGCGAAATCTAAGCGTAACGATAGAAAGAGTTGAACAAGAAATCCGGAGCATTACTCAACGAAATCAGATTTCTCGGGCTCAGCTTAAGCAAGCTCTCGAGGCAAAAGGCGTTGTCTTTTCGGACTATCAAAATTTTGTAAAGACCACTCTCGAGCGCCAAAGTCTGATCGAGCGAGAGGTTTCTTCTAGAATCAAAATTAGCGATGACGATATTGCTGCCCACTATCTGGCCAATAAAGGAAAATCAGATCTACAAGTTTTTGAGTACACCTTGTCTCATATTTTGTTTCGCCCATCCAACGGTGGCGAGGCCGCAGCTATTCAGCGGGCAGAGAATGTTCGCAAGAAACTGAGCCCAGAAAATTTCAATAAGATGGCGGCACAGTACAGTGAGGATCCAAATTTTGCCCAAGACGGTCTTCTTGGAAAGTTTCGCGCCAGTGATATGGTTAAAGAAATGGCCGATGCGGTTCGAAACTTAGATGTTGGAGATTTTACTGTTCCGGTTAAAACCCGAATGGGGATTCACATTCTGAAAGTAGATAAGCGCAGCCTCGTTGAAGACCCAAGACTTCAAGCAGAGAAAGAACAAATCCGTGGACAGCTCTTTGCCCAAGCCTTTAAAAAACAACTTCGCCAGTGGCTTGACCAAAAGCGCGAAGATTCGTTTATCCGGATTAATAAATAAGTGCTCGCACGCATTTCTATCACAACTGGGGACATTGACGGGATCGGAACTGAGGTTGCCTCAAAGGCCTTAGGTCAAATTGGTCCCCAAAAAAATGTCCAGTTTGTGCTTTGGAGGTCCTCAAGCTGTCCTGGGCCGGATCTAAAGCGCTTAGACCAAAGTTTTCAGCGCATAAGTATTTCTTCATTAGAAGACGTCCCCAAAGTCATCCGTCCCAAAGAGTTGATCGATATTTGTTCCGATTTGAGCCCTGAAGAATGGATTAAACTCTCTGCCGAAATGTGCCTGAAAAAAAAGTGGCAAGGTCTGGTTACGGGACCACTTTCTAAATCTGCCCCCAGAGGTTCCAGAAAAAATCAAAGTGTTGGGCATACCGAGATTCTAGCAAAGGTCTCTGGATCGAAGTCCCTTTATATGGCCTTCCTTGGACCGGAATTGAATGTCGTCCTTGCGACTGGCCATATTCCCCTAGCGGCTGTCCCCTCTCGCTTAAGTCGCAAACTGTTGACGGATTGTATCTTGAAGACAAATTCTCTGCGCTTAAAGATGAGTTCAAGGCAGGCCCAAAAGCCCATTGGGCTTGTGGGATTAAATCCCCACGCCGGAGAAAATGGCCTGATTGGTAAAGAAGAGCGGCTATATTTAAGCCTAATTAAAAGCCTTCAGAAGAGGGGCCTTCACATCGAAGGGCCCCTGGTTCCTGATGTCGCCTTTCAGAAGGATATTCGCAGTCGCTATTCTTTTCTTATTGCAAGCTATCACGACCAGGGCCTGATTCCATTTAAGGCTCTTCATGGGCCCTCAAGAGGAGTTCATTTGACCTTGGGACTTCCATTTGTAAGAACAAGCGTAGATCATGGGACGGCCAAAGATATCTTTGCAAAAGATCTCGCTCATCCCGGCTCGATGATTGATGCTCTTAATTTGGCTTTGGAACTCATTAGGAAATAAGGACTTAATTTATGAAAATGGATCCAATTATTTTTAGAGAATATGATATCCGCGGTGTATTCAATAAACAGTTTGATCTCTCCTTCGCTGAACAACTTGGACGCGCCTACATCACCTTTGTTTCTCGTCGATTCAAGAATCAGAAGCCTAAAGTCACTATCGGTCACGATGCAAGACTCTCAAGCCCAGAGATTGTCGCAGCCCTAAGCCGAGGAATTCGCTCCGGCGGAGGCGATGTCCTTTTGCTTGGCTTGGTCACATCTCCAATCAGCTATTATTCTACTTTCTCTCTTCCAGAAGTCAGCGGGTCTATTATGGTCACCGGAAGTCATAACCCTCCCGAGTACAACGGGTTTAAGATCTCTGTCGGAAAATCCACGATTTTTGGAGATGACATCAAAACACTTGAAACCATGATTCGCGCAGAGGATTTCCAGGCGGGGTCTGGCCTTGAGCAAAGATTTGATATTCTTCCTGGTTATATCGAGCGCTACAAAGAAGAGTTTAAAAACCTTAAACCAATTCCACTTGTTGTGGATTGCGGAAACGGCGCGGCCGGCTGTGTACTTCGTCGCTTGTACGAAGCTGTGGGCCTAAAACCCGATATACTTTTTGAAGAGCCGGATGGTACCTTCCCCAACCACCATCCCGACCCAACAGTGATAGAAAATTTAACGGACCTGATTGCGCGCGTCCGCCAAACGGGCGCTCTTGTTGGGATCGGCTTTGACGGAGATGCTGACCGGATTGGAATCGTGGACGAAAACGGAGATGTTTTATACGGGGATGAGTTTATCGCACTCGTCAGTCGCTTTCTTCTTACAGACAAACCAGGCCAAAAAATTATTGGTGATGTGAAGTGTTCCGATCGAATGTACGACTATATTGAAAAGTATAAAGGCATTCCTATTATGTGGAAAACCGGACATAGTCTGGTGAAAGAAAAAATTAAATCGGAAAAGGCTCCCTTTGGTGGAGAGCTCAGTGGGCATATTTTCTTTAACGATCGTAACTATGGTTATGATGATGCTCTTTACGCAGGTCTTCGTTTAGTCGAAATCTTGTCCCAAACTGGAAAAACCATTCGCCAACTTCTTAGTGATCTTCCTCCGGGTTTTAGTACTCCAGAAATTCGGATTGATACGACTGAAGAAAAAAAGCATCTTATTGTCGAGCGTTTAAAGTCTCACTTTCAATCTGCCGCAAGCCAGCTTTCTTTGAATCTTATAGACGGGATACGCGTCAGCTATCCAGATGGCTGGGCTCTTGCGAGAGCGTCCAACACACAACCGGTTTTAGTTTTAAGGTTCGAATCCACTACGGAGAAAGGTCTTCGTAAAATTCAGGACGAGTTCGATCAGATTGTAAAACCACTACTTTAAAATCCGCCTCTAATGTTTTTTACGAGGCTTTCTTTTTTTGATTCAATAGATAGTTTTTTACATTTAGAGTAATTTCTCGAATTCCCGTATAGTTGTCGTACTTTTCGCGATCCGTTTCTTTTATATAGAAGTGTGTAACCTTGCTTTTTTCAAGGCGGTCCAACTGCAGTGGATGAATATTTCTTCCTTCATTTAAATAAAGATAAAATAAATCGTTCTTCTTCAAATACAAATAGGCTCTGAAGTTTACAACCGTGTCAGGAGAAATTTCTCGGATTGGGATCGGGATCATTTTTGTCTTTGAGTCCAAGACCAGATCCTCGGCGCCTTGGGCAAGGGCCTGAAAAGAAGCCTGAATCTGGGACTGAGAATGGGGATGTTTAAACATGAACATCCCCGAGCCCGATGTCCACTCCGCAAAAGATACTTCGGGAAGATTAAACCCAAAAGCATGTCCAAGCTTCGCCTCAATTGAAGACGCCTTCATATTTTCTAGGAACTCCGTGCGGAAGAGCTCAAGAACGGCCCTCTCAATTTGCCCATCATCCGCGCTGGACAAAAGAATCAATCCAGACTGTTGATTCACATCTAGCTTTAAAGCCGAAATATGAGAAATCAGTCCCTCGATAATGATTTGTTCCTTTTGTTGTTCGGGTTTACATATTTTTATCAAAGTGTCCGAGATCGCCTTGTGAACCCACTCCGGGTTTTCATTTATTGGAGAAGTTTTGGAAGCAATCCCACGAATGGCTGTCGAAGAAACCTCTTGATCGGAATTTTTTTGCTCGCCACTCGATTCTGTTGTCGCCCCATTTTTTGTCTGATCAAACCCGGAGGTTCCAGCTTGTAAGCCCGATGTAGACGAACTTGGATTCCCGCTTGAATTCTTCGCCTGATGGTTTGGAATGTAAGCCGGACCACTAGCGCTATTGTTTGCTCCCGACTGGTTTGCGGACTTAAGCTCCGAAGAGGTAGACCCCGAACGAGCTTCCATTCCCGCTGTTTTTTCTCCCTGAGAAAACAAACTCCCTGATTTTTCGGTCTCTCCAGATTCATAATTTGGTCCACTAGATTCTGCCTTTGAGGCTCCCTCAACTGGG
>CAYMDP010000037.1:0-27979 GCA_964389375.1 uncultured Pseudobdellovibrionaceae bacterium | reverse complement strand
ACTTCATTGGACACGCCATCCATGGCTCGCTGCCTGGTCCATCCTGGACCGCAGAGGTCCAATGAAGTAAGGGATTATTTGAAGCGCACTTCTGGACGATTCTGCAGGCGGGGGAGTTTTTGATTACTTTGAGCAGCTATCAACTGATTGGATCCGAATATCAGATTTTTTATTTTCGTATTTGACCAGCAGGCAATGTCCTTCAGAACCCTTCCCCAGGACTAGTTCTGCCGACTTGGATTTTTTGTCGAGATTTCGAATCCTAATGTTTGTCGGCCAAGTTTGAAGAATATCTTGGGCCAATAGAAGTCCATCCATCCCAGCGCCGTCAATAGATACAATACGATCCCAACGCGAAAGAAAATCTTCAGAGAGACACTTCTTCCTGATTTCGTCGCTCTCTTTAGGTCTTCCAGATTGAGAAGAGGCGTCTAAATATTGTTTGAAACATTTTTTTATGAATTGCTCAGGGTGTGCGTCGGCTCCCTGTGCGCAAACAGGAAACGAAATGACAAAAATTAAATGGATTAAAAATTTAAAATTCATAAAAGATGGCTTTTTAGAACTTCCTTTTCGTTTCTATTTAGATTTTAAGGCGTCTGGGGTTTTAGAAGAAAGGGCTCGATCCTTTGTTTTTCGCAAAGTTTTAAGGCTTTTCTTTTTTGGCAACATGAATGCAAGTTTAGATTCAAGGGGATGAAGGATGCGGTATTCCCCTTTTTTAAGAGTGCCGAGCTTTAACTCGCCAATTCCAATCCGGCGCAATTTTTTAACGTCATAGCCGATCTTTTCGAACATCTTTCGAACCTGGCGATTTTTTCCTTCAGTGATGACGATCTTGATCCAGTCGTATTGGCTTGAGCCGCCCTTTTTTCGGATCTTCTCGATTTTTTGCGCGCGCACTCTGCCGCCAATAATGCTAACCCCGCGAATTAGTTTTTGCAGTTGGGCTTCGGTGGGTTGACCGTCCAATTTGACCAGGTAGGTTTTTGGGATCTCACGACTTGGGTGAGTGACTTCTTGAGAGAACTCGCCATCATTCGTTAAAATCAATAGACCTTCAGAGTCCCAGTCCAAGCGTCCGACGGGAAAAAGTCTATGCTTAAAGTGCTTAAAAAAGTCCATCACCGTCGGGCGTCCGGTTGGGTCACTGGTACTGGTTAAAACGTTTTCTGGCTTGTGGAAGAGGATATAGACTTTTTCAGTGACGGCCGCGTGAACAGGCTTTCCGGATACAAAAACCTTGTCGGTTTTAGGGTTAATGCGAACACCCAGCTCATAGATTGTGCGCCCGTTGACCTTAACGGCGCCGGACTCGATCAATTGGTCGGCCTTTCTTCGGCTGGCTACACCCTTGTCAGAGAGATATTTATTGAGTCGAACTAACTCAGATCCTTGTTTTTCGTCCATTCTTCCTCAATCCGGCCACGGGAGGCCGCTCGCATCGGAGACTTCTGATCACCCTGGATCAGCAAATACTCGATGTTTGTTACCAGAAGAAGAAGCAGCTTGTCATTTGGAAAGATGTTTCTGAGGGCGCTTTTGCCCTTTTGAAGAGTGGACTCGATCATTTTGCGGTTTACTTCTTTGTGTCCCGAACTCACGAGCTGGTAGGACTTCTCGAGCAGAGCAATCAAGTCCTGATAGAAGGGGTCCGATTCGGGCTGGATGTAGTGTCTTTCGAGGCGCTTTAGCGCGTGATAAAGCTCTGGAACTTGAGCGATATTCACGCCATTTAAAGCCTCATGTTTTTGCAAAGATGGACCCCTTAACATCTCGCCTTGGCAGCCTTGATCGGTCACGACAAAACGAGAGACGACCTGAAGCTGGCCCTCGAGGACCTGGGTCACCCCTCTTTGAAGATCCAACTGAGGGGTATAATGAAGATCCGTGGTCGCAGACAAAAGTTCTAGGTTTCCATGTAAAATGACGGTCGTTGAGGGAAACACTCTCGCTCTTAATTGACCTGATGAGAAAAGACTGATCGCCAAGGCATGGGTTTCTGAAAGCTTAATCAGCTTATTTTTATCCCCAGGGCTTGAGGTCAGGCGGAGTTGTTTATGAATCAGATCTTCAAGATCGTCGAAACGCTTTAAGGGAACCACTTGAATTTGATGCGAGTGCAAGACTTCATTTAATTCAAATCCAATTTCGAAATTTTGATGAAAGGCTGTCAGATCTTTTTCGATTTGAATGCCTAATTCTTCGCTGTGATCCTGCCAATGGTTTTGGCTTAAAATCATTCGGTAGAAGCGATCAAAAGTCAGAAGGCTTAAGGTTTCATCACGATCACAAAAGTACTTTAGAAAGTGATAAAAAGTCAGCCGTGCCTGAGATTTTTGCGGATCAAGCTTCATTAAATACTGTGCGAATTGAGTGACAGATGCCATTTTCTAAGGATAGGTTTACGTGTGGACTAGAGTCCAGCTAAAAGACGATGTCTTTTGCCGAAAAGAGCAGGGAGGCCCCTTTATGGCGCGAATTTTAAATAAAGGCTTATTTGAGACCGCAACTCCGATAAAACCAACAGCCCCAACTCCTCAGCCCGAGCATTCAATGGGAAGCACTTGGTCACAAGCCCAAATGCACGAATCAGGTCCTTCCAGGGATTATGTCCCCATGGAAGAGTTTAAGATTCTTTTGGGCCAGTTAGAGCATATGAAAAGACGGGTCAAAGAGACCGAAGCCAAAATGGATATGTTAACCTCAAGGGTTTCCGAGCTTGTCGGTGGTATCAAAATGAAGTTCGAGAAGGCTAATGGTGGGCAATCTCGCTTTGAGGACTATGTTCGCCAAGCCCTTCATGACTTGGCCGAAAAGTACTCTCAAATGGCCGGAAAAATTTCCGAAAAGAAAATGTCCGACTCAAAAATTCAAGAAATGATCGATCGCCACAATCAGATGGTTCACAATTTTGATGTTCGCCTAAATCAACTTCAAAAAGTGATCTCCGAGCAAGAACTTCAGTTGATGACCTCTAGAGCCGAGCTAAAAGAAGCCCAAAGAGAGCTTGCGCGAAACCGCAGACCCCTGGGACTTTCTTAAGTTTTATGCTTAAGATCCTAAAATTATTTTTAGCTTTAACTGGTGTTTTAGGTCTTCTAGCGCCAAACCTAGCCTATTCAGAAAAATTCGCCATTCGCGCACGAGAGCATTACGATGTTCATAAATATAATTTAAACTCGCAAACCTTCGAATACAAAGGACTGAGTAACACCTTCAACCTCTGGTGGGAAAAACCCTATCAGTGGTCCTTCGGTTTTTCCTTCAATCCTTTAATTGGCTCTGCAACAACCGAAGATGATGCAAGTCCCTTTGGTGAGAAAATTCGTCTTTGGATTTTAGGTCTTGAAGGAAAATATTTTCCGATGCCCGATTGGCTCTTAATTTTTCTGAGGGGCGGATTGAGTTATCATATTTTAGAGGTGAAGGACGGAGTTTCTAACCCCGAAGGTTACGGCGGCTACTTGGCTTTAGGTTATGAGTTTAAAACCAAAAAACTCGGGATCGCTCCAGAGCTGGGAATACGAAAAATAAAATTTAGCCGGGGAGTCGAAGGCAATCTAGTTAGTTTTTCAATCGGCTTTCACTTCTACTAAGATTTCTGGATGAACCTTCATCGGAGATTGGTCACTATTCTACTTTTTCGCCGGTTGGGCTAATGGAGCAAGGTAAACTTGATAAAAAACCATAACTCTATGGCCCACTTAGAAACTATGTGGCTGATTGTCAAATTTTTAGCTGACAGAAGAGTTCGGCAGAATCGTCTTCGTTAATTGATTGAATTTTTCCGCAACGCTTAAAACCCAGCTTCGAGTGCCACAATTTTCCCTGAATCCTAGTCTCCCAGCAAATAGTGGTCTCGACCCGCCTAAAACTGTTGTTGTTTTAAAATTCTCTCGCCCAAAAAGATTTTCTTGTCCTCGACCCGTTCAACTGAAAATGTGTAGGCAATGATGGGGGCGTCATACTGGAAAAAGACCTGTCCATCTTTTACTCCAAAATAGGCGCCGACCTTCTTGGGACCGAAGGCCCGATCTGCACAAAGGTACTTTTCGCCTATGACCTCAAGACCGGAATCTGAGTGTGTGTAATCTGAAACCTCACAACGTCGGATTGAATGATGGTACTCGCCATCAAGATAAATGTCCTTAGTTTCGGAAAAGTCCACAGACTGTGCCGTCTCAATATCGATTTGGGCAAAGGTACTGGGGGCAGAAAGGATCGAAAGTAGTAAAATGAATAATTTCAATTTAGGCTCCGTGTTTTTATTTAAAGAAGACACCATGAGCAAGGGGAGTGCCAGGGTCAAAGCCGGATCTAAGGTCCTCTAGATTTGAATTGCGGTAGGGATTTCATAATTGACTAATCTATGGACGAATTCAGGGGTGGCCTGAAGCATATATCGCGACAGATTAGGGAATGAAAATCGCACTATGGATCGGACAGGCTTACAGACGGGCTTTGCACTAAAAGGGTTTTCTTTGGACAAGGTTACTTTTCTTTTTTTAAAAGTTCCTAAAAATTGGGTAGGGCCTTTGGGTCTAAGCTTTCTATTTATTCTTGGAATTGACTCATCTCTGGTCAGCGCGTCCTCCCGCAATTGTGGCGGCGCCATATCCGAAAGTTTAGTGGTGGAAAACGAGAACGCCAGGGTCAGACCCGAGCAATATCATCGGCCCAATATGCGGGACTCCGAACTCCATGACCGCCAATTAGGCCCGGAATTTAAGACCGCGATAGCAGGCCTTCGACCGGGAGACCTCACGCTTAATTCGGGTGCAGGTTTTGCTATATTTTCGATTGAACTTGCCGCTCGCGGGATTGAGGCCCATGCCATCAATGCCCAAGATTTTTGGACCTATTTTGAAGAGGCCCCTCTTGCGATCATCAGGCCCTTGATTCCTGATCTATTCACAAAGCTTGGGATTTCGAGCCGAGATTTGGGCCTTCCTTATCTTGTTGGAGACTCGGTGTCTGGAAAATTTCGATATGTGAATTGGAATCAAGTTCCGGTGTCTGGGATGGAGGAAATTCGCAGAAGAGTTCTAAAAAAAGTTAAGGCCCTGATGGTTCAAGGCCAGTTTAACTACCATGTGGGGCTTGTAGAGGAAGTCCTTCCAAAGCTTGGTGTAGAGTTTAAGATCATTTTTGATTTATACGGCGCTTTCACATATTCGGCAGATCGATTCACTCTTGTTGAAAAAATGTACGAGGCTTTGGCTGAGGGTGGCCGTGCATTCTTAGGAACGGGATTTCGTGGCAGCCCCAAGATTTTGGACCAAGTCCATTATTCTAGAAACAGATCTGTGCATCTTTTCGATTATTTAGTAACTCAATATCCAGAGGTCTTTTTTTTCGACCCCTTAAATCCGCAGGTGTTGGTTGTGAAAAAACATAAAAAAATATCGAATCTAGATTTAAGGTCAAAATTGAAGATGATTTCAAAAATGGATGTGCCGATTGATGAAACCTCGTATCCAGTGGTCGAATGGGAACTTGTTCAAGGCAAAAAAGGTTTTAAAACCCGATTGCTCGGCCGCGAGAGCTTGCATTGAGCCCCTCATTTTTCGCACAAAAGATTATCGTCCAAAGCGCTAATATTTAGGTTTTGTTTAATTGTTCGGCGGAATCTCGTATTCTTCATTCACTGGAAAATAAGTCAGACTTCGAAGATCCTGATCAAAGGGACTTATCTTTTGCGTAAAGCTATCGAAAAGATGGTGAAAGAATTGAGCTTTTTTGATGTAGTTTTTGGTAAATCCAAGCAGCAGATTATCTCTGTATTGAATGTAGTAATGAATTTCATAAAAATGATTATAGTTATCTTCGATAAATTGATTTAAAGACTGGTTTTGAATGTGTCTAAAGACATGAAAATAAAGGTGGTCTAAGATGGCTTCAATGCGGATCGCCTCACTTCGAA
Organism: uncultured Pseudobdellovibrionaceae bacterium; assembly: GCA_964389375.1. Lineage (GTDB taxonomy): Bacteria > Bdellovibrionota > Bdellovibrionia > Bdellovibrionales > UBA1609 > CAYMDP01. The sequence goes on along the minus strand of CAYMDP010000037.1, from coordinate 22,053 downwards.
GTCTTTGCAAATTCAATGTAGGAAGATCCTCTTCGCTAAAGGCCTCAGTTCGAAACCCCCAATGTATTTTGTCCGAGACTTTTTCAATTTCTGAAAGGCGATCAAACACTTCTTGCATCGATTTTGCCTCTCGAAGGAAATCCAAAAGAACTTTCCCCGAAAGGGCTTTCACTTCGAAATCTAAAGTCTGAGACGGGCTTGCGGGTGGTGCGGTCGCAGTTAAGGGACTGAAAGATAAATGACTATAAAAAGCGGAATTAAAGATAAAGGTATTTTCGAAATAGATTTTAAAGAAGGCTTCAGACCGTCTGGACCGCAAGAGGACATTCGTAAATGAGTTCTCTAGAAAAATATCGTAGGGCTCATAGTAAAAAAGTGTTTTTAGTCGCTCAAGATGGTAGGGGTTCTCGAGCTCAACATACTTAAGCCAAGAGTCATCAAGATCCCGACTTCGTAGGGCCGCAGAAAGTCGTTCAAGAATCTTCCATCTTTTTAATGAGGCCCCGTTCAAGCGAGGGGCTGGGGATTCAAAGGGATTTAGTATTTCAAGACGAAGTTCGGCTATCGAAACAGCCTCAGCGGGCTGAATAGGGCTGCGATTTAAAACCAAATTATGGAGTTCTTCAATCTGGGGGTCTAATTCTTCTAGGCCCAGGGTCTCATCGGATTCAAAAAGGGTTTCGCAACTCAGCCGAGCCTCGGCGCTATTTCCAAAACCAATCCCAACAAATAAGAAGAACCAAGCAATTTTCACGAAACCCCACCCCAGAGGAAAAATTCAAACCACGAGCCTGTGACACCAGACCCTGAGGTAATCTGCCTAAAAATTCAATGATCTTTTTTACAAAATCCCACCCCAGAAACTTATCCACGGTTCTCCTCAATGAGTTTTTGCATACGAAGGGTCTAAAGTTATTAGCCGCCAGCCTCGGTTAGGCTTTGAATTGAGATTTGAGACGGTAAATCAAGAGGCTGAAAATAAAGGTCAAAAGTACTGGGGCAATCAGCGACAAGACACCGGCCAAGCTGAGGGGTTCGGGAGAAAAAACCTCGCCGATCAATTTCAGCACCGTCATAGCAAGAGCAAGTCCGAGGCCCACCGAGAGCACTATTATTTTGTCTAAACGAGACGACATTAAACCCCCAATGCACTATTTAAAAAAAATACCACCTAAATTTTAAGGGTCAACCAATTAGCCCGCCCGATCCTACACCCTGCACGCAGTCACTGTTTGTAAGACGAGAGGTTCTGATCATCTTTAAAATCTAAATTAAGAACGCACCGGAATGGACCTCCGCGGTCCAGGATGGACCGGGTGGTGAGGCAGGATGCCGTGTCCATTCCGGTGCGTTCTTAATATAGATTTTAAAGTTGAAACTGAAGTTCAGAAAGGACCTCCGCATTCAGGGCGACTAAGCGGAGCCATCTAGACAAGGTTCACGCTGCACTGTTTGTAAAAAGGAAGAGCCTTTTTATTTCAACTCTAAAATTTCAGTACGCACTGTAAAGGACCTCCGCGGTCCAGGATGGACCGGGCGGCGAGGCAGGAGGCCGTGTCCTTTACAGTGCGTACTGAAATTTTAGAGTTGAAATAAAAACTCAAGGATAGAGGGCTTGTTCCATTCTTAACTTAAAACTCACCGCATCCTCAAAGCCAGGAAGAGTCAGATCCTCGCGGTAGGTCCCTTTACTGTCGTAGAAGACAAACCAGGGAAGTCCCGTGACGCCGTAGCGGCTTTGCAGACGGCGAAGTTCGGGGCTCGTTCGAGTGGCATCAAACTTTAACAAAACAAACTCGCGGCCTAAGGTGACCACACCCTCATCGACAAAGGTAAACATTTCCATTTCTTTACAGGCGACACACCATTCGGCATTAAAATCAATAATGACCGCTTTTTTAGCGGCAATGGCAGCTTCAAGTTTTTCTTCAGAATAGACTTCCCACTCCATGGGGCTTTCGCTGACTTTTTTTGAAAGACCTAAATCTTGAAATTGTTTAGGAAACAAACCCTGAAGGGCCATAGCAAATCCAAAAACAAAAAGCCCCACCAAGAAAGCTTTGATCAATACAATCTTTTTGCTCCAGGCTTCGGGCTTAGAAAAGGTATTGTGGTAGATGCTGACATAGACCATCAGAAGTCCGACCAGAATATTAAAGGCACTCGGTAAAACAATGGGGCGGATATAAAACAGAGCGAGGGCAAACATCGCACATCCAAAAATGAACTTAACAAAATTCATCCAAGGGCCTGAGCGGGGCAGAATCTTCGTTTGACCTAACATTCCAAGAACTAAAAAAATCTGTCCCATTCCAAAAGCAAAAACAAATAGAAGAACAAATCCCGCCCAAAGATCTTGGCTTTGAGCCACCCAAGCTAAGATCGCCACCAATACTGGTCCAACACAAGGGCTTGCAAGAAGCCCCGAGACTTGGCCGGTGAAAAAAGCTCCGGCAAATCCGCCTTTGGTCTTATGCAGCGACATGCGATTGCGGATGATCGCAGGGGCTTGGATTTCGAATAAACCAAACATGCTCATCCCTAAAGTCACAAACAGTAAAAATAAAAAGACCGCAAAGGCTGGGTGTCCCAGCAATGATCCAAATAAAGAGCCCGTGCTTGCGGCAATCAATCCTAAAACTGAATAAGTCGATGCAATCCCGAGGACATAAGACAGGCTTAATAAAAATTGAGATCCTCGAGATCGCCCCTCACTTCTTGCGCCAAGAACGGCCAAGGTGATGGGAATCATCGGGAAAATACAGGGAGTAAAACTAGTCAGAATTCCCGCTAAGAAAACTACGAGCAGGGCGAAACCCCAGCCTTGAGAAAGACTTTGCTCAAAAAACTGCCCAGCTCCTGACGAAAAAAGTTCGGACCATTTCAGGCCGGGGGAGGTCAAAGCGGCCAGACTCGCGAATTCGATCTCGAATGGAATCTCTTTCGGGAACAAACAGTACTCTTTTGTGCAGGCCTGATAAACCAGCTGACCCTTTAAATACTGTCGTCCCTCAGGCAGATCATCCGGAAGTTCAAGCACACTCGTCACTTTGGCTTTGTCTTTTGCGCCCCACTTTTTCTTTTTTGAAATGACATCATCAAATTCAACTAAAGGATCGATTTTAAGCGGAGCTTTTTTTATTCCATTTGGACTTTCTATGAGAATATCAAATTGGTCTTGATAGGCGTGATGGCCCTCATCTAAAAACACTTCGATTTCTAAGGTTCCAATTGCGCCGGGACTTAGGTTATTTGGGTTTAGCTGAATGCTGGTAATGCTGAGTGGGTTTTCGTTGATAATTCTTTTCGCATTTTGGCTCTGAGAGCCAAAGCCCAGGGAAAAGAAAAGTGGGGCAATTAAGCTTAAGTTTAGAAGTAAGGCTTTCATTCTATAATTCTAGCATAAGGCATTTCGTAGAATCAATTTTTCAAAGTCTCAAGGGCGACTCTTTCAACCAGGGCTTTGAAGTGCTTTTGGGCCTTTCGTCTTAGAGGGGGACTAAGGTAGAAATTAAAGCCGAGTTGGCAAAGATGGTCGAGAGGCAGGTGATCTAAGACTTCGCCCCAGGCTTGTGAGGATTCTTCGACGATTCCGTCACTTGGCTCCCGCAAAGGATCTGATCGAAGGATCTGCAGGGATCTTAGGGGCCAGCTCAGATCTTGCTCTGGGAGCGAAAGAACGAATGAGGAATATCGGCAACCGGGAATATCTAGGAATTTTTGATTAAATTTTTCTAAAGATGAGGACTTCAATTCTTTTAAATGTTGCAGCTTTTTTGCGATATCGTAGCCAAAAGTTTTCATTCCCTGATAGGTTTTCGGTCGAGTCTGCTGAAAGTCGAAAGCAAGCTCAGCCAGGCGGGTTCCTCGGTGGGGAGTTCCAAAGGTAATCAAAGAGCGAACACGGGTCTTAAACTGTGGTTCGTGCACCAGAGCTCGCGCAAAAAGTCCTCCGGCGGAATGGCCAAGCAGATGCAAATCACCTTGGATCAAACCTTTGCTTTCAAGTTGTTCAATGGACCGGCTCGCTCTTTTGACATGATCTTCAATAGTTCCCACGCCGAGGTCCTTCAGCGAGACTAGACGAATGTCGTGAGCCTGAAAGGCAGATTTTAAAAGATGCTCCATCCGTCCAATTTTAACCGGACCCAGGCGTACAAAATCATCGCCCCAGGTATTTAGGCCTCGAATAAAGATCAGGGTTCTCATGGGGTCGAGTATTAACACAATGTAAGCTTGATTCAGAATAGATAACTTGCCGAGCCGTGGGTCTGACCAGACAAAGGACTGGAGGTAAGCCTTAAGGGTATCCGGTCTTTGGTCTGATTTGTGATTTGGGCGCGGGCAAGTGGTTAACTTCTCTGCTTTATATTCCGAAAACCATGCGTGAGGTAAAGCACTATGGGATTTATTGGAGCATTAATTGTAATTGTGTCCGTGTTCGGTGGTTACATGGCCCACGGTGGCTCGATGCTTGTCGTGTGGCAGCCTTTCGAGGTGATCATCATCTTCGGTGCGGCACTGGGTGGCTATTTGATCGCAAATCCAATGCATACGGCGAAGCTGGGATTTAAGCTTGGCCTAAAGGGCTTGACGGGCGGAGGTCCTTCAAAAAAGGACTATCTCGAACTCTTGCAAATGCTGTTTCAACTTTTTCAGATTTTTAGAAAAGACGGACCGCAAGCGGTTGAAAAACATATTGAAGAGCCAAACAGCAGCGAAATCTTTAAAGCTTATCCAAATTTTTTAAAGAATCACCACGCTACAGATTTTTTGTGTGACACCATGAAGATCACTTTGTCCGCCGATCTTTCACAGTACGATGTGGATGATCTCTTGGATACAGATATCAAAGTGGCCCATGAAGAAGAGCATGCCGCACAACATGGAGTTCAGTCGGTTGCAGATGCTCTTCCTGGTCTAGGGATTGTGGCCGCGGTTCTGGGGATTGTGAATACGATGAGCTACCTTGATCAAGGACCAATGATCATTGGTAATAAAGTTGCAGCAGCCCTAATCGGAACATTCTTAGGGGTTTTTGCCTGTTACGGATTCATTGGTCCCTTGGCGACAAAAATGAAGAACGATATTGATTCTGAAGGTCGTTATTTAATGGTGATTAAAGCAGCGATGGTGGCTCTTCAAAGAGGAGCACCTCCATTAGTCTGTGTTGAGTTCGCAAGACGAAGTGTTTATCCCGTCGATCGACCAACTTTTGATGAAATGGATACTGCGACTAAAGAAGCAAAGAAAGCCGCTTAATCTAGGAGAAAGATGTGGCTGAAAAACAGCCCTTAATCGTCATTAAAAAAATCAATGTGCAGGCCGCTGGTGCCCATGGTGGATCATGGAAAGTGGCCTTCGCGGATTTTATGACAGCCTTGATGGCCTTCTTTTTATTGATGTGGCTTTTGGGATCTGATGCCGAAACCAAAAAGAATGTTTCGGACCATTTTTCTACTCCAAGTATTATCGAATACAACTTTTCGAACTTCGGAGCAGAGCTGACATTAGAAAAGCTCTTCCTTGATTTGGTCAACGAGCCCTTAAAGTTCTTTCAGGCCTTTATAACTCCAGTGGATCATACCCCAAATTTTATGGCGATGGGCTCAAAGAAAATCGTACTGCATGTTATGGCCGATGTCTTGGGTGATGTTGCAAGTGATGTTCAAGTTCATTCGGACGAGATTGTGTTTGAGATTCCAGAAAAGCATCTGTTTATTACTGGGACCGGACGGACTTCGACGGGTTTCGTCGATATCATGGAAAAAATCAATGCGATCACTTCAGGTCTTGAAGACACAAATATCTATATCGATTCCGTGGTGACTCAAGAAAGTGTCAGTGGCCGAAGTTATCGACTGGCTCAGCAAGTGGCCGAAGAAAGAATTGATCTTGTCTCTGGAAACATCAGAGCGCGATTAGAACATGAAAGCGTTGATGTCATGGTCAAAAGCCAAGTTTTAACCGGCCAAAGAGATAAAGACGGCAGACCCTCTCAGGGTGTCGTTCGATTTAGAATTCGCCAGAAAGATGTGTTATCTGATGGATCTAAGCCAAGACGTATGGGTGAGCTTTTCGGAAAAAAAGATGAGTCTATGGATGTTTACAATAACTTTGTAAAACAAGTTTCAGAGCGCAAAGCTAAAAAAGCCGAGTAAAGACCTAAGCCCTTTTTCTTCCTAGTAAGGCCTGAATATCATCTAGTATTCGGATAAAGCTTGGAAAGAAAATAAGAGTCATAATCGATCCAAACAAAAGTCCCCAACCGAGTGACAATGCGATTGGTACCACGAAGGGATCGCCGCCACCAACGCCAAAGATTTTATACAAAGTGTCTCCGTAAGCAGTTGGCATAAGCCCACAGACGGTGGTGATCGTAGTCAGCACGATTGGACGCAATCTCTTTTTCGCAGCGATGACGATGGACTCTTCAAGACCCTCTCCTGCGGCCCGTCTTTGATTGACGAAATCCAAAAAGACAATGGCATTGTTAACGATCACTCCGGCCAAAGCGATGACCCCAAGCATGGCCAAAAAACTAAAGGGGCGGTTATGAACAAACATGGCGATCGCCACACCCATAAAGCCTAATGGAATCGAAGTCAGAATCAGCAGGGGCTGAAAGATATTTTTAAAGGTGATGATCAAAAGTGCAAAAATAATACAAGCCGCGAATATAAAGGCTGTTCCAAGGGCCTTCATCGATTCAGCGGTATCTTCGTCATCTCCTCCGAATTCGATAGAATATTCAGGTAGACGATCCGAGATTTCCTTCATGCTGGGTCGAATTTGGGCGACGACCTCAGCCGGTGTTTTTTTGTCGATGTCGACATCTGCAGAAACGTTAATCATGCGTTTAAATTTGTAGTGATTGATAGACGACATTGTTTCGACTGGACGAAAATCTGCAATGGAGCTTATAGGAATTAAGTTTCCAGACCGGTTTCCGATTTGAACATTTTTAAAAAGACTTTCAGAAGTCTCTTGTTCAATTTGACCGTGTTTTAGCTTCACGCGAACGTCAATTTCTTCGTCCATCACACGAATACTTGAAGCAATCACTCCCTCAAAGGCTGCTCGAATCGACTGCCCAATTTCTGCAGCAGTTAAACCCACCATGGCCGTGTCTTGATGTCGTGGAAGAATCTGCCATTCGGTCTTGCCGGGAATAAAAGAATTTTGAACGTCCCGTACGCCTTCGATCTTTTCAAGTTCTCCCTGAACTTGGGTTGCAAGTTCGCGGAGGACTTTAAAATCTGGACCTAAAAGATTTAAAGAGATCGGGCGGCCTTGAGGAGGTCCTTGGCGCGCGTACTCGACAACGACTCTTTTAATCCCTTGTGGAGTTCCAATCTGTTCGCGAAGTTCGTCCACAATTTCAAGTGCTGATCGTTCGCGCAGATGTTGTGGAGTTAAGGCGACACGTAAATTCGCAAAGTGGGATCCTCTGCGGGTCTGGGGATCCATGGGGTCTTGTTGAATGACTCCTAGGATCGATACAAAATCCTTAAGCTCGCCTGGATCCATGGCGAGTATTTTAGTTTCGATAGGTTCTAAAAGTTCAGCCATTTTATCCAAAGACGTTCCAGTGGGAGCTTCGACTTGAACAAAAAATATTTCAATTCCTTCCGGAGGAAAAAGAATAAAACGTCCCGTGTTGACAAGTAGAATCACGACGGCGACCAGGAGTGCAAAAATTAAACCCAAAAATCTATAACGAAAGCCTAAGCTCCAAGCCACAAAGTTTTTGTAGCGCTCAGATATTTTATCAAACCAGTGGGGGCGCTTCGCAGATTCGCCCTGACTGATTCTTCTTTGAACACTTGGGCCAACCCAACTTGTAAAGTGGGAGGGCATAACAATGTAGGCTTCAAGCAATGAAAATCCCAAAGCCATAATGACCATCAAAGGGATCTCAAAAATAAAGGCCCCGAAAATGCCCGTCATAAACATCATCGGTCCAAAGGCCGAAACTGTTGTTAAGATCGAAGCAAGGACGGCCCCGAAGACTTCAGACCCACCATTGACGACCGCATCTTCGACGGAGCTTCCCTCTTCGACATGTCTCCAAATATTTTCACTGACGACAATGGCATCATCGACCAGCATACCGACCACGATAATTAGGCCCATCAGGCTGATCAAGTTCAGAGCATTTCCCATTAAGTGAGCCGTTAGCACCGTTGCTAAAATCGCAAGTGGCATTCCAAGGGATACGACTAAGTTCACCTGCCAAGGCAAAAATAAAGCGAGCACGATCAGGACAAGGGCTAGTCCAATAAACAAATTCGAACTTAAAGCATTCAGGCGGTTCGAAAGATAAATTGAAAAGTCGTTTGAGTAACCAATCTTTAAAGATTCTGGCAAAGATTTTTGCACTCTTTCTACGGTGCTTTTAATACTTGATATCAGTTGAAAGGTGTCCGCATTTACTTTTTTCGCAACAACCAGATTCAGCGAAGCTTGGCCATTTGAACGGTAAATCTCTTCAGGCTTTGCCAAAGACTCTCGAACTTCGGCGACGTCTCCAATTTTGGTTCCAAAGCCAGCTTCATTCGCAAGAAGTACGGTTCTCGCCACATCTTCAGGACTTTCGTAGCCGCCTTCGGTGCGCACCATAGACTCCATCCCATCACGAACTTCAATCGATCCACCCGGGAAGGACACATTTCGAGCTTTAACGCCTTCGATAAGCTGGCCCAGGGACACGCGTCTTTCGGCAAGCTTTCTTGGGTCGGCTAAGACTTCATATTCTCTTTTTAGGTAGCCCTTCTTCTGCACCCGGGCGACGGCGGGAAGAAGCGAAAGCTCGTCACCTAAAGCTTTTGCGGCCTGGCGAATTTCGAAGGGAGAAAGCTCGTCACTAAACAAAGTCACCTCGATGACCGGTGTTTGTCCGGCTTCTATGGCGGTCACTATTGGTGTTTCGGCGTCTTCGGGAAGGCTATCGATTCGGTCAATTGCTTGTTTTATGTCCGCATTTGTTTTTTCGGGACTTCTGGAGTCCGGATCAAGTTGAATGATCGTGACGGATTTACTTTCTGTTGCGGTCGACAAAACCTTCTTGATTCCGTCAACTTCACGCAAAGCTTCTTCGATCGGGTTGATTAATAGTTTTTCGACTTGTTCAGGAGAGGCGCCCCCAAGAAAAGTCATGACCGTAGTGATGTTAAACTGAACATTTGGCCAAATATCTCGCCGAATTTGGCTAAGACCGTAGATCCCGAAGACAAAAACCAAAAGTGTGATCAGGTTTCCGAGGAGATGTTCTTTGGCAAAAAAGCGAAGTATAGATTTCATGATTTGGCCCCCGAGATTGAGATAATTTCGCGAAAATCGGGTCTTGAGTCATCAATTATTATTGTCAGTGGACTTCATTCTGGGGGGGTGATACCGCTGTCACCCGATATGAGTATCTTCACCCAGCCCTGGAAATCATCCTCTTTTGTAGCTATTGACCTTGAGACCACAGGGCGTTACCCGATTGAGTCCGAGATCTGTGAAATCGCAGGTCTAAAATGGAAAAACGGGCAGATCATTGATCGGTTTCAGACCCTGGTGAAACCCTTGCGCCAGATGTCAAAAGAAGTCATCGCGATCCATAATATCACCAATGAGATGGTTGAGGACGCGCCTTCTTTAGGGGAGGTTCTTAAAAACTTCCATAACTTTATTTCGGACTCGGTGACTGTGGCTCATCATGCGCCTTTTGATATGGGTTTTTTAAGTCTTGAGTTTGAAAAAGCGGGCTTAAGCTTTCCGGCGCATCCGGCCCTATGCACGAGTTTGATTTCCCGAAAAGCGGTTCCAAAGAGTGCCAATCACAGGTTGACCACATTGATCGAATATTTTCAGCTTGAAAAGGGTCAGCTGCACAGGGCATTTGATGATGCTAACTCTTGTCTTGATGTCGCCTTAAAATGTTTTGAAATCATTGGCCCAGATAAAACTTTAGAAGAGCTTTATCGGTTTCAAGGAAAGTCTTTATATTGGGACGACTATTCGATTGAGGACTTAGAGCAATCTGAGATCTACGGTCCCATGGTCACTGCGGCAAAAAAACAGGGCTTAATGAGCCTAGTTTATGAGGGGGGCTCCCGACCCGGAACTGCGCGAAATGTTTTTGCGATTGGGATTGTCCGCAATCCCGATGGGGACTTTTTGGTGGCCAAAGAAGAAAATCAAGATCAAGTCCGTCGTTACTACCTAGATAAAATCAAAGAAGTCAGCCTGATCGACGACGAAAGCCTGTAGTGCCAACCAACTCTTCGAAGACATTTTATTCAGCCGGAAGTGCCGTTGTTGGTTTTTCTTCTGGAAACTTTGTTCGGATCTTTGCTCTTACACTTTCTGCAAGGACCTCTAGGTGGTGAAACTCATCTCCGCTGCGCAGCTTTAGGGGGCGGTCGATCCCGTTTAGAACGTCTTCAAGAAAAAGTTCAAAAGCATAAAGTGGTCCAGCTGTTCGGTGAGACAAGATCTTTCCGATCGCAAACAGCAGCATAATAAAGCCTAGGCTGATGATCGAAAAGGTCTCTAGAAAAGGGATTAAAAATCGAGTTTTTAAGTAGTCGCTGTTTCCAGGAGCGATATCTTCAATGGTGACACTAATAAAGGTATAAGCGTAAACGCCCGAGATCAATGCGAAGGCAAGTCCAATAGAAATCAGGACGAAGATGTACTTCATCTGAAATTTTGGCAAAACCCAAACCTTCGTTCTTTCATTATCATTGGGCCACAGCTGGTTACCCTCTCGAATAAGGGAATACACAACCATGGAATATCCGACCCATTGAATTGCGTCGGCAAAGTTAAAAGCCGGAGTCGAAAACTTATAGGATCCCAGAATTAAAAAATCGACCACCGAGCCAGCCAGGATTCTGTCCGTGACGTTACCAAGTATTCCGCCCAGTAGAATCGACATTCCTAAGCGCAGGACGAAAGATCTTTGAGGCAGAAGGTATTGAATCGCGCCGTAGATAAAAACTAAAAAAGCGCCACCCGTTGACAGAGAAACCACACGCAAGATCGGAGGAAGATCCGAGAAGGCGCCTAAGATCGCGCCAGGATTTCGGTGAAGGACTAATCCGAAGGGGCCATAAAATTGAAGGCTCGTAATATTATTAACGGCCCAAAGCTTGGTGATTTGATCGACACCCCAAACAAGAATGACCAAAGAGACGATAAATAGCCAATCGAGGTTCGTTATTTTTTTACTCATGTTAAGACTGTATCAATTGTTCTGACGGCAATGAAGGAAATTCACCCAGTAATGACTGCGGTCTGGTTTCTACCAAGACTCTTTGCTTGATATAGTGCGTGATCAGCCGAGGTGATTAATTCCTCCGCAGTTTTTCCGCATTTGGGAAAGCTCGCCAATCCCAAGCTAATGGTGACGTAGGCTCGTCTTGAATTGGGCCCAGCAAAAATGTGACTTTCGATTCGACTGCGAACTTGTTCGGCCCAGACTTGTGCTCGACCGAGGTCCATGGTCGGAAGAAGAGCTGCGAACTCTTCGCCGCCATAACGAGAAACATAAGATGATTCACTGCCAGTTTGCCGAATCAGATCCGCGATTTCTGCGAGCAGTCGATCTCCTTCCGGATGCCCATAGCGATCGTTGTAGCTTTTAAAATGATCAACATCGATCATGACCAAAGAAAAATTCTCGTTTTTAGAATTCAAAATCATTTCCCGAATCTTGTCCTGAAAGAAGCGATGGTTAGTTAGGCCCGTTACGGGGTCGGTGATAGCCAGGTATCGAAGCCGTGCCTTTTCTTCAAGGCTATGGTGAGCCTGCAGAGCTTCGAGCATCTGAATTTTTAAAACTTCGTTTTCCCAGGGCTTTAAAATAAAACGATGAATTTCTGCCCGATTAATGGCTTCGCTAATTTGATGGATATCTATCTGCCCCGAAAGAAGAGCGCGCACCGCATGAGGCTGTTTAAGTCTTGCAGCCTTCAGAAAATCCACGCCGTTCATTTGGGGCATGCGATAGTCACTTAAGATAATCGCAACTCCCGCGCTATGGTCTAAAATCTTTAAGGCTTCTTCAGGTGAGTTCGCGGTAAGAACTTCGAATTGGTCTTTCAGCAGTCTATCTAAAGACTGAAGAACTCCAGGCTCGTCATCCACACAAAGTATTTTTGCCTTATTCTGCTTCATCTTTTAGACTTACCCGAGCTAAGTGCAAATAGTCTCCCAAGTCAGAGCCCTCGATTTCAAGAACTCGTGGACCGACCAGCAATAACTGATCTTCCCACCATAAGGGAATGATCGCGACATCACCGGCGACCATTTCTTGAATTTTATTGTACAGGCTTTTTCTTTTAACTTCATCGTCAATCCGAGTTCCCTCGTCTAGCAAGAGGTCGAGTTCTGGATTGGAATAAAAACCTCGATTACGACCTAAGGGTGGATGCTCCGAGCTATGTAGGGCGATTCGGTAAAGATCGGGGTCAATGATCCCGACCCACCTCATAAGCGCGATCTGAAACTGGCCCTTTCTTAACTGCGAATAAAGCGCACCCCATTCTAAGGGACGAGTCTGAACCTTCAGGCCTATTTTGCTAAACTGATCTGCGATAATTTTGGAAATCTCGAGACTAGAGGACTGATTTGAGCATTTGATTTCAAGATTATTTTGCTTTAGATCTAGCCCGGCGATTTTTTGCCGAGCGAGATCCTGAGAGAAAACCGGCTCACTTAAATCTTTATGAAAAAACGGATTTGATGGTGGCATCAAAGAATGAGCGGGAGTGGCGAAGCCCGAAAATACTTTCTGAACGATCAACTTTCGGTCGATGCCCTCTTTGAGCGAGCGTCTGAAATCTAAATTTTGAACCATGGGATCTTTGAAGTTTAACAAAAGATAAGTCGTTGAATGGCCGGGCCGTGGAAAAGCACGGATTCCTTTTGAATTTTGTTGAAGAAGCTGGGCCTTTGAGGGGCTTAATTCTGAACTTAAGATGTCAATTTCTTGGTTAAGAAGTTTTTGGTAGCGAGTCATTTCATCGCGCACAACTTTAAAGTGAAGCCAATTGGGTTTGTGAGTTTGTTCTAAATTTTTCACTCGCTGAAGCAAGATCGAGTTTGCGGTTTTGGACGCGATTATAAATTCTCCAGTCCCGCCGGACTTTAAATAAAAATCTTCAGGCGAGGCTTCGACTTCTTTTTTTTGTAAGATGCGGACAGCGGGCAAGTCCGAACTTAGAAATTTGGAGGACGCTGTCTTTAATTGAATTTCGACCACTAGCCTTTGGTCGAGTGTTGTGACTTTAAGATCCTGAATCAGCTTTAAGCCGGAAGAGAATGGGTTTGAAGCTTTGGAATATTCGGCAAAAGAAAAATAGAGATCTTCGGCAGTCAGATTTTGTCCATTTGAGAAGCGAATGTCTGGTCGAAGTTTAAATCGATAAGAATTACTCTTGGAGTGGTAAGACCAGCTCTCGGCCAGAGCGGGACGGAGGGTGAAGCCGGGGCCCATTCGAACGAGAGGTTCAAAAACCAAAGCCGAGATTCGCTCTCCGTAGGCGTCGGTGGCAAAACGGGGGTCGAGCTGGCTGGGCTGAGCTCCAATTCCGATACGGAGTTCGCCTGATCGCAAGCCTTCAGAGTTCTTTGTGCAGGCACAGATCATCAGACTTGAGGCGAGCAAGAATCCTGCTGCGGACCGCATCCCTTTCCTTTCTGCGTGAAGTTTCGCTATACTGTACATCGGATTGTGAACGGGTGGGATGATTAATGCGAACGCTTTTAGGCTTATTTTTATTTAGCAACATATTTGCATCTCACGGAGCTTTCTCTGAGGAGTCAAAGTGGGAGCAAGATTTAAGGGCGCGTCTTGAAAAAGCAGTCAAAAAATCTGGTTTAGAAAAAAGTCTGGGAATTTTAGTGACCTATGACGATGGGGCTCCGAAGCACGAAATCTACGCCTTAAATCCTGATCGCCTTATGATTCCCGCATCAGTCACGAAGATATTAACTGCAGGCGCAGTGATCTCTTCCCTGGGACCCGGAAAAAAGTTTGAAACTCAGTTACGCTCTTCGGCCTCAATTTCAGGAAGTTCACTAAAAGGGGATTTGTGTCTTGTCGGGGGCGGAGACCCTGGATTTGTCTCCGAAACAATGTGGTTTCTGGTTAATGAATTTGTTCGGACTGGCATCAAGAAGATCGAAGGCTCAGTCCTTGTGGATGACTCCAGGTTTGACTCTGTTCGAAGTGATTCCAGTCGGACTCCGGATCGCGTAGATCGTGCCTATGACGCCCCGATTGGTGCGATGTCTTTTAACTGGAACTCGGTCAATGTATTTGTTCGAGCGGGAAAGTCTTCTGGGGATCCGGCGCAAGTTTTTGTAGATCCTGAAAATAGTTATATCAAGTTAGTCAATCAAGCGAAGACGTCAAAGCCCGGGAGCAAAAGCCGTATTGCGGTTTCAAGATCTGGGACCAGCGTCCATGTCTCGGGCAATATTGCTTTAGGCAGTCCTGAGGTGGTCAGCTACAAGAATATCTCTGAGCCAGATATCTGGAGTGGACAAAACTTAGTTAGCTTTTTATCTCAACGCGGAATTTCTGTGAGTTCGGGCCAGGTAAAACGCGGGATTTGTCCCAAGAGCTCAAGCCTGCTTGCGCGGGCCGAAGGAAAACCTGTCGGTCAGATTATTCATGATTTGATGAAGTTCTCGAATAATTTTGTTGCAGAGATGATGGCCAAAAATTTAGCTGCTGAAGCCGGCGAGTCTTCGGCAAAAATGGAAACCGGCGTAGAAGAGATTCGAAAGTTCGTCGTAAAATCTGGAGTTCCTCGAGACCAATTTAAACTTGTAAATCCCTCTGGTTTAAGTCGAGAAAATCAGTTTAAGCCGCGCCACCTCCTTGAGGTTCTCCACGCGATGTCGAAAGATTTTTCTTCTTTTGCAGAGGCTTTAAGTTCTTATCCCATATCTGGAATTGATGGGACTTTAAAGAATCGAAATAAAGGCCCAGCCTCTGGATGGATTCGCGCGAAGACCGGAATGCTAAACGGAGTTTCGGGCCTAGCCGGTTATGCCGGACGTAAAGACGGAAGAATTTTGACCTTTGTTTTTTTATTTAATGGATCAGACGGCAATAAAGTTGAGGCGATGGGATTGTTTGACCGCCTCAGTGCGGAGTTGGTTTTTTAGGGGGAGTGATGTCCATTCAAACTTGGCTTAGGTTAGGCCTAGTCTCTTTTATTCTATCAACTCAGCCGAGTGCTCAAGAAATTCCGAAAGCGATTGAAGTGGACCCGGACACGCCGGTCATGTTTTTGGATTCCTTTGGCCCCTTGGATATTTCTAAAGCTCTGCCCTGGAAGGCTCCGGATTATTCGGGTCAAGAGTCTGCTCTAGGCTACGGCCCCGATGCCTTTGCTATCCCAAAAGGGATGGAGGAGCGGGTTGCCTTTTGGGTAGACATTTACACGAAGTATACTTCAGATCAGGGTGTTCTTCATGACAGTCTTTATGTTCATCTTGTCTATGAGCCTGTGGATTTCGGCGACATTATGAAAAACTCAGAGCTAAGCCTTAGAGAGCAAGCCCGCGCCCGAAAAATGAAAGTGGACGAGGCAAAAATTAAAATTAAAGAACGACTTGAGCGGCTGCAAACGCTCTCTGGCCCTGAAGGCCTTGAGGGTGAGGATTTAAGAATTTGGAATCTTTTTGAAAAAGTTGAAGGAAAAAATAAGTTTCTCGAAGCCAGCAGAGTTGGGCGACTTCGCTTTCAACTGGGTCAAAAAGATCGATTTGTTCAAGGGATCTATCAGTCCGGAAGATACATTCAAGAGATGGAACAGATTTTTACCGAGATGGGTATGCCCAGAGAACTGATTCGTATGGTGTTTGTCGAAAGTTCGTTTAACTTAAAGGCAAGATCTCGAGTTGGCGCCAGCGGGATCTGGCAGTTTATGCGAAGTACTGGAAGGCAGTATATGCGTCTTGATAGCTCGGTCGATGAAAGAAACGACCCTTTAAGAGCAACTCAGGCGGCCGCGAGAAAGTTACGCCACAATTATCAGATGCTCGAAAGCTGGCCGCTGGCCGTAACCGGCTATAATCACGGCCCCTCTGGGATTCGAAGAATGGTTCAAAGAGTGGGCAGCCGTGATTTGGCCGAATTAACAGATGTTCGCAAAGGGCGCTTTGGATTTGCCTCGGCTAGCTTTTATGCCAGCTTCTTGGCGGCCCTTCAGGTTGAGCGGGAGGCCAGTAAATATTTTGGACCGGTCCTTCGAATGCCGCCTCTTCAGTCTAAAGAGTTAAAGCTAAGTCGAAATCTTTCCACGACAAAACTTATCGAATGGTTCGATGGAAATTCAGTGATGGCTCAAGAATATAATCCCCATATTCAGCCTCATGTCTGGAGATCAAAAGCTTCAGTCTCTGGCCGAAGTTTTGTTCGTCTTCTTCCCGAAAAATTTGAGCTGGCCCAAACTGAGGTAAAAAATCTGAAAGAGACTTTTACTCCCTCAAACGAGGGGATTCGATATGAGGTTGGGATGGGTGACACTTTAAGTCAGATCGCTGAAAAATTTGGTGTCAGTCAAAGAGCAATCACAGAGCTGAATGGAATAGGGGACCCAAGATCATTGCGCGCCGGGCAAGTCCTTTTAATTCCACAAACTGCCGGCTCACTTTAAAGCTTGCACTTCTCACTAGACCTATGCTTCGATTGAAAACGAACAAATAGGAGGTTCACTATGAAAGCATTATGGATTGCTTGTCTTGCAGTTTTCACGTCTTCGGCTAGCGCGAATTTAATTCAGCAGCCAATTCTAAACATTCAGTCTCTTCAACAAAGCATTATGTCTGAAGTTGAAGCCAATAATCTTCCCTGGACCGTGGGAGATTACGCAAACTACAACATCGATATGGGTTTCTTAAAAGGAACTATGGAGATGAAGGTTCGTGAAGAAGTGACAGAAGGTTTTTGGTTAGAGCAGAACGTTGATATGATGATCCAAAAGCAAAAAATTGAAATGTTGGTTGATAAAACGAACGGCCAAATTCTTCAGTTGCTTGTGAATGGCGAAAAACAAAGTATTCCAGAGCCAGGGCAAACTGAAATCATCGACATGAAAGAAGAGACGATCACTGTTCCTGCCGGAACTTTTTTGACGACCTACCTAAAGATCAAAGATTCTACTCAGGATGCAGAATCACAGATTTGGGTGAATACAGATATTCCAATCGCAGGCATGGTTCAGCAAAAGCAACCGAGCCAGTTTGGTGAAGTGACGATCCAGTTAACTTCGTTCAAGATGAACTAAGTTTTAGGTCGGAAAAAGATTCCAATAAAAAAGCCAGCAGGATGCTGGCTTTTTTTATTCAAAACCCGTTTTAATTAATGTTTTGAATTTGAGCAATATAGGGCAGATTTCTGTAAAGCCCTTGGTAATCCAAGCCATATCCCACGACAAAATCATTCGCAATTTCAAAGCCGACATAATCCATGGGGCATTTCACCTTTAGGGCCTGGGGCTTCAAAAGTAAAGAAGCGGTCGTAATGCTTTTAGGTCCGCGGCTTTCGATATGGGCTTTTAAAAAATTCATGGTCAGGCCCGTGTCCACGATGTCTTCGATGATGACAACGTTTTTTCCTTTAACCGATGAGTTTAGATCTAGGGTGATCTTCACTTCTCCAGAAGAGGTAATGGCATTGCTGTAGCTTGAAACTCCGCAAAAATCACAAATCACGTCTGTGTCGATTTCACGGATCAGATCAGAAAAGAACATAAAGGATCCGTTTAAAACACCAACTGCAACAATTTTATCGCCCTTAAATTTTTCGGTAAGCTCTTTCCCCAACACCTTAATGCGGTCAGAGATTTGTTTTTCAGTGATCAGAGGGCTTAACTTTACCATGTCCATGGGCTCTCCTTAGGTAACTCGTTCGGCGATCTTGCCAAAGCTCGGGCCAAGATTCAACCTCGTGGACCCATTAAGCCTGGGTTTCGGACGCATTGTGCCTAGGCGAGCGGCCCCGGCAGTGGGCTTTTTCCTTTACATAGCCCCAATAGCTGGGGGTATCTTAAATCTGAATGAGCAAGATCTATAAAAACATGAGCTTGGTGTTAACCAACGACCAATCCGACGAAATCGTCCTTGAATACGACATCCGTCAAAATGAAGTTGCCCAAATCTGGGCCGAATGTATTGAGAAGGCCAACCCCGATGGAATTTACGAAGATCGCAGGTTCTACAACTGGAAGGGCCGATCCTCGGACGAGGAGGTCCGTGATTTGGTGGGAAAGCTTGAGGTCATTTTGGCTCGGCTTGCGGTGGCTCATCCCGAGTTGAAATTTCCAAGCCTTCAGAAAGAGCAGCTTCAGGAATCCTTAAACGACCTTCATCAAAACTTTGCTCACGGTAATCTGGTAGACGATTTTGCCAAGAAAGATCATCGGGATCTTTGGTGTGAATTTAATGTTGGTATTCATGCCATCGAGTCCGCTTTGTCTGCAGAGCGTGCAGTACAAACCACGGGAATACCAGATGCTCGACTTGTGGTGACCTGGAAGAATCCTCATATTCTACCCTTCAAAGAGGATCACTATCAGGAGTTTGACCTCGAGGGCTATTTTGGCCATGCATATTTAAACTACTCTCAGGTCGGGCGCCATCTTATCGAACTGTATCGCTCTGGCGATGATGATATTCCATTAGAGCATATTCAACCTGCAAGAGTGATGAGCGCGGACACAGCCTTTTGGTTTGGTTCTTCCTCGGGTCACTGGTCGACCGCTTGGTATTCTAATCGCGTGAAGGATTGGTTCGAGCGCCATCAGGAGAAATTTAATAAACTGGGACTTTACTGGGGTGACCCAAAGTGTGCTCTCGGTCAAATCGCGGTTGGCCGCCTCAAAGATTTGCCCTACAACAAAACCGAAATCTTAGCCTATCAAGAGCGTTTAAGACCCTTCAACCGAGTAAAATCCCTAACAGTCCATTAAGTTTCACCGAATCCATTTTGAGAAAATGCAAAGGGAGTCTCAACCGGCTCGCCATCCATGGCTCACTGCCCGGTCCAGGATGGACCAGGCCGCGAGCCACGGATGGCGTGCCGGCTAAAGGCTGTGCCTTTTCGCAGTTCGAACTTTTGCAAGCGAAGCCCCCTAGGGGGCTGGGGAAATTTCTTTGGCGGATTCTTTGCGAGACTTTTTACTTTTCATCATGCGCAGACTGAGCTCTGGATCGAAGTGTGTCCGGCATCGGGCTTCATAGGCCTCGGTGGATCCAACTAAGATGTCTCCTTCTGCGGCAATCAAGCGTTGAGTGCGGGTGGCTGGTTCTCCACAGACGACACAAATGGCGTGTTGTTTACGCACGACTTCGGCGATGGCCAAGAGTTCAGGAATTGGTCCAAACGGGCGGCCTCTCCAGTCGGTATCAAGGCCCGCGACAATGACTCTTTTGCCCGCGTCGGCCAGAGTTGAGGCAACTCGGATTAAATCCTCACCAAAAAACTGCCCTTCATCGATAGCGACAACTTCTGTATTGCGCTCAACAAGGGACAAGATGCTAATGGCTTCTTCGATCACGACAGAGGGGAGCTTGGTCTGATTATGAGAGGCGACTTGATCCTCAGAGTAACGGTCGTCGATCTTAGGCTTAAAAACCTGCACTCGAAGCTTTCCGAATTCGGCTCGTCGAACCTGCTTAATCAGCTCCTCAGTTTTACCACTGTACATACATCCGGCAATAACTTCGATCCAACCGGGCCGAACTTTATGTCGCATAAAGGTTTCCGTCACAGATTATCCCCTCCCTTAAAATGTCCCCAAGGAATAGATCCTACTCACAGTCGGGTTTTTCTGTAAAGCCTGTTGCGCCTTGTCTTTGCGAGCTAGAAATTAAATTTAATGGCGCGCCATTGCTTTTGTGATAAATCCTTGACCGACGGACATCAGCCGTCCAATGGAACAAAAAAGACTGATCCTTAAAGGGGAAAATCATGGCCAAAAAGAAGGCAAAAAAAGCGACGAAAAAAAGTACGAAAAAAGCGACAAAAAAAACAGCTAAGAAGGCGAGCAGGAAAGCCACAAAAAAAGCCGCGAAGGCGACTAAGAAAACCGCCAAAACAAGCGCAAAAAAAGCCACAAAAAAGGCTTCGATGAAAGCGACGACGAAAAAGGCGACAAAAAAAGCTCGTCCAATGCAGTCGGTTGTTAAAAATGCGATGCCAAACCTTGAGCCTGCAAAAGTTAAAGTCGGAGCTGCGGTTCCAAACTTTAGCCTTCCAGCCACTGGCGGAAAACACATTAGCCTCGCCGGTCTTAAGGGAAAAAATTTAGTTCTATTCTTTTATCCAAAAGACGCGACTCCTGGTTGCACTTTAGAAGGTCATGAGTTCACAAAACTGCACGAAAGTTTTAAGGGCCTAAACACCGAAGTGTTGGGTGTTTCTCGTGACGATCTTAAGTCTCACGAAAAATTTAAAACCAAAGAGTGCTACTCTGTAGATTTGATCAGCGATCAAAATGAAGACCTGTGCAAAACTTTTGGCGTGATCAAGATGAAGAACATGTACGGCAAACAAGTCCGCGGCATCGAGCGCAGCACATTCATTATTGATGCTCAAGGAAACCTAGTTAAAGAATGGCGCGGAGTAAAACCCGAGGGCCACGCCGCTGAAGTTTTAAGTTTTGTCAAAAACCTGAATTCAACTCCTGATCATTCACAGCAGTAAATTCATTTTTACTATTTAGATAATCCAAAAAGGCCTCGGGATCCGAGGCCTTTTTTTTAACAGGTCATTGATTGATTGAATCCTTCACCGAAGGCGACACTGAGTACCTAGTCGTGAAATCAATAATTAACGATACTCTGCGATCACGTTTAGGACCTGGAGCCTGAATTTATTTTAACTCGATAACGATTAGGAATTCGGTTTGGTTTTCTAAAAAGTCTGGAGACTCCAGAATTTGCATCGGGCTTGGTCCCAGGCCTTTGAGTAACTCCGGATTTAAAGCTTTGTGAGGAAGAAGACCTGCAATTAAGAGAACTTGTTTTGAGCGAAGGCTTGGGCTGGCTTCCCACTGGATGGGTGCACTGCTCGCTTCCCCTCTAAAATTTACGGCGAGGTCAAGTTCCCCGAGGCCCGCTTCAAGTTTGTTCGGCATAATCTCTAGGCTTAAAGCTAAGCCATCTTCCGTGGCATCGCCAAAAGCTAAGCTGACTGCTTGATTCGGGGTCAGTGGAGAATTTCTTCCGCCAGAAAGTTTACGGGCAGATCTTAAAAAGCTTTGCAAACGTTCGCTATCGGGAAACATCACCATGCGACTTTGCGCTCCTTCGAAGAGAATCTGACTCAGGCTAAAAATCTGGTTTAGACTTTCCCTTGGAACTTCCCAAAACTCTGTTGTCATTTGGCGGGGGACAGCTTTGACTTCGGCGGTCGCGGGCGCACTGGTATTTGCGGCGGCACCGGCAGCAGTCGTGGTGGCTGCGGCATTTGAATCCGGGTTGTCTTCAAGAAGAGAGGCGCTTCCCTGCGCCGCTTGAACATTTGAGGCTGATAGGGCTTTTGCATTCTGTTTTGCAACTTCTTTGGTCTGATTCTGCGTAGGGCTTGGGGCCGAGCGAGCCACGGGACTTTGCGAAGGGGCGGCCTTTGCAATTTGGCCCTCGGACACCGAGCTTGATGAAGTCTCGGGCCCTTGAATTTTTGAAATCGTAAAATAGACTCCGACCAAAACCACTGCAGCTAAAGCGAGATAGAAAAACTGATTTTTTAAAAGTTGCTGGACCAAAGGCTCGGGTGCTTTGGACAGAGCCTCGATATCCACACCACAGTTGGCGCAGTAGCGATCTTGAGGCTGTTGAAAGCCGCATCGTGGACATTCCATCATCATTGAAAAACGGCCCCCAAACTTCAGTCGCATTTTAGCTGGTCGTATCTTAACACTGTGCCAACATCCACAGGTTAGCATTGCAGTCCAGCCCCTTCCAAAGAAATTGTCTTTATGGTCGAGGCCTTCGTCCTAAGCCGCAGTTTTAAAAAAAGACCAGTTCCCCAGAGCCCAG
>CAYMDP010000036.1:0-28659 GCA_964389375.1 uncultured Pseudobdellovibrionaceae bacterium | reverse complement strand
GCTTCCCCAAGCTCCTTCACTTCGCCTTCTGGAAAAACAAGAATCGTTCCGTAGCCCCCAGGCCCGGGATTTCCAGAGCAGGCGCCATCGGTAAACATTAAAATTTGAGAGGAGAAATCCAGCTTCATAGGTCTAAAACTCTATTCGGAAACATCTAAACTGTCATCCTTGCTTTCAAAATGAGGCAGTTTCTGTCTTTCGTTCAAGCAATCAAAGCTTGCAACTTCATATTCCCGACAAAGAAAGGGGCGAAGGCTATAAATTTCGCAAAGAAATGTCTTCGGGTTGAGAGCCTCACACCAACCCTTTTCGGAGCGCTTCATGACTTCCCGGCCGAGCAAATCCGTTTGAACATATTGTTTAGGAACCTGTTCGTCGGCATCATCGATCAGTTGAACTTCAAGACGGCAACACAGTGCCTTGCAGTTCGAACAACTGACTGAATTTTTTGAAGTCTGCGACAAAAGCTTTCTTCCTAAAGTAATGTTAAGTATCCTATTCTCAGACCTTAACACAGACTAGGGGAGTGCAACTATGAGCAGATGGTTAAATCATCCAGATATTGGAAACTTTTTATTTCGAGCTTTTATTGGGCTAAGCATGGCCTTGGCCCATGGGATCGGAAAGATTCCTCCACCAAGCCAACTTGTTGACGGACTTGCGGGAATGGGTTTTCCACTTCCTGTGGTCTTTGCCTGGCTTGCCGGAGGCTCAGAGTTTTTAGGCGGGCTTTTAATTGCAGTGGGACTTTTTACTCGTCCAGCCGCACTTTTTTTAGGTGTGACCATGGCCGTTGCTGCCTTCGTGGCCCACGCCAGTGATCCGTTTGCACAAAAAGAAATGGCCTTACTTTATTTTTTCGCCTGCGTTTTATTGTTACTTCAGGGCGGCGGAAAATTTTCTTTAGATCGAATTTTTAGAAAAGTTTAAAAGACTTCTAAGGTTCTGCCGGCCGAATTTCGGCCGGCAGCAACTCTTTGCTGAACTGTTCGGTGATTTTAAGCGATCTGACCTTAGCCGGTTAGTTGTGGATAAGGTGATCGCTTGAGTCAGACCTACTCAGCAATTTTGTAGGGACTGCGAATCCAAAATTTCGAGTAAAAGAAAACCCGGCGTCCTAGAGGAATTTCTTCCATTCTTTCGGAGGGGATAACATCTTTTGTTTCGATATCGCCAATCCAATAAGAAAACATTTCCTCGTCCCCAGCTTCTTGTCTCCAGATGTAGGGAAGTTTTAGATCTGGATCGCTAAATATTCCAATTTTTTGATCCATGTTTTTTTGGGCTTCAAAACCATAATCTGCGCAGTGATCTGTGTTCGGCGCGATGCAATAGTTGACGGCATAACCTTTAACAATCATTTCGCGATTGATGTCGGTGGACCCGTCTAAAACCCTGGCGATCAATCGTTTAAAGCCATCACAAGCTTTGCGCTCAAAAGTTAAAGTGACTTTACTTCCAACTGCGACTCTGGATTTTAAATACTCTCTGGCCTTTTTTGCCCAAGGGCCTTGGGATTTTTCTTTGTACCAAGACTCTGGGGTGTCGATGCCGTTCATGCGAACCCGCCAGCTACGAGCCTCTTCATCTTCAACCGTCAGGGTGTCACCGTCTCCGATGCGGGTGACAGTCACGCGTTTTTCGGCAGGCGAAGAGGACTTACAAAACTTAGTAATTTCCGGATCAGTTCTTTTGGATTGAGCGGCGGCTGTATTTAAGCCGAGAACGAGCGTCAGCAAGATATTAAACATCACTTTGGATCCCCCTATTAAATTTCCCCTGGGGGAGGTCCTAGCCTGCTAAGAAGCAAAGACGCAAGGCGCAACGCGCCCCATCCAGTTTTTTCACCGACCTTAACGACTAGGTTCTATTTAAGGCAGGACGAGCCTTTCTTTTTTGGACCTTTTTGAGGCTGCTTCAGTTTTTCAGTGTAGGCTTTAAGCTTAGCGATCAGTTCTCCCGTAAAGGCCTCCGGGGCAAACTTCTTTTGAGCGAATTGTTCGATTCCAATTGGAAAAAGCTCTACGAAACCTCTTTTGTAAAGTCCCTCTGTCAAAATCCCTGCAAGTGCCGGCTGTTTATAAAGACTTCTTCGTCCAGTTTGAGTTTCTAGAAGATCCAAAGTTCTTTGGGTCACAATTGTCGCAGCAACTTCAGCCAAGACATAACCAAAATATCTGACGGATCCCGAATAAAAATGACCGGTCACAAAGTGAGAGTAGCCTTCGCGGATGCCTTCGGTCCTTGAAGAAGCCACTCCGGCCTCCCGAGTATTCCACTTTTCGGTTAGCATCAGGGCTCGGTCGACAAAGGACATCGAGTTTTCTGTGTATTCATAATCCCAAAGATCGATATCGTAAAGCGCACTGGTCACGTTATATCTAAGCCCGGCCAGATCTCCGTAAGCTCTGCGACTTAGATAGGTCTCTAAGACTTCTTTAGGCAAAGCCTCGCCAGTTCTAGTTTTCCCGCGCGCCAACAAAAACTCCACATCTTCAGTAAAGGACTCCATGGTTGTGGAGTGGGTTTCCGCCAAACCGTAAGCTTGTGGGTAATCAATCTCATTCATTTGATAAGAAAAGTCTAAGCCATGGCCCCCTTCGTGAAACATCGTAGATAAGTTTCCCAGCCCATCATCGGTTAGTTTCTGATGAATATGGGTATGAGAGTGATGCCATTCTGGAGATTTAAAGTCTGGAACATGAGTTTGCAAAGTCTGACCATCGACTGTAAGAGTCTGAAGCCTTCGCATTTGTATGGGACGCATATAGGCATGAGTTTGTTTACTTGCTCGCGGATATGCGTCGACCGTAATCGAGTTTAAGAGGATTGGTTCAAAGCCACTCTCCAGCATTGTCTCTTTCCAAATCGAGACGATATCTTCTTTGGGAAAATACGAGCGCAATAGAAGAAAGGCCGGCTCACTAATAAAAGTGCGCTCGCCTTCGCTAAGAGATTGATAATTTCGACCCGCGAGGCGTTGGGCGCGGACTTCTCGAAACTCCCGGACGACCTGATCTGTTTCGGACAAGATTCCTTCTAAAAATCGAACCAGGTTCGCTTTTTCTCCAAGGCCCGAGGCGTGCTCGCGCGCTTGATCTGCTAATTGATAATCGGCCCAGTTTTTTTGTCCCTTACTCTTCGCAAGTTGAGTCAAGACAATGGCTCTGCGATTTAATTTTTCTCGAGCCGTCTCGGCCACGTCTTGCCCAAAAGCCAAAGATCCTTGCTGGCGAATTTCTTCAAGTCGCTTCGAAGCCTCTGAAAGACTGACTTCACCACTATGAAAAGCCATCACAAGTTTTGAGCTCTCCGGCTGCAGCTTTTGCATATCTTTTAATTTTGGAGATTCTTTCGCGACTTTACTGATCTCGTGCGAAAGTTCTTCTGCCTCTTCATAAAGACGGCTCATCTCAGGGGGAAATGCACTGATTTCGACTTTCTCGGCCATGCGTCGCGCGAGAGCGGCAAAGTTTCCGTCTAAACCAGCAGCAAGCCGGCCAAACTCAAGTTGCACCTTCTGCCAATTTGCGTCTGTTTCAAGCTTTGTGTACTCGGCAAGCACAGCCTTAAATTTTTCTTCCCATTCTAAATTTTCTTCAGGACTGCGGTACAGACCGGCTTCAATAAGTTGATTCAGGGCTGAATACTTTGATCCCATATCTTCGAATCTTTCAAGGACGGGCATGATGTGATCGCGGTAATACTTCAAAAGTTTATCTTGAACAGAATTTGGTGTGGCGCTTGGTGAGACGACAAATTCTTGGAAGCGACTGCTTTCGGCGGTCCTTAAAAGCTGACTGCGAAGCTCATCAAGATTTAAAGATGGAGGAAGTTCATCTTGTGGGGAGTTTGCCATGGATGAGGAGCTGGAAATTGTAAAAGCCAAGGATAAAAGAAGAAGGATTTTTTTCATCAGATTTAAGTCTCCGGTCGAGTGAGTAAGGGCTAAGAAATCAGAGGACCTTATACCTGATTGTGAGCTGACACATGAGAAGCAATTTTTGGGCTTGAATTAATGAAAGCTAGATTTGCAAATTTTACCTAAGAACCTGAAGACGGATGGCTCCTAATCCGAATAGGCGCCTTTTTGGCGCAGCTTTTTTGTTTGAGATCGGTTTTTCTTAGAGCTAAGGCGCTTTTCGATGGCGGATCGCTTGGGTTTTGTTTTCTTTCGTTTTTTGGGCGCAAGAAGGACAGAATTCAGCATTTCCTCTAATTTTTCTAAGCAGTCTTCACTGTTTCTGTGCTGGGTCCGAAACCTTTGGCTTGTGATGATCAGATCTCCGCTGTCGGTGATGCGAGAGGCATATCGAGCCAAAAACCGAGAGATGATATCGGGCCGAATGGATCTGGAGAGCCTGGGATTCCAGCGCAAAGTCGCTTTGGTATTAACCTTGTTAACGTTTTGTCCACCCGAGCCAGAGCTTCTTGAATAGCTGAATTCGAGTTCATCTTCATAAGGAAATTGTCGGGTGTTCATAAGCAAATATGATAACAGATCTTTTAATAAATCTATACTAGCGCACTGGCGAACTTTTAGACGTTCCCCTTCCTTTGATAGTTTATGCTCTTCAGCTCAAATTAAATGCAAAACAGAGGGGGATTTGCATCCGCGATCTGCGGTCTTAGGGGCGATTCTCCAGCTATGGCCTGTTCGGACCCAAGTGGCTTAAGCTTCCCAATTTTTCAAAGCCCAGAAAAAATTTTGACGTTTTTGGGAAGTTCCTCCAGCTTCACTTCTGAGGGGATACTCAGGGTGAAAATTAGTCAGTCAATTACTAAAGTAAAAAGAAGTTTTCTGGGGATGGCCCTTATCGGCTTATTGCTACCTAGCATCTCCTTCGCTCAATGCCCAGATCTAGAGCTTCAACTTCAGGTGCAAGTTGGGGAAAACTTCAACCAGGGAATTCCAAACAAAGAGATTTTTCTTCAGACTCAGTCGGATAAAATTTCTCTTGGAAGAACGGATCGAGAGGGTAGCCTTAAGGTTTCTAAAACCCATATTCTTAATTTGTCTTCGGACCCGACCTTTTTGGTTCGATTCAAAGATGAATTCAATCCTGCTTTTCGATGGAGCCTTAAGCATGAAGAGCTTGAGGACTTTATCCAGGTTCGTACCTTCTTTAGGGTGAAAGAGCTATTCGCCTTCGAAAGCTGTAAGCCTTTGTCTTTAACTCGGTCAGAATACATATTGAACCGAAATATTATTCGTAATGCTGTATCTTCCATGTGGGCCATCGAAGCTGGAGAAAGATTTTTGCACCGGCACGGCATCGAGGCTCGAAACAAGTCGGCAAGGTTGACTCATATCCAATTAAAAACTGACCCTAAAACAAATTCCTTCGCGACTCGCGGTCAGGGAAATAGCAATCTTATTCACCTCAACTTAAATGACTCTAGACAAGTCTTTGTCGCACTTCACGAGATGGGCCATGTTCTGATGTTTGATTATTTTGGTTGGATTTGGAAGGGTGGGGCGCATACAAGTAGTAAGTGTTATGACCGAGAGTTGTCTTTGAGTGAAGGCTGGGCTAATTTTTTTGCAGCCTTGGTTCTGCAGGAAAATTTTCCTGGATTCTCTTTAGATTGGCTTGAATATCATGATCACTTTTTGTCGCATAACGCGAAAGAAGAGATTGGGACCCTTCTTGTGAATTGCCACCCTTCAAATAACGCAAGATTAGTTGCGGGACTTCTGATGGGAGTTCACCATGAGTTTGATTTGAGCCTGCCAATGATGTGGGACGCCTTTCAGTCAAAACTTATGGCTGGCAAACTGAATTCCCTTGAGGGCGCCTTGATTCGCTTGCGTGGGCAATTAAGGTGGGAAGAGAGGGGCGCTTTTGACTCTTACTTGGGCCGAAATGGACTTTCCCTCGGTTTTGAATATGCGTGGTTTAATCGAATTAGCCCCTTTAAGTCTGACTCAACCGAATCTATGGCCTCATCGGATTGACCTGAGGCTGAGCCTCGGTAATACTAAATTCCAAATGCATTTTAAAAGGAGACAACGAGATGTCAGACGATCTTCGTGCTGAAGTGGAAAGACTTAAAGCTGAGAACCAGGCCTTAAAGGGATCTAAGCCTCCTCGAGGAACTTTGTCGATGAAGGTCAGCGCCAAGGGCGCGCTTTCGATTTATGGAATGGGTCGCTTTCCTGTGACTTTATATAAAGAGCAGTGGCTAAAGCTTCTTGAAATTGCCGACGACATTAAGACCTTCATTGATGACAATGAAGATCAGCTTAAAACAAAAGAATAAAGTCGAATTACCGAGATCCTGAGATCGTCTCAAGCTCTGCCAAGCGGCTCTCAAGAGCCTGAATCCTTTGCTCGAGGCGGTCAATAGTGAGTTTTAAAGACGGAGCGTCTGGGACCTGAACCGTAAGTGGGTAGCCGCTACAGCCATAGCCAAATCCTGAATCCGAACTGAGCATAACCCAACTAATGCAATCCCCAACATAGCGAACAGAAAAACTACTTGTTTCGAATGAATCAGCGGAGGCTGAAAGACTGAAGCTTAGAACAAAGGCTGCAAAGATTTGTTTCATTTTATTATCCCCTTTTTCTGGTACGCAGTTAGGCTAACCTGGGGCTTAAAATTGGTGCAAGGTATTTTAAAAAGAGATTGCTCGTGTCACCTTAAGTTCTCTTTGCTAGGTTTAATAGCCATGGGTATCAAGTAAAATGGATGATTCAAAACGCTTTCGGCCAATTTTGGTTCCGAGCATTATATGTTTAAACATTTTGGTCTTTGTGGCCTGGAAGTTTTTTGGCAGCGAGAGTGAAAGCCCGATGACCGAGAATTTTTTGGTCAGTTGGGACGCTTTGGCCGAAGGCCGCATCTGGACTCTTCTGACTTCGGTTTTTTCTCACAATATGTTGCTCCATATCTTCGTGAATATGTTTGTTTTAAACAGCTTTGGGACTTTGCTTGAGATGATTCTGGGTCGCAGGTCTTTTTTGAGCTTTTATCTTTTGGCTGGAATTTTAAGCTCGCTAAGTCATTGCCTCGTTTCTTTATTATTTCTTGATGCCCCAGGTCTTCCGGCCCTTGGAGCATCCGGAGCTGTTGCAGGTTTAGTGTTAGTTTTCTCTTTTATTTTTCCGAAAGAGCGCATTCTGCTGCTGGGCTTTATTCCCATTCCGGCCTTGTTTGGAGCATTGGTTTTTATTGGTCTGGATATTTGGGGCCTGGTCGCACAAGCCCAGGGTGGCGGGCTTCCCATCGGACATGGAGCTCACCTTGGGGGCGCATTTACCGGGATTATCTATTATTACTGGGTCATTCGTCCGAGGCTTCGCCGAAGGTTTGACCTTATTGTTTAGGGTCTTAGATCAGGGAAGAGATTCGGTCCATATTTCCGAGTGCAAAGTGCGATTGACGGGACATCTTTCGGCGATGGATAGCATGCGCTCGTGTTGTTCTGTTGTGAAATCCCCCTCTAGGGTAATTCGTTTCTGAATTTTATCGATCTTTCCAGACTGAGTTTCACCCTTTTTGTAATCCTCAGCGTTGACTTTGTCGTGAGTCAATTCGACTTTGACCTTGGTCAAAGGAATTCCCTTTAAGTCAGCATACATCCGAATAGTCATCGCTGTGCAGGCACCAAGGGCCGAAAGAAGAAGTTCGTAGGGAGACATTCCCAAATCTTGTCCGCCCAAAACCTCGGGCTCGTCCGCAAGAATATGATGTTTCTGGGACCGAATATCGTGAGTCAGTTTATGATTTTCTTTGCTGGTCACTAGGATTGTTTTCAAGGTTATCACTCCTTTCATGCGAGAGTTTAAAGTTGAAGCAGGTTAACACATAACAAAGGCCCGGAGGAAGGTGTCAGCCCTATTTAGCGCTTCGATTCTTCCCACAGAACGTGACAATTGTAAAAGTAGGCATTAGGTTCGGGGCACTATGGCCCAAGTCTCAAACCTTCTACAAATCCATGCGGCACGAAAGTCTTTCGGCGCAAGAAACCTCTTTGAGGATGTTCATTTTTCAATTAACGAAAATGAACACGTCGGTGTGATTGGGCCAAATGGCGCCGGTAAGACCACTCTGTTCAAAATTTTAATCGGAGAAGAAAGTTTAGATGAGGGCCAGCTGATTCGTTCTAGAGAGTTGCGTTTGGGCTATCTCTCTCAGCATGACAGTTGGGAACCTGGTGAGACCGCAAATACTTTTTTAGAGCGGGTTTCGCGTCTTCCTCTTTGGCAAATTAAGTCCAAAGGCCGAGAACTTCAATTGGGCGACGAAATCTTCGATGTCCCGATTAAAAGCTTAAGCGGTGGTTACCGCATGAGGATTAAGCTTTTGGCTCTGATTGGACAAGATCCAAACCTCATGTTGCTGGATGAGCCCACAAATTACCTTGATCTTGAGACAACATTAATTTTAGAAAATTTTTTGCAGAGTTATGAGGGCGCATTTCTGCTGATCTCCCATGACCGCGAATTTTTGCGCCGAACGACCGATCATATTCTTGAGATCGAGCAAGGAGACGTCGTTAAGTACAACGGAAATATCGATGATTACTTCGAACAAAAAGAACTCTTAAGATCTCAGCTTGAAGCCAGGTCCCGAAACTTAGCGGAAAAACGTAAAGCCATTTTAGAGTTCGTTAATCGCTTCGGAGCAAAGGCCACAAAGGCTCGGCAAGCTCAAAGTCGATTAAAAAGTTTAAAACGAATGGAAACCATCGAGCTTAAACCCTTGGCCGTTGGCGCAAGTATTCGCATTCCACCACCTCCACATGTTGGAAAAGTCGTTTTGCAGTTGAGTGAAGTGGCTTTGGGTTATCCTGAAAAAAAAGTTCTTGAGAAAGTAAATGTCGAAATCAAACGTGGTGATCATGTCGCGGTCGTAGGGCTTAACGGGGCGGGAAAATCCACCCTTTTAAAAGGCCTTGCTGGAACTTTGGCCCCCTCAAAAGGGGAACGAGTCTTAGGTTATCAGGTTCACCTCGCGATTTTTAACCAACATGTGGTCGAGGTTTTGGATCCTTCACAGACTGTTTTTGAATCTTTAGAAGAAGCCGCAGGACCCGACCTCGAGCGCCAGCAAGTTTTGGATATGGCGGGATCTTTGTTGTTTTCGGGCGATGCCATTCGAAAAAAGATTAAGGTGCTGTCCGGAGGAGAAAAATCTCGGGTCGCCTTGGGGCGAATTTTATTGCAAAAAGCGCCTCTGCTTTTGCTGGATGAGCCAACGAATCATTTAGACTTTCAAACTGTCGAAGCTTTGACCCAAGCTTTAGAAAAATACCCGGGCACCCTAGTCGTCGTCAGTCACGACCGAGGATTTATCAGACGGATCGGGACTAAAATTTTGGAAGTCTCTTCGGGTCAGGTTCTCGTTTACCCAGGAAGCTACGACGAGTATGTCTGGAGTGTTCAGATGAACCTAGGGGACAGTTCTAAGGCCTATGCAGAGGTGGATCAGCATGATGAGACCCCAAAAGAAAAAATTCAAAAACAAGATGGCTTTTCGAAGAAGGATCGCGATCGAAAGATCAAGGAGCTTCAAAAATCCTTGGCTAAAGTCGAATCTAAAATCGAAAAATTAGAGCAGGAGAATAAGACTTTAAACGAGCAAATCGTAGCCGGATCCTCAGACCTTTCGGCTTGCGCAAGCCAAATGGCAAACAATAGCTTGATGATTCAAGAGTTGGAGACCGAGTGGGCAAAGCTCGGAGACGAGATTGAGTCTCTGTCGAGTTAAAATGAGGTTCTTGCCAATAGATTTTATCCCCTCCGCCTTTTTGGGCTTTTAAAAACTCGAATTTCTTCTTAGTTGCGAAAATATTTTTACAGAAGGCTCTGGCCCTCTGATTCAAGCGGATTTTGGACAAATAAACGATCAATTAAAATTGTAGGATTTCTTGCGAAATCTATCGGGAAGGAGGCCTTAGGGTAACAAGTCCAATGGACCAGAAGGAATTCCGATGTTGATCGAAAACATCAAGGTGTAGCTGACATAGTCAAGGCGATCCGTGATCGGATTTTTTGCTGGATCAAATTTAAAAGTATTTAGATCAAGACCTAGGCTGCTCCAAATCATGGGAGTGAACTTGTAGGTGACCCCGGCTCCAAGCTCGACGCCGTCGCTTTTCAGATTTTTTGAATTGTTAATTTGACCTCGAACTTCGTCCTTGATTCTAAGCTGTGAGTAACTCGCTTTTAAGTACATTGAATGACTGACTGCCATCACTCCGTAATTCAGTTGGCTTCCCGAAAGACTTTCTTTCTGAAGACTCGAGTTGGATGTATTTTCAAGAGAAAGACTTTTATAGGCAAAAAACGGCGCCATAGAAAAGGCAGGTGTTCCCACCAAGTAAGTGATCTCCGCGCCATAAGTTAAACCTTTATAGGTCGGCACAGTTCCCTGTCCGTAAATATTTGCATAGGTATAGCCAAGCAGAGGATTTAACTGCAGGTATGAGGTCCATCCAGTGCTCGAAATATTTTGTGCATTCGAAATCGAGATTGGCCCAAAGGTTAGAGCTAGGACATAAGCTGAGAGTCTTAGAGCCTTTAAAATCATGGCACAACCTGCACAGAGGTGGGTTGCCGAATCCGTGAGGCATCGCCAATAAAGGCACTCGTCCCGACGCGTGATCCAGTTATTCCATCAATCGCAATTCGTTCACAGGTATTTAAAACCGTGGTGCAGGCAAGTACGTCCCCATTCTCCAAGACTGCAAGGGCTCCAGGAGTGGGAAGGATGGTGGTATTTCGTAATAGTTGGCCGAGGTGATTAAATGAGCTATCAAAAATTTCGAGACTATTTAGGCTGGCAATATTATAGCTGACCACGAATCTTCCGTCCGGAAGTTCAACGATATCGTTTGGATCGCAGTTCGCGGCGCAAGCGGGTCCCGCAATCGAGTGTAGTAGAACTCCCTCGTTACTATAAACTCTAGGGTTGTCGACTCCACCATTGAACAGCAATACGAAACGATCTCCAGAGATTCGTTTTAAGTGTTGAATCGTAGCGGTTACAGTGATCGGAAAATTCGTAGTGACTCGAACTTGGTTTGCATCAAATTTTTCTACGATCGTGGTGGATTCAGCAACCACCGTTCCTCCGTCGCTGAGAGAGGCGACTCCACGGACTGTTGTTCCTGTCAGTTGGGGGTCAATGATATGAGTCGTTGTAATCAGAGTGCTCATATCTATGCGTTCAATTCTGTCTGCATTTTCTACGGAATAAAATATGCTTGTCGCTTCGGGATTAATGTCTGTAGCATAAAGATAAGTTGCGGCCGCAGTAGTCTCTGCCAACGTCCTGATGTACTCTCCATCTTTAGACCATTGAGTGATCATGTGTAGAGGGTAGGGTGCTGTTGTTGTTGCGACCGCTCCGCCTGAGACAATGATCACATCTCCACTATTAAAATAGCGAAATGCTTCATCCACGCGTAGCGCTTCGTCTAAGAAAGTGTCATCGCCACACGAACTCAGCAAAATTCCGAGTGAAAGAAGACTTGCAACAAATCTTACACGTGATTTTTTTAAATTCGTTAATCTTTGCGCGATCATGTGGGATTGATCGGTCAGAAAAAGTCCGGGACTTAACTAATTCGCCCATGCACCAACGGATCTACACCTCTGTCTGGCGCAATGAGGACTGGCCTGGGTCCAGCTTTTATATCAATACACTCCAAGCCGATGGCGCTTGAGGACTTTCGTCGAGCGGATAGTCGAGAACTTAAAATTTTAAGGAAGATTTGAAGGAGCCGGTGGGCGCCCTTTATGTCGATGGGTAATAATGCCGTGAGAAGGATCATATGGAGAAACTCCAATGGTGACCCAGTCTCCCACGACAACTTTGATTCTAAACTTTTTCATCTTGCCGCAAAGACGACCAGAGACGATGTTTCCATTGTCGAGTTCAACTTTTAAAATTCCGCCACCCGACTGATCACAAACTCGTCCGTCAAGACTGACTAGGTCGTCTTTTGCCATGCTTAAAATCTCTTTTCTATAAGTGAATTAATAAAATTTAGTAACGGTTGCCGCGTCCAAAGCCGCCGCCACCACCACCACCGCCGCCACTGCGACGACCACCGAATCCACCACCGCGGTCTCCTTTAGGAGCCATTGGGCGAGCTTCGCTGACAGTTAGGTTTCTTCCGTCAAACTGAGAACCATTTAGTTTTTCAATGGCCTCTTGAGCTTCTTCAGGAGAGCTCATCTCGATAAAGCCAAAGCCTTTGCTTCGACCCGAATCGCGATCTGTAATGACTTTTGCAGATTCGACAGTGCCGAATTGAGCGAAAAGACTGGATAGGCCTTCATCAGTTGTAGAGAAGCTGAGATTGCCGATATATAACTTATTTCCCACGTGGAACCTCCTATGGGCGAAAAGGCCGCTTCAAGAGGTCAAGGGGAGCAAAAAGAACTGATCCTGAGTCTCATAAAGTAGCAATTAACTTGTCTAGTTTATCAGGGGGTCCGATTTTGTCCAGAGAATTGTAGGGCGAAAGTGTCGCAACAATTGTCCTAAAAGGCACAAAGTAAGGGTCTTTTGTCAGATTTAACTCTTTGATTAAACTGATTTGAATCAAAGAGTTATCCTGTTCTGCAATCATTTTGTTTTTTGACACCGAGCCGTGGCTTTGGTGATGGGGATGTTGCCTATAAACAGAGGTTCTTTTTCAAGCTGACAGCTTAGTCCTAAGTCTTGATCGCAGGGGTAGTCCGGAAACTGGACATCTCGTGTTGAAACTTTTCTGGATTTTGAATCCATAGGCTGGTCAGAATAACTGCGATCCGAGTTCAGGTACATCGGGCAAGACACACCTTCGGATTTTGCTTTCAAACTACAAGTATGAATCCCGCCTCGTACAAGTGTACAGCGAGGAACAGTTAGTTTTTTGGTGGTTTCTTTAAAGTTTTCTTCAAACCAATTCATGCAAGAGGCGTCACCTTCAGGAGCCGCGGGCCCAGGGTCAGGCTTACATTGGCTTTTTGGGTGATTGTGAAAAACAAAGCTCATAATTTGTTGAGAGAATTCTGCAGTGACTTGGGCTTCGATCTTCTGTTTGTAAATTTCGGCACAACGGTTTTGGTAGGCATCTATAGAAAGGATCGAGCGTCTTGCGGTTTCTTCCGAATTTTCATTCGAGGATTTAATCTGAAAGA
Organism: uncultured Pseudobdellovibrionaceae bacterium; assembly: GCA_964389375.1. Taxonomy (GTDB): domain Bacteria; phylum Bdellovibrionota; class Bdellovibrionia; order Bdellovibrionales; family UBA1609; genus CAYMDP01. Next base: position 15,517 of record CAYMDP010000036.1, on the reverse strand, counting down.
AAGGAGAAAAGTGAGTGTTAGTCATGCTCTCAATTTTTCCCTTATTTACACTTTGTCCACTTCCAAGATATTCAAAATTTAAAGTTTTCCCTTTATCGAAAGCAAAGTGTGCCTCAAATATACAAAGGCCAACCATGGGAACATTTGGGGCAACGTTTAAATAAGTCTTCATATTGTCATCGAACTGAAACATCTTTCGGGAGTGGTCTAATTCCGAAAGTGGTTCTTTTGCGGCAATGACAACGAAGCTGGTTTTAACTTGGTATCTAAAATCAAAACTAAGTTTTGCTGCCGTGACAGAGCTAAAACCAAAAAGGTTAGGGCTAAATTTAAAGCCAAAAAATGTGTTCGAGGACATATAGTCAGTCGTGGCATATTCTAACCAGGCTCTTGGAACTGGTGGCCACTGTAGCTTACTGCCTTCTTCAAACTGAATATCAGGGACTTCTGTGATGCTGCGTTTAAGCTCCGCCACTGAGCCCGGGTGAGTCAGAATATAATTCATCCCAGGAGTTCGCATCGATTTTCCAGCGGTCTGCGTTGAGTCCGGGTTTCTTCCCTGAGCCGAGGCTCGGTTTAAGCTGAGGACTAAGACAACAAGGACTTTTAAAATCTGGCCCGCGGTTTTCATAAGAATTTTAGGCTCCATACCTATATCGTTTCACCATTGCCCCCGAGCACTCCTACTACAAGTCCCAGGCCGCCTCGCTTTGGCTGTGGGGTCCCATTTAAATTGATTCCAGGCTGCGGCATAAAGAAGGATTTTCATGCTGAGCCGTCATTCGTCAGCTTGCATCGGCCAATACGTGGGAGTAAGTTGGGGCGGAATTTTAGGGGGAAAAGATGAGCACTTCATTCTGGTTAGATCGAAGTCCGCGGTCCGAGAAGCGTCATTACGATGCGGTCATAGTTGGCGCGGGAATCTCTGGTTTGTCATTGGCCTACTGGTTGAATCAAGAAGACCCAAGTTTAAAAGTTGCAGTTGTCGAAAAGCATCGGCTTGCTTTTGGGGCCAGTGGGCGAAACGCCGGATTTATTACTTGTGGATCTGTAGAACACTTTAATCGCATGATTACTAAGCATGGTCTTGATGAGGCCGTAGAGATCTGGCGCTTTGCTCAAGAAAACTTAAGACTGTTAAAAGAGCATATCATTCAAGACGATGGCAAAAGCTTAGAGTTTGAACACAATGGCGCCTACTCCTTGGCGGCGCAAGAAAACGAGTTTCAAGAATTAAAAAAAGTTGCAGACATTATGGCCGGGCTAAAAATCCCCACCGAAGTTTACAATCAGCAAGATGTGCTTAAACGAGTGGGGGCTCAGGGCTTTATGGGGGGGATCAAGTATCTTGATGATGCTTCGATTAATCCAGTTCGTTTGGTTGAGAAGCTACGTGCCCGCGTGAATGTCGATCTGTTCGAATCCGTAGAGGCTTATCAAATCGAAGAAACCAGTGAAGGCACTCGAGTTTTAAAAACAGACTCGGGAGATTTTGAAGCAACCATGGTTTTGTTAACTTTGAACGGCTACTCCACAGAACTTCACCCTTGGTTTAAGGACAAAATCTACCCGACAAGGGGTCAGTGTTTAATGATGGAACCCGTTCCTCGGTTTATGGAAGGGCCCTGTTATGCAAACTTCTATCTGGATTACTTTCGGCAGATGCCAACGGGTGAGCTTTTGATCGGGGGCTTTCGCCAACTTGAAAAAGAAACCGAAGTGGGTTATTCGGATCATATCACCGAGCAGATTCAAAACTCTCTTCACCAATTTGTGACCACTCATTTGCCGCAGTATAAAGATAAAAAAGTCTCCCATCGTTGGTCAGGCGTGATGGGATTTTCACGAGATGGGCAGCCTATGGTCGGAGCGATTCCAACGGATCAGCAGGTCTTTTTTGCCGGAGGCTACACCGCGCATGGAATTGGTTTGGCTTTTCACACCACAAAATGTCTAGTGGATATGATTTTTGGGCGCCCGGTTCCAAAGTGGTTGTCTGGTCGAAGATTTTAGTTAAGGAGAGTTTCGATGAAAAAAAGTTTTATGATTTGCTTGCTCGTAGCTTGCGCTTTTGTGATTCCGGCATTCGCTCAAACAGAAGATCCGGATATGAAACAAAAGGGCTTCGAAAATGTGAGCCAAGCGGGAAAGCTTTTTTCTTTGGATCTCGAGCGCGAAGACTCTTTGTTGAAATTGATGATCACCGGCAAGAGGGCGGGATCGGTTCAGATTAAAGAAAGTGATATCGAGATTATGTATGGGATTAAGAATCAAAAACGTTTGATGGTTAAAAGAGAGACGGACCCGAAAACTGGAAAAGTCTATTTTAGAATTCAAACGGAAGAACCCACTTTGGAAAACCTGAATATCCGTATCCGAAGCTCGGGCGAAGAAGAAAGCTTCAACATTCCAAGACTTTAATTTATACCCAAAGCGATCGCTTTGAGTATGCCCGAGCTCGATCGCATTGGGTTTTAAGCCTATCCAGCCTAAACCAAAGCGGGAGCTTGCTTCCTGTTAGGCCAGGTATAAAAAAGGCCCCCAAATTAATAATCCTGAGTCCACAAGCTCCATAAATTTAATTGAAGGCCCCACCGATTGGGACCTCCGCGGTCCAGGATGGACCGGGCGGCGAGGCAGGAGGCCGTGTCCCAAGCGGTGGGGCCTTCAATTAAATTTATGAAACTTGTGGCGAAGACTGGCATGGGGATTGGATCCTATAGGAAGAGAAACTTCAAACAGGCCAGTCTTGAGATATTTTGTCTCACTTTTGGCCTAAACGCGACAATCTGTCTGGGAGGATTTATGATTCAATATGTTAGCGGCGACATTCTAAAGTCAAAAGCAGAGGCCATTGTCCATGGGATTGCCCCCTCGGATGACTTTAAAAATGGCTTAGCCCTGTCCCTTCGAGAGCAGTGGCCTGCGATGTACAAAGACTTCCGCCATTTTTGTCAAAGCACTCATCCTAAAGAAGGCAGTGTCTGGAGTTGGAAGGGGGCCGGGGGCCCAAGTATTATCAATTTGTTTGTCCAAGCAGCACCTTCGGCTGCGGGCGAGCGACCTGGCCGGGCGACCCTCAGTAATATAAATCACGCCCTTAAGGCCTTAGTTAAGGAAGCCAAAGAACGGGAGATTAAAAGTCTGGCATTGACTCGCCTGGCAACTGGGGTCGGCGGATTAAAATGGGCTGATGTGAAGCCTTTAGTTGAAAAACACTTGGCCGATTCGGACATAAAGGTTTATGTCTACGAGGAATTTCATAAAGATATGTCCGCCAAGGAGGATTAATGTCCCTGACTCTTAAAGATCTGATGACGCCGCTTCCACAGACAATTGGTCACGATATTCCAGTTAAGAAGGCCATTGCGATGATGGAAGAAAAAGACATCCGTCATCTTCCAGTTTTGGAAGGTGGTCAGCTTGTTGGAATTTTAAGCGACAGAGATTTAAAGATCGTGGAAATGGTTCCGGGTGGTGATGAAGTTTTAACTGAAACCTTGATGACGGATGAGGCGATTATCGTAAGTCCTACAACTTTAGTTAGAGATGCAATCACGAAAATGCTGACTCGAAAAGTCAGCAGTCTGATCGTCAGGGCCGAAGGAGATCAGCCCTGGGGAATTTTCACGACAACGGATGCCTTAAAATACTTAGCTGAAAAAGTTTAATTTTTTTCTTCGATCAGGCTTCGAAGCATCCAGGCTGTTTTCTCATGAATTTGAATTCTTTGAGTCAGCAGGTCGGCGGAGGCTTCGTCGCCGGCCTTTTCGACCGCAGGGTACAGACTTCGTGCCGTACGAACCACAGTTTCATGACCCAGTACTAGATTCTTAATCATTTCTTTCGCTGCGGGGACCTCGGTGTCTTCAGGAATTGAAGTGAGTTTTGCAAACTTTGAGTATGATCCAGGGGCCATAAATCCTAAGATTCGAATTCTTTCGGCGATAATATCGACGGCATTCCAGGTTTCAGTGTATTGAGCCATAAACATATCATGAAGAGTTTGAAACATCGGGCCAGTGACATTCCAGTGATAAGAGTGGGTCTTAAGATAAAGGGTGTAGGTGTCTGCCAGGAGCACTTCGAAGCCTGTGGCAATTTCCTTACGCATGTCTTTGTTTATACCGATATCAATTTCCATATTTAAAATCCTTTCTAAAGAGTTGAACTAGAAGCAACTTGTTGAGGCTATCATGGGCTTGCGATTTCGTCACGGCTTGCCCGGACGCATTGAAACGATAAGCGCCTCTAGTCCTGTCAATTTTGGGGGAGAACAAGACTAGAGGCGCAAAAGAAAACTTTTTAATCGATCTGAAGACTCAAGGCGGCGGCATTGATCACAGAGGCGATGCGGATACTGCTTTGAACACTCTCATTAGAAAGTCCCGCTTTCTTAACTTCGTGCACGTGAGATTGAATGCAGGATCCACAGCCAGCAATTGCGGAGACTGCAAGGCTGTTGAGTTCGAAGTCTACCTTAGGGATTCCTGGACTTCCGATGACATTCATACGAAGACGCGCCGGCATTTTTTTAAACTCCGGATCTTCTACGAGATGTAAAAACCTGTAATAAACATTGTTCATGGCCATAATGCTTGCAGCACTCTTTGCCGCTCGAACTTCTTCTTCAGATAAACTTGCGTCTGCTGAAATCGCCTCAATAAGGGGAGTTGATTTCAGACTGTAAGCGCAGCTTAGTGCAATCTGCCAGATCTGTTTTTGACTAAGTCCTGGTGCGCCCTCGGGGGAGAGGACGCTACCAAGATTTAGACGGATATCTTTACTGTGATCCGCAATTTTTTCTCTTAATTCTAAAACGCTCATAAAACTATCTCCTTCAATTGATTCCTTCTATTAAACCTGAATCGTGTCTTGCCCTTTTTCCCAGTTACAGGGGCAAAGCTCATCGGTTTGTAGACTGTCTAAGACACGCAATACTTCTTTTGGGTTTCTTCCAACGCTTAAATCAGTGACATAGACAAAGCGGATAATCCCTTGAGGATCGACAATAAATGTCGCTCTTTGAGAAACGCCCTCGACCTCGTCTAAAATTCCAAGATTCTGAGACAGTTCACGCTTAATATCCGAAAGCATCGGGAAGGGAAGATTTCTTAGATCTTCGTGGCTTTGTCTCCAGGCCATATGCACGAATTCAGAATCTACACTTGCCGCTAGAATTTGCGCATCGCGGTCTTTAAATTCTGAATTGAGGTCTGCAAAGCCCTTAATTTCGGTGGGACATACAAAAGTAAAATCTTTTGGATAAAAGAATAGGATTTGCCATTTTCCTTTGTAAGTTTGATCCGTGATTTCGGTAAAGGCAGACTTTGGCTCATTGCCGATAGTGGCTTTAAGGTTAAATTTGGGTAGGGGTTTTCCAACAGACAACATATGATCCTCCTAGGATAGTGTTAGGGCCATTTAAGATGGCCCGGTATAAAGACAGTATCGATCGGACCTTAAAATAAGTAAAATATATTGTTTTTATGATTCGATAGTATTATGCTATCGAAATGGCGACACTGACTCAGCTTGAATACATTATTGCGGTCGATCGGTTTAAGCACTTCGGGCGGGCTGCAGAGCATTGTCACGTCTCGCAGCCCAGTTTAAGTATGCAAATCCAAAAGGTTGAAGATGAGATTGGAATTACTCTCTTTGATCGGCAAAAAAAGCCGATTCAATCGACCGAGCTGGGTCGCAGATTTATAGAACAGGCCAAGGTCGTCTTGGCTGAGACCGATCGATTATCTTATATAGGGAAGGAAGTCTCAGAGGGCCTTCAGGGCGATTTTAGTCTTGCGGTCATTCCGACGCTTTCACCCTATTTGATCCCTATTTTTTTAGAGGAGTTCGCAAGTTCTTATCCAAAGGTACAGCTTAAAATTGATGAGCAAAAAACAGAAGATATTATTGAAAATCTAAAGCATGGCTCTTTGGATGCGGCGATTTTAGCTACCCCACTGGAAGAAAAAGGACTCGAGGAGAAAGTGCTCTTTTATGAACCCTTCTATTTATATCTGGCAGAATCGAGCCAGCTTTGGGATCTAAAAACTGTAAAAGAATCTGATTTGGATGGCTCAGATATTTGGCTGTTGGCCGAAGGGCATTGTTTACGCTCTCAAGTCATTCACTTTTGTTCGATCAAAGGGGCGGGACAAGTCTTAAGAAATGTTCAGTTTGAAAGCGGCAATCTTGAGACATTAAGAAACTTAGTAAGAAAGGCTGGAGGCAGCACTTTATTGCCCCATCTGTTTGTAGAAACCTTGCCCGGTCAAGAAGTGAAAAAACATATTCGTCCCTTTCGTGGCAAGACACCTTCTCGCGAGGTCAGCATCGTCAACCGAAAGGGGCAATTCAAAACCGGAATCATTGACGCAATCCGCTCTTCAGTTCTAAAAAAAATCCCTCAAGAACTAATAAAAAAAACCAGCAAACTAGAAGTCCTAGATATCAACTAACCTCCATCGCCCCAACATTCTTTTATCCTAAAACCTCGTTCTGAAAAAAGAGAGGTATTAGGTATCAGGTATTGGGCATTTGCTGCGACCACTATTTCAGACTGCAAAGATCCCAATTTCCATCCCCACGGGTCTCTTTTCCGAGAAGTATTTTCCGCAAATTAAGTGTCCACCGAAGACTAGTTCCGCAGGGCGGCCCGAAGGGCCGACCGAGGATGTTCGACGGCTGAGGGGGAGCATTTAATTTGCGGAAAATACTTCTCGGAAAAGCGAAGCTCATTCGCGGGATTAGGTCAGCGGGATGATTTATCCGGATGGATTACTAGCGCCACTCGTAGTTGAAGCTGATACTGACTCGCGGCTCTTCAGAAGTGTTCGCCGGAACTTCATGTCGAAGCCAACTTTCAAAAAGCACCACATGTCCCTCTTTGGGTTTAATTTCGAAAATGGGCTGGTGGGCTTTTTTTGCATTGGCTTTCTTTGGAGGAGAACCCATCAATAGTCCCGATCGAGGATCTTCAAGCTTTAAAGATCCGCTTCCTCTTGGAACCTGCAGGTAAAAGGTTCCGCTAATGGCACTTAAAGGGTGAAGGTGAAAACTGTGGTGGGCCATCGGAGGCATGACATTGACCCAGCAGCTTGTCATTTCTAGCTTTCCATCCATTAAGTCCCACTCAAGGGACTTTTCAAGCTGAGAGACCTTTTTGTTTACCAGTTGCTCAAGTTTGGCAAATGAGCTTGAGCGTTTATGCAGATTGCAGATCGAGTTGTATGAAGTGTAACCACCGATGTAGTTTTTCTGCGACCATCGAAAGCCCTCTTCGTCAATTTCCATGAGGTGATTCACATCATCAATAAGATCAGAGCTTAATTTCTTTAAGACTGGAGTGCCGGCGAGTGGTTCGAACAGGACCAGAGTGGGAAAAAGTTTTTGAATCGACACTCTTAGCTCTCCTTTTTAAAAAGCGGTTCTAAATTTAAAATCCGAGGAAGCCCAAAGGTGTTCTCTATCCCTGCATCTAAGTCTAGACGGGTAGCTCGAAGTGCAATGGAGTTTTCACCATAGGGCTTTTTTGCTCCATAAAGCTGGTCACCGAGAATAGGGAAATTTCTTTTGAAAAGTTCATAACGGAGCTGATGGGGTCTTCCGGTTTGAGGGTAGAGTTCCCATTTTAGAGACATACTTTCTGCCTCGAGCCCACAAAACTGAAATTCAGTCACTGCAGGTTTTCCCGCCGGGCTTTCGTAAGCTCGCTTTTTTCCGCGGAGAAGTTTTGATGTCCACTTGTAAGTTTTTAAGGGCTCATAATCTAAGGGGGATTGTCCTTCGGTGAAGGCTTGATAGGTCTTTTTAATTTTTCTATGTTCAAACCAAGAATTGGCTTCTTTGTGCGCGAGAGCAGACAAGGCAAAAAGGGTTAAGCCAGACACTTCATAGTCTAAACGGTGAACCGGAAACACTTGAGTTCTTTTGTAATCTTGAAGAAGAAGCCCAAGGCAGGGTCTGGGATCTTCTTTTCCGATGCGGCTTGGGACGCTTAAAATACCCCCCTCTTTATCAATGACCACGAAGGATTCATTCTCAAAAAAAATCTTTTTTTGAAAATCAGTTACCGAAGATAGTGACACGTATATCCCCCGGGATGCTTTTCAAGGTAGTCCTGATGTTCTTCTTCTGCGGAATAAAACTCGGACGCTTTTGAGACTTTTGTGACTATGGGTTTTTTCCAAAAATTTGAAGCTTCGAAATTTTGAATGACATGAAGAGCGGCTTCTTTTTGTGAATCTTCGGTATAAAAAATTTCTGAACGATATTGGCTTCCGATGTCGTTGCCCTGGCGGTCAAGGCTGGTCGGATCATGCATCTTAAAAAAGACCTCTAAGAGCTGTTCAAAAGAAAGAAGTTTTGGGTCAAATTCAATTCGGATGGCTTCCGCGTGTCCACTTTGTCCCGACTTTAGATCTTCATACCGGGGACTGACTTTGTGGCCGCCAGTATAACCCACCTGGGTTTTTAAGACTCCAGGGACTTTTCGCAAGATATCTTGCATTCCCCAAAAACAGCCACCGGCTAGAATTGCGATTTCGTTTTGCATCTGGACTGTATAAACGACCGAAAGCACAAAAGGAAGGGCCGGGGCCGAGAAAGTCGCTTTTCGGTTCACAAGATTGTAAAAGGTAAAGTATAGCTAAAGCTTCGTATCTAGTTCTGTCTTAAAAGGAGCCTATCAATGCCATTTTTTAAATTCCGCAAGCCAATGATATGGACATTATCTCTGGTTTTCACTTTTTTAAGCCTTTCTTGTGCGACGGGATTTCGTTCTCCTGAGCAGGTAATGGTCAATGCCCCTCGGCACCTCAGTCAGCCTTATTTGGTGATGATTTCGATTGATGGCTACCGTCCGGAATATACTCGTCGCTTTAAGCCACAGAATATTTCGAAAATCGCAAATGAAGGAGTTCAAAGTGAAGGGCTTATTCCAGTTTATCCAAGCAAGACTTTTCCGAATCATTACTCAATTGTGACGGGTCTGTATGCGGATCGGCACGGGATTACTTCAAACCATTTTATGGATCCCGAAACCAATCGCACCTACAAGCTGGGTGATTCCGAAGCCATTGTGGACGGCTCTTGGTACGGTGGAGTTCCCTTGTGGAGCTTGGCGGCTCAGCAAAATATGGTCAGTGCGACTTACTTTTGGGTTGGATCCGAAGCCGAGATCGCAGGTTTTCGGCCGTCTTACTTTCTTCCTTACAAAAAAGATACTCCACATGATGAGCGGGTCGACGCAGTCCTTGAATGGTTGAGGTTGCCCGAAACGAAGAGACCTCATTTTGTTGGACTTTACTTTTCTGAAGTGGACACGATGGCGCATGAGCATGGCACCCGCTCTAAAGAGCTTGAGGCTTCTGTTTACGAGGTCGATCGAGCGATCGGAAGGCTTATGGATGGACTTGCGGGACTTAAATTCCCAGTCCAAGTCATTATTGTTTCGGATCACGGGATGCAGGATCTAGATCCTAAGAAAATGGAGTACCCAGATCAGTACGCCAATTTTTCTGCCTTTCATGTCGTTGGCGACGGTCCTCAGATGACCTTGTATCTGAAGCAAGGTGAAGATCAAAAACAGATTCAAAAAACAGTCGATCAATTAAACAAAAAAGCAAAGCATTTCAAAGCCTACACCAGAGCGAGCATGCCCAGTGAGTATCATTATAGCCGATCAGATCGTGTTGGTGATATTGTTTTGGTTCCTCGGTCTCCCTATAGTTTAAAATTGAAGGACGGCAATAAAAAAATTCCAAAGGCGAATCATGGTTACCCTCCATTAAAAGATAAAAATCTGTGGGGCATCTTTTACGCAAAAGGTTCGATGTTTAAGTCTGGGCTTAAATTAAAAGCTTTCGAGAATGTGCATGTGTATCCCTTCGTTGCCAAACTACTTGGTCTGAACTACTTACCCGAAGATATTGATGGAACTGGAGAGCCCTTAAAAGATGTTTTAACCTCAGCTCCGTGAGGCAAAAAGTCCACGTAGAATTTTTTGCTTCGCAGGCTTGCGCTCAATGCGCTCGCCAGTGCAAAGAAGATTTAAGCTTGCGGTGCCCTGAAGGCGCGGTCGCCCAACAAGAACAGTTTGGCCAACGAAACTTTTAATCTCGAGATGTTTTTCAAGTTCAGGATTTGCAGCCACATAGGCACTGCAGCCGATGATATTTCTTTGAACTTTTAAAAGTTCACTGACCCGTAGTGCTTGCTCTGGAGCCTTCCAATCTATTTCAGAATAACACCAATCTTTTCGTGACTCGAGCATGGGGCAAAACTGTTTTGAACTTGGGCAAGGGTAAAGAATAGAGGCTCCGGACTCTCTTAAGTGTTCGCGAAAAAGCATCGAGTTACGGGCCGAAGCTTCTTCCGCGGGCTCGAAGAAGGCCATGATGCGAGGATGTTTGGACTGCATTAGGCGATCGGTCCAATTTAAAAAACTGTTTCGTGTTTTTTCGATGTGTACAATCTCGTTCCAAAAGTAACCACAAAGCGCAACTTGCAATCCTTCGAATGTGTTCCATTTAGAGGTGGCAGCACGAAACTCTTCCGAGCCAAAGCCTTTAAGAATTTTACGAATTTTAATGTCTTTCGAAATTTGCTGAAGGGCCCATTCGGCGGCCTCAACAAGCGGTCGGCTGCGATCTATCAACTCCACTTGAATTTGCTTGGCCGGCACTCCGGCTTCAATCAAGGCATGGACGAAGGCCAAAGACATGCTTCCTGTTCCGCATCCAAGATCACAGATTAAGACGGGGAGTTTTGCCTTCGCAATTTTTTCGATCAATTGTTGCCTGGCCTGAACGCGCTCAAGAACTCCCCAAGCCCGGGCCATATTTGAGATGTGAAAACCAAGAAGGTAAGGGACCACAAACCGGGAGGTCGACATAGGAAGCTTTCCAAGGTCCTCTCTTTGACTGGCGTAGGCCTTCCAGAGTTGAATTAATTCTTTGCGGTTTTCATAAAGCAGTTGCTCGAAGTCCCTTTTGTTGGTCTTTCCTTTAACGGGTCGATGAAAGTGCCAAAGGCTTTCGATCCATGTTTGAGTGAGTTTTTTCGGAAGTTCGGTTTGAGCTTGCAATGGGAATCCTTTTTTGGGGGAAGACTAATTTGTTTTTACCAGATGGCCGACCCACTCGCAATGATGGGACTGAGGAAACTGATCGACTCCCGCCACTGAATCCAACTGGTAGCCGAGATCTTTAAGGATTTTCAAGTCTTCTAGAAAAGATTCTTGAAAACACGAGATGTAAATCCAATGTTGAGGTCTTTCATTTAAAGGCACGGCGGCGAGCTCATTGAGGACACCTTTTAGGCCGGACCTTGGAGGATCCACAAGGACTAATGGGGTTTGCGTCATCAAAGTCTTTAAATCCAGTCGATAAAGATCTCCGCGCTCGATTTGGACTTGATCGGTGAGTTTGTGAAGAGTCAGAGATTGCTCAAGGCAATTTAGACTTAAAACCTCAAGTTCGAGGGCTCGTACCTTTAGGCCGAGTGAGGCCAGGGGAAGAGTGAAGTTACCGATGCCACAAAAAAGCTCAAGCGCTGTTTCTACATCAAGGCTTTTTGTGATTTGAAGCACTTTATGAAGGAGCAGGCGGTTGACCTTAAATCCTGCCTGAGTAAATGAGCCGATATGCGAATAAAGATCCATGGGCTTTTGGAGATCAAAAGTTTGAAACCAAAGTTCTGGCTTTGGATCCAAAAGCTTCAGGCGTTCAGGTTGGACTTCGAGTCGTTTTAGGCGCTGGCCAATTTCGATCACTGCCAATTTTGAGAGTTTTTCGAGCTGAGATCTTTCATCAAACAAATCTTTTACATCTTGATTGGCAAAATCGAGCCATAGACCGCGCTGTCCTGAGGGAGAAACTCTAAGACGCACAGAACCTTTTTTCACTTTAGGAAGATTTGACCGAAACTCAATCAGCCAACTTTCGAGCTTTTCAGACATCTGCGGGCAATTGGACATATCGACAATATCGCCCTCGGTTTGAGAAAACAGTCCGAGACGGGTCTTAGAATCTTTCTGAATCAAAGTGAGGTCGGCTTTGTCTCGACTTCTCCAGGGAGGGGCCTCGACGAACTCAAGACCTGGAGTATTGGCGCCAAAGATCTGAGTCAGAGAGGCTTGAAGGCCAAGCTTCTTGTCTTGAACCTGATCCTCATAGGGTGTCCCAATCAGGGGGCAGCCTGAGCAGATCGAAGCCAGATCGCAGTTAAGGGGTAAAGGAGAAGTCATAGACTTCAGATGCCCTGAAATCCATAGAATGTAAACGCACTTTAGAGAAGTTTTTGCAAAGGATAGATATTTTGCACGCTTAGGCTCAACTTGCTGTCATTTCAGGTTTTTTCCGCTACAAACCGGATCCATTGAGATTGCTAAAAAGGGGAGTTTTTAGTGTCTAAGATGCCTGGTCTTTTGCTGGTCTTATTTTTTTGTCTTCATTCTTGGGCTTCGCCATTAGAGCGCCCCGGTAAATCCTGCCACCTTATTTTTTCTGATCAAGAGCTCTCTCCGGAGTTTTCCTTAAAAAGATCCTTGGCCTCTCTTGCTCCACACCTGGTGTCTGGGTCCATTCGTTTTGACGAATATGAAATGCTGCAAGCGGGTTCGGACCTAAAAAAAGTAAAAGAGCGGATGTCCTTCTCCCTGCAAGAAACAAGATCTCGGATGCAAGCTGCTCATCGTGAAGGAAAGCATGTTCTCATTTCGAATGGCAGCTTCGATTTGGTTCACATTGGACATGCATCCTTTGTGACCCATTTTATTTCTGAGTACATGAGATATACGGGCTTAAGAAGAGATCAACTTTTCGTAGTCATCTTAGCTGACGATGATGATCTGATTTTTGTAGAAAAGGCCTACAAGTGGGAAAAAAATGGCGGGACCGAAGCCTTCAGGCGGCCAATTCAATCGAATATGAATATTTCAGGCGCGGTCCACTCGCGCTTACTTGATCTTTCAAGCCTTCCAGCAGATTTAGTTAGTCTTGTTCCGAGCCCCCGGACAGCAGGTGGTCTACTGACAGATTCTAATCTCTTGGCGGCCCTAGGCGAGAGTTTGCCTAAAGTAGATGCTATAGCCGCAGGGATTAAATCTGGCGCAATGGATTTAAGAGAAGAGGATCTGAAGCATCTTGATGATGTTCTTTATATCGGAAAAAATATGATGGAGACCCTGCTCCAAGGTCAGTCAGAAGTTTTGCTTCAAGAGTACGAAAAGTCTGAGGACTATGAGTATGCGAAAACCTCTCGGGTCTGGAATACCACGGCCTGGCATCTGATTTTAAATCTCTATTACACTCACGGAGCTGAAACACGGGATCGATTCGTTAAGATCTTAAATACCCGAGACAGCGCATATCTAATGCGCGTTGCGCTGATGAACAATCTGGCAGGAATCGATGTGCGTTTTCTGCAGGGCGCTTCTGTTGTATCCACCTCAGACCTCTTAGCCAAGTATGGCCCGGAGCTGTTGATTAGGGCAAAAAAGCGTTCTCAGGGTCTTTAAACTGATTCTCTGGGCCATCTATTGACTGGACCACTTTCACTGAATAGCGTCTTAAGGCCACATATTTATTATTTGTGACCGAGGAGACTCTGGTGAAAAAAATCTTTTTTATTATTAGTTCTATTGTCGCGATTCAGCTGGCCTTCGTAGGCTGCTCCTCTTCAACAAAAAAAACCGAGGCGAAGCTGTCTGAAAAAGTCGCGCCGGCCATCTCGAATTCAAAGCAGTTGGTTTTTTCGGGAGCCCGTTCAGGTGAAGCTTATTTCTCGAAGGACGGAAAACAATTGGTTTTTCAAAGTGAACGAGAGCCCGGGAATCCTTTTTATCAAATTTACTTAATGGACATTGCAAGTGGGGACACAAAGCGCATTTCCCCAGGGCATGGCAAAACCTCTTGTGCCTGGATTCATCCGGACAATAAAAAAGTGATGTTTTCTTCCACCCACTTAGATCCAAAGTCCAAGGAATATCAAAAGAAAGAATTGGACTTTCGGGCTTCGGGCCAAACCCGCCGCTATAGCTGGGATTATGACGAAAATTACGACATCTTTGAAGCCGATACGAAAGGCAAAATTTTAAAACGTTTAACTCAGGCCAAGGGCTACGACGCTGAAGGGTCCTACTCTCCCGATGGAAAAAAAATCGCCTTTGCTTCAAACCGCACTGGATTTGATAGAAATATTTCAGCCGAAGATAAAAAGCGTTTCGAGACGGATCCATCTTACATGATGGAAATCTACATCATGAACGCCGATGGCAGCGGAGTGAAACGTTTAACCAATTCTCCGGGTTATGATGGTGGACCATTTTTTAGTCCGGACGGGCAGAGAATCACTTGGCGCAGATTTTCTCCAGATGGAAAAAGTGCAGAAATCTTCACCATGAATACGGACGGAACGGATCAGCAACAGATCACTCGAATCAATGCCATGTCTTGGGCGCCATTCTACCATCCCAGTGGAGATTACATAATCTTTACGACGAATATTTTGGGTTATCATAACTTCGAGCTTTATATTGTCGATGTTCAAGGTAAAAAAGATCCTGTGCGGGTCACCGACCTTGAGGGCTTTGATGGTCTTCCGGTTTTTAGTCCGGATGGCAAAAAAATCGTGTGGGCCGGAAAGTCAGCCGGAGGAGCATCACAAGTTTTTATGGCGGATTGGAATGATTCCGTCGCCCGAAAAGCCTTAGGTCTTCCGAATTCAAATCTTGATGCTTCAAGTTTTAAACCAGAAATTCAAGGAGAGGATTTAAAGTCTATCGTGAATTACCTTGCAGCTGCGGATATGAAGGGGCGCATGACCGGCTCTACTGAAGAAGATATTTATGCCAGAGCTTTGGCAAAAATGTTTTCTGATCTTGGACTTCAGCCTTGGAAGGGATCCTACATTCACCCCTTCAGTTACACCTCGGGTGTTCAGCTAGGAGTGTCGAATAGCCTAAAGATTAGTACCCTTAATCGTGATTTAGTTGTCGGCCAAGATTGGACCCCAGTCGCGAGTTCTGCTTCGGGGCGATTTTCCGAAGGAGAACTTGTTTTTGCAGGTTACGGAATTGTGGCTCCTGACCTTCCTGGTTTTGGAACCTACGATTCTTACAAAGGTTTAGATGTTCGGGATAAATGGGTTATGATTCTTCGTTTTGTTCCCGAAGACGTGACGCCTCAGATTCGCGCACAACTTCAACGCTATTCTCGTATCGAACATAAAGTTATGGTTGCCAGGGAGCGGGGTGCAAGGGGAGTTCTAGTGGTGTCCGGGCCGCAAGCCACTACAAAGTCAGATTTGATTTTGCTACGCCATCAAAGAGGATCTTCTGGCGGAAGCCTTCCAGTTGTTTCTCTTTCGACAGCGGTTGCGACTGAAATTTTGAAAGTTGAAAAGAAAGACCTTAAGTCACTTCAAAAGGAATTGGATAAAGGCGTTCAGCTTGCTGGTTTTAAATTTGGTGAGGCAAAAGTTCAAAGCGAAGTCACTCTAAATGAAGTGA
>CAYMDP010000035.1:0-29439 GCA_964389375.1 uncultured Pseudobdellovibrionaceae bacterium | reverse complement strand
CATTCCAACTAGGATTTCTTTGATTTCATTCAAAGACTTGCGACCAAAATTCTTAGTTTTCAACATTTCAGCCTCAGAACGGCAAACGAGCTCTCCGATGTATCGGATGTTTGCATTCTTCAAGCAGTTTGCACTGCGAACTGAAAGCTCAAGATCATCAACTGAACGAAACAAATTGTCGTTCAATTGAGGCGAGCGAGTGATTTCTTCTTCTTCAACAGGCTCGATAGATTCGTCGAAAGTTAAGAAGATTTGAAGTTGTTCTTTGATAATTTTAGAGCCTAAAGAAACTGCTTCTTCTGGCTTTAAAGATCCATCAGTCCAAACTTCTAAAGTTAAAGCATCGTAATCTGTTCTTTGACCCACTCGAGCCGCAGAAACATTGTAGTTTACTCGTCGGATTGGGCTATGAAGCGCATCTACCGCGATAAAACCAACAGGAAGATCTGCAGTACGACCATCGGCCTCTACATATCCTCTGCCGTAAGAAACCAAAATCTCGGCTTCAAACTTTCCATCTTTTCCAAGAGTGGCAATGTGCTGCTCAGGGTTTAAAACTTCAATCCCGTCTGTCAGTTGAATGTCTGCAGCAGTCACTGCTCCAGGTCCAACCTTAGAGATTCTTAAAGTCTTAGTGTCCGCATCGTATTGACGAAAACGGATCTCTTTAAAATTTAAAATGATATCTGTTACGTCTTCAAGAACGTCAGGCATTGTGCTGAACTCATGAAGAACGCCTTCGAACTTTACTGCACTTACGGCAGAGCCCATCATAGAGCTTAGCAAAACTCTTCTTAAAGAGTTGCCCAAAGTGACGCCATATCCTTTTTCAAGAGGGCGAACGATGAATTTTCCGTATTGCTCGGTAAGGCTCTCGCGATCAACCTCAAAACCCTTCGGCTTAATAAGTTCGCGCCAGAATTTAAAGTAGTGTGGTTGCATTTCGATTTCAGTCATTCAAAACTCCCAATTGGATCAAAAGTTAACAAACTTGATTAAATACGACGACGCTTTGGAGGACGACAGCCGTTGTGAGGAATAGGAGTTACATCTTTTAGTGATGTAATTCTCATCCCGCTTGCGGCTAAAGCTCTCACTGCAGGTTCGCGTCCGGCGCCAGGGCCTTTCACGAAAACCTCAATAGACTTCATTCCGGATTCCATTGCTTTTTTAGCAGCATCTTCTGCCGCCATCTGAGCCGCGAATGGAGTTCCTTTTCGACTTCCCTTAAAACCTAGTCCACCGGCAGAAGCCCATGCAACAGTGTTTCCAGTTACGTCGGTCATCGTTATGATTGTGTTACCAAACCCAGATTGAATGTAGCAGCGTCCAACAGGAACGTTACGCTTTACCTTCTTCTTTAAGGGCTTGTTTACTTGTGCAGTACTAGTCTTATTATCGGCCATGAGACGCTACCCCTTATACAACTTTCTTCTTATTCGCGATTGTTTTACGAGGACCTTTTCTTGTACGAGCATTTTGACGACTGCTCTGTCCACGAACTGGGAGTCCCTTTTTATGTCGAGTTCCACGATAGCAACCAAGATCCATTAGACGCTTAATTGACATTCCAAGTTCACGACGAAGATCACCTTCAACTTTGAAATTCTCTTCGATCAAACTTCGGATCTTAACCACATGCTCATCAGTGAGTTGGTCTGTTCTTAAGCTCATATCAAAACCACTTTCTTTCATGATCTTGTGAGCTCTTGGACGGCCAATTCCAAAAATGTAGGTTAATGCGACTTCTACTCTTTTATTTCTTGGTAAATCTACTCCAGCAATACGAGCCATGCCTTAACCCTGCCTTTGCTTATGCTTCGGATTTTCACAGATAACGCGGATCACGCCTCTGCGCTTAATTAATTTACATTTGTTACAGATTTTCTTAACAGAAGCTCTGACTTTCATTCTCAACTCCACCCCCGCTTTGACTCTTTTAAGTCGCGGGAATCTCTTCGTTAAATGCTTTCGCTGTTCTTGCTCCCACCCTTATTGCTTCTCGGTGGGGCGAACTATTCGATTTTGAGGGCCAAACCTATCACCAGCGCCTAGACAAAGTCTAGTGCTTTTTTAATCTAAGTTTCATATCCGACAAGTCTTTTTAGCCTCTGAAGACCCCAGAAATTCCGGGTCGAAATCGGGGCCAAAACACAAACTAAAGCCGAAGCCAGAAAACCAATCTAGGTCGTGATCAGCAATTCCAATTCATATCGAACTTGAAGGACACAGCCTAGAATCCAGCTCGGAAAAGACCTCGGACCCTAAGCCAGAACTTTCTTAATCCGAGAGTAAACCTCTTCTGAAGGCCCCTCTCCATCAAGCTGCACAAGAATTCCGGCTTTTTTATAGAATTCTTTTAAAGGAGCCGTGCTCTCTTCATAGGCCACAAGGCGATTTTCAATCACATCCGCTTTGTCATCATTTCGCTGAATGACCTCGCTGCCACACAGGTCACATATCCCCTCTTTTTTAGTGGGCTTATGCTCAATATGGTAGGTTGCCCCACAGCTTTTACAAACTCTTCGTCCAGTTAAGCGGCTCATCAAGTTCGATCGCGGGACTTCTAAAAAAAGGCAAAAATCTAATTTAAGGGACAGCTTTCCCAGAAGCTCTTGAAGGGCTTCTGCCTGAGGAACTGTTCTTGGGAAACCATCTAAAATAAACCCACCTTGGCCCAATTTATCCAGCTCTTCTTTAACCATTCCAATGACGATCGAATCAGGCACAAGATGCCCTTGATCCATAAATTTTTTAGCTTCAAGGCCTAGCGGAGTGGAGTTCTTGATTGCATGTCTAAAGAGATCGCCCGTTGAAAGGTGCTTCATCTTTAAACGTTCGACGAGCAAAGCGGACTGAGTTCCCTTACCGGCTCCCGGAGGGCCAAATAAAAGAAGGTTCAATACTGAACCCTCCGACTCTTCATTTTAACGCCTTTAACAAGGCCTTCATACTTAGAAGTCAAAAGATGAGACTGGATCTGTTGAGTGGTATCAAGAGCAACACCGACTAAAATCAAAAGGCTTGTCCCACCAAAATAGAAGGGTACTTTCAACTTATCCACAAGCAATGTGGGTAATACACAAACAACACTTAGATAAATCGAGCCACTGACTGTTAAACGATCAAGAACCTTTTTGATATAATCCGCAGTTGATTTTCCTGCACGAATTCCAGGAACAAAGCCCCCGTACTTCTTAAGATTGTCAGCCACTTCATTCGGATTAAAAACGATTTCAGTGTAGAAGAAACAGAAGAACACGATCAATCCGACAAAAAGCACATTATAAATGGCGCCAGTAGGGGTCAAAGATTGCTGCATATTCTGCACCCAGGGCGCATCAATAAACTGAGCCATGGTCGCTGGAAACATCAACAAAGAAGAGGCAAAAATCGCTGGAATAACGTTTGAGAAGTTCACCTTCAAAGGAAGATGACTTGATTGCTGCTGAGCCATTCCGTTGGGGCTTGCCGCACGCTGAGAGTACTGAATTGGAATGCGTCTTTGGCCCACTTCGACAAATACGATCACACCAATTATCGCGACCATTCCTAGAACAATCGCAAGTCCTACGATCCCGCTCATCTCACCGTTTTGAATCATCTGCCAAAGCTGAATGGCCCCCTGAGGAATTCCTGCAGCAATCCCGGAGAAGATGATCAAACTTGCGCCGTTTCCAATTCCACGCTCTGTAATCTGCTCACCCAGCCACATGATAAAACAAGTGCCGGCCGTAAGAGTTAAAATCGTGAAAACTTCGAAGGGAATCATTCCGAAATAAGGAGTAATCACTAGCGGCTGCCCATCGGGGCTAGAGGATTTTCCAAGCCAAGAGGCCATCGCGTAACCTTGAATAATCGCTAAAACAACCGTCGCATAGCGAGTGTACTGAGAGATTTTTTTGCGTCCCGCTTCGCCTTCTTTTTTTAGTTGCTCAAGGTAAGGGACCGCAGACTGAAGAAGTTGAAAAATGATCGAAGCCGAAATATAGGGCATGATTCCAAGAGCAAAAACACTAAAGCGCTCGAGCGCACCACCCGTAAAAGTATTAAAAAGACCAAAGATCCCAGCACTCTGCGCCTGAAAGAAGGCCAACACAGCAGTTCCGTCTACACCTGGAGTCGGAACGTGAACCCCTGTTCGGTAGATCACTAACATTCCGAGGGTAAATAAAATTCTTTTTCTAAGCTCTGCTGGAATTCCTAGGGCTGGAGATGCTGCCACACTAAATAACCTCTGCTTTACCGCCAAGGGTCTCGATTGTTGATTTCGCTTTGTTGCTAAACTTATTCGCCTTAACTGTCAGAGACTTCTTTAACTCACCTTGACCCAAAATTTTAACAGGATAGCCCTTCTTTACAAGACCAGCCTTAATCAAAATCTCTGGAGTCACTTCAGATGAGAAGGCCTCAAGCTGAGAGAGGTTTACGATTTGATAAACTGTTTTAAACTCAGTATTAGTGAATCCAACCTTTGGCATACGTCGAGACAAAGGAGTTTGACCCCCTTCAAAACCTCTTCGAATGCTTCCACCCGAACGAGCTGTCTGACCTTTGTGTCCTTTAGTCGCTGTTCCACCATGACCAGAACCACGACCACGACCTACAACTTTACGTCTTTTAGTCGATCCACGCTTTGGCATTAAACTTCCAAGCAAACTCATACTACTTCTCCACCGTGACATCTAAAAGATGCTGAACTTTCATAATTTGCCCTCTCATTGCAGGGCTATCTTGAACGACAACTTCGTGTCGAATTTTTCTAAGACCTAAACAACGAACCGCATCTTTTTGACGCTGAGTTGTCCCGATCAAACTTCGCTTTAACTTTAAACGAAAACTCTTTTTCATAACTTCAACCTCTTAAAACTTAATCGATACTCGGTCGCGAACTTACAAGCTGCTTAAGGCCTGCCAAAGTGGCTCGAACCGCATTGTGAGGATTTGTCGTTCCCACACACTTCGTCAAAATATCCTTAATTCCAACTGCTTCCAAAACCGCGCGAACTGGACCACCCGCAATAACTCCCGTTCCAGGGGCTGCGGGAAGTAAAATCACCTTTGCAGCTCCGAATCGGCCAATTACTTCATGAGGAATTGTACGTGCTTCTTTAAGGTTTACTTTGGTCAGGGCTTTCTTTGCAGATCGTCCGGCTTTCCCGATTGCTTCAGGAACCTCGCCCGCTTTTCCCGTTCCAAATCCAACTTCGCCCGCGCCGTTTCCAGCAACAACTAAGGCTGAGAAAGAGAAGCGACGGCCTCCCTTAACAACTTTAGCGACTCGGTTAATTGCAACCACTCGTTCCTGTAAATCAGTTCCTGGATTCTCCACTTAAACCTTCTCCTTAGAAATTCAAACCAGCTTCTCGAGCGCCATCTGCAACGGCCTTAACTCGACCATGAAACACATAACCACTGCGATCAAAAACCACATCTTTGATATTTTTCTCGATCGCTTTCTTTGCCACTGCGGCTCCTACAGACTTTGCAAGATCCGATTTTTTACCAACTTCCTTTGCTTTCATAGCAACTGAAGAGGCAGCAACCAGAGTTGTTCCAGTCTGATCATCAACGATCTGAGCATACATGTGACGACCACTTCGAAAAACCGCTAAACGAGGTCGCTCGCCAGTTCCACGAACTTTCTTTCGAATACGCGCCTTATTCTTAAGACGCTTAGTCACCTTCGTGCTTGTCTTTTTATATGTCTTAATACGAATCACAAACTACCTCTCTTTACTTTCCAGCAGACTTTCCAGCCTTGCGACGGATATGCTCATCAGCGTACTTAATTCCCTTACCAAGATAAGGCTCTGGAGGACGAAAACTTCTAATTTTCGCAGCAACCTGACCCACCAACTCACGATCCGCACCCACAACAGAAATCTTAGTCTGTTTATCAACCTTGATCTCGATTCCACCCGGAATCTCAAAAACGATTGGATGAGAATAACCGACAGTTAGCTCTAGTTTTTTACCACTAACTGCTGCTCTGTAACCCACACCATTTAATTCTAGGTCTTTGTTCCAACCTTTAGAAACACCAGTAACAGCGTTTTGAATCAATGCGCGGTAAAGACCATGAAAAGCTCTTGTTGTTGTTTCGTCATCCAAACGGGTCAAAACCACTTGACCATCCTGAATCGTCGCCTTGATTGAAGGACGCATAGGAACCGTCATAGAGACTTTTGCGCCCTTAACAACAACTTCGTTTGCAGCATTGACCGCAACCTGAACTGTTTTATCAAAAAATACCGGTGCTTTTCCTACTCGAGACATAATTCACCTACCAAATTTCACAAATCAGTTCGCCGCCAACTTTTTGTTCGCGCGCGGTTTGATCGCTCAAAATTCCTCTGTTTGTACTTAAAATTGACATCCCGTAACCAGACCGAACCGGACGAAGATCATCCGCTTTTAAATAAAAGCGTCGGCCTGGGCGACTTTTACGCGCCAAGCGGTTGATCACATGTTGTCCCT
Source organism: uncultured Pseudobdellovibrionaceae bacterium (assembly GCA_964389375.1). Classification (GTDB taxonomy): domain Bacteria; phylum Bdellovibrionota; class Bdellovibrionia; order Bdellovibrionales; family UBA1609; genus CAYMDP01. The sequence continues at coordinate 22,959 of CAYMDP010000035.1, read as the reverse complement.
TTTCATTGTACTTTAGGTAAACACGCATAATGCCCTGTTTTCCATCTCGTGCAACTTTGTAAGATCGGATGAAGCCGTTCTCTTGAAGAATCTTTGCGATTCCAAGGCGAACGTTTGAACTTGGCACATCCACTTTTTCGTGTCGGGCCATTCCAGCATTTCTAATTCTTGTTAAAAAATCACCAATAGTATCCATTCCCTCTCCTACTTTTTCCTAAAGGGCATACCCAGCTGCTCTAACAACAAACGGCCATCGTTATCATTTTCAGCAGTGGTACAAATTGTAATGTTCATCCCGCGAATGGTATCAACTCGATCATAATCAATCTCTGGAAACACGATCTGCTCTTTCAAGCCCATGTTGTAATTTCCACGACCATCAAAACCCTTTGGCGAAAGACCACGAAAGTCTCTTACTCGAGGAATTGAAATGTGGATCAAACGCTCAAGAAAAGTCCACATGCGCTCTTTACGCAAAGTGACCATCGTTCCAAGAGGCATTCCTTCTCGAAGTTTAAAGTTCGAGATCGCTTTTTTGGCTTTAGTCACAACAGCTTTTTGGCCTGTGATTGCGGTCAAATCATCAACCGCATTTTGAAGAACCTTTGGGTTCTTTACGGCTTCACTTAAGCTCATGTTAAGAACAATTTTTTCCAGGCGAGGAACTTGAAGAGGGTTAGAATATCCCACTTCCTTCATCATCGCTGGAGCGATTTCTTTTTTATATTTTTCGTGTAACTGAACCACTTTATAATTCTCCGATTTTTCTCAGCCCTAGATCACTTCTGGAGCTAAGGAAATAATTTTCACAAACTGTTTTGCCCGCAACTCTCTTGCCACTGGACCAAAAATACGAGTTCCAACGGGCTCTTTCGCGTTGTTAATCAAAACTGCAGAGTTGTCGTCAAAACGAATATAAGTTCCATCGGCTCGGCGAAGCTTTTGAATCGTGCGAACGATGACAGCCTTAGCCTTGTCCCCTTTTTTTACCTTCGCATTTGGCATCGCATCTTTGATCGAAACTACGATGATATCGCCAATTGAGGCATATCTTCGCTTAGATCCACCAAGAACCTTAATGCACATCACTTCTCGTGCACCTGAGTTATCTGCTACACGCAGTCGACTTTGCATCTGGATCATATATTTACTCCCACTTCTTGCTCAGCCTTTTCGATGATCTCAACAAGCTTCCAACGTTTAGTTTTGCTTAAAGGACGAGATTCAATGATCTTTACCTTATCTCCAGGGTTTGCCTCGTTGTTTTCGTCGTGTGCTTTAAACACAGAGGTCTTTTTCATGTACTTTCCGTACTTAGGATGACGAGCCAATCGATAAATTAGAACAGAAATCGTCTTGTTCATTTTGTTACTGACGACTTCTCCAACCTGGACGTTTTTTCGTCCTCGACCTGAATCATTTTTTTGTACTTGCTTCGCCATATTCTTAACTTCCTATATTTATTATCTTGAAACTTTCATATTAAGCGCAGTCTTTACACGAGCTACATCTTTTCGCTTCATTCGAATCTCGATCGGGTTTGCAACCTGGCCGAGAGAGTGCTTCATCTCAGACTCAAACAACTCTTCACGAAGGGCCAACTGGCGCTTTCGTAACTCTTCAACTGTTAAATCTTGGATCTCTTTAAACTTCACAACCTACTCCCGAGCAATTAACTTAGTTTTAAAAGGCAACTTGTGAGCGGCTAATCGAAAAGCTTCGAAGGCTTGCTCTTTAGTTACACCGTTCATTTCAAAAATCATTCTGCCTGGAAGGATATGTGCCACCCATAGCTCAGGACTTCCTTTACCAGAACCCATTCGAGTTTCTGCAGGCTTCTTTGTAATTGGACGATCTGGATAAACACGCAGCCAAAGTTTTCCACCACGTTTTACCGAGCGGCTGATCGCAATACGGCTAGCTTCTAACTGCCGTGCAGTCAGTCTTCCCGCTTCCATCGAAATCATACCGAAATCACCAAAAGCCAAAGCGTTGCCACGAGTTGCAAAGCCCTTAAAGTTATCCCGAAACTGACGACGCCATTTTACTCTTTTAGGACTTAACACGACCAGCCTCCTCCATCTCTTTCGCCGAGTAAACATCGCCTCGGTAGATCCAAACTTTCAAACCGATCAATCCATAAGTCGTTGAAGCTTCCGCTGTTCCGTAATCAATATCTGCACGAAGAGTGTGCAAAGGAACGCTCTTTTCGTTGTACCACTCTGAACGAGCAATCTCGGCACCATCAAGTCGGCCACTTACACGAATCTTAACTCCACGAACTCCGCCACGAATAGCCGAAGCCATCGCCTTTTTTAGAGCTCGGCGCCAAGAAATACGCTTCTCAAGCTGAAGAGCAATACTTTCAGCAACAAGCTGAGCATCGATATCCGGCTTACGAACTTCTTGGATGCTTAAAAACACTTCGTTTGTAGTCAGCTTCTGAATCTCTGCGCGAAGCCCATCGATTCCAGTTCCTTTTTTTCCAATCACAACACCAGGTCGAGCCGTCCAGATAATAATTTTGACCTTGTTCGCAGCGCGCTCAAGTTCAATTTTCGCCACACCAGCGTGCTTAAGTTTATCTTTGATGTACTTTCTTAACCGAATATCTTCATGAAGATTGTCGATGAACTGCTTCCCTTTGGCGTACCAACGAGAATCCCAAGTTCGAATCACACCAAGTCTAAAACCAATTGGATTTACCTTCTGTCCCACGAGTGCCCTTCCTTTATCTTTCGTCCAAAACTAGGTTGATATGACTAAGCTTCTTCTTTACTTGAAAAGCACGTCCTTGAGCTCGTGGACGAAATCTCTTCATCGAAGGACCCTCATCAACGAAAAGGGTTTTGACGTAGAGATTATCTAAATCAATGACCTTCTTTTGCTCGGCGTTCGCCACTGCAGACTCGATTAACTTTTTAAAGATCCCTGCACCCTTGTTTTTCATAAACACAAGAGTTCTTAGGGCATCATTCACGTCTTTTCCGCGAACAATATCAGCGACCAAGCGAGCTTTTTGAGCTCCGAGACGCGCATATTTTAGTTTAGCTGTTACTTCCATCGCCCATTCTCCTCAACTAGCTCTTAGACGCTGTTGCTGGTGCTGCAGCTTTTTTCTCTGCATGACCATTAAAAGTTCGTGTTGGAGCAAATTCACCCAACTTATGACCAATCATATTCTCAGTAACATACACAGGAATAAACTTTCGGCCGTTATGGACCGCGAAAGTCAAACCCACTGAATCTGGAAAAATTGTCGAACGACGTGACCAAGTCTTGATCACCTTCTTATCTCCAGTGTCTTTGGCCTTCTGAATTTTGTTGGCCAAGTTATAATCTAAATAAGGACCTTTTTTTACAGAACGACTCACGGCTTACTCCCTACTTCCTAACTTTACGCTTAGCTCTACGTTTAATAATCATGCTGTTAGTTCGCTTATTGTGTCTTGTCTTATAACCCTTACAAGGCTGACCCCAAGGAGTTACAGGATGGTGACCTTTACCAACACCCTCACCACCACCAAGTGGGTGATCTACTGGGTTCATCGCCATACCACGAACAGTTGGCTTAATACCCTTCCAACGATTACGACCGGCTTTTCCAATACTTAAGTTTTCGTTGTCCGTGTTTCCAACCTGACCGATGCTTGCGCGACAGCTTGATAAAATCTGACGAACCTCACCCGAAGGCAGTTTAACTTGGCAATACTGACCAAGCTTCGCAACAAGAGTGGCCTCAGATCCTGCTCCGCGAGCAATCTGTCCGCCTTTTCCTGGGCGCATTTCGATATTATGAATAATTGTTCCAACTGGCATCGCCCCTAAAGACATGCTGTTTCCGGGCTTAATGTCCGCGGTCTCGCTATTGATGACTGTGTCACCAACATTCAAACCAACTGGCGCGATAATATATCGCTTTTCACCATCAGCGTAAGAAAGCAAAGCGATCCGGCAAGTTCTGTTTGGATCGTACTCGATCGCAACCACTTTTGACGGAACTTCAAACTTGTTTCTTTTAAAATCAATAATTCGGTAACGTCTTTTATGACCGCCACCTTTGTGACGAATCGTAATCATCCCGTGATTATTTCGAGCTGCCTTACGCACCAATGAAGTCGTTAAAGACTTCTCGGGAGTTGTTTTTGTAATTTCCTTGAAGTCGTAACCAGTCATCGAGCGACGGCCAGGACTTCTGGGTCGAAATACCTTAATTCCCATCTTTAAGCTCCCTCAAAAAGATTGATCTTTTCACCAGGCGCTAGCTGAACCATCGCCTTTTTCCAATACTTCACTTTGCTTTCGCCCAGTTTTGTGCGGCGAGACCGTCCTCTGCACATTGAAGTATTCACCCCTAAAACTTTAACTCTAAAAAACTTCTCAACGGCTTTTTTTACATCTAGCTTTGTTGCCTTAGTGTCGACTTCAAAAACATAAACGCCTTGCTCTGCAAGACGGCTGTTTTTCTCGGTCACGAGTGGGCTTTTAATCGTGTAATACATCGCTTACTGCTCCAATCCGCAGCGCTTAGCAATTCCGGCTAAACACTCTTTAGTGATCACTGCGTTGTCGTACTTCAATAAATCGTAAACATTAATTCCATCGACCCCGTAATACTTAAAGCGAGGAAGATTGTTTGATGCGCGCTTAAATGTCTCATTCACGCCAGCATCAACAAGAACGGCTTTCTCAAGACCAAACTTCTTAAGTTTAGAAGACAAATCTTTTGTTTTACCATTTTCTGACTGAAGGTTCTCGATGACGAAAAGGCGCCCCTCTTTCAAAAGATGAGACAATGCGCTTTTCAAACCAAGCTGACGAACTTTTTTAGGAAGGCTATGAACATAGCTACGAGGGCTTGGTCCAAAAAGAACCGCTCCACCGGGATTCAAAGGAGAACGAGTCGAACCTTGTCGAGCGTTTCCTGTTCCTTTTTGCTTGAATGGCTTTTTACCACCACCACGAACTTCAGAACGAGTTTTTGTGCTGTGAGTTCCAGCTCTACGAGCGGCCATCTGCCAGCGAACAACTGAGTGCAAAACGTCTTTTCTAACAGGCGCTTCAAACACAACTGGGGAAAGTTCAACTTCCCCAACTTTTTTTCTATCCCAATTTAAAACATCCACTTTTGCCATGTTCTACACCTTCATCAATTTTACTAAAGTGTTGCGCGCACCGGGTACGGCGCCGCTAACCAAAAGAACGCTGTCTTCAAGGTTTACATCAATGATTTTAAGATTCTTTACTGTCACAGTCTCGTCACCGTAGTGACCAGGAAGTTTCTTTCCAGGAATAACTCGTCCTGGCCAAGTTCTGTTACCGACAGATCCAGGGCGTCTATGAAAACCAGAACCGTGAGTCGCAGGACCCCCAGCAAAGCTCCAACGCTTATGAACACCCGCAAATCCACGGCCCTTTGTTCGAGCGGTGACTTTTACGAGATCGCCAATTGCAAAACTCTCTAAACTTAATTTTTGTCCGACCGCCACACCTTCAGGAAGTTCTTGTCGAACTTCTTTGGTCAACATGGCTCCGTTTTCAAAGCCAGAACCTTTTAGGTGGCCTTTTTCAGCATCCGAAGTTCGGCTTGCTCTTTTTGGTCGAGCCGATAGCTGAACTGCAGAGTAGCCGTCTTTCTCAACTGTCTTAACTTGAGAGACGATCATCGGCTCATACTTCAACACGGTCACAGGAACAACTTCCCCTGCTTCGTTAAAGAAAGAGGACATTCCAACTTTGTACGCATAAAGACCCGAGAGCTGAAGCCCCTGAGTCTTGTTTTCTGATTGTGTTTCTACGCTCTCACTCATTGACCCATGCTCCCTATGACAACTTAATTTCAACATCCACGCCGGCAGACAGATCAAGCTTCATAAGCTGATCAATCGTTTGCTGAGTGGGATCTAGGATGTCTAAAAGTCTTTTGTGTGTTCTGATCTCAAACTGCTCGCGTGATTTTTTATCAACGTGAGGCGAGCGAAGAACAGTGTACTTGTTGATTCGAGTGGGAAGAGGAATCGGTCCCGCAACTCTGGCGCCGGTTCGTCGAGCCGTCTCTACGATCTCTTTGGTCGATTGGTCTAAAAGCTTGTGATCAAAAGCCCTTAGTCTGATTCGAATCTTCTGACTTTGCATAATTCTTCACCTGTTCTTTTCGACTTCTAGTTGTCTTTCGACAAAACAATCCCGTTACTTACAGTCATCAAGCTTCAGTTTCGTAGAAAAAATCCAGTGTTTCTAACGACTTGAGGCTCTGAGACTAAAGAGAACGGCGCTACAAGTCGGCGAGTATGCAGGAGCGAAAGTGTCTTTGTCAAAGTATTTTCATTGATTTTATTTGAAGGAGAAAGACCGGAAATCAGCGCCCAAGGTGGGACATAACTTCTTGCTCTACCTTCGGGGGAACGGGAGCGTACTCTTTGAATTCCATACTAAAACTTGCCCGCCCCTGGCTAATGGAGCGGACGTCTGTCGCATAACCAAAAAGGGTCATCAAGGGGGCCTCGGCTTGAATGACTTGGATCGCTCCGGGCTTCGGGCTCATGCTGTGGACTTGACCCCTTCTTGAGTTCAGGTCTCCAATGACATTTCCCATGTAATCTTCGGGGGTTAGAATTTCCATTTTAAACATGGGCTCAAGTAAAATAGCTTTAGCAAGCTGCACAGCCTCGCGGAAAGCCTGAGCTGAGGCCACTTTAAAGGCCATTTCGCTGGCCTCTTGCTCGCGCAATTCGAAGGATAAAAGCTGAATTTTTAGATCGATTAGAGGGTATCCCGCCTTCGGACCGACCTCGGCTGCCTCTAAAGCCCCTTGGCGAATGGCTTCGGCAAATGGCTTTGGCAACTGGGTGAGTGGGACTAAATTTACATACTGAACGCCGGACCCTCGAGGGAGAGGTTCAATTTTTAGGCGGCAGCGCGCAAATAATTTATCGCCCCCAACTTCACGATCAAACTCTCCGACACCTTCTGCACTCGCAGAAATGGTCTCGCGGTAAGAAACTTGAGGCTTTCCAATATTCGCCTTCACTTTGTATTCTCGAAGCAAGCGATCAATTAAAATCTCTAGGTGAAGCTCGCCCATTCCGGATAGGAGCATCTGCCCCGTTTCGGAGTCCGTGCGCACTCGACAAGAGGGATCTTCATGCTGAAGACGAGTCAGTCCTGCGTTCATTTTCTCTTGATCGGCCGCAGACTTTGCTTCGATAGCGACCGAAATCACGGGCTCTGGGAACTGAATGGTTTCAAGCACAACAGGGCGACTTGAGTGACACAAAGTATCTCCAGTGGCAGTTAGCTTTAAACCAACCACGGCTCCGATATCTCCGGCCTTTAGTTCGGAGCACTCTTCGCGAGAATTTGCATGCATTTTTACGAGACGCTGAATGCGCTCTTTTTTTCCTTCGCGAGGATTAAACAAAGCATCGCCAGCTTTTACAATCCCAGAATAAACTCGAATAAAGGTCAGTGAACCCGCAAAGGAATCCGCAGCAATCTTAAATGCTAGAGCACACTGGGGCTCATCAAAATCTGTTTTACAAATGACTTCTTTGTCAGGCTTATCCGGGTCGTGACCCACGATTGACGGAACATCAAGAGGAGAGGGAAGAAAATCCACCACTGCATCTAACAAGGGTTGCACACCTTTATTCTTAAAGGCGGAGCCACATAGGACCGGGAAAATCTTCATCAGAATAGTTCCCTTACGAATGGCGGGCTTTAGGTCTTCGGCCTTTAGCTCGTCTCCGTTCATGAATTTTTCCATAATGAGATCATCAAATTCCGCAATTTGATCGATCAGCTTTTCACGGCATGCAAGGGCATCGGCCATTAAATCTTCAGGGATATCGCTAAGGGAGAAATCTTCTCCCTGACCCGCTCCGGTCCATCGCACAGCCTTCATTAAAAGGATGTCGATGACCCCTTCGAAACGGTCTTCTGAGCCGATCGGAATCTGGATAGGAACTGGATTCGCATGAAGCTTTTCTTTTAAAGTCCCAACACTCATCCAGAAATCAGCGCCTACTCGATCCATTTTATTGATAAAACAAATCCTTGGGACTTTATGCTTGTCCGCTTGTCGCCACACGGTTTCCGACTGAGGCTCAACGCCATTAACTCCATCGAAGACTGCGACCGCGCCATCCAGAACCCTAAGACTACGCTCAACTTCAATGGTGAAATCCACATGCCCTGGAGTATCGATAATATTGATTCGGTGATCTTTCCAAGAGGTCGTAGTTGCTGCCGCAGTGATCGTAATCCCGCGCTCTTGCTCTTGCTCCATCCAATCCATGACGGTATTTCCATCATGAACCTCGCCGATCTTATGACTTTTTCCTGAGTAATATAAAATTCGCTCGGTGGTTGTGGTTTTTCCAGCGTCAATATGGGCCATGATCCCGATATTTCGAGTCCATTTTAGATCTTCAATTTTTTGCGGATCCCCTGACTGGCCCAATCGAAAATATCCTCACGGCTGCATTAAAAAAATAAGGCGCTTAACAGAAGTAAAGCGCCTTAAACTTCGGACCTGTCCTCATTTTAATATCTCGCTCATTCGTTTAATTTTGAGCCGGAGCTTCGTTGCTCCTCCTCGAATTGCCCTTGGGCAGTCCATCGTCGTCGCGCCTCGCCCCAACTCAAACTAAAACAAATGAGTGAGATATTAAAATGGGGACCGGTCCTGATAAACTAGAATGAAATCGTCTACCAATTATAGTGAGAGAATGCCTTATTGGCTTCAGCCATTTTATGCACGTCTTCTCTCTTCTTAATCGCGTTCCCACGGTTTGCATAAGCATCCGCAAGTTCGTTCGCCAGTCTTAAAGTCATGTCTTTTTCGCCGCGTGAACGAGCATTTTCAACAATCCAGCGCATTGCTAGAGTCAAACGACGGGTTGGTCGAACATCCACTGGAACTTGATAAGTCGCACCACCCACTCGGCGGCTACGAACTTCTAAAGAAGGCTTACAGTTCTCAAGGGCTTTTTTAAATACCGTTAAAGGCTCTTCTTCAGAAACCTTTGTCTTAAGCTGATCCAAGGCTCCGTAGAATACGCTTTGAGCGACAGATTTTTTTCCGTCCCACATCAACTTGTTTACAAACTTCGCAACAGTGATGTCGTTATAAACTGGATCGGCATCAACTTCTCTTCTTGCGGCACTTTTTCTACGAGACATCTCTATTTCCTCTCTTCAATTCCAAACTATTTCTTAGGCTTCTTTGATCCGTACTTTGAGCGGCTGTTCATTCGGTTCTGAACACCTTGGGTATCAAGAACACCTCTAACGATATGATAACGAACTCCAGGAAGATCCTTTACACGACCACCACGAACTAGAACAACTGAGTGCTCTTGAAGGTTGTGCCCGATTCCGGGAATATAAGAGTTGATCTCAAAACCATTTGATAAACGGACTCTTGCTACTTTTCGTAGAGCTGAGTTTGGCTTCTTTGGAGTTGTTGTAAATACTCGAGTGCAAACTCCACGACGCTGTGGACAGCTTTCAAGGGCTGGCGACTTGGATTTATTTTTCTGCGCCCGGCGCTGCTTTCGAATCAACTGGTTAATCGTTGGCATTAATACCTCTTAAGTTATCAAAATCACTACACATCTTTGAGAGCTGAAAACTCACCAACATCCAAGCCCTTAAGAACCCGGGAAAGTATCGCTTTCAGCCCCATTTCGTCAACCGAAAATAACTCTTCCAAAGCCTTACTGGTTCATATGCATGGGCTGTCCAGCTGACATTCCAGGAAGAGCCGATGGAGAAGAAGACTCGGTCTCTTCAACAACAACCTTCCATTTCTTGTAAGAACCAAGTCCGGTTCCTGCAGGAATCAAGCGTCCCATGATGATGTTTTCCTTCAAGCCGCGAAGAGAATCCGTCTTTGAATTCACTGCCGCATCGGTCAGAACCTTTGTCGTCTCTTGGAAAGAGGCGGCTGAGATCCAACTGTCTGTGCTTAGAGAAACCTTAGTGATTCCAAGAAGAAGCGGCTCGGCCATTGCGGGCTGACCACCTTCTGTCATGACTCGGTTATTCTCGTCTTCAAAGTCAAACTTCTCGACCTGCTCACCAGCTAAGAATCGTGTATCTCCTGGATCCACAACCTGAACTTTTCTAAGCATTTGGCGAACAATCACTTCAATATGCTTATCGTTGATGCCCACACCCTGAAGTCGGTAAACCTCTTGGATTTCGTTCACCAAGTAAGCCGAAAGAGCCTTATCGCCCAAAACCTTAAGAATATCATGTGGGTTACTAGGTCCATCCATCAAGGCCTCTCCGGCTTTAACGAACTCACCCTCTCGAACCGCAACGTGCTTTCCTTTAGGAATCAAATACTCTTTTTGCTCTCCAACTTCTGGAGTCACGATCACTCGCTGCTTTCCTTTGACGTCTTTTCCGAAAGTTACGTATCCATCAATCTCAGAGATGATAGAGGCTTCTTTTGGCTTTCGAGCTTCAAACAACTCCGCAACCCGTGGAAGACCCCCAGTAATATCGCGAGTTTTAGTCGTCTCTCTATGGATCTTCGCAATGATCTCACCCGCATGAACCTCTTGACCATCAGTTGCCATCAACTGAGCGCCAACTGGAATCACATAACGAGCTGGAATATTTCGGTTTGGAAGCTCAATAGACTGACCGGCTTCATCAACGATGAGGACGGTGGGTTTAGAGTCACTGCTTTTGCTGTCAGTGATTACTTTGGTCGCGAATCCAGTCACTGGATCCACTTGCTCACTCATCGAAACCCCTTCTTCGATATCTTGGAACTGAATACGTCCACTGACATCGGCTACGATTGGGTTCGAGTACGGATCCCACTCAGCAAGTACAGTTCCTTTTTTAACTTCTTCACCTTCACCGAAGTGTAGGGTCGAACCGTAAACAAGCTTGAAGCGCTCACGCTCACGACCACTTCCATCAATCAAGATCAATTCACCGTTACGGTTCATGACCGTCAACTTGCCGTTGCGGTTTTTAACCACGTTAGCGCCTTGGAATTTAATTTTTCCATCATGCCGAGAAGTGTGAACAGATTGTTCAACTGCACGAGAAGCTGTTCCACCCAAGTGGAAAGTTCTCATCGTTAACTGAGTTCCGGGCTCACCGATCGACTGGGCGGCAATAATTCCAACAGTTTCACCGAGGTTAATTGTGCTACCGCGAGAAAGATCTCGACCATAACACTTCACACAAACCCCTCGACGCATTTTACAAGTCAAAGAAGAACGGATTCGAACCATCTCAAGACCAAGCTCATCAATGCGCTTAACATGATCTTCAGTGATCTCATCGTTTCCACGACAGATGACTTCTTCTGTGTAAGCATCTTTGATGTCTTCAAGAGCGGTACGACCCAAGATTCTGTCCCCAAGAGGCTGGATGATTTCTCCACCCTCAAGTAATGGACGAACTTCCATTCCATCAGTAGTTCCACAATCGACTTCTGTCACAATAATATCTTGAGCGACGTCAACTAGACGACGAGTTAGATATCCAGAGTTCGCAGTTTTTAGAGCGGTATCCGCAAGACCTTTTCGAGCTCCGTGAGTCGAAATAAAGTACTGAAGAACCGTTAAGCCTTCGCGGAAATTTGCAGTAATCGGAGTTTCGATAATCTCACCAGAGGGCTTGGCCATAAGACCCCGCATTCCGGCAAGCTGTCTAATCTGCGCTGCAGATCCTCGAGCTCCAGAGTCAGCCATGATAAAGATCGGGTTGAAGCTTGCGGCAACAACGGGCTTGCCATCGACTTCGAAAGTCTCTTTTTCAAGTTGGCCCATCATCTCTTTGGCAACTTTATCCGCACACTGAGCCCAGATATCCACAACTTTATTGTAGCGCTCACCATCTGTAATCAAACCTTCGTCGTACTGACTTGCGATCTCAGAAACTTGTGCTTCTGCTTCCGCAATCAAGGTTTGCTTCGACTGAGGAATAACCATGTCATCAAGACAAATCGAAATTCCTGCAAGAGTTGAGTACTTAAATCCGAGTGTCATCAAACGATCCGCAAGAATCACAGTGGCCTTTGCCCCTGCAAGTCGGAAAGACTTATCGATCACTTCGGCAAGTGCCTTTTTATTCATAACTCGGTTTGCAGTTTCAAAGGGAACTTCTCTTGGAACCACGTCGGCCAAAATTGCACGGCCCACAGTGGTTTCTGAGGTCTTGCCATGAATACGACATTTGATTGCCGCTTGAAGATCTACGTGACCACTTTCATGGGCATAAACGACGGACTCAACGTTTTCAAAGATCTTTCCAGTTCCTTTGGCTCCCGGGCGGATTCGAGTCATCCAATACAGACCCAAGACGATATCTTGAGTTGGATTAATGATCGGCTTTCCGTTGGCAGGGCTTAGGATGTTGTTTGTCGACATCATCAAGACACGAGCTTCAACCTGAGCTTCGATTGAAAGTGGAACGTGAACAGCCATCTGATCTCCGTCAAAATCCGCGTTGAAAGCGGTACAGACGAGAGGATGAAGCTGAATCGCTTTTCCTTCATGAAGAACGGGTTCGAAAGCTTGAATTCCAAGACGGTGAAGAGTTGGAGCTCGGTTTAATAGAACGGGGTGTTCTTTCACAACGTCTGAAAGAATATCCCAAACCTCGACCGTCTCTTGCTCAACAAGCTTCTTGGCCTGTTTAATTGTTGTCGCAAATCCACGCTCTTCAAGTTTGTTGTAAACAAAGGGCTTAAAGAGCTCGAGAGCCATCTTCTTTGGAAGACCGCACTGATGAAGCTTAAGGTAAGGACCAACGACGATCACAGATCGACCGGAGTAATCCACACGCTTTCCAAGTAAATTCTGTCTAAAACGTCCTTGCTTTCCTTTAAGCATGTCACTTAAAGAGCGAAGAGGTCGCTTGTTTGGACCCGTAAAGGTCTTTCCTCTGCGACCGTTATCAAGAAGAGCGTCAACGGCTTCTTGAAGCATTCGTTTTTCGTTTCGGATAATGATGTCTGGAGCGTTTAACTCTTGAAGGCGCTTCAAACGATTATTTCTGTTGATCACTCGACGATAAAGATCATTTAGATCCGAAGTCGCAAAGCGCCCACCATCCAGTGGAACAAGCGGGCGAAGATCCGGGGGAATGACAGGAAGAGCTTCAAGCATCATCCACTCAGGCTTATTGACCGAGTTTTTGAAGGCTTCAACAACCTTTAGGCGCTTGCTGATCTTCTTAATCCCTGCTTCGGACTTGGTGTCTTTGTATTCCAAGCGAAGTTTTCTAGATAGAAACTCAGTATCCACCTTACGAAGAAGTTCACGAACCGCTTCTCCACCCATAAGGGCTTTAAAGTTTGGTCCAAATTCGTTTAAGGCGTTTTGGTAGACTTCTTCAGTTAAAACTTGTCCTTCTTGAAGGCTAGTTTCCATTGGATCTACAACAACGTAAGCTTCACAATAAAGCACTCGCTCGACATCTTTTAGAGTCATATCCAAAAGATTTCCAATTCGGCTTGGAAGACTTCTTAAGAACCAAATGTGAGCTACAGGAGAAGATAATTCGATGTGACCCAAACGCTCTCGGCGAACTTTGCTTTGAGTGACTTCAACGCCACACTTTTCACAAATCACACCGCGATATTTCATTCGCTTGTACTTACCGCACAGACATTCGTAATCCTTAATGGGTCCGAAGATCTTCGCACAAAACAAACCATCTCGCTCTGGCTTAAAAGTTCTGTAATTGATCGTCTCCGGCTTTTTAACTTCACCAAAGGACCACTCGCGGACCATTTCGTTTGAAGCTAAAGAGATTCGAACCGCATCAAATGATAGTGGATCTTTGGGCTTATCGAAAAAATTTAATAGATCTTTCAAAGCACACTCTCCTGGTTATTGTTCAACCGTGTTGTGAGGTTGTTCAGTCAAAATATCAGATTCAACCAACTCAATATTCATCGCCAAACTTTGTAGTTCTTTAACGAGAACGTTGAATGATTCTGGAAGGCCCGGCTCAAGGATGTTTTCACCCTTAACGATACTCTCGTACATACGAGTTCTACCAGCCACGTCATCCGACTTAACCGTTAAGAACTCTTGCAGAGAATATGCGGCACCGTAAGCTTCGATTGCCCAGACTTCCATCTCTCCAAGTCTCTGACCACCAAACTGTGCTTTACCGCCCAGAGGTTGCTGAGAAACTAGAGAATAAGGACCGATCGAGCGTGCATGAATCTTTTCTTCCACCAGATGGTGAAGTTTCAACATGTACATAATCCCAACGGTCACTGGAGTTTGGAAAGGCTCTCCCGTTCTTCCGTCAAACAGAACAGTTTGTCCGCTAGAAGGAAGTTTTGCTTTCGCAAGCAAACCCTTAACATCCAACTCTTTGGCTCCATCAAATACTGGAGTTGCTACGTGAACTCCGTCTTTGACTCTTTCGATCATGGACTTCAAAGAAGCATCATCTGCATCTTTAATTCGAGCAGCCACATCCACATCATCTTCGAAGATGTTCAGTAGCGCACTACGACCTTCAGTCGCATTCCACTTATCTAGAAGTGTTGAAAGCTGCTTACCGATACCATGAGCAGCCCAACCCAAATGAACCTCGAGAATTTGTCCGATGTTCATACGAGAAGGAACCCCAAGTGGGTTTAAAACCATGTCGACAGGTGTTCCATCGGCTAGATATGGCATGTCCTCAGAGGGAAGAACCTTAGAGACCACACCCTTATTTCCGTGGCGACCTGCGAACTTATCTCCAACCTGAAGCTTTCGCTTAATGGCGATATAAACTTTAACCATTTTAATGACGCCCGGAGGAAGCTCATCACCCTTAGTCAGGCGATCGACTTTCTCGCTGAAAACCATCTTAACGGCATCAAGCTGGTTTCTAGCGGCATCGATTGTGCGAGTGATTTGATACTCAAGTTCAGACTCTAAAGGAATATAGCTTAAGAGTTCGAACGGAATGGTCTCAAGATCTTCAGAAGTGATCTCTTGTCCTTTAGACAAAAGCTTCTGAGATCCATCTTCACTGAGCAAGACACCCGTGGTCACTTTGCCAACCAAAAGTTCTTTTAATTTATCAAGAGCATTGTTTCGGATCACGTTTTGTTCGATTCCGAAATCTTTCTCGAGCTTCTTTTTCTTTTCTTGAATAATGACCTGTAAACGCTCGTCACGGTCTGAACCTTCTCGGCTATAGACCTGCGCATCGATAACCGTTCCGTAAACACCAGATGGAACACGCAGAGACGTGTCTCGTACATCACCCGCTTTTTCTCCGAAGATCGCTCTTAAAAGCTTTTCTTCAGGAGACAACTGAGTTTCACCTTTTGGCGTGACCTTACCGACCAGAATATCTCCGGGCTTTACGTCTGCACCAATTCGGATGATACCGCTGTTGTCGAGATCCTTTAGGGCCTCATCTCCAACGTTTGCGATATCACGGCTGATTTCTTCTTTTCCAAGCTTCGTATCACGGGCCACACACTCGAATTCTTCAATATGAATTGAGGTGTAGACATCGTCTCTGATGAGGCGTTCGTTAATAAGGATCGAATCCTCGAAGTTGTAACCCATCCAGGGCATGAAGGCGACGAGGATGTTTTGACCAAGAGCTAACTCTCCAAGTTCCGTCGACGGACCATCTGCGATGATGTCTCCGCGCTTCACCTTATCACCAAGCTTCACGATTGGTTTTTGGTTAAAACAAGTGTTTTGGTTCGTTCGTTGATATTTTGTTAAGTTGTAAATATCGACGTTTGCTCCAAGCTCTCCGCCCTTTGCGAAACGACGAACCACAACGCGAGAAGCGTCGACTTCTTCAACAACACCTTCGTTAGTACAAACGACGCTTGTTCCAGAATCTCGAGCAACCAATCGCTCAACTCCAGTTCCGACCAATGGAGACCTAGATCTCAACAAAGGAACGGCCTGACGTTGCATGTTCGATCCCATCAAGGCTCTGTTCGCATCATCATGCTCAAGGAAGGGAATCAAAGAAGCAGCAATCGAAACTAGCTGAGAAGGAGATACGTCCATTAAAGTGACTTTATCTTTTTCAACGAGCTCGTATTCACCGTTCACTCGAACAGTCAGATTGCTTGTGGCAATCTTGTTGTTCTCGACACCACGTCCCGCTTGCGCGATCGTGTGTCCGGCTTCTTCAAGAGCTGACATATAGCTGATATCTTGGCTTACCTTACCTTCTTCAACTTTTCGGTAGGGAGTCTCAATGAATCCGTACTGATTGATTCGAGCAAAAGTCGCAAGAGAGGCAATCAAACCAATGTTTGGTCCCTCTGGAGTTTCAATTGGGCAAATACGTCCGTAGTGCGTTGGATGAACGTCACGAACTTCGAAGCCAGCGCGATCACGAGTCAAGCCTCCGGGCCCAAGGGCCGAAAGTCTTCGTTTATGCGTAATTTCTGACAGAGGATTGGTTTGATCCATAAACTGAGAAAGCTGAGAAGATCCGAAGAACTCCTTAACCACTGCGTTTACAGGTTTTGCGTTCACTAAATCATGAGGCATCATGGTCTCTACATCTTGTAGACTCATGCGCTCACGAATCGCGCGCTCCATACGAACCAAACCAATGCGGTATTGGTTTTCTAAAAGCTCACCCACAGATCGAACACGACGGTTACCAAGGTGATCGATGTCATCGACTTGGCCCTGACCATTTTTAAGATCGATCAAGGTCTTTACGACGCTCATGATGTCTTTTTGAGTCAAGGTTCTGTGCTCAACGGGAGTTTCTTCGAAAGAAATATTAAAGCGATGGTTGATCTTTAAACGACCGACTTCGCTAAGATCATAGGTCTCAGAATCAAAGAATAGGCGATGGAAAAATCCAGTAGCCGCTTCTTCTGTTGGAGGCTCGCCTGGGCGAAGTCTTTTATAGATCTCGATCAAAGATTCTTCTTTAGTTGAAACTTTATCGATCAAAAGAGTATTTCGAAGGTAAGGGCCGACAGCTAGACCATCGAAAAAGATCACTTTTAACTCGCTGACACCCGCTTCTTTTGAACGAGACAAAATATCTGCGTTCATTTCAGCGTTTGCATCTGCGATGATCTCGCCTGTGTTCTCGTCGATAATTGGTTTTGCAACCACTTTACCTTCTAGATCCTCAGGAGAAATTTCAATTTCGTTTAGGTTTAATGATTTAACTTTTTTAACCGCAGCACGCGTGATTCGTCGTCCCGCCTTAACCAGAACCTCTCCAGACTTTGGATCGATTACGTCTGAAAGAGCCCGCTGGCCGGCCATTCTTTCGATATCGATACTTCTGAAGATCTTTCCATCTTTCTTAATAGAAACCGTGTCGAGGTGGTAAAACTGCTCGAGAAGCTCTTCTGCTGAAAAACCTAAGGCTTTTAGAAGAATTGTGACTGGAAACTTACGACGACGATCAATTCGAACATAAATCAAATCTTTTTGGTCGAATTCGAAATCCAACCAAGATCCACGATATGGAATCACACGAGCAGAATAAATTAACTTTCCGCTAGCATTATTTTTTCCATCATCATGATCAAAGAAAATACCGGGAGAACGGTGCAACTGAGAAACGACAACGCGCTCAGTTCCGTTGATAATAAAAGAGCCATTGGCAGTCATCAGTGGGATTTCACCCAAATAGACTTCCTGCTCTTTAACGTCTCGAATACTACGAGCTTCGGTCTGCTCATCGACGTCAAAAACAATAAGGCGGAGAGTCACCTTAATTGGCGCAGCAAAAGTCATCCCTCTTTGGCGACACTCGTCCACGTCATATTTCGCGGGCTCGAGTGCGTAGCTTACGAACTCAAGACTTGCGGTGTTGTTAAAGTCTGATATCGGAAATACCGACTTAAAAACGCCCTGAAGACCCTCGTCAGGTCGTCGGTCCGCATCCACATCCCGCTGAAGAAAAGCCTCGTAAGACTTTTTCTGAAGTTCAATCAGGTTTGGAATATCAATTAAGTGTCTTGTTTTCGCATAACTTCTGCGAAGCCGCAGATTTGAGGCGGTAATTGGATTGCTGCCCATCCTCTCTCCTTCTCGTCCAAAACTTTTGGACTAACAAATGATCCACATTGAATCAGCGAGATCGATCTCGCTGTTAAATCTTGGGTCTGAGCCCCCTAAAAAGGCTCAGTCCCTTCAGGTTCAGGATACAGAGTCAGTAGTTCTTAAGAACTACTTAACTTCTACAGTCGCTCCAGCCTTAACAAGTGCCTCTTTCATTTTGGCAGCTTCTTCTTTGTTTACGGCTTCTTTAACTGTCTTAGGAGCGCCTTCAACTAGATCTTTTGCTTCTTTCAAGCCAAGACCAGTCAATGCACGAACTTCTTTGATCACGTTAATTTTGTTCGCGCCGGCGTCTTTAAGAATAACGTCGAACTCGGTCTTCTCTTCTGCAGCAGCGCCGCCAGCTGCAGGAGCAGCCATCGCCATTGCCATAGGAGCAGCAGCAGAAACGCCCCACTTCTCTTCTAGTTCTTTAATCATTCCAGCCAACTCAATTACGGGCATGTTTGATAGGTAATCAACCACTTGATCTTTATTTAATGACATTTCTTATTCCTCCAAAAAAACTTAAAAAATTTAAAAATTCACTCAATCTTACTATTGCGGTTTCGTGTCTTTGTATGCGCTTAGAAGACGCAGCATTCCTGCTGGCGCGGCCTCCAAAGTGCCCAAAAACTTCGACATAGGCGCTGAAAGAACACCAAGAAACTGTGCTCGTAACTCTGCTTTTGAGGGCAAAGTTGCCAAGAACTTGATCTGGTCCTCGTCCAAAGCTTTTCCGTCCATTACACCGGTCTTTACCTGAAGTTCTTCGATTTCTTTCTCGAACTCAGCTAAAGCTTTTGCTGGTGCAGTGGCATCACCAAATGCGAATACAACCGCATTGGTTCCCACGAAAGCTTCGGAGATGGCCGTCTCCATTTCGGGATGATCCATCAGAGCTCGCTTGGCTAGCGTGTTTCTCACGACCTTCATTTCTGAATCTAAAGGTGTCAAAGTTTTGCGAAGTCGTGTGACTTGCTCCACATTCAAACCTTTAAAATCAACTAGAAATGCAGCCTTTGACCGGCCGAATCTCTCAGAAAGATCGGAGATTTCTTGTGCCTTACGCTCTCTTGTCATCATAGGCTAGATACCTCCTATTAGTTAGTAACGCGATTTTGAGAGTTTGAGGAGGCATTCATCCATGGCTTTCCTCGCTCGTCTCGGCTGGTTCACTCTTCGCTGGAGTGGATTAAGCTTTCGCACCAACTGTCTCTGACCGCGATGGTTATTAAAATTCTCTGCCGACAATCTATGTCAACAGAACCTGTGTTTGTGTCACATCCACATTCAATCCAGGGCCCATCGTTGAAGCCATTGAAATACCGCGCAAGTAAATTCCTTTACTTGAAGCTGGCTTCGCCTTCATCAACACACCCATAAAGGCCATATAATTGTCCTTTAATTGGTCTGGTCCCATAGACTTTCTGCCGATTGAAGCGTGAACAGTTCCCGCTTTATCAACACGAAAATCGAGCTTCCCTTTTTTCTCTGCAGTCACAGCAGCTTCAACGTTCATTGTTACCGTTCCGATCTTCGGGTTTGGCATCAAACCTCGAGGACCCAAAATTTTCGCAACTTTTGAAACTGTCGCCATCATGTCAGGAGTCGCAATGGCCTTATCAAACTCAAGCCATCCGCCTTGGATCTTTTCAACAAGATCGTCCGCTCCGACAAAGTCCGCACCGGCTTTTTTCGCCTCTTCTTCTTTTGCGCCCTTAGCAAAAACGACCACTCGGACATTTTTACCTAAGCCATGAGGAAGAGCGACTGCGCCTCGAACCTGCTGGTCAGATTGTTTAGGATCTACACCTAAATTTACCGCGACATCGATGGACTCGTTGAATTTTGCTGTTGCAGATTCAACGACGAGCTTCATCGCCTCGTCGATTGGGTAAACTTTGGTCTTATCTATTTTTTCAGATGCGTTTTTGAAACGCTTACCGATTTTTCCCATTATTCACCACCCTTATTGGACTTCAAGGCCCATGCTCTTTGCTGTTCCCAGCACCTGAGCCATGGCCGATTCGACGGTTGTGCAGTTAAGATCCTTCAGCTTCAAAGCTGCGATCTCTTCGACCTGCTTCATAGACACTTTTCCAATCTTGTCCTTTTGGGGCATCTTGGAACCACTTTCGATCTTTGCGGCCTTTTTTAGCAAGATCGATACCGGGGGCGTCTTGGTGATGAAGGTAAACGATCGGTCTTGATAAACAGTAATGATCACAGGGATGATGGTATCACCCTCTTTCTGTGTCTTTGCATTAAACTGTTTGCAAAACTCCATGATGTTTACCCCATGCTGACCGAGCGCCGGTCCAACGGGAGGCGCTGGATTGGCCTTCCCTGCCGGTATTTGCAATTTGATTTGGCCAGTTACTTTTTTAGCCATTTCCCACTCCTAAGCGTTGGGGGTTGTTATTACTTACTCTAAGCCTTATCCACTTGAACAAAGTCGAGCTCGACTGGCGTTGGTCGCCCGAAGATGCTCACCAGAACTTTAACTTTGCCCTTGTCTTGGTTGATCTCTTCAACGGTCCCGTTGAAATTACTGAATGGACCATCGACAACCACGACACTTTCGCCAATTGAAAACTTCACTCTTTGAACTGGTTTTTCTGCTCCAGTTTCCATTTGCTTTGCGACTCTCATCACTTCGGCTTCAGGAACTTCTGGAGGGCGAGATTTTCCGCCGACAAAGCCAGTCACTTTTGAACAATTCTTAACCATATGCCAAGTTTCGTTGGTCAGATTCATCTGAACAAAAATGTAGCCCGGAAAAAACTTTCTTGATCGGGTGGCTTTTTTGCCCTTAACCAGCTCAACAACGTTTTCAGACGGGATCAAAATTTGACCGAACATCTCTTGATAATTCAAAGACCGCGCACGCTCTTCGATTGAAGCCTTCGCAATGGCTTCACAACTTGTTTGCGTATTGACGATGTACCATTTTAAATTCGGATTGTTTTCTTCAGACATATTCATCCTTAGTTCACCATCAGCTTAAGTATATTGCTGGAGACAAGATCAAACAGACCTAACATCACTCCGGCCAAAACGAGCATCACACAACAAACAATGGTCATCGCGGTCGTATCTTTACGCGAAGGCCAAACAACTTTTCGAATCTCAACGACGACTTCATCAGCCCATACGCCGATTTTTGCGTTGAACTGAAGAACAACAAAAACCAGGGCTCCAACACCAACCGGCACACCGTGCTTAAAAGCATCCTGAGACCAAAGCTTTGCCAGAGGACCAAACATCCCTGCAAAAGCTTCTAGGAGGACAGAAAGGGTTAACCAAGAAATCAATCCCGCTATCACAAATGCCAGCGTTATGATTTTCTTATTGTCATTTTCCATTCTTTAAAACCTCATCTCTCGCCAAACCGGCCCTAACATCAATTCTTAACTAAAGTTGGCAGGGCAGGAGGGATTCGAACCCACAACCTACGGATTTGGAGTCCGCCGCTCTACCGTTAGAGCTACTGCCCTTCTTTAAATAGCTATGGGGACCTCGCAAAAGGCCCCCAAAACCGACTCCTTCGACTCTAAATCTTTCGATTTTTAATCGACAATCTCAGTAACTACTCCTGCACCAACTGTTCTTCCACCTTCACGAATCGCGAAGCGAAGCTCTTTTTCCATCGCAACTGGCACAATCAATTCAACAGCCATTTCAACTCTATCTCCAGGCATAACCATTTCTGTTCCTGTGTTTAGAGTTACAACTCCAGTTACATCTGTAGTTCTGAAGTAGAACTGTGGACGGTAACCGTTGAAGAATGGAGTGTGTCGTCCACCTTCTTCTTTAGTTAGTACGTAAGCTTCGCACTTGAATTTTTTATGAGGAGTGATTGAACCAGGAACAGCCAAAACTTGACCGCGCTCAACATCTTCCTTCTTAGTTCCACGAAGTAAACAACCTGCGTTGTCTCCAGCGCGACCTTCATCAAGAAGCTTACGGAACATTTCGATTCCAGTGATTGTTGTCTTAGTTGTTGGGCGCATTCCCACGATTTCAACCTCGTCTCCAACCTTGATGATTCCACGCTCGATACGACCAGTTACAACCGTTCCACGACCAGAGATCGAGAACACGTCTTCGATTGGCATCAAGAATGGCTTATCAGTCACACGCTGAGGAGTTGGAATGTAAGAATCTACAGCTTCCATCAATTTCATCATCGACTGAGTTCCGATTTCGCTATCTTCGCCTTCAAGAGCTTTCAAGGCAGAACCTTTAACGATTGGAATATCATCGCCAGGGAATTCGTACTTAGAAAGAAGCTCGCGAATTTCTAGCTCAACTAGATCTAAAAGTTCAGCGTCATCGACCATGTCGACTTTGTTCATGAAAACAACGATTGAAGGAACACCAACCTGACGGGCAAGTAGAATGTGCTCACGAGTCTGAGGCATAGGACCATCAGCTGCAGAAACCACAAGAATGGCTCCATCCATCTGAGCGGCACCTGTGATCATGTTCTTTACATAATCCGCGTGACCTGGGCAATCCACGTGCGCGTAGTGTCTGTTTCCAGTTTCGTACTCAACGTGAGAAGTAGAAATTGTAATTCCACGCTCTTTTTCTTCAGGAGCCTTATCGATCATATCGTAGGCCATCGCCTTTGCTCCGCCCGCTTTTGCAAGCGTTGTTGTGATTGCGGCGGTGAGAGTCGTTTTACCGTGATCGACGTGACCAATGGTCCCGATATTGACGTGCGGTTTGCTCCTCTCAAATTTTTCTTTAGACATCGTAAGCACTCCTCCTAGTTCTGGAATTTTTCTAAGCTGAAAAATTCGTGATGGTTAAACTTAAAAACTCAAACTTTAAAAACCTCTAACAAACTGGAGCCCACGGAGAGAGTTGAACCCTCGACCTCACCCTTACCAAGGGTGTGCTCTACCTC
>CAYMDP010000034.1:833-29678 GCA_964389375.1 uncultured Pseudobdellovibrionaceae bacterium | reverse complement strand
TGGGCCGGTACTAAAAAATTCTACACTCTGGCCTCTCTCACGGGAGGAATTACCATACAACTCTCGGGGGGAGTCTTTTTTGGCGCTATCGAGACACAAAAAAACAGTCCGATCGCAGGACGTTACGAGATTATCAGCGCCGGATATAGCCCGGGTGTTTCTATGGAAGGACTTGTGGGAAAATCTGGAGATAACAATTTAATTCTTGCGGGGCTCTCGCTGGGACTTGGTTTTGACCTTAGCGGAGGCACGTTGTATCTGGAGCCTTTGTTTAGCGAGTAAGCGATCCTTTTGGAAATACGATTAACCCGACCTGGAGATCAAATTTTTATGTTACGAAATTTAAAAATATTCGGAGTGATTTTTTTAGCCTCAAGCCTGACTTTGGCTTGCTCAAAATCAGAAAGTCAAAAAACTCAGGAAACAATAGATTCCCTAAATCAAACCGATATCCCTCGGGCTAATGCAATCACCGAAGAGCTTAAGGTGCTAGGATATCAATTCACTATTTGGAACACTGGCCTTATTCCCCAAAATCCTTCTTATGAAAATATGGACAAAGGAACAAACTTACTTAACGAGTATATCGCAGTCGGTAACAGAATTCTTGCCGGGGCTGCTAAGCCAGGAGTCATTTTTGCTAGTAAATCATTGGTCGAATCCCGTATTGAACAATCGAAGGCTATGTTGAAGGATATCGCCGCTTATCGCGCTGCAAAGGTGGCTATTGACCATGCAGAGGCAAAAGACAGAGAAATTAGAAATACGGACCTTAAGGTAAAATCGGAGTTACTAAAGATAAACGTTCAAATCGACAAGATTGAAAATGAAGATAAACTTAAAATTTCTTTAAGCGACAAGAAATCTGATGTGACCGCAGCTCAAAACAAATCCCTTCGGTCTATTTCAAGACTAAAAAATGCTGATGACATCAAGTCCGCACAAAGCCGTCTGGCTGAACTTAGAAACTCAATCGAAAGCTTTTTGGAATCCGCCGAAATAAATAGAAAAGTGACCGGCAACCCAACGGCCAAGGTCCAAGGCCAACTTCACAAGGGATTGCTACAAATCCAAGAACTACAAGATGCCCTTCTACAAAAAGCAAAGGACCTAGAAAGCACCGAGGAGACCTCAATCATCGAAGGCCTTGAGTTTGAAAACCCATTCGAAGCCGAAGCTCAAGCCATCTAAACTCCAGGCAACCAACAATTAAAAACTAAAAAGCCTCGATCCCAAAAAGATCGAGGTTTTTATTTTTCTTGAGATTATGAATTATACCCTGCCCCACTGCCAGGTGCCGGGCACCCAATGGGGCGAGGCATGGATGCCGCGCCCCTCGATTCGCATAGAGAAATCTCGCTAGGACCGAAGCCGTCACTGCAGTGAAAACATTTTATGTATAGTTTCTGGTCGCCCCCACCTCCCCAAAAAACCCTGATAAATATCAAGCCCTTAGAAAATAAGATTTTACCCGGCTTCAAAAGTCCACTGGCACTTCTCCTGCTAAATAGAAGTTGGAATCGCAGTTAAACCACTGAACGTTTAGGGATCTCATTTGAAAACTCCTCCCCTCTTAAAAACAATGCAGCTTTGGGCGTTCAGTTTACTTGTCGCTCTGGCCCCCTCATTGGGACAGGCTGACTTTGAGGATGGCGAAAGTTCAAATGCCCCGGCACCCTTTCGCTACAGATTGGCCTATGCCAAACAGTTTTCTCCCTCTCAACTTGTGGATCTAAAAAATGCTTTGGATAATCTTGAGTGGAAAAATATCCCCGTCAGTTCTAAAAATTTTCGTCTTCAGGTCGGCCCTTATCAGCGCCTCGAGCTTTCGCGCCGTCCCCCAAAGTGTTTAAGAGAAATTCTTCAAGTTGCAGAGATCTTAAAAGCTGAATTTCCCGAATTTACATTCTCAGTCGACGGAAAAATTAAAAATTGCAAAAACTTAAAAAACGGCGTGGCTCAAATGCTCGAACACAAAGATGCGGTCTCACGAAATATCTTAAAGTTTCACTCGCCATTGCATACGATTTACCTGACTAACAAAACTAAATTTAACCACCGATTGCTTGGACATATGGGGCTTTACATCAATATTGAACGTGAGGATGAAATCAAACGACGTTTAATTTCTTTTGAAGTAGGGGCAGCCGCAATTCCCCATGAAGAAACGGCTACTCTTTAGAAAAACTTCGGGCCATCAAGTAAGAATTTAAAGCGGAATGCGTTTGAAGTCTTAAATAAATATAATCTTGTTTGTTAATCTTATATTCGCCATATCTTGAAATCGGCCACTTTAACCAATCTTTATTTGGGATCTCCTCTGGAAGAATTCCCTGCTGTAGCAAAATTTTAAGTTCGAAATGGGTCTTCAAAAAATCCGGATCATCAGAAGTCTCCGCCGCCTTTAAGGCATTCCCTAAAAGATCGAAGTTCTCTTTGGCGTCGATCACACCCTCTTGAGAAACTTTTGCCATGACCTGAAGAAAATAAAAGGCGAGCTCAAGACGCTCATAATTTTTTCTTAATCCATTAAAACCATCAATTAGCTGGGCTTCAGTCAAAATCTGAAGTGCTTCTTCTGAGTTATTTTTTCTGTTCTGTTGATAATTTGCGAAGATATAGTTTGCTGGCTCTAAAGTGCCGCCGCCGAAACGTTTTCGACTGCGAAGAGCTCCTTTCGCGATCAAATTCAATCGGGCACCCGAAGAATTTAAGCCATGAACAATGAGATCGGACTCTCCGTGTTTAATCGTCCTAAGAATAATGACTCGATCTTTTTGGGTCTCGCTCATATTCGACTTTCCAAACTCATATTAAACGAATCATCAAAATTAAAATAGAGACTGCGGACAAGTCGGCAAGAGTCGTAAAAAAGGGGACCGAGCCAATGGTCGGATCCCAACCAAAGCGATGCATTAAAATCGGAGTCGTACTTCCAATCGCCATGGCTAAAATAATCTGAAGACTTAAAGCCAAAGACATGGCCACTTGAAGACCTTGCGCATTTGTCCAAAAGCTTCCAATTAATAAAACTGAAATTCCAAAAATTAAGGCAAAAAGTAGGCTGAGTTGAAACTCTTTTTTAAGGTGCCCCCGTAATTTTTTTTGATCAAACTGTCCGGCTCGGATCGCACCAACTGCGACCGTCGCCGCTTGGCTTCCGGTGGTCGCTCCCAAAGACAAAATCAAAGGCAAAAATGCCGCAATCAACCAAAGGTCAACCGACAGCATCGGATCAAGTCCGGAATCGCGAAACAAATAGACAATCGAAAAACACAAAACTCCGCCGAAGAAGGCCAGTAAAACCCAAGGAAAGCGCGCCTTAAAATGCTCGAAAGTCGAGACATCGACGCCCCAACCCGCTCGCCCCATCGCAAGTAAATCTTCGGCGGCCTCTTCTCGAATGACGTCGATCACGTCATCGACAGTAATCACGCCAACAAGCATATTATTTCCATCGACGACGGGAAGACTTAAAAAATCGTAACGCTCGACGATTTTTGCGACTTCTTCTTGATGGGTGGTCACGTTTGCAGAAATAACATCGGTAAACATAACGGACTTTAAAGTCTCCGTTTTTTTAGAAATCAAAAGCTGCTTTAAACTCATCACCCCAACAAGCTGACCATTGTCGTTAACGGCATAAAGGTAAAAGGTCACCCGATCTTCGTCGCCAATCTTTTGAAAGCTTTCGATCGCTTCACCAATCGTCAGATTCTGATTAAGAGCGATAAATTCGGAACTCATCAATCCGCCGGCCGAATCCTCTGGAAAGGCTAAAAGATCCGCCACTTCTTCCGAATGCTCTTCATGCATTTGAGATAAGATTTCTCTAGAGTCCTGCTCTGGCAAATGCCCCAAAAGGTCAGCCGCATCATCTTTGTCCATTAGACTAACAATGGTCAGAACTTCTTTTTTAGGAAGAATTGAAATCAATTCGGTCTGCTCGGCCTCTTTTAAATAAGAAAGGATTTCGGCTCTTCTCTGCAAGGAGGTCTCGAGCATGAAGATCTCGACCCGAATATCAACACTTAAACCGCCCAATAGAGCTGCAACATCGGCCTCATGGGTCTTGCGAAGAATTTTTTGGATATTCTTCACGGCCCCCCTGTGGTGCAGCTTCGTAATTGTGGCAACCATGACCCGGGTTCGCTCGTCGATCATAGCTCACCTTCGTCTTGAAATTGTGGTCGCTTCCGTCTTAGGTAAAAGAAGGCTCCAGATAATCCGTAAAACAGAAGAACCAACTGAAAAGCAGAAATTCCCGTCTGTCCCACAACCGAAGATTCTCCTGTATACATTTTAAAGAGAACCATAAATGCCACTTGGCCTACGCCAATTCCGGCTGGCGCCACAGGAATAGCAGAGACCACAAAGCCCAAAGGGACTGCAAACAGATACGCAGCCAAAGGAATGTGATGTTGCGCTAAGGCAAAACCAACCACCATCATAAATGCCACAGCTAGAAGTTGAGAAACCAAACTTAAGGCAATCGTTTTAACAATGGCAATGGGCTGATCTTTGTAGGAGTGGAAGGCATCGTAGATTTTTATTAAAATGTGTCCACCCGGAAGGGCACAAATGAGCTCCTCTAGTCTTTTGATATTTCGAATACGGCGAGAGAAGGCCAAGGCAAAAAACATGGTCATCAATATGGCAATTAGTCCTACAAAAATTCCAACCAAGCGAACCGAAGAATTTTGCAATGCAAGTTGCAAGTTTAAAGATAGAGCAATCAAGGCAAGAATAATCATCGCATAGAGGCCAACGATCCGATCAATAATGACAGAGGTCGCTGCGTCCACTTTGCGCGTCGGGTGGTCTTGGGCGATATAATAGCCCTTTACTAAATCCCCCCCGACACCTCCGGGAATAAGGTAGTTGAAAAACAGGCCTATCAACTGCAATGGCGCGGTCTTCAGAAAAGTTGTGTCAAACTTTCTAGATTGCAACAGTATCAACCAACGATAGTTGATGATGGTCAGATTTAAAGCCGTCAAGACTAAGAAGATGGCAATAAATTGAGGCTTTAGAAGTTCTTTAAAATCTGAAAGATTAAATAGACCTTTGCTCGAAAGCCACCATAACAAACCAAGGGCGACTGCCACTTTAAGAACTGAGGTGAAACGATCTTTTGTGAAAATTTTCATGATTAACCGCCCTGAAGCTGTCGCAGCTCAAGGCAAACACTTTTTAGATCCTCAGCGAGTTTTTCATCAACCAAGGATTGATCAAAGACCACAAGTCCGCGGGTCGCACTTGCATCCAGCCCTTGGGCCAGTAGCCAATCCATAGTTCTTAATCCGCCCCACCGGGTTGGGCTTGCCGTCTCAAGACGTTGCTCTTGACCGGCAGGAAGAAGCTTTAGGCCCCGCTTCTCGGATAAAGATTCTATGATGGCCGTCCCGTCGATGTCCGTCCAATATAGAACTGCACGATCAAAGCTTCTTGGCTGGTTTACAAGTGCGGCTGTTGCGCCCGCAATCTGTAGAGATTCGAATTTCTCTATACGAGCCTTCAGCTCACTTTCTTTATGGATTTCTTTTGAAGTCTCTTTGATTAGGCGAATTTCTTCTAAGGCCCCCTCCATCACGGCCTTGGTCCAGGGCATTCCCTGAGCTGCCGTTGCACTGACCCGAACTCGCCCTCCCAAGAATGCCAAACTTAAATCAGGCTTTAAACTAAACACCTGAGCAATGCTGCGATCTTTCTCAAAAACTTCGCTCCAATTTTGGCGAGGCGCTTGATGGGAGACACAGATCTTAAAAATCTTTTCTTGAGCCAATGCTAAAAGGAACTTTTGAATATCAAAAGTTCTTCCAAGCAAAGGAAGATCTTGCGATAGAAGTACGAATAAAGAGTCTTTATCGATTTGTGTTTTAAATGACTCTGGATCTTTCTCGAAATCAGCCCAGTTATGAGCTTCGACCTTAAGGCCTTCGCGAGAAAGAGCAATGATATGCCGCTCGAAGAAAGGATCCATGTTTTTAAAATAATGAACTTTTTTTCGGTGTGGGAATTGCTTCGCTAAGCCCAAAGTTAATTCGGACAAGGCTTGGTTCAATCCCCAAAATGCCATTACTTCGAGGCCTGGAACCTGAAGTTCTGTGGTCAGCGACTGATTTAAGTCTTCCCATACTTCGGGAGCCAATAAATCCACCCGCATTGCCACGATTTAAATTCCGGCTTTGTGACGTTCTTGATCGTCCAAAACACTTTGCACTCCGCCCTTTAAATTCGGACGACGAGCCAAATGTTGAATATCGTAGATAAACTCAGATCCACTTAAGGCTGCAGTCTGCCACTCAGGACCCATACGGATGGCATCTACGGGGCAGGCCTCTTCGCAAAATCCACAAAATACACAGCGAAGAATATCGATTTCATAAGAAATCGGATATTTTTCGACACTGGGATCATCACTTTCTGCCGCTGTAATTTTAATGCAGTTTGCTGGGCAGTTGGTTGCACATAGCATACAGGCCGTGCAACGAATTGAACCGTCTTTTTTTACAGTCAGAATATGATTACCCTTAAAGCGAGGTCCGTACTGATACTTTTCTTCCGGATAGTTCAAGGTCTGCATCTTCTTTTTATTAAAGATATTGTAAACCATCTTTCTAAAAGTAAATCCCATTCCGGCTAGAATCCCGGGAAGATACCAACTCGCCTTCGCGCTCGGCTTTTTTACCAGACTCATAAGGCACCTCGGTTTTCAGTAAAAAAGTTGGTCTTCATTCCCGAAACCGCCTGAGGCCGGAGTTGAAGATCTAAGTCTTCGCCGGACCAAAGCTGAGCCACTTCAGTTAAACTTAAGGCCTCAGCAACTATTGTGGTCCCCAATTTAAAACCTTGAGCCTTTCCTTGAGCGTTTACAAAAGTTCCGGCCTTTTCGATCGCCGCTTTTACAGGGATCAAAAGACTTTGGGTCGCGATATTTTCGAGGGCCTGGTGGGTGTTGGCGCTAAACCAAATCACTTCATCAGCCATCGCAAAAAGTTTTGCTTTTTCATCGATGTCAGGAAAAACCGCTTGGTTTTCTGGCCCAAGAACCACGACCGTACGAATTTTTCCAGCTTCAAGGCGACTTCTTAAATCATCCCAATTCTTTTCAAGTCCATGTTGATGCATGGATTGAAGCAAACCTTTAGTATTTGGATTTTTATCTCCACGAATCAAAAGGCCATCAAAGTCTTCGAAGACCTCAGGATTGTTGACCCAGTGATAACCTAAGCCTGTCTTCAGTTCATTTTTGGCAAAACCTAAAATGGCTGAATACTCTTCGTTTGTGTACTGACCCGTTAAGACGAATGCAATACTGTCTGCTGGATTCTTTGCGGCCACATCCGATAAACGGCGACCGGCTTCGCGCGCAGCCTCAATCGGATCTAGATTACTCCAAGAATCTTTATGTCCAGACTTCGCAGTGAGAAGACGAGTTTTGCGATTGACGTACTTATAAGTCTCTCGGCCTTCATCACACATCCAGTAACCATTCACTTCTGGGTTGTGCCGAGGACGAACTCTCCACAGACCTTCTTCGTTAAAATAGGTCTTTACACTGCAACCCGTAGAACAACCTGTGCAAATGCCGTCCGCCTCTTTAAGATACCAAACCCTTTGGCGAAAGCGGAAGTCTTTAGACGTTAAAGCTCCAACAGGGCAAATATCCACGGTGTTGAGGGAGTATTTGTTATCGAGGGGCCGGTTTTCGTGAGTTCCGATTTCGCTGCGATCCCCACGATTAAAAATTCCAAGCTCTTTTGTTTTTGAAACTTCATCAGTAAAACGCACACAGCGAGAGCACAAAATACAGCGTTCTGTATCCAAAACAACGGTCGGACCAAGATCGACGACCTTGTGTTTTTTTACTTTCTTTTCGGCCATCTCGGGATCGTATTGTCCATAGCGCATGTACTGATCCTGAAGACCACACTCTCCAGCCTGATCACAAATCGGACAATCCAAGGGATGGTTGATCAAATGAAAATCAAGACCCCAGCGAACGGCCTCTTTGACCTTTTCTGAATTATTGTTGATGACCATGCCATCTTTAACTTCTGTATTACAAGCAATCTGAAGCTTAGGAATCCCTTCGATGTCGACCATACAAAGCCTGCAAACACCGGCGATCGAAAGACCGGGGTGCCAGCAATAGTGAGCAATATCATCTTCTAACTTTTTAAAGGCCTCAATGATGGTCGTGCCTTGTGCAACTTCAATTGTCTGACCATTAATGGTGCATTTCGGCATGAGCCACCCCTTTAACTTTTGATCGGCCTTCGCGAATAAAGAACTCAAATTCATCTCTAAATTTTTGCACAAAACTGATCGCTGGCATTGCTGCTGCGTCAGACAAAGCACAAATGGTTCGGCCCATCATGTTTTCAGACACTCGCTTAATTAAGTCGATGTCTTGCAAACGTCCATGACCCGATAAAATACTATGCACAATCTTATTCAGCCAACCCGTACCTTCTCGGCAAGGAGTACACTGTCCACACGATTCATGGTGATAGAAATGCATAATCACAGAAAGCATATCCACCATACAGTGACTGTCATCAATGACGATGACCGCACCAGAGCCGAGCATTGAACCCATCTGAGCTAAACACTCATAATCCATCGTGGCTTTTTGCGCCTCTTCCGCTGTCAAAATCGGAGCTGAAGATCCTCCCGGAATAACGGCCTTAAGCTTTCGTCCGGGTTTTAGACCGCCACATTCATTATTGATTAGATCTATCAAAGGATAACCAAGTGGGACTTCGTAGGTTCCAGGTTTTTGCACACTACCGCTGACTGAAAATAGTTTTGTTCCAGCAGATTTTTCGGTTCCATTTTTTCTGTAAGCCGCGGCTCCATCGCGAATAATTGGAATCACAGCCGCAAGAGTCTCAACGTTGTTTACAATCGTGGGCTTTCTTAAATACCCCTGAACCGCAGGAAATGGCGGCTTCAATTTAGGCTGCCCCTTTAAACCCTCAAGAGAAGAAATCATTCCGGTTTCCTCTCCACAGATATAAGCACCCGCTCCGGCATAAACATCCATATCGTGGCTAAATCCGCTGCCAAGAATGTTCTTCCCCAAAAAACCCGCCGCATAGGCTTCTTTTAGAGCTTCTTTTAGAATACGCAAAGAATCGTTATATTCTCCCCTGACGTAAATATAAGATTTAGCCGAGCCAATTGCGAAAGCTGAAATAATCATGCCTTCAATCAATTGATGAGGCGCTTTTTCCATCATCACTCG
This sequence comes from uncultured Pseudobdellovibrionaceae bacterium, assembly GCA_964389375.1. Taxonomy (GTDB): domain Bacteria; phylum Bdellovibrionota; class Bdellovibrionia; order Bdellovibrionales; family UBA1609; genus CAYMDP01. The sequence goes on along the minus strand of CAYMDP010000034.1, from coordinate 20,425 downwards.
ATCTTTAAAAGTTCCTGGCTCGCCTTCGTCCGCATTACACAAAAGATAACGAGGCTCTTTATTATTGGGCAAAAATCCCCATTTTACTCCGGTAGGGAAACCCGCTCCACCGCGGCCACGAAGTCCAGAGGCTTTTACCTCTTCGATGATGGCCTTAGGGTCCATCTTTAGAGCTTTCTTTAAAACTTCATAGCCCCCAAGTTTTTTATATCCATCAAGTCGCGCAAACTCAGGCTTGGCATAATGTTCGGTTAAAAGTTTGATTTCCACTTAGGCCCCCAACTCTTTCAATTTTTTTACCGCAGTTTCTGGAGTCAGGTTTTCTAAATAGCGATCATTGACCTGCATCATGGGTGCCGTATCACAAGAGCCTAAACATTCAACACGGGTGACTGTAATATTCCCATCCGCACTGACTTCGCCTTCCTTCACATTAAAGGCCTTACACAAATGGGCCGCAAGCTCGCGTCCTCCATTCATTGAGCAAGAAATATTACAGCATACTTGCACGTGCAGCTTTCCAACCGGCTTTTGATTAAACATCGTGTAGAACATTCGAACTTCGTTGATATGAGCTTCAGGCAAGCCCATTTCCTGACTTAAAAACTTCACAGCTTCAGATGAGACATAGCCCTTTTCTTTTTGCACTTGGTAAAGTGCTGGGATGATCGCAGAATATGCGGTCTCATAGCGCTTAAGCTCACTTTGAATAAGCTCTTTTCCCTCTTTAGAAAGCTCGAACATGGATACCATCCTTCTTTAACGGTCCAATTCACCGGCAATTAAATTCATACTTCCCAAGACTGCAATCACGTCGGCGACCAGTCCCCCAGTTATTTGCTTCGGGAAGGATTGGTATATAGCAAAGCAGGGTGGGCGCACTTTTAAGCGATAGGGCCTTGCACTATTGTCGCTGACTAAGAAAAATCCTAATTCTCCGTTAGCCGCTTCTGTGGCGTCGTAAATTTCGCCTGCAGGAGGCCTAAGGCCCTTGATCACCAACATAAAATGGTTCATCAAGCCTTCAATATTTCCGTAAACATCTTTTTTATCTGGCAACACAATCGCCTTATCCCGAATGGTGAAGTCCCCTCCAGGAATATTCTTTGCAACTTGCTCGATAATCTTTACGGACTCTTTCATTTCAGCAACGCGAACTAAATAACGATCGTAAACATCTCCGTCGGTCCCGATGGGAACATCGAAATCCAAGGTTTCGTAGCCGTAATAAGGACTAGCTTTGCGAAGATCTAAAGCTAAACCCGCCGCTCTAAGTAAAGGACCGGTGTAGCCCCATTCGATCGCTTCTTCGATAGAAATTTTTCCGACTCCGCGAGTTCTTTGAATCCAAATTTTATTTTCTGAAAGCAGAAGCTCAAGTTCAGAAATTCCCTTTTTCATTTTTTTAGTAAATTCAAGGACATCATCATACCAACCCTCTGGCGGGTTGTTTGCCATTCCACCGACTCGGGTCAAAGACACGGTCAATCTCGCACCACAAAGTTTTTCGAACAAGGTGTAAACCATCTCGCGGTACTGGAACAGATGAAAAAATCCAGTCAAGGCTCCAAGGTCGACGGCATTGGCTGCGACACATACGATGTGATCAATAATTCGAGACAACTCACAAAGAATAATTCGAATAGCCTGAGCTTTTGGTGGAACTTCAACACCCAACAATTTTTCAACGGTTTTACAATAACCCACATTGTTCATTGGGGCCGAGCAATAATTCAGACGATCGGTGTATGGGATGACTTGGTTGTAAGGGTGGGTCTCGGCCATTTTTTCGAAACAACGGTGAAGATACCCGAGCTCGACATTTGCGCGGTGGATTTTCTCACCATCCAATTGAACCATCACACGAAGAGTTCCATGGGTCGCAGGGTGTGAAGGCCCGATATTTAAGGGGACTAAATCTTTGCTTGGATCTTCGACAAAATCAGGGTCGTTATCGAAATGAATCGGCAAGGCCTCCGTGCAGTGCTGCTGAAGATCTGCCGGATAGTCTTTTCTTAATGGGTGACCCTTGAACTGGTGATGGGTCAAAATCCTTCGCATATTTGGGTGACCCGCAAAACGAATTCCAAACATGTCGTAGGTTTCGCGCTCGAACCAATCTGCGCCACGCCAGACAGACATGGCCGTGGGAACATCTTCATTTTCGGCGACCTGAGTTTTTAGACGCACGCGATGGGCATTTTTCGAAGAGAAAAGTTCGTAACATACATCAAAGCGTTTTTGACGATCCGGATAATCAACCCCAGAGATATTCATCAAGAAGTCGTATTTTTTAGTTTCTCGAAAATGTTTTAATACGGGAACCAACATCTCTTTTGAGAGCTGAATGACATTATTCCCATGGGCAAAGTCGAAGGAAAAAGAATTATCCGGAAATTTTGCGCTCAGGTCTGAGCGAAGAGCTTCTACGTTATTCATCGATACACACCCGGTTGCCAGTTATCTCGCCAAGGCCGAGGAGCATTGTCAGAGATCATTTTTTGAATCAACATCACACCATCTAAAACGGCCTCAGGAGTCGGAGGACAACCTGGAACATAAACATCGACAGGCACAACTTTATCTACACCCTGAAGAACATGATAAGCCCGATAAAAGCCCCCCGAACTGGCGCAGGCTCCCATAGACAAAACAAACTTTGGCTCAAGCATTTGTTCATAAATTCGAGTGACAATCGGAGCCATTTTTTCGGTGATTGTTCCCGCGACGATTAGCAAATCCGCTTGTCTTGGAGAAAAACGAACGACTTCTGCACCAAAGCGCGCCAAATCGTAACGTGGACCCATGACGGACATCATTTCGATTCCGCAACAAGCAGTCCCAAAGGGCAGAGGCCAAAGGGAGTTTTTTCTTCCCCATGCAATGATTTTATCAACTTGAGTGGTGAACGCAAAGCCTCGAGTGGTGTCGACCAACTCGCGGTCCGCTGTTCGCTGAGCTCCTGCTCCGGCCATGGTTGTTTCCTTCCGCAGATCTGTTGCAAACTCTTCTTATCAATTAGCTTTCAAGGATTAACACCAATTCTAAAGCCTGTCGAGAATTGCACGCGTGACGGGACCCGTCCAAAGCCGGTTGACGAGATGCGCAAATTGAGACCAAAACAAAGCGATGCACAAACATCCACTTTGGGTTTATGGTCCGCCTACACCCTATGGCAGACGATTTTTTTAAACGACCTTTTTGGTTTTATATTAAGCAACATCCAAAAAACTTTTGTTTTGGATTGCTCAGCCTCCTGTTGACCAACAGTCTCGATGTCTTGCCCCCGCTTTTGATCGGAAAAGCGCTTGATTTAATCGCCGAAGGACGTCCAACAAAGGATGTGGCAGAGGTTGTCGGGATCATTGTGATTTTGACGGCTTTTTTGGCCCTATTTCGCTATCTTTGGCGAATTTTTTGGGGTCGCTTTCATCACTCTGTTGCTAACGATTTACGCAAAAAAATCTACGATAAGCTTCTCGACTTTGGCCCGAGCTTTTACCAGAAGAATACCATCGGGCACTTGATGAGCCTGATGACCTATGACGTGAACTCTTTTCGCATGGGGATTGGACCGGGACTTTTAATCCTTTTTGACGCGATCTTTTTCTTGATTGTCTTACCTCCGCTGATGATCGCAATTTCTTGGGATTGGACCTCAAAGACCCTGATTTTGATGCCGCTGGTCCCCTTTGTGGTCTACAAAATGATCTCTGTTCTGCACCGTAGATATCGCCATCAACAAAACAAGTACTCCGAGATGTCCGCCGTGTCTCAAGAAATTGTTGCAGGCTCTCGAGTGATAAAAAGCTACGGACAGGAAGAAAATCAAACACGAATTTTTAACGACTACAGTCGAAAATTTCAAGAGGCCTGCGATAGGTCTGCAAAAGTGGACTCTGCCTTTGGACCCGTCCTTGAGATTAGCGTTTCTGTGGGCTGCGTAATTTTGCTGTGGATCGGAGCCCCTGATGTGATCCAGGGAACGGTCACCTTGGGGTCCTTATTTACATTCTACCAATACATTCAAAGAATCGTCTGGCCCATGGAGGCCTTGGGGATTGGTTTTTCTCATGTCCAGCAGGGAAAAGCCTCCTTTGATCGCATTGCTCAGTTGCTTTCGACGCCATCGGATCTTCCCGATGAAGGGCAGACAGAGATTGATCACTTCGAAAATCTCGAATTTGATTCTGTCTTGTTCTTTTACCCTAACGAAACGCGGCCGGCCCTTCGCGACCTTAGTTTTAGCTTAAAAGCCGGACAAACTCTGGCCATCACAGGGGTGACGGGTTCAGGAAAATCCACCCTCGTTGATCTGTTGTGCAGAAATTTTGAAGCTCAGTCGGGTGAAATTCGCATCAACGGAGTGGCGATAAAAAATCTTCCGCGAAGGTCCTTGCGAAAACTTTTGGGAGTCGTCCCGCAAGAGTCCTTTGTCTTCAGTCGCAGAATTTCTGAAAACATCGCCCTTGGAAGAGATTCTTGGACTATGGATGAGGTGGTTCAGACATCAGAGATGGTTCGCCTCGACGAAGAAATTCAAAATATTCCCGGAAAATACGACAGTTACTTGGGCGAGCGAGGAGTCAATTTGTCAGGCGGACAAAGACAGCGCCTGACCCTTGCGCGAGCCATGATGAAAAATTCTGAGATTATCATTTTTGATGATTCCCTCAGTGCGGTGGATGCAAAAACCGAAGCCTACATTCTAGAAAACCTTCGGTCTCGATCGGGTTCAGACAAAGGGCAAACCACGATTATCATTTCCCACCGGATCGCAAGTCTGAAGTGGGCCGATCAAATTTTGGTCTTAGACCAAGGCCAGGTTGAAGCCATTGGCACACATGATGAATTGCTAAAAACTTCCCCGACTTACCTAAAACTCTTCGAGATGCAGTCTTCTGGGGAACAACATGTCTAAATCTTATTTTACTGAAGACAAGGTTCAAAAAGAGCTCAATTTTAGAAAACTTTTTGTCAAGCTTTGGCCCTACTTGCTGCAAAGAAAGCCCCGACTTATTTTGGTTGTGATTTTGGTTCTGGCCTTTGTCAGCGTCAGCCGGACGCTTCCGTTTTTGTTTGGCTACGCCATCGATGAGGGGATCGGAAAAAAAGATTTAGATCTTGTTGTTCAGATTGCTATTGCCTATTTAGTGCTCGACCTACTCGGAAGTATTTTGGCCTTTTTTCAGCGCTACGTCTTACAGAAACTGGGCAACCAGACGATGTACGACATTCGCAATCGCTTACTTTTACATGTCCAAAGACTACCCCTAAAATTTTTTGATAAAAACCCGATCGGGCGCATTGTTACTCGAGTGACAAATGATGTGCATGGGCTCGGAGAGCTCTTCACTCAAGGCTTTACCGACTTTTTTGTGGCCTTTGTGAACATGGGGTCGATCTTGATTGCCCTTAGTCTTTTATCTTTGCCACTAACCCTTCTGACCATTTTAGTGGCTCCGGTTTTAATTTGGATCAGTGCCTCCTTAAGTAAAAGAATTCGCTATTTTTTTAATGAGTCTAAAAAGAAACTCGCACTGATTAATGCCTATTCGGCGGAATCGATTTCGGGAATGAGAATCCTGCAAATGTTCGACAAAGTTGAAGCCAGCAGAGCACAGTTTGAAGAAATGTCCGAAGACTACAAAGTGGTTCAGCTAAAGACGGTCAGTCTGTTCGCAAGATTGTGGCCCATCGTGGAAGCCTTTAACGTCGGAACAGTCGCCACCGCGATTCTATTTGGAAGTCTGCTCCAAGAGCGACTGGGTTTAAGCATTGGGCAAATCGCCGCCTTTATTTTACTGGTCCAAGGTTTTTTTAGACCCTTAAGAGTGATCCTTGAAAGATACAATACTTTGCAAAATAGCTTAGCCAGTGCGGACCGTGTGTTTCATCTTTTAGATGAAAGCACCGAAAGACTTGAGGGAATTCTGTTAGACCCCGCGGCCTCAAAGGGATCAATCGAACTTAAAAATGTTCGTTTTCGCTATTCCTTAGAAACGGACTTCATCCTAAAAGATATCAACTTAAATATTAGGGCCGGCGAGAGGATTGCCCTTGTGGGGCGCACCGGAAGTGGAAAAAGCAGTTTGGTCTCTGTTCTTCAAAGAATGTATGAAATTGAATCCGGCCAGATTTTGCTTGATGGGGTCGACTTAAATCAGATTCAGATCGCCGAGATCCGTAAACGCATCGGTGTCGTGCAACAAGAAAATTTTATTTTTAAAGGAAGTATTGCGGCGAATATTTCTTTGAATTCCCCCGGAATTGAATCCACGATGATTCGAGATGCCGCAAGACGGGCTCATTGTTTTGACCTGATTGAAAAACATAAAGAGGGCTTGGACTGGAAGATCGAAGAAAACGGGGCGAATCTTTCAACAGGAGAAAAGCAGCTCATCGCATTTGCAAGAGTCTTAGCCTTTAATCCGGACATTTTGATATTGGACGAGGCCACGGCGAATATTGACTCTTTAAGTGAGCAAAAAATCCAACAAGCAACCGAGCAAGTGACCAAGGGTCGCACTAGTTTGATTATTGCCCACAGGCTTTCCACAATTATTAATTGTGACCGAATTATTTTGTTAGATCAGGGGCAAATTCTAGAACAAGGGTCCCACCACGAGCTGATGTCTAAGAAGGGCGCTTATTTTGAGCTTTACCAGTCCCAACAGACCGAAGGACAAAAAGGCCCCGGGACCAAGAAAAAAAATGAAACAAATCCTCCGCTGAATCGGCTTTAGTTTGTGGCCTCAGCGGGTTTTTTACGAACGACTCCGCGCCCAGCGGGAGCACGACTGGCAACAACTTTTTCAACTTGAGTGTCTTGTTTAATCAAAGCCATTAATCCGGTGATGGCCTCACATTCGGATTTTTGAAGTCCCTTGTTAATTGCGTTGCTATCTTTACAGTAATCTTCGAATGAGACCCCATCTCTCATGCCTTCTTTTTGAAACTGGCCCACGGACTCTTTAAGGGCTGCCGTCGCATTATTAAAAACAACCGGATCGATCAGAGTTGGCCCCTGTAAAAGCATCTGACGGAAGGCCACAGCACAACGAGGAGTAAGGTCCACCAAGCTACCTTGCTCATTTGTAAGCGGAACACAAAGCTTAGAGCTTAAATCCTTCGGACTCGGGCCTTGGCTTAAACCGAAAGACTGACATAGAAAAGATTTTGCGGGGTCGGTGCAAATTTTTGCGTTGATTGATTCTTTAGGACGGGTGCAAAGAATTTTATCTCCGAACTTTTTGAACTTACTTAAGTGACCGCCGAATAGACATTTTGCATCGACTTCTCGATACTCACCCTTAAAGGCAATTGCCTTCGCTTCAGCAGGGGCTGGCTTCGGGACAGGCTGAGTTTCGGCGGGTGTTGCCGCTTCATTTTCCTTGCTGTCCACCAATGCTGCGACCGACGCCGCAGTGCTGACGGCACCTCCTGCGATTAGGGCCGCATTCATTTTTGCCTTTCCAGCTTCTCTAAAAGAAATATCCGTTACGGATCCACCTTTTTGAAAACGAGTCGATTTTCTTGCCCTCCACGCCGTCTGTGAAAAAGTCTTTGCTCTTGAGGCAAAGTTAATTACAGCAGGAGATCGAACCGCTACGCTTAAGCCTGTTACGGCATAAGGTATCAAGGCCAAAGGAAGAGCCGCCTCAGCTTGAGGAAAAATCGACCAGTCAATCGACCAATCATTAGTTCGCTGAAAATTTGCGAGCTTGTCGGTTTTCTGATCCGCCTGAAAGGTCTCCAAAACCGCCAAAAGCTCTCTGGACCAAATGAGGTACTTTGCCTGGTCTTCTACAGATAAGGTTTTAAACTCCTCCAAATCTAATATCAGACTCGATAAAGACCCATCGACTTGGGGCTTTGCTTGAGCTTGAATTGAGATGCTCAAACTGGTTATAAGAAGGAGAAGGCCGCTAAGAAAGGGTTTTAATGATTTCATCTCTTCATGCTAACAAATAAAAAAAGCCTTGGACAATTCATCCAAGGCTTTTTGAAGACGTCTAGGCGAAGGCCCAGGTCCCAGTCTACTCTGAAAGTCGCTTGTACTTTAGGTGTGTTTGCTCTGCGGTGCGACTCGCCTTTTGCCATTTGTCCGTTTCAGAGGCGTAGGACCTTTTCTTTTCTTCCCATTTTTGCTTCTGCACTAGGGCTTCTTTTTCTTTAAGGTCGAGTTCGGCCTTTAGCTGTCCCATGGCTGCGCGCTGCTTGTCCCAATCCCCTTTTTCTTTGTCGATCTCAGCCATTTTTTGATCGTAAGCGGTCATATTCAGCTCGCGCTTCTTTCGGCTATCCTCGAGCTTTTGCAACAGAGCTTTCACTTCAGCAATCTGAGCCTCGTCCGCCTGAATTTTCTTGGCCTCGGCAGCTTTAAAGCCTGCAATTTCGGCCTTCATCTTATCCAAGGACTCTTTATTTGTATCGATATTTTCGCCATTCTTCAGAAGCCGAGTGCGCTGACTTTGAAGCTCTTTAATGGCTTTATTTACTTCGTCCAAATTTTTAGTCGAAATATCGAGGTTACTTTTGTATTGATCAAAATTGGCTTTTGAATTTTCCATATTCGTCTTCAACTGCTCAAGACCGCCTTCGACCTGAGTTCCCGCATGGGCGCTAAGGCTAATCCCCGCTATGACTATTGCAAGTCGTGTTATTAATTTCATTGTCCAACTCCTTCTGTCAGTGCAATTGATTTAAATTCATTCTTTGTTTGGCTTAGTTTTGGGCAGTTATTTCTTAAAGTGGACCGGTAAGACCCAATCTCATCTTCCCAATACTCCCCATCAAAATCCCAGTTCAACATCTTCTGAGGCTTGATACTGGCAGGAATTCTATGAGTCTTATCTGTCGCTCCACCACCCACTTGATAGCGAATATTCTCTCCGCTTCCGGCAAAAACTTCGTAACGCAAGAATTCATTATTTTCGAGAACCCTTCCGACCTCAGTTGCCATTTTTTTAAAGCTGCTGGCCAAAGCGGTTCCGGCTTGCTGACGAAGTCCAACCCGTTCTTTTTCGATTAAAGCAAAAGTTCGAGACTTAAAGCTTTCATAGCCCTGTCGCGAAACCTCGAGCATTTCTAGGTGGTACCTATGGGCTGCAATAATCTCTTCTTCGAGTCGAGCTTGACCTCGCCATTGTTGAAGAAACTGAGCATTTTGGCCATCGACTTTAGACTGCTTAAGGTTAGCCCTTAAACCAGATAGTCTTTCTTGAGCCTGCTGAACTCGAGTTCGAGTTCGGTTCTTTTGCTGATTGATCGCTGTTACGACCGAAGGGTAACGGCCTAGCTCATCTTCTTTTTGATTTAAGGACGTTTGTACGTTCAAAAAATCTCTTTGTCGCGCCATCTCACGAATAACCTGAAATGGAAGTCCGTCGACTTCTTCAGTACTTTTTCCGCGAAGATAGTTTCTGACCGTGTCGTAGTAGGCAGAGTTCGACTTATTAGCCGACATATAAGACTGCATTTTCGTCAACCACGGGCGGTGCTCGCTTTCCAGCCAAGTCAAAGTCTTATACGCATCTGCGTATTGGCAGATATTTAAATAACCGATTGTACGAACCACAAAAGATTCGGGCTTATAGACCGACTTAAAGTATGGCGAATGCAGGGAGTACATATTTCCGATGGCTCCCGCAAAATCGTCAACGGCCAACTGAATCCAACCCATTTCCACGAGGGCCTGAACCCAAGTTGGATGCTCTTTGTCGATCTTCATATAAAGCTCTAAAGCTTTTTGATGCTGGTTCGCTGAAAAATACATTCTTGCCAAGTTTAAGGCCGAAAGACTTTCGATATTCTTGTCTCTCTTACCCGTCTTCTCGATCCATGCTCTTAGGGATTCAAGGGTTTTCACCGCGTTTTTTTGTTCTTTTGAAAGATGCTCAGCAGAAGCCAAAACAAATTGTGCACTGGCATAATCTGGAGAGCTCTCTTTGACTTCCCGAGCTGCAGTTTTAGCAGGTCCAAATTGACCGGCCTTGAAAGCCCCCTTAGCAACCAAATAGCTGACTCGCTGCTGATCTGATTCAATTAAAAGACTCTTATTCTTAATGCCTCTGACGAGTTTAGAAAAAGAAACCTCATACTCACTTGGCAGATCTTTCGCGAGAATCCCGATCGCAGGGCTTGCGTACTCGGCCTCTTCGGTTTTGATGACTGAGGACAGTCGCTCAAATGCGGGCGCATAAAGTTTTAACTTCATCGCACAACTTCCTAAATGAAAATTCGCTTCAGTCGTCAGTTCTTTATTGCGTGCGACTCGATCAAACAAGCCCACGGCAATGGGGCACTGCTCGCCGTTTTTAACTAAAATTAAAGCGGCCAACATTTGAAGTTCGGCGACGCTAAACGGCTTGTAGGCTTGTTCTGTGACCGCTTGGTCCTCGCTAATCTGATAGACAATCGAAGCCACACTTTCTTCGGTCACGGGTTTTCCAACACCTTTTAGTAAATCGGTGGGGGCCTTTGGCTCTCCGGCAAGGTCTCGCTTCTTTTTAGTCACAAGGTCTAAGTCTGCTTTGGCCATTATCTTTGGAGTTGGAAGCGCGGTCGCCTTTCCAAGACTTGCAAGCATAAATTTGACATCAGGAAGGGTAAAATCCGACTTCACCACTCGAGGCTCTTCACCCACTCCGAGTGCAGGAATTGAAGTCTTCGGAATCTGAATTGTCTTAGACTTTCCGTCCTTCGTTTTTATTTTTTTTGCGGTGGTTAATGCGAAAGTCGGTACACCGGCTTTATTCAAAGACAAAGATGGATCCGGAGCGATTCCCGGGGTCGATTTTGTGATCTCGATTTGCCGAATCTGAGGTGCGGCTTTTTCCATTTCTACCAAGGGAGTAGACGCGGCATCTTGAGTGTTGACCGCTGGAAGGCTTTCAACCAATGCAGTGACTTCGTCAGAAGTTTTCGGAGCTTCCGTTCGAGCAGCTTGCTGAGCTTGGCTTGCAGGTCCTCTCTCGTCGGATTTCTTCGATTCACGATTGGCCCACCAAACCTGAACTGTGCTTTTGACTTTATTCCAGTTTAAATCCTTCACGGACAGATCTCTCCAAGAGCCGGCCTGAGAGCCAGCTTGAGAACCTGATAACTCTGCAGACTTCGATCCATCTATCAAGGCTCCCGGATCTGCATGACGAGCCCAACTCGTCTGAGAGAGCATGAAAAAGACAATGAATGTAAATCGAATTGCTTTCACCATTCCCCCTTTAGAAGAAATAAGTCAGACCAAGCATCATCGTTGTGATGTTGGTTGTCCCATCCTTCACTTTGTCTCCAATGCTTCCGCCGACGTCAGTTCTATACTTAACTGTCGTTTCGTTAAACCAACGGTTTGCTAAGTCAAATCGCACGGCAAAATGGCGCGAGAAGAAAAAGTACTGAGTGACATCAAGACCGATGGCCATCGAGCTTTTACTAATATTTCCAGCTTCGGTTTGTTGGTCATAGCCCATCATTCCGATGACTGGAGTGACCGCCATATCGAAATAGATAATGCGTGTTCCCAGAACACTCATTTTTGCATAGATGGGAACATAGTTAAAACCGACGCCGTAAAAATTTGTGATTTTTCCGTGATTCGGTTTTGCTCCACCTTGCGCTAACTTTTGAAGCTCTTTAATGGAATCATTATCCGAGAGGTTTGAAGTGTTGTACATAAGCTCAACACCATAACGCTCAGAGAAGAAATAATTTGCCTTAATTCCTTGGATCATTCCCGCCGCATATGCGTCGTTAACGATCGGTCCAATTTGACCGGTCACGGAATAGCGTTTTTCTTTTGCATAGGTTCTGTTTTGAACAACGCTGAAATCTGTATCCTTCGGAGCCCAGTACTTTTCTTCAACATCCGAAATATCCAAGCGATCCGATTGAGGTTCGGCTTTTTTATCCCCAGTGGAGGGTGCGGAGGCTTTTGGAGCTGGCTCTTTTGAGGCCGCAGCTTTTTTTGACTGTGCTTCAGCCGAAACGCCAAAGCTAAGGCCCATGGCCAAAGTCAAAATTGAAAAATACAGGGCTAGGCCCTGTGGCTTCTGAACTCGCATAAGCTCTCCTCCCCGCTAATAGCGGGAGATGTGTGACTATCTCGTACTCTTAAACAAGAACGGATATGTCACGATGACATCGGTCCCGCCCGCAGGCTTTGGGAACTGCCATCCAGCTATACGCCTCAGAATACATCCTTCGACCATGGCGTTGTTTAATGAACTACTTCCAACAGTCTGCGTGACAACAGCCCCCGCAGATCCAATGGTAAACTTAACCTGAACTTTTCCGTAAAGTTCTGGGTTCGCGCTTAATTGGCGCTCGTAACAGTATCGGATTTGTCCGATCTGAGATTTAATAATACGTGCGATCACGTCTCGATCTAAGCCACCTTGAACATCGGTTTCTTCTTCTAAGACACCGACACTGGCTGTACCCACGTTTCCAGTTACAAGTCCACTGACTCCACGGTAAGCCGAAGAACCTCCGCCTTTACCATCCGTCGTGACACCCGCAATTCGCTGACCTTCTGCATTTCCGCCAACCTTAACGCCGGCTTTTTGCAAACTGCTTCCACCGCCAAGACTTAAGGCCTGACCTGTAGCACCTTCATCAGGATTTTTTCCAGTCGCCTGAATATGAACCGCATTCTTAGAGGCATTCTTAGAGATCTTTCCGATCAAAGCGCCTAAGCCAGAGGCTCGAATCGTCTTTACAGCCTGAGCGCCCGCCGTTTTTGCGGCAGCCTTAGACTTTGCGGCTTCGGTTGTCTTTTCCTCTGTCGGAGGAGCAGTTTTTCCGGCCATTGCTTTAGTGACTTTTTGTGATTCCGCGCGATCCTTTTTCATTTGTTTGGCATCAAAGATCATTCGCGTATACCGATTCTCATCGGGCTTAACTTCGACAAGTTCTTGCGCAGGTTTTTTGGGAAGGAAGGCCACAAGCGCTATCACCAACAAAAAGGCAATCACCGCGCCCAACATTGGACCCCGAAGGCTCGGATCCCAAAAGGCTTTAATCTTATCGAGTCCGTCTTCTTCCATAACCTTTGAATCGATCAATCTTTGCTGAATGGTCACATCACCAAACTCAGACTTTGTCCAAACAGCGGAATCAGGACATTTTAAGACATGATCTTTGTTTCCATGACGGTAGTGAAAGCTCTCTGACTTTGGCAAAAGTTTGGTCTCGATCACAAAACCATGTCGACGAAGAATCACCTGATGAAACACATCCGCACCGATGCGCTCTTGTGGTTTCAAATTCTCCAAAACAGGCTTTAAAAATAAGTCACTTTCGATTTCGCGAGGAATCAACTTGATTTGATGGCCCCCGATATTCACGATCGTCGTCCCCTGGATCATATGCTCGAGGACCGGGCGTTTTTTGACCCAAGTTCCTTGCTCACTTCCCAGGTCCATAAGGGTCCAGATGTGATTCGATAGCTCTAAAGAGGCGTGCACCCCGCCGACATCATCACCAAGAAGGCGGATGTCCGCCTCTCGAGATGAGCCCATAAGGACCAAAGGTTTATCACCTTTAAGTCGATGGCGACCCACGAAGCGGTTCTTGTAGCGATGCTCGATGTCTAACTCGACTCGTCTCATGGATTTACCTCAAGTACTCAATGGAGTCTTTGATGTTGATATCAAACTGCGTCTTCACTTTATAAAGCGGCATAAATTTTACGCCTCGTTTTTGCACGAGGTAAGCCCCGTCGGGACTTCGAACAACTCCATCGATGTCTGAGCCATCAAAATTAACCTGTTGGGTCTTACGAGATTTGCCCTTTGACCCTTCAGCAAGGCTCACCTCAGAAAACATGAAAACTAAAAGGCTAAGCACAACTAAGTTGAGTCTCATTTTCCTTCTCCCTTTTGCCCCTGCTGGCTTGGAGTTCGAACAACTTCCGCCTGCGCGGCTAATCGAACAGAGTTTTCTAGGCGTGAAATACGGTCTTTAATATCCGAAGGTAGACTTCCAACCGTATTCTTTTGACCGGCCATACGCTGAGCTTTTTTATAGATATCCAAGGCGACTTCGTAATTCTTTAAGCCTTCTTCGTTAAGACTTGCTTCACGAAGCCGGTAGTCCAAATTTCTGGGCTGTTGATAGATAGCTCTTCCCAAATACTCAAGGGCCGCAGCATATTCCCCGGCGTAAGCGCGAGTCTCGACCATTCCAATCAATGCCTGAACATGGTTTGGCTTTAGAGATATCGCCGCTTGAAAATGAACGGCCGCATCCTTAACTTCTCCATCCCTAAGGTAGATCTGTCCTAAAACAAGGTGAGCATCAAAAAGTTTTGGGTCTTTTTTAGTTGCGAGAGTAAAACCCTGAATGGCCGCCGTAGTTTGGTCAAGAGCCAACAAGATCCTAGACTTTTGATAAAGAATCAGTCCCTCTTGAGGGGCCTTCTTGTGAGCAAGCTCCACCATCCACATTGCTCTTTGCAAATCGCCTCGTGCTTCGGCCGCTAGACTTAGATAGAAAGGTCCCCAAGGGGATGCCACATCTCGTTTTGCTAATTCATTTCCGTATTCTTCTAAAGTCGACCATTTTAATTCTTTCACACAAACATTCGCATGAGAAAGCAAGCGCTTCCATCCGGAAGCCTTCACTTCTGGGCTGATACTCTTGCAGCTTCCGGGTTTAGCCGAAACCTCGGGTAAAGCCAGTGGACGCACGGGCTCAGTAAATGGCTTCGGGTCCGTCGTCATGACTTGCTTTTGAGTTTTGCTAGCTGATGCACATGCTGCAAGCAGAAGGCTGATCGAAAGTGCTGCGCCAAGGTTTAAGTTTTTCATGATCCGACTCCCGAAGCTTGCGGAAGAACCAGTTCAGGTTTCTTATATTCAACAAGAACTTCCGTGGTCTTTTTCATATTCAATTCATCAAGAGACCTTTGAAGACGAGCCAAAGTTCCGTCCCGTAAACGAGCTTTTCTAGCAACCTCTAAGGCTTGAGCCATAGTCTCGACGCCCTTTTCCTCAAGGGGAACTGCAAGCTGCTGAAGTTCCGACTGAAATGCCGCGCCCTCATCTTGAGAAAGTCCTTCCGGAATTGGCATTCCCTTTAGGGCTTTGACATAAGAAGAGTAGGAATGGGAGAGCCTCTCTAGACTTTCGATGGAAACCTTTGGATCACCATACCGAATCGCGGCCTGATAGGCCTTCTGCGCTTTTTCAAGCTTCTCGGTCTTAAGCGCCAATACAATTGCGACGCGATCTACGCGAGAGCGCACACTTTGAGCGTTAAATTCTTCTTCAAGAATTCGAGCCTGAATAAATCGAGCTCTGGCTTTATATTCGTTGCTAGTTTTTGATCCAACAATTTTTCGTGCCTCGTTAAATGCCTCGGTCATCTTTCCTGCAGCAAATAAACTCTCAAGCTCTTTCATCTTTGATTCGCTCGCGAGGGGCTCGAACTGAGTTTTGGCCATCTCTTTCATAAACTGAGCTTGTGACTGAGCCGTCCCATAGGTCTTTTCAATGTATGACAGCTGTGTCACGGCGTGAAGGGCCACCTTTTCATCCGAAGACTTCATCAGCTCTTCGTAAAATTTTCTGGCCTGGATGTGACGTCCACTCAGCAAAAAGAAGTCCGCCGCCAGCCCCTGCCATTTCACTTTGCTACTAGGCTCTGCAGAAATGAGCTTCACTAAAACTTTGGCAGCCTCTTCAAGCTGTGCTGTGTCTTCGTAAGTTTGTGCCGCTCTTAATAGGGCATCGACGGCCTCTTTAGATTTTGGATACTTGTCATAGTAAGCCACCGCTGATTCTGCTCCAGAAAAACTGTCCCCGGTCTTAAACTGAAGATGCATGATATTCCACAAAGCCTTTTCAGCTAAACCTGAAGTCGGGTGTGCTTTTGCGAAGTCTTGAAAACGCGTCAAAGCGACCTTCAGCTCGCCCTTTTCTTCCATTCCTTGAATTTCTAGGAACGAAGATTGCTCGAAGATATCTTTTAGCTTTTTTGATCTTTCGGGTGACTTTTCGCTGACCAACAGAGTCTTGGAATATTCTTTAAGTCCTGCGTAATCTTTTTTAAGATTTAAAATGTCTAAGTAAAGATCCTGGGACTTCTCGCCTTTTTCGGTCTTCGCATACTCTTTTCCAAGTCGCACAAAGATAGGAGCAGCTTCATCGTATCGACCTTTTTCGTAAACGATCAGACCCACTTTAAACTCAACATCCAGTCGATACTTCCCTTTAGGATGTTGGGTGACATAAACTTGCACCAACTCTTTGAAAAGTTTTTCGTCCGCATCACTCCACTTCTCTTTAACAGCCTTTTCTAAACTTAGTAGCGCCGCGTAGCTAGCATCATGAGAGATTTCTGGACCGACCGGGCGAGAGTTCACGCGAGCGTATTCGATTGAGGCTTGACGAAATTTATCTCTCTGGAACAGAAGTTCAGCATAGGCATAACGAGCTTCGCCCGCTTCTTGACCTTCTGGATCTCTTCTTAAGAAGATTTCAAAGGCCTTTTCAGTGACGTCAGCAAATTCTGTAGCGGCTGGATTTTTTTTCCAAATTTTAAGCCACTTTCCTGCAAGTTTTAAAGTTGTTTCTGATAACATCGCCTGACACTCTTCTAGGTACTTTGGAGTCGCCAAGCTAAGCTTTGCCTGAGGATCTTTCTTAACAAGTTCTGCAAACTGCGACTTACTCCAAGAGCTTCTAGAGTCACAAATACTGTAAAGCTTTTCCATCTCCGCAATGGCGAAGTTTTTTTCTCTTAAATTTTCATGAGTCCAAACGATTTCGTTTTGAACCGTAGGAACTAAAGGTGAATAGGGCAAATTATCCATAAAGGCATTTAACACGATATGCATTTCGCGATACCTTGAATGCCGGTCGTATAGTTTAGCTAAACGCAGGATCGTAGGACCTACATCCAATTCGCCGGCCTGCTTTTTGAAATACTTGAAAGCGTCTTTCGCTAAATAGACATCAGAGTAAAATAAGGTCATATCAAAAAGAGCTTCTTTACGTAAATCTAAGCGGGATTCGATTTGATTTTGGGTGACATATTTTCCATAAGCCACGACTTCTTCAAGCTTTTTTAGTCCCGCTTCAGTCTCGCGAAGATTGTACTGAGACCAGGCTGCTTTATACAGACCGTAAGGATATACTCGAGAGTCCGGAAACTGCCGAATCGCATTAAAGTGTTCAAGTGCCACCTTGAATTTAGCTCGGTCAAAATTGATTTCTCCGACTGATAAATAGGCGTCTGGAATCAATGGTGAAGTTTTGAAGTTGTTAATTAAAAACAAGTAGAGCTTCTCTGCTTGTTTGTCTTGACCCAGCCCTTGACGAGCGAATGCATTGTTGAACAAAACCAGATCGATCTGATCAAATCTAGGAAATCGCTTTTGGATCAACTCATAGGTCTCGATAGCTTTTTCGATTGAACGTCTTGATGATGCGGCTTTAACTACTCGAGGTGCAAGTCTAACTACAGTTTCGGACTCGCGATTAAATTCAAAAAAGCGGTCTGACTTGGATCGTCGCATGTAAAGTTCTGCCAGCCGAAAGTGAAGATCTGGCTCTAAGGGGCTTCCACGGTATTTACGAATCAATTTTTGGGCCTGAGCGATGGCCTTTTCCTCAGTCATTTTAATAAGCATTTCGGCCTTGAGAGATCTTAAGTCGTTCTCGGACTCATTGCCTTCGATCATCTTAAGTTCTTCAAGGCCTGCAGCCACAGGATCTTTTTTTGCTTTTTGGGCAAAGCCAGCTTCCGCTGTGAACAAAGAAAAGCCCAGACTCAGCTTTACGCAAAGCCCAATTACGGCTTTCATTTTACTGTCTTGTCTTAAAGCTAATCTCACCTTCAACACCAATTCCTTATTCAAATGCCATCGTTGCAAGTTTCATGTCCGCATAGCCTGCCATTGAGGAGGTATACATGACCTTTTTTAAAACCTTATAGTTCAGTCGGGCATCGGCCTGGAGAACAATTTTGCCTTCGAACTTTAGATCCGTATTTTTCTCAGAAATCTCTTTAGACTTCTGAGCCTGAGCATTTAAGGCCTCATAGAGAGGACGAATAAAGTCACGGTCCGTTTTATCTGTGTCGGCCTCATTAAGAATGCCGTCGGTTAGATCTAGAATTTTTTCTTCATCTACAAAAATACCGGCATTAGATACCACGAGTCTTAGGGCCTCAATTGGCTCCGACTGAGAGCTGGATTGAGGAAGTTTTAAACCTTCTTGTGGATTAATCACAACAGCACTTGTCGAATAACTTTTTAAGAGGAACACCACAAGGATCGTAAACATATCCACCATGGCTGTAAGCTGCAGCAAAAACCCGGTCTTTCGATTATTTCGTTTGAACTGCTCAACGGCACGTCTCATGGTCTAGCCCTCCACCACATTGGCAAAGTACACATCAGGGAACATTAGGTCCGTTTCAATTTTTTGTGAAGTCGCTTGATCTTCAACAAAGAGCTTACTGTCTCCCTGTTTTGTTTTGCGCACTTCATCCATCAATTTCACAATATCATCGTAAGGGACATTCTCACTTGGACTGAGGTCTAACCTAAAAACTTTAGGATGAGTTAACTTCACCTTAACGAGTTCTGAGCGAAGCCCACCTAAATTCCAGTCAGTCCCCTGCTTAGGAAAGTCTTTCTTTAAAAGAACAGCCTCTCCCTTTTGAACAATCAACTGAAGGCCCCGTTCGGAATCCATGTTGACCTTGACCGAGACATCTCGGTCTTTTTTAGAACGGTCTTCTTCTAAGGCTTGGGCCACAACTTGAGGAAGTGGGGTTTCGATCACTGTCACGCGGACAAAGACAGTTGAAAGAAGCATGATCGGAATCAAACAAACCATCAATGAAAGCACGGGGGTTAGGTCCACGTCAAAATTGGCTTCCAGTTGTTCGTCTATTCTATTATTTCGTTTCTTCTTTCCCATAACTTCCTCTATTTCGAAGGACCGACCAAACTTGGGGCTGTTACCCCTTCGCTCTAAGCAATTTTCGTTGTGCTTGGAGGCGCGGGTTTAATCTTCGCAAGGTCTGCTTCAGCAATTGTCGCAGGAAATGCGGTTTTTGCTGAAAAAGGGACATAATGACGAGTTGTCAAAAGATCCATTACCTTTGCTGAATGCTCTGAGATCTCTTCTAAAAGACGATTTTGCTTCGAGTGCAAAACGGAATAAGCCACCATCACGGGAATCGCTACAGACAGTCCCAAGAAGGTCGTGTACATCGCCATCGAAATACCTTGAGCCAGTACAATTTGTTTTTGTGAAGGATCCGCAAAGGCCACTGCCGAGAAGGCCATAATCAGACCTCCGATGGTTCCCAGTAGTCCAAGCAAAGTTGCAACGTTTGCAATCATCGAAAGATAGCCGAGTCGCTTCCCAAGATCAGGAATGACTTCAGATAGGGATATATCCAAACCTTGAGCGATACTTTCGTCATCGCGGTCCGCTCGCTCTAAGACGCCTTTTACAACGTGAGCCAGTGGGGCCTTCTCGTTCGCCGAGCAAAATGTAATCGCCTCTTCAATCTGATCATTCATGATAAGGCTTTTAACCTGCTTCATAAAGTCGTCTGTTTTGATTGCGTAC
>CAYMDP010000034.1:0-823 GCA_964389375.1 uncultured Pseudobdellovibrionaceae bacterium | reverse complement strand
AAAAAACAAAACCTTTGCCCGCTCGATGATAAAGGCCAAGCCGACAAGGCCCGAACCCATAATCAGGTAGCCCACGAGTCCGCTTTCTGCGACCATGGTAAATATACTTGTCATTGAAAAACCCCCTCTTAAGTTCTTTCTATTTCATATTTAAATGAGGGAGATTTAGAATACATGAATGTACTCCCCGCTGTTTCTTCTTTGAAGCCTTATCTCAAGTACATACAGTGAAGGCAAAAATTCAAATTTTACGAACCGATCAAATCCTTATGCCGCTTCTGGCTTCTTCGATAACTCCTGAAGAAACTTTTGAGTATTGGCGCTGACACTTGTAAACTTTAAACCGTAACGAACAGGCGCGTCCTTATCCGTCACATCGCCTTCATACTTCTTGCTGACGACTTCGCAGATCGCATTGAAGGCCGGAACTCCTTCACAGGGTTTAAAATGCAAATATAAGGTCTGGCCCGGAGCAACCATTGAATTTTCCATGATCACACCAGCTCCACCGGCGCTAATTTCAACGCCCTGGCCTTTCCAAACAGACTTATTATCGTGGATCAAAACTGTTCCACCGTAATTCAGCCTGCGATGACGTCGTCTGAAAAAGACCTCCGAAATATCTGGCATCAAACTGCCCTGGAGTTTTTTAATAAGGTCTGGATGAAAGGCTTCGAAATCAGCGATTCTCTTCCAAGTTTGAAGTCCTTGATGCCAAGCAAAGTCGAATTCAAACACAATTTTTTGCTGAAGCATTTTTACGACATCGGTGTATGCAAAAGGACCGAATTTATTTTCGCCCTTAAGAACATACCACTCAACA
>CAYMDP010000033.1:0-31128 GCA_964389375.1 uncultured Pseudobdellovibrionaceae bacterium | reverse complement strand
CCCAACGGCTGGAACGCCCAAGTCGCAAAATACATTCGCGCCACCCTCTAGTAAGTGCCGGGCCACTCACTGGCCTTTCCCAAAATGAGGCAGAAATATTTTAATTGGCCGATTTCTTGTCGAGAATATGGTCATGTCAGAGAATACGACGGCCGATAGGCCATGGACAACTTGCCCGCGGGCACAGGTCTTGCGGAGATTAAATAAGTAGCCTTCAGCTCATCGATAGGGGCATTTATGCGTAGGAATTTTGTTCAACTTTTGCTCATCCATCTGTCTCTTATTGGGACACTTATATTTTTTCAAAACTGCGGACAAAGCTTTGAGTCACAAAAAATCGAAGAATTAGGTCTTCCTTCTCAAGACGGATCTTTAGGGGACGATGATGAAAATCCGGATCCTGCGCCAGAGGTTCCTCCACCGATTCCAAGTGTTTGTACCAATGGAGAAAGTCAGTTTGGCTATCTTGTTGAGTCTGCTCTATCGCCAATGACTTGTGGAGATTTGATTATAAAAAACTGTGTCGAGGGCCAATGGAGTAGAAACGAAACCCTCTATCCCACCTGCCAACAGATGTGTTTGCATCCTCAAAGCCAACAAGCGGTCCTAGCCGGCTCAATGTATTTTTCATTTTCGACGGCACAGGCTTCGACCCAAGCTCTTTGCGATGCGGCTCGCGTGACTTCGACTTGTTCTCAACAAACAGGTTTGTTTTCTCCTGCACCTGCTGCAAATGCTTCTTGTATGGTTCAAGGACAAACTTGTGCCTATACAACGGGTGCTGGAATCTCTAATCCGACGGGAAATATGTCCGGCGCAAGCGTCACAGGGTTTGCAGCGCAAACTGCCACATATCCCACCCTTTGTGGAAGCCAAGTCACTCGCACTTGTCAATCGAGTGGAAACTGGAACGGATCGACTCCGCTTTATACTGCTTGCCAACAACTGTGTTTGCATCCTGATACCAATCAGCCGGTTGCTCAAAATTCAAACTATAGCTTCTACACACGGCAATCAGGAACCGAAGCCGAATGCCAAGCGGCGCGAATCACTTCGGTCTGCCAAGCCTCAACCGGATTATTTTCTCCTAGCGTCTCGCAAACTCGGTTTCAAACCTGCACCGTCACGGCACCGCCTCCCCCAGTTTCTGGAACAGTTCGCGCAAACATAAGAGTCACTCGTATCTCTGGTCCAGCTCCCCTTGCAGTATCTTTTGATGCCTCAAGAAGTACGGACTCGAATCCAGCAACAACAGATGTATTTAGACAACTCACATATAACTTTGATGCCGGCGACGGAAATGCGGCCACACATACAATAAGTGGCGAGTTAAAACGCCGTCATAGTGGCGGACCCATTTTTGCCTACGTCTACGAAACTCCAAGCAACACTCCCTATCGAGCCCGGGTCCGAGTTCAGAATTCATCCGGCAGCTGGGATATTGCAGAAGTCGAAATTACCGTCCAGGATCCAAATGTTGTTTATTCTGGGACGAACACGATTTGTGTCGCTAATCCTGCACCTGTAGCTGGGCAGAATGGATGTCCACAAGGAGCTGCCGTATCAACAAGCCTTCCCTCTGGAAATGCCTGGACAAATAAACGAGTGCTTTTACGAAGAGGCCAAACTTTTTCTGGCTTTGGCTTAGAAGGAGGCGTCAATAATGTGCAAGTGGGCGCATTCGGAACTGGAGCTGCACCTGTAGTTGGTGGAGTTTCAACGGGCTCTGGCGTATCAGGAACAGCGGGAGTCCATCCTAGAAATCTGGTCGTCATGGATTTACAAGTCACTGGCAATTTCTCGGGGCCGGTGGCCGGAAGTGATGTTTTGGTCTTAAGAAGCCGGTTTGAAAACTCAGCAGGACAAGATAACTACTTTGATTTTGGCGGCACAGCCACCGGCTATTACCGAAGCAATCCACCTTCGGGCTGGAATGCCTCTCAAATCCCAAATCCTCGAAGGCTTTTCTTTTTCGAAAATTTCATCGCTAACACGGGAGCCTACGGTCTTCTAGTGGACAGCGCCCTTGTCGGAAATACGGTCCATGCACAAGCCCCTGCCCAACACTCGGTTCGAGTTTGGCGAGGACTTAGAACTTATGTTGGACACAATCACTTTGGCCGCGTCGGAGATGAGATTCGTCACAGCTTAAAGTTTCATGGTGGAAACCTTACGCTTTGTGATGGTCTAAATATCGAGACATCGACGATTGATTGTGCGACCCAAAAGGTCGTCATCGCAAACAATCGATTTGGAGAAACCAGTAACGCCAATGCATGGACAGTGACAATTGCGCCAGAGAACACCACCTCATCCCAAGGTCTTGAGGATGTGATTGTAGAGAATAATGTTTTTTTACGAGGCCCTAATACAAATGCAGATATCATTTTTGTCGGTCGCCGATTGACGGACCGAGGAAACCGAAGACAGGATAACGGCGTGATGTCGGTCGGGACTCCAAGTTCAACGCTTGGAAATTGTGGCGGCTACTCCGGAGCACTCCCCTCGCAGTGGTGCGGACCTTACTTTATTCGCCAAGAGGCCCTAACTCCGTCTTGGCCCTAGTCCTCTGGTATTTACCCGGTCAAAATCTTATCGCCGAGGCCGGGTTTGCTAATTTGGGATGTTGCCCGGTTTCATAGACAGAGTTAAGTTAGGCTTAATGAGTTCTTTAGTTGTGCAAAAATATGGTGGCAGCTGCCTCGCGACTCCAGAAAAAGTTTTGGGGGTTGCTAAGCGTGTGGCGCGCCTTCGCCATGACGGAAAGCAAGTCGTCGTAGTTGTAAGTGCCATGGGAAAAACCACCGATGATCTTATTCGGCTTGCCAATCAAGTCAGTAAAAATCCCAGCCGCCGAGAGCTAGATATGCTACTGACCACCGGAGAGCGCATTAGCATGGCTCTTTTAAGTATGGCGCTGATTGAAGATGGCTGCCCCGCAATAAGTTTTACCGGAAGCCAGGCTGGAGTTTTAACCGACGAATCCCATAGCAGTGCACGCATCACAGACATTCGCCCCTTTCGCATCGAAGAAGAACTTAAAAAAGGCCGCGTTGTTGTGTTGGCCGGCTTTCAAGGCGTTAATCCGGAACGAAAAGAAGTCACCACTTTAGGGCGCGGGGGTTCGGATACCACAGCGGTGGCCATTGCTGCGGGCCTTAAAGCTGAGGCTTGTGAAATTTTAAAAGATGTCGACGGAGTTTATAAGTGTGATCCTTTGCAAATCCCAAATGCACAATTTTATTCAGAGCTAGATTACAAAAGTCTTTCTGAAATGTGTTTTTGGGGTGCCAAGGTTTTGCACTATCGCTCGGTCGAGCTGGCTCAACGGATGCAGGTTCCACTTTTTGTAGGTCGCGCGGATCAAGTTGGTCGAGGCACTATGATTAAAAACGAGGTTCAAATGTTCGAAAAAGAAAGTGTTGTGGGAATCAATCTTCATAAAGACGTGCGCCATATTCAAATTGAAAGCGCAGGTTTGCCTGAGGGACTTAAAGAATTATCTGATTTTTTATCGACAAGTGCTCAGCCTTGGCCACAGATTTTGGCTTCGACTTTTGAAAACGGAAAAACTCGGCTGATGTTTACCGGTCCTACAGAAAGCTTAGATGCGTTTTTTCACTCCTTAAAGAGTAACAAAAAGATTCAAAATCTGTCAGAGCCCAAAGCCATGCTGACCCTAACCTGCTTTGGATCGGTCAATTCGTCTATGCCCGCAAGAATCTGCACCGAACTAAAAAGCAAAAATATCCACGTCGAAAAACTACTCAGTGGCGCCACAAATATTTCGGTCGTCATCCCCCAAAATCAAAGCACCGAAGCCTTAAAGTGCCTCTCTGATTGGGAGTCCCGAAAATAAATTAAGGCCTGTTCTGAATTTCATAACAGACGCGGCGACCCACTGCCAGGTGCCGGGCACTCCCTGAACCCGAGGATTTCTCGCTCGGGTTTTTAAAAAACATTTTGAATTTCGTAAAGACTTAAGCTTTTTTAGACTTTGTCTTTTCGGCTTTTGCAGGAGAGGCCTCTTCTTTTGGAGCCATCTCTTTTGCTGCAGCATCAACCGCTGGAGCTTCGATTTTTCCGATGCCGTAAGCTTGAAGAATAATTCCTCTCAACTCTTTCATGATTTGAGGATTCTCTTTTAAGTACTGCTTGGATTGATCGCGGCCTTGGCCCATGCGCTCGCCTTTGTAGCTGTACCAAGCGCCGGACTTATCAACGAGGTCTTTCTTTACGGCAAGATCTAAAACGTCTCCCTCTTGAGAAATTCCTTCGTTGTACATCAAATCAAATTCGATTTTTGCAAATGGAGGTGCCATTTTGTTTTTTACAACCTTAACCGCAGTTCGGTTTCCGGTCACATCTTCACCATTTTTAATGGCTCCAATACGACGAACATCCAAACGAACAGAAGAGTAAAACTTAAGTGCGTTTCCACCCGTTGTTGTTTCTGGGTTTCCAAACATCACACCAATCTTCATTCGAATTTGGTTAATGAAGATTACCAAACAATTGCTTCGGCTAATCGCCGCAGTCAATTTCCGAAGAGCTTGAGACATCAATCGCGCTTGAAGACCCATGTGGCTGTCGCCCATATCGCCTTCGATTTCTGCTCTTGGAGTTAATGCCGCAACAGAATCGACAACCAAAACATCTACGGCACCTGAGCGCACAAGAGTTTCGACGATTTCAAGAGCTTGCTCGCCCGTATCTGGCTGAGAGATTAACATATCGTCAATATTACAGCCCAACTTCTTGGCGTAACCTGTATCAAGTGCATGCTCGGCATCGACGAAGGCTACAGTGCCACCCATCTTCTGAGCTTGAGCCACTGTTGAAAGAGCTAGAGTTGTTTTACCAGAACTTTCTGGTCCATAAATCTCAACGATTCTTCCTCTTGGAAGGCCGCCAATTCCTAGAGCGATATCTAAGCTAAGCGCTCCAGTTGGGTAAACGGGAACTTCACCATAAAGACTATGCCCACCGGCTAGCTTCATGATGGACCCTTTACCGAATTGCTTTTCGATAGAAGAGATCGCGAGTTCTAAGGCTTTCGCCTTTTCACTGGTCTTTTCGTTACCGACTTGAGTTGATGACATATTGTGTATCTCCTTATTGTTAACCCATTTACCCCAACACTATTGCCAAAGCTCGATTTCTAGAGCTTTTGCAGAAATCTTGGATTCCCCATCAGACCCTAGTCGCGAGCATTTCTAAAGCAAAAAGTGCAGATCGACGCTGGATTTCTTGACGCGATTTTTCATTAAATCGCTGGGTCGAACTTTCTTCAAAGCCCGGACCAACCAAAGCAAAGCACACAGTCCCCACAGGCTTTTCCAAAGATCCGCCGCTCGGACCGGCAATCCCCGTAATACTTAAAGCCCAAGAGCTCTTCAATCGAGTTCGCGCTCCATGGGCCATAGAAACTGCCACTGGAATACTCACCTCACCATGACATTCGATCAACCGAACCGGCACTCCAAGTTGATCGATCTTGGCGTCTGAGTGATAGGACACCACGGCACCGCGATAAAATGATGACACACCTGGCAAGGCCGTGACCCAAGAGGATAAGAGGCCGCCGGTACAGCTTTCGGCCAAAGCCAAAGTCTGAGATCTGTCGGTCAGTTTTTTGGAGAGAACTAAAATTTTTTGCTCGATCTCTGGGTTTAGCACCTAAAAAGTCCACTCCAACCATTGGGTTCGGCTTAAAGCGACCTGCAAAAGTATATTCGTAAAAATGCCTGCCACTACATCGTCGGCAACCACTCCCACTCCGCCTTTTACTTTTTTGTCGAAATAAGAAATAGGAAAAGGTTTTACAATATCAAAGAAGCGAAACACAAGGAATCCGATCAAGAATGCCATAGGCGTCAGAGGAATCCAGGTCATTGCGACTAAAAAGCCGGCAACTTCATCAATGACAACTTCTGAGGGATCTTCGGATTTGGTCTGTTTGCCGTACCACTCACAAAGTTGAATCGATAAGATAACAAAGAAAAAGGTGGCCAGCATATAGCCCCAAGGACCCATCAAACTAAAAACCCAGACCAAAGGGATGGCCCCTAAAGTGCCCCAAGTTCCGGGAACTTTGGGCAAATTTCCAAAACCAAACCAAGTCACTAAACGCCTTATTCGACGCTGCATTTTAGGATCTTCTAATTCCATGCGGGGATCATATGTCTAAGCCGGCGCGAAGCCAACGAAGAATTCCTCGACCATCGGCGGGCTTGCACAAGCATTTCATCCTTAAGCTGGCTTCTGGATCTGTCGACAAGAATTTAAGTATGTCTAACTCCCTTAGTTTTGAAGAGATTTTAAGATCCGCGATGTCCAAAGGGGCCAGCGACATTCATTTGAAAGCGGGGATTATGCCCGTCATCCGACGTCATGGAATTTTGCGTCCACTGGCCGCAAACCTTCCCCACCTCAGCGGTGAAGATATCGAAGGCATGGCCATGGCTTTGATGGACGAAAGACAAAAACGACATTTTCAAGAATTTAAAGAAGTGGATTTGGGTTACGGCATCTCTGGCCTTGGGCGATTTCGTGTGAATGTGTTTCGACAGCGAGGCACAACGCGGATGGTGATTCGAAATATCCCTCACACCGTGCCTTCTTTCGAAGATTTAAATCTTCCGGCCATGGTCAAAAAAATTGCCAACCAAGAGCGCGGACTTGTTTTAGTCACGGGTGCTACAGGTTCTGGAAAGTCTTCGACTTTGGCTGCCATGATTGACGAAATCAATCGCAACAAAAATAAACATATTCTGACCATTGAAGACCCGATCGAGTTTTTAATTCGTGACCGAAAAAGTATTATCACTCAAAGAGAGCTTGGAGTGGATTCAACCAGCTACGCCAGAGCTCTACGGGCTGGTCTTCGTCAAGATCCGGATGTGATCCTCATCGGCGAGATGCGCGACCGCGAGACCATCGAAATTGCTTTGCTTGCCGCCGAAACCGGACATTTGGTTTTATCCACTCTGCACACTCTTGATGCGACAGAAACTGTTAACAGAATCGTGGCGGCCTTTGATCCTCACCAACAGGGACAAGTGCGTTTACAACTCGCGGCTGTTTTAAAATCAGTCATCAGTCAACGGCTTGCTCGAAAAAAAGATGGAACAGGTTTCGCGCCGGCAATCGAAATTTTAGTTAATAACCAACGTGTCCGCGAAATGATCGAAAAGCCTAACCAGACCGGCGATATTCGCATGGCCATCGAAGAGGGGCAGTCTTCCTGGGGAATGCAAAGTTTTGATCAA
The DNA here is from genome assembly GCA_964389375.1 of uncultured Pseudobdellovibrionaceae bacterium. GTDB lineage: Bacteria > Bdellovibrionota > Bdellovibrionia > Bdellovibrionales > UBA1609 > CAYMDP01. The sequence continues at coordinate 23,857 of CAYMDP010000033.1, read as the reverse complement.
AGCTTAATGGATCTTTTAGTAAACGACGTGATCGCACTTCCGGAAGCCTTGGCTCTTTCTAGGAGCCCTGAGGATTTTAAAATCCGTCTTGCGGGAATTACAGCGATGGACGGAAAAAAATGGTCCGAAAGTAGCGAGCATCAACGCCAGCTTAGTGAGGCCTGGAACGGAATCACTGAAGTTGAAATCGAGATCCCGACCGAAATCAAAAAGCGTCCTAAAAAAAGCAGTTAAGAAAAAATATCAAGCCTCCGTGTAGAGCAATAATCGATGCTTCCGGCTCCGATTAAACAGAAATCGGTTTAATTTTGTGTGAGTAAACCAAACCCTGCTCCAGATTATTCATGAGAAAATTGGATTGTAGGCAGAAGACCCTAAGTCTATAAAGATTCAAGAAATTCCACTTGGGCACTCTTAAAAAGTCCTAAGTAGGCCAGCCGCTCCATTTCCGAGTCGCTACGTGCGGGTCTCTGGCTGAGATAATTAAGATTAAACTGTGCCAGTGCAATCGACTTTTGAAGCTCTTCAACTACGCGGGCCTCAAGCTCTTTCAGCGATAACTTTTCTAAATCGGGATCTAAAAAATAATGAAGACTTCGGTCGGCATCCAATGTGATTCGAAGCTCCTTTTGCTGACCATTTTCGATGATCTCAACTTTTTTATCCAATTTTTTCGTCTTAAGCCTTTTTTTAAGAACTTCCAAGGCCTCTGTAGACTCGGCCTCGATTCGCTCGCTAAACTCGATCAAGTTTCGAAATGCAAGATTTAGATTTTGCTGAAGAGAGGCCGAGACAACTGTTTTTCGCGAAATCCAATTTGCCACCCCAGAAAGACTGTAAGCATAACTGACCATTTCATCAAAGCCCAAGAACTCATGATACTCACTTCTTGTTTTGCTCGGTCGAGATGTATTTTTTAGGTAAGCTTGAACGGGAGCTTTTACTTTTGGCGAATATTCTCCCAAGCGCTCTAACAAAAATAAACCGTGCTTAATTTCGTGAGCTGTCACAAGGGGGTCCGCGAAGTTTTTCTCGATGATCGCATCGGCCTGCAGAAGGTACGCCCTTTCGGTGTAAGAAAAGGCTGCAATAAAGCCGTGTCCCATAGCAATTGCGGGCGCATAAACCAAACGAATCTTATGTTTCGCAAACAGACCTCGGGCAAACCTGTTGATGGGGGTTTCATTTGTGGGCTGAATGACAAAAACCTTTTGTCTTAAGCCCAATAGATGAGGTTGCTCCTCATCCCGTTCCTCAAAATACTCGACTGTGAAAGAAATGCCCGATCTATTAAGAGCCCCTGAAATTTGTCGCGTATAGGCCCCTTCCTGAAGACTAAGGATTCGCTCTTTCTGAAATTCTGAAAGCGAGGATATGGGAGCATTTTTTTGCGCACGAAGAAACTTAAGGGCCTCCGCGATGGGCCGGGAAAAGCCCAGGATAACTCGAACATCGCTCTTAGAGCTTCCACTTTCGAAAACGTGACCAATTTGCCCCTGATCATCGGATAAAACCCCGGCACATAGGTCGGCTGAAGCTTGGAAGCCGAAAAAACTGAGCCCGATTAAAACTATGAACTTCATGCTTGCGAGCAAACTGCAATTTTGTGACCAACCACTGATGCTAATACCGTCCATCATTTGGGAAGGATGTTTAGCAGTGCAGGTCCGCCCTGATAGTCATTCGTATAAATAATCAGGTTTTCTTTTAGAGCCTTAATGAGGATCGGGATTCCAAGGTCCTTTAATGCGACTTCGGCGGCTCCATTCTTATTCACTTGAATCAGCTCTCCAAGCTCTGTGTCTAAGACCCAAAGAATTCCAGATTGAAAAAGCAAGCCCTCTGGGTTTTTCCAATCATATTTTGAATCCAAAGATCGAGCGAACTTTTTGTTTTTGCCCTTTTTCCAAAGAGAGACTCTCCCCTCTTGTGCACCCTGTTCCGATATCCAGACTTCCCCATCGTTTTCGGTAAATTCAAAATCAAAGGGAGCGTCTAGATCTGAAATCAACAAGGTTTTTTGACCTTTCGTTTGCAAAGAATAAAACTGACCACCAAAAGTTAACACATGGATGTATCCATTAAGATCCATCTTCGCTACCCACGGGTTTTCTACATCCCATTGCTTTTTTATCTGAAAGTTTTTATCTGTCTGAAACACCCTTGAGGCATGAAGATCACAAATCAAATAACCTTCAGAAATCGGTGTGACCCCTGAAAGTCCCATACCTTCAAAGGAAATTGCGCTGGATTTGGACTCACTCACCTTAAATAATCGACTGACCTCAGGGTCCTGGGATTTAAATGTGTCTGCCAGAATAAACTGATCTTCTGAAATCACCACAAGTCCATGGGCTCCCGCGATGTCTACTTTCTGTACACTTAAAATCGTCGCGGCAAAACTCGGCTGGAAGACACTTAAGATCAAACACCAAAAAATAAGCCTAATTAAATTCATTCAAAGCCCCCAAAGCTCGTTTACTTACAGGGAACTATTGCGTCTGTAAACCTGTCTCGCAAACCCGCATTCAGTCATAGGGTCCTAGTCACCCCTCTCTCGGATACATCATAATTCAAGGCACCGAATGGCCGTTAAAATGCAATAGAGCAAGCCCGAAGCCCTAAGAACCCGTTTATTTAAAACCAGGAGACTTTCGTGAGCCCGAAATTGTCACACTTAGTAATTCTTTCTTTGCTGCTTTCTTTAAACGTCGCCTGCGGAAAGAAAAAGAAGGCCGCCGCCCCACCTGCCCCACCCTGTGCTACGGGAATTAACCAAAGCCTTTGCTCGAATGAGCTTGTCGAAGAGTCCATTTGGACGCGAAGTTTTGATGTCCTTCAGACTGATGCCGCGACTGGGGAAAACAAGCTCACGAATTCGGTCAATATTGTTCAGCGCTTCAGTCCCAGCAAAGAAGGGCCAGTTTGGGAACGCAGTATGACACTTTCTTATCCAGATGGTCGCGCTTCTGAAACCATGATCATCGGTGGAAAAATTTTAGGCATCGACAAAGAGGCCCTCAGAGTCACTGTCGACTACAGCTCTTGTGATGGAATCGGAGAAAGTTTTAGTATTCAGCCCTCAGCCTCTGAACCTGATGGTCGAAAACTTTATTATAAACGTATCGCCAATAGCCTAACCTTAAGAACCAGACCCTTTGTTGAAGTAGAGACGACCCCTGTTCAAGGGAATATTGCCGAACAGCTTATTGGAGGAATGATCAATCATGTTGTGGCCGCCACCATTGCGGCGACTATGGAGATGATGATCGAAGTCACCTCAGAATTAGTTGTCCAGACAATGACCTTTGGCCTTTATCGCGATCACCTTAAAGAAGGGGCAGGAAGTTATATTGCCTCGGACATCAAAGACTTCGAAAGTCTCGAAAAGAGCTTCGCAGTCGGACAAGTTGGATGTTTTTACGCTAAGGGCGAAGCAAAAGGAAAATTTGCGACTAAAGCCGAAGAGGTCCTAGAAGACAGTAAGACTCCCGAAGTTAAGGATGAGGATCAAGAGCCTGCTTCCAAAAGTTGGTGGGAGTCCTTGTTTAAAAAGTCTGAATAATCTTGTTGTCACGAAAGTGCCAGGTCCGATATCCGGACGCTTTGCGTCCGGATATCGGACCTGGCACTTTTTTGCGAGGGGCTTGCGCTTTTGGTCTAATGGTGGTTGAAATTAGCTTGTGTTTCAGCCTATCGAAAAATCCTCAGATGTAAAACGCGCCTTGGACTCGGTGACCTGGTATTTGGCCCGAAGAGACCACTCTGAACTTGAGCTTTCCCAAAAAATGAAGCGTCGCTATACGGACGAGGCCATTGCCTCCGCCCTCGAAGAGGCCAAAACACGGGGCTGGATTTTGCCCCCTCAAGAGCTCTCAGAACGCCTGACCGAATCCCTGCACCGCAAAAATAAAGGGCACAAATACATCGAAGCCTATTTAAAAAAACGGGGCTTACCCCTTCTTCCCTCAGATGAAGCCAAAGAGCTTGAAAAGGGCCAACATCTGCTTAAAATGAAGTTTAAACACGAGGGTCCTTTAGACTTTGCTGAAAAACAAAAAGCTTATCGCTTTTTGGCCTTCCGAGGCTTCGAGGACTCCATCATCAAGAAAGTCATTTATGAAAAGTATTGAAGTCCGACAAAAGTTTATCGATTACTTTAAAAAAAATGGCCACAGCCTTGTCCCAAGTTCTCGGTTGATCCCCGAAGACGACCCCACTTTGCTTTTTGCCAACGCCGGAATGAACCAATTTAAGAACACCTTTTTGGGACTTGAGAAGCGCAGCTACAATCGCGCGGTCTCTTCGCAAAAATGTGTCCGGGCCGGTGGAAAACACAATGATCTAGAAAATGTCGGCCAAACCGCACGGCACCACACTTTTTTTGAAATGCTTGGAAACTTTTCTTTCGGCGATTACTTCAAAAAAGAGGCGATTCATTTTGCTTGGGAATTTATCACCAAAGAACTCGGTTTAGATAAAAATCGACTTTATGTGTCCGTCTTTCAAGACGACCAAGAAGCCGAAGATATTTGGATTAAACAAGAAGGCGTTCCAAAAGAACGAATCTATCGCTTCGGAGAAAAAGACAACTTCTGGCGCATGGGGGATGTGGGCCCTTGCGGACCTTGTTCTGAAATATTTTATGACCTCGGCCCCGAAGTTGGCGGAGACCCCAAACAAAACGTCATGGGAGGCGAAGGGGATCGCTATATCGAGTTTTGGAATTTGGTCTTTATGCAATTTCAAGAAAACGAAAAGGGCGAAAAAAATCCTCTTCCCAATCCTTCGATCGACACCGGCGCTGGACTTGAACGCTTATCCGCCATCCTTCAAGGTGAAATCAGCAACTACCACACGGATTTGTTTTTACCTTTGATGGCTGAAGCTTCAAAAATTTCCGGCATCGAGTATCACAAAAATTTAAGTCAAATGTCTGCAAAAGATCAAAAGCTGTTTAACGAAAGCAATATTGCCTTACGGGTTCTAGCCGATCACGCACGAGCCTCGGCCTTTTTAATCGCCGACGGAGTTCTGCCTTCGAATGAAGGCCGCGGATATGTCTTAAGACGGATCATGCGCCGAGGAATTCGTTTTGGTCGAAAGCTGTCCGAGCAAGACAGTCTTTTACCGGCGGTCGTACAAAAAGTGATTCAAAGCATGGGAGACGTCTACCCGGATTTGAAAGCACAAAAAAATCTATTGGTGTCTACGGTTCAAGATGAGGAAGAGCGTTTCTTAAGTACCTTGGATCAAGGAACTCGCATTTTAAACGAAGCTTTAGAAAAACAAAGTGGGTCCAATAAGGGCTTAAACGGAGAGTTAGTCTTTAAGCTTTACGACACTTACGGTTTTCCTTTGGATTTGACTCGGCTGATGGCCAACGAAAAAGGTTTTCAAATTGACGAAGCGGATTTCGAAAAACGCATGTCGGCGGCTCGCGCCCAAGCAAAAGCCAGCTGGAAGGGAAAAAGTCTTAGCTCGGATCAGGCTCATTTAGTCGAGTGGTCTCAAAAGCAGCTTAAAAAACAAGGCCCAACTCAATTTGAGGGTTATCAGGGAACAAATTTGTCCGAGGCCAAACTTGTCGGGCTTTCTTCGGGTAAAGAAGCTGTTTCAAAGTTGGCTACAAATCAAACTGGAATTTTTGTCTTCGACAAAACGCCCTTTTATGCAGAAGGCGGAGGACAAGTTGGTGACACTGGTGTCATCCGTGCCTCCCAGGGCTTGGCCGAAGTCTTAGATACAACAAAAGTCAGCGAAGTCTTTATTCACCATGTGCGAGTTCTTGAAGGAGAATTTAAAGAAGGCGATGCTTGCTCTCTTCAAGTTCATGATAGTGAAAGACGTAGAACTGCCGCGAATCATTCGGCCACTCACCTTCTTCACAGCGCCTTAAGAAAAGTTTTAGGAACCCATGTGACTCAGGCCGGCTCTTCTGTCGATGCAGAAAGACTGCGATTTGATTTTACACACAACAAGCCACTGACAGCCTCAGAGGCCGAAAAACTCGAAGATCTGGTCAACCAACAGATTAGTCAATCTCTTGAGTTAAATGTCCGAAGCCTCCCTCCAGAAAAAGCTATACAAGAAGGCGCATTGGCTTTGTTTGGCGAAAAGTACGGAGATGAAGTCCGCGTCGTGAAGATGGGTGATTTTTCGATGGAGCTTTGTGGCGGGACCCATGTCACCAACACCTCTATGATTCGCCTATTTAAAATTGTCTCCGAAGCCGGTGTCAGCTCAGGAGTCAGACGAATCGAAGCCTTAACCGGGGACCGTGCCTTTGATTACCTTTTAAAAAATGCAAAGGAAAACCTTGAAGCTAGAGAGCTTGCAGGCCTTAGTGAAAACTGGAATCAATACCTTAACTCTGACCACAAATCCTTACTCCAGTGGATTGAATTCCAAAAAAATGAAATCAAAAATCTGCAAAAACAACTTCAATCCGCACGATCTGAAACTGTCGACGTCGACACCATTTTAAAAGGCGCAAAGATTTTCGAACTTTCGGGATCAAAAGGAAAAGTACTTTTTGCAGAACTGGCTCTTGATGACCGCAAAGTTTTAAATGATCTGTCGGATCGCTTAAAGGATCATATCCAAAGTGGTGTCGTGGTCGTATTAGGAGAAGGCTCTGGAAGTCATCCCCTGATTGTTTCTGTTTCAAAGTCTTTCGTTGGACCCTTAAATGCCGGAAAAATTCTTCAGGAACTCGCCCAGGTCATGGGCGGAAAAGGTGGAGGACGCCCTGACTTTGCTCAAGGTGCAGTTCCCGATCGACAAAAGGCAAGCTCTGCAAAGACACGCCTATTTGAAATTCTTAATGCGCACTAAAGAAAGAAGGACTTCATGAAATACGAACAACTCAGCGGTCGAGAATTTCCAAGGTATTCAGGAATTAAAACCTTCTTCAGACTTCCAATTGCACAAGTTCAAGACGATTTTGATGTGGCGATCTTTGGGGTACCCTTTGACGGCGGGGTGTCTTACCGACCGGGAGCGCGCTTTGCCCCTTCTCGCATTCGTGAGGCCTCTTCTTTAGGACGAGGCTTTCATTGGACAAAAGCCGTCAATTGTTTTCAAAAATTAAGAGTCGCCGATGTTGGGGATTGCTCGACGGTTCCGATCGATCAAGCCCAGAGCTACCAAAAAATTGAAGCCTTTGCCGGAGAAGTTTTAAAAACCAAAAAACGATTTCTTGCAGTCGGTGGAGACCACTCTAGCACTCTTCCACTTCTTCGGGCCGCCAGAAAATCAGCAGGCGAAGCATTACAACTGATTCACTTCGACGCCCATCTAGATACCTACCCAGCAGCTTGGGGCTGTGAATACCATCACGGAACTTTTTTAAGACATGCGATTGAAGAAGGCCTGGTCGACCCTAAAAAAACTCATCAGTTTGGAATTCGTGGTCCCTTGGCCGGTGGCGAAGATATGGACTTTGTTAAAAAACATGGGGTCCATGTTCACACCGTGGATGACCTACGAATTAAGGGGCTCGAAAAATTTATTGCGGATCTTCCGGCCTTAGACAAAACTCCAACCTACATCAGCTTTGATGTGGATTGTCTAGACCCAGCTTTCGCTCCAGGCACAGGCACTCCAGTTGTCGGGGGCCTCAGTACCTATGAAACACAAAGACTATTGCGCAGTTTTAAAATTTCAAATTTAATTGCCGCGGATGTCGTCGAAGTCTCCCCGCCTTATGATCACGGGGACATTACGGCCTTGGCTGCGGTCGATACATTGTTTGAATACCTTTGCATTATGGCAAAGTAATCATTCCCTTCTTTGGGCCCACCGACCAACTAAGTTCTTTGGGTCCCGAAGCTTTAATCGAAATTTTCTCTTTTCGGTCAGTCACAAATTTTTCTTTGTCATTTCGATCTTTCGCAAGATGACGTTTTGAGATCATTTCCTTCACATAAAAAAACAGCTCAACTCCTTCGATCACTCCCACATTCCACATCAAGTCCTGCAGGCCCAGCTCTGTTTTTGGCTCGGTCCAAATTAAACTTTGCAACACATAAGAGTTCGAAAGTTTGTCTACAGAAATTTCGGACCACTCGGCAAGCTCACTTTGAATGGGTTGGTCCACAACTTTTCGCCAGACTTTGTCTTTGACTAGGATTTTTTCAGAGTTCAAAGACAACTCGTAATCCCCGAAGGATAAAAGACAATCTTTTCGTTTTAATTCTTCTTTAGAACATTTCAATTTTTCTTTTGGCTTGTTGTTGGCCTTTTTCGACTGGGCTAAGGCCGACGAAGGTGAAAGGCTAACTAAAGCGAGCAGAATCCAAAGAGCAAGATACCTTAAGATCATAAATTAAAGGTCTCCCCCCTCAGGATTTAAGGGCGTAGGGCCACAGAAGGCTTCGGCCACACGAAAGCTAGCTTCTCCTTCTGGAAAGTCTGGGTAAGTTTTTCCGGCAGGAATAGGCATTTGGCGGACCAGTGTTTCGAAGAGCTCTTTACACTGAAGTGCGCCCTCGAGCTTATCTTTTAAGTGAGTCTGAACAGGCTCAAGGGAGTAATAAAGCAAAGAGACTTCGTATTGCAACTGAGCCAAGGCAATTTGCTGGGCTTCGAGCTTCTGGATCTGCTCTTGTAACTTAAGACCCTCCTCAGAAGTTTTAGAGTGCCCTTTGTATTTTTCTTTTAAAACCCCTAGCTCTTTTTCCACAGCCTGACTTTGTTTCGAAATTTCGGCTCTTTTTTGCTCTAAATTTTTAAAAACCTGATTCAGATGGTCTCGCTTATCAGTGAAGGCTTTATTATCACTGACCTTTGCCAACTGAGCTTGGAAAACCTTTAGGCCCTGAGACTTTGAAGCCACTGCAAATGATTGGAACAAAATCATAAATCCTAAAATTGAAAACCTGAGGCTATTCAACACAAGGATCCCCCTTTAGGTCGCTTCTGTTTCCTTCTTTCAAAGACTCATCCAATTGAGCTAAAACATCGCGCATGGAACGGTTGGTTTCGCTAATATACGGATTATTTTCTAGCACCTTTACCGCATCAGTTGGGCTCATTCCCCGGATCGCTGAAGCACCTGCTCGCGCGCCAGGTACTCCAAAGCGACTGTATCGAATCAGAGTCAGATGGGCGACGACATCGTTACTCGCTAGCAATCGAGGTTGCTCGGCCAAAAGATTCTTCACATCTTGTTTGTACATCAAATAAAGTGTGCCCGCAAAAAGCAGGTTGCGACCAAAACCCTGACCCGCTCCAACCAGCTGACAGACCCGAGCGACTCCGTTTTCATATTTTCCACAGTCACTGCCCTCCCAATCACCGGACTCCACGCCGATTGCGCATTGACGGGTTTTATGACCAAACTGAAACTCTTTGCTCAAGATTTCTTTAAATGGAGCACAATTCGGATCTTCACTTTTTGCCACCGCCGCTAAAATCTTGGCCCCTCCGTAAGGCGGTCCCACCATTTCTCCTGACCCGAAAGATGTCAGCTGACCGATACCTTTGCCGTTATTGTTACCGATGAAAAAGCGCGCTCCCGATTCGTTATTTAGCTTTTTAAAAAAGAATCTCGCGTCAAATTTTTCTCCACTTGCAGCGGACAAACAGGCGAAGGTCTTATTGATTCCCCAATGCGTGTAATCAATAATCCCCCGAGTGATGCATATGTTATTGTCCTTTCCAACATTCGTGGGTTCGCCCGAATCAGTCTGGCAAATATGGTTGCTGACTTCAGGGACACTTCGAGACAGAGCGGCGATCACGCATTCTCTGCGAATGACTTCTGTCGAAGAAATTTTCTTTAGATCTTCAAGTGAATTTTTAAGGTGATTTTTTTTGCAATTCGAGCAATCCAAACTTCCGTACTCTTCGTGATGAAAGGCCATTAAAAAAGCATTGTCTCGAGCTGGTGGTTTTGCGATTTGCTGATGAAGGTCTTTAAATTCAGAGTTTCCAAAAACACATTTTTCTGGGGGCATCGGCGGGTATCTTTGCTCTGGAGGCGGCGGAGGCGGCGGCCCAGGAGGATATCTCATTTCACTTCCCCGCTTCGGTGCTTTCCCCTTTTTTACGACCGCCTTCTTAGACTGAGCTTCAGCTGGGCCTAAAGGTGCAATCGCCCAAACTGAGCAAATAAAAGCTAAGAAGAATAGTCGTATTAAGGATGCATTGATCACCCCCATCAATCGGCAAAAGCTATTGATATCATAAGAAAAATAGGCCAATTTAAGTCCATCAAATGAAGGCTCAAAATTTATCTTTAAAACGCGGCAGCGCAGACTCACTTTTTAATTGGTATCAAAAGTCCAAACGCAGCTTCCCATGGCGAATGTCCAGAGATCCCTATCCGATCTGGATCTCAGAAACTATGTTGCAACAAACCACCACAACCGCCGTTGTTCCCTTTTTCGAAAGATTTATGAAAAGGTTCCCAAGCCTTAAAACTCTTGCAGAAAGCTCGATTGAAGATGTCACCGAATATTGGGCGGGTCTGGGATATTATTCTCGCGCTCGAAACCTTCACAAAGCGGCCCAAAGTCTAGCCTTAATGCCTGAATTTCCAAGAACATATTTAGAACTCATCAAGCTCCCAGGCTTTGGTCCGTATACGGCTCGAGCCGTATCCAGCTTGGCATTTAGCGAGCCCGTCGGAGTATTAGACGGAAACGTCATTCGAGTCCTTTGCCGCTTTTTTGATTTAGATGTCGAGTGGTGGCAAACAAAAGTCCGAGCCGAGCTACAAGGGCTTGCCGATGAGTGGGTAAAAACCCATCCGCCGGAAGAAATGAACCAGGCCCTTATGGAACTTGGTGCAACGGTGTGCATCCCGAAAAACCCCAGCTGCCTAACTTGTCCCATCCAAACGAATTGTTTGGGCTTTAAAGCAGGCCATCAGCTGACTCTACCAAAACAAAAACCCCGCAAAGAAAAAGAGCTCTGGGCATGGACAGCCTTAGTGCTGGAACGCTCGGGAAAAATTGCATTTTGCACCAATGAAAAGCTCCCTTTCCTAAAGGGCCAATTGCTTCTGCCCGGTCAGGGAAAAAAAATTAAAACCCGACCTAAAGACTTTGATTTTAAGCACGCCATCACTCATCACGATATTTTTGTAAAAGTCCAAACACAAAAAGTCACAACTGGACTAAAAAATCTGAAATGGATCGAAAGAAAAAAGATAAAAAAAGAAATTCCAGTCAACTTAGTGTCAAAGGCTCTGCATTATGCGGATAAAAATTAAGGCCCGGACCTGACAGTGGAATTTTATTCCGTTAATATTTCGAGATGAGCTCAAATCTGACCCGCGCCTTTGCATGCACTCTAGTTTTACTCTCTGCCCTGATGCCTGCTGCCTGTTGGACATCAAAAAAAACGGGAGACAGCCCCCGTCTTAGCCCTGATGCTCCGAAGAATCTAAAGCAATCCATCCGACCCATCACAAAAGTCGGCGAGAATGGATTTGGGCGATATTCTCCAGATGGAAGCCGTATTTTGTTCGTCAGTCGCGTGAGACCTCATCACAATCAAGCTCAAGTTTACGAATACGATGTCACTAGAAAAATCGAACGCAGAGTGACCTTTCAAGACGGCGAAAATGCCTCTCCAAGCTATCATCCCGACCGTGAAGAAATTCTTTACGCCAGTTCCACAGACGAGCGCAAAGAAGACCCACTCTTTATCCAGCTTGCGAAAGAAAAATATCTAGGCACTTCGAAGGATAAGACAGCGGTAATTCCATTTGTCTGGGATTGGTTTCCAAGTGTTGAGCCTCTTGAAGTCTACACAAGCTCCAGGCACGGAAGAAATATTCAACGCCTCACACGCTCTCCAGGGCCTGACCGCGAGCCCACTTTTCATCCCAGCGGGAAAAGCATAGTCTTTTCATCGGACCGCAAAGCCGCTCAAGGACTTTATCTAATGAACTCCGAAGGAGCGATTCTAAGACGAATTACAACTTCAGAGCAGCCTCATCGATTTCCGCAATTTTCTGCAGATGAGCGCTTAGCCTGGATCCGGTTTAAAAATGATTACTCCAGTTCGGAGCTTTTGGTCAGCAAAAGCACTGAAGCCGAATCCACTGTTTTGCTTTTGCCAGATGCGATTCATTTACATCCCACCTGGCATCCCAATCAGTCCTGGATCATTTTCAGTTCGAATATGGAGCAAGTTGATAACTTTGATTTTTACGCCATTCGTCCGGATGGAACTTGCCTAAAGCGTCTGACTTATACATTGGACTCGGAGTTTAACCCCTCTTTTCATCCAAAAGGGACGAGCTTGATCTTTACCTCCAACTTAAGTGGTCTTTCGCAAATTTTTGAGATGGATTTCGTCGAGCCCCAGTGCACGGAAACCCCGCCCCAACCAAAGTCCTAGGGCTATTGAGAAAGATTCTTTCAATCACTGTTCTTTCAAAGTAGACTGAGTCTCTATGAGCGTATTCCTTAAATTCACACTTTTAGCTTTGTTGTATTTTGGCGCTCAAGTCCTTGCGGCCCCTCACCCCGGAACCTCAAGTTCGGCCTTGCTGGATATTGATTCGGGTCGCTATTTGTCGCCATTGGGATTTTCTCTTAATGCTGGAGAAACAAACTGGATTCACTCCCCCCCGCCGAAAAGCATTCCGGCGGTCAAAACAATGTACAAAGCTCCGCAGGTTGAAAATGGCGTACAAGCTTCTTTAACTTTAAGAATTGAATCCATGAACCGAACTGCAAACTTAAAATCCTATGTGCACACTTTTTTAAAAGATTATCAGCGCTTTGGATTTGATTTAATTACGGCAAAGCCTGTTCGCGTTGCTGGAGAAAATGCCTACCTGATTGATGTCTTTCACCGAGATTCTAGCAAACAAGTTCGACAAGTTGTTTTCTCGAAAGACAAAAAGGCCGTGGTCTTAACTTGCCGAGATCACAAAGAGACTTTTTCCCAGTCCGTCCGCGCTTGTAATGAAATTATCCGAAGTTTTCAGTGGACCAAGAAAACCCAAGAGGCCAAAAGCCTTAGCGCGAATAAAGAAGCTTCTTAAATCCCACTAAATTTAAAACTAAATTATTTTAAAAAATAAAACTTATTTCTTACGAAGTGCGCTTAAAGTAACTTCATCTAAAATGAATTCTTAAGCGCCGGTACTTTTGAAAATCTTCTTAAAAAATCCTGAAACTTTTTGTCCAAAACTTTGTGTCGAAGCCGCTGCAGGTCTAGCCCCGCCCGAAGGATGCCGAGTCCTTTTATGATGAACACGCCCATTAGAATGTCGTGCCTTTGGATGTGCTCCCTGAGGACGCTTCGCCTCGGGCCCATTCCCCTCGTGACGACGTGGATGAGCCGGTCTTGGTTGAGGACGACCGCCGCCCGATCCGTTCGAATGAGCGACCTGCTGAGGTTTTGTCTGCTCGGAATGGCGTCCACTCCCTTGCCGATCTCTGTGAACGGATTGATCACGATCATTTCGTCGTGGAGGACGGGCCTCTGAATCGGGGCGCCTAGGGCCACGATCTCGGTCTCTATCACGATCTCTTCGTGGGGAAGCATCGGGACGATCTCCACCACCACCAGAGCGTTTAAAGCGCTCACGATCTTCTCGACTCGGTCGCCCTGGACCCGCCGCGGGACGTTTTCGATCTCGACCCGCTTCACTCGGAAATGGTTTAAACTCTTTCAACAAGTCGTCGGATTCCATCCAGCCAATAGCAACTTTATTTTCTAAAAAGCTTTCGATGCGGGAAAGAGCTTCAACATCGCGATCACTCACTAAGCTAAAGGCTTTTCCTTTGGCCCCGGCGCGACCTGTTCGTCCAATTCGGTGAACGTAATTTTCGGCATCATCGGGTAAATCAAAATTAATCACCATGTCGATTCCAACGACGTCGAGTCCGCGAGCGGCCAAATCTGTCGCCACTAAAATATTGCGATCATTTTCAGATTTAAACTGAGACATCACCTGGTTTCTTTGAGCCTGACTAAGCAAACTCGAAATCCCCATGCCGGGATATCCGTTGCGAGTCAAAAATTGCGCGATCCGCTCAACATTCATTTTATAATTAGTGAAGATGATCAACTGCTTAGGTTCGTACTTTTTAATCAAACTGATCAGGTAGGTCGGCTTTTCGAATTGCCCCACATGAAAGATTTGGTCCTCGACGTTTTCCGCTTTTGCCTGGTCTTTGCTGACGTTGATTTCGACCGGATTAGACCCGTATTCATAAGCGACATTGAGAACATCAAAATTTAGAGTCGCACTAAACATCAAATACTGGCGCGTCTGCGGAAGTCTTTGCAAAATAAATTTCATGTCATCTTTAAAGCCCATATCGAACATGCGATCGGCTTCGTCAAAAACTACGGCTCGCACCTGACGAAGATCAACAAGGTGCTCTTTGTAAAGATCAATCAAGCGTCCCGGAGTCGCTACGATAAATTCCACACCGTCCCGAAGAGCGGCTTTTTGTTTATCGTAAGAAGTCCCGCCATAAATCGCTGCAGCTTTTAATCCCGTGCCTTCAGTAAGCACTTGGGCATTTTCCATCACTTGCTCGGCCAATTCGCGGGTAGGCACCACGATCAGAACAAAATTTCGTGGGCGCCAAGCTTCAAAGAATCTTTGAGTTTTAGGTTTTAACTCGGCACCTGAAGCAGCAACTTCTGGAGCTTCTGAATTTTCTAAAGTGATTTCTGGTGCGGACTGATCTCGACCTTTTAAGATTCGATCAATTAATGGAATTAAAAAGGTCGCAGTTTTTCCTGTTCCTGTTTGTGCAAGTCCAGCAACATCTTGTCCGGCCAAAAGAGGAGGAATCGCAAGCTCTTGGATCGGCGTACATTCTTCGAAGCCGATTTGAGTCAGGGTTTTTTGTAAGGTCGGATGGAGGTCGAGTTCGGTAAACTTCACGAGAGCCCTTCAGGTAATGACACAATAGGTCTAAGTTTCGCCCCCATTATACTTTTTGGGCCGACTTTGTCAAAGCTCTGGCTTGCTCTAAATGTTTTTCTAAAGCCGCCGCAAAGGCCTGTTGCTGGTCGAAATGTACCCAGTGACCAGCTCCAGAAATAAGCCAACCTTCGGCCGAAGGATTTTGTCTCAACATCTCATCGTAGTCTTTTTGGATAAGATCTTCAGAAAACTCTCCCCGAATCAAACTTAAAGGGGCCTTAAGAGACTTCCACTCGGGCCAACGGTCTTTGGTTCGACCTTCTCTTAGGCTTTCGAGGATCCCATTTTTCGAAAAGCGCCAGTCGACCCGCCCATCCGGAAACTCTTGAATGTTCATGTAAAAAAAATTGGCCAGGGTTTGAGCCTGGGGATCCCCCTCTAGGCCCTTCAGAAACTCTCCCATAAAATAAGCCTTCGCCTGCTGCCGAGACTCGAAGGGAACTGGAACCTTAAGAATCAGTTGCTCCGTCTTAGAAGGACCACTTTTCCCGCTGGCCGAGGGACTGATATCCTCGATGACCAGGCTTTGAACTTTTTCAGGGTACTTGCACGCAAACACCATGGCGTTTCGAGCCCCTAAAGAGTGCCCCACCAGATGAATTTTCTCCCAACCTAACTCTGCCAAAATCTTAAAAAGGTCCTCGGCATAGTCCTCAGAAGTGTAGCCCCCATCTGGATGAAAGGACCTCCCGTGACCCCTTTGGTCGAACAGCAGAATTTGGAAGTCTTTTTCGAAAGACTTCGCCAGCCCCCGCCAGTTGGATCCCGCCCCCATTAAACCATGTAAAAATACCAGCTTTTCAGACTGATCTAAGCCCAGAATTTCGAAATGAAATTGATCTAAATAAGCCATGCGACTCCCAAGCATTTGACGCTCCCAATAAGAAGCGTCATTATGCCTCGAGATGACTTCTTCAAAGAAAAAGCAACCTCGATTGCATAAAAATTGGATCGACCAACACGCCCTTGGCATCGTGAAAGCCCTTCAAAGCCGGGGCTTCGAGACCTATTTGGTGGGCGGCTGCGTCCGTGATCTTCTGTTAGGGATCATACCCAAAGATTTTGATATCGCAACCACCGCGCGACCTGAAGAAGTGCGAAGAACCATTTTTAAGTCCTTTGTCATTGGAAAACGCTTTCGCTTGGTCTTAGTCAAAAGAGATGATCAACAGTTCGAAGTGGCGACCTTTCGTCGCGAAGTCCGCGAAGAAGAAGCCACTGAAGACATGCCGGCCGGGGACAATGTCTTTGGATCTCCTGAAGAAGATGCAAAACGGCGGGACTTCACGATCAATGCTTTGTTTTATGACCCGGTCAAAGATCGCCTGATTGATTACGCCGAAGGAATTCCTGATCTGCAAAATCATGTCTTGCGTATGATCGGAGATCCCACAGTTCGTCTTCTTGAGGACCCCATCCGCATTCTTCGTGCCTTAAGGTTCGCTCATAAATTAGGATTCTCAATTGAGCGAAGCTTAAGAAAAGCCATGAAAGAACAGGCCCCCTCGCTAGCTAGAACCGTCTTGCCCAGACGCCGAGAAGAAATCTTAAAAATTCTGCGCTTAAATGATCCCGCCCTTGCCTTAACAGAGGCCTACGACCTTGGGATTTTAGAGCACCTAAGTCCTAGTCTAAATCGACTTCTTGCAGAACCCGAAAAAGGCGAAGCCTTTATTCGCAGAATGGCGCAGTTTCACGACAAACCTGTTCAGACCGATGACCCGGCCGAACTTTTTGGCCATCTGATGCATGTCTTTATTCGCTCCGCATTCTTTCCTGATCCCGATAAGTTGATTCGCAGCAAGGACATCCTTGAAAACTCAGAGATTCTGATTTTTATGCGCGACGAACTTGGAATGTTTAAGTCCGAGCAAAGCCTTTTTGCTCGCGCAATTCAAACCCAAGGCCTCCTAAAAAAACGCGAAGAATTTGCCCGTCGAGGGGCAAAAAGAAAGATGGCACTGGTCCGAAGCGAAGCCTTTCCATTGGCCCTCCAATTTGCCGAGCGCGACTGCATCTTAAGTTCGAACGATCTGTTGTTTTGGACCATGCTGGATACGGAGTCGATGGCTGACCCCGATTTTAGGCGCGCCACCGCTAAACCTCCGATGCGCAAGCGACGAAGGCGGCGTAAGCCTCCTCCAAAGTAGATAAGGGCTTAGGCGCAGGTAAAAAAGGCAGGAAATCGCTTTCGAAAACCGGTAACTCCGATCGCTTTGGGTATAAGGGCAAAAATTTCCCCGCGCTAAGACTGGAAATTCTCCCCCTCCTCGGAACACTTCCATTAAGGTAAAAGCTTTGCTAGACTGTAGACCTCTTGGATGAAGGAGTTATAAATGAGCCCCTCAATTTGGCAGATTCTCATTGTTCTTGGAATTGCACTTTTATTCTTTGGCCCCAAAAGACTTCCGGGTCTTGGAAAATCTTTAGGCGAGGCAATTCGCGGCTTCAAAAAAGGAATCAATGAAGACGCTATCGACGTCACAGACTCAGTTAAAGATCCCGAGCAAATTCGCAGAGGCGAAGACAGTTCGGTTCATTCGAAAGAATCAGAAAGAAAAAAAGAAACCACTTAGCCACTTCAATCCGCGCTCATCTTTAGCG
Source organism: uncultured Pseudobdellovibrionaceae bacterium (assembly GCA_964389375.1). GTDB lineage: Bacteria > Bdellovibrionota > Bdellovibrionia > Bdellovibrionales > UBA1609 > CAYMDP01. The sequence continues at coordinate 6,339 of CAYMDP010000033.1, read as the reverse complement.
CGGACATTTTCAATTTTATTTAAACCTATTTATTTTTTGTAACTTGCACCTAAATCGGCTTCTGCGATCTATTGCACTAGTCTTCGAGCAGATTTTTGAATCGCTTCCGAGTCTAGTCCATGCTTTTGATAAAGCTCTAAGGCCGTGTAAGCACTTTGCCCAAATTCATCACAAACACCCAGACTGATCACCTTCTGAATTCCTGCGTGAGACAGCATTAGGGCATGGGTCAAAAGACTTCCCATCCCACCAGACAACTGATGATCTTCAACCGTCAGTAGGCGTCCTGAAGTCAAGTTTAAGGCATCCGTAAAAGTTTCGACATCGGGTTGATTAATAATTGAAGGATTAATCAAAACGCAGCCGATATCTTCTTTTGCTAAATTTTCGACGGCCTTTAGAGCTTCGGGAATTAATGGTCCAGTCACGGCAAGAGTCACCGACTTAGAAAATTTCGCTGAGTTATTAATTAGAACTTGAGCACGACCCAATTCGTAGCTTGCGTCCATGGGCAAGTAGGATGGCGGAAAATTTTCTCGACCCAAAAAGAAAATTTTAGATCGGGGAATATTCCCGCTTTGTCTATCGCGGGCGAAATCCCGTATGGCTTTGCCAAGCAATGCTTCGGCCTCGGCACTAGATCCCAAACAATACACATCGGTGTGAGGGATCGAAGAGGTCATGGCAAAATAACTTAAGGCCTGGTGAGAGGCGCCATCGGCCGCATCTTGAAAACCGATATGAGAAAATATTCCGATGATCGGAGCTTCCGACAGTGCGGCCATGATAAAGGGCAATGCGCCCTTGGTGACACCAAATTGAGCAAAGGTATCAACGACTGGGATAAAGCCTTCTTTCGAAAAGCCCGCAGCAACACTGACCATGTTGGATTCAGCAACCCCGACATCAAAACAAGCGTCTTTAAATTTTTTATGAAAGTCTGCTAGTCCCGTTGATCCCGGAAGGTCTGAGGTCACAGAAATTACCGGAAGCCCCTCTTCCCTGGCGCGAATCAAAGCCTTTGCAATTCCGACCTGAACTTTTTCTGAGGCCATCTTGGGTCCAGAAGATCCGCCTTTGCTTTTTAAGGCCACTTGCTCTTCAAGCTCCACCCTCCAGTCGGTGAAAACTTGTGGAACACTGTCGCCCTTATAGATTTCTTCTAGAAAGGCTTTTAGTTCACTGGGCTCTTTTAAAGGGAAGCCATGTCCACCGGACAGTGAGCTTGCTGTTTTCTCGACGCCAAAGCCTTTAATCGTCTTCGCATGAATGGCCACCGGACGCTTCGGATTTTCTCTGGCGGCCTGAATGGCCAACTCGATGGTGTGAACACAAGTTTCTAGAGTGTGTGCGTCCGAAAGATTTAAAACATTCCAGCCTAAGCTCGATAAAGAATCAAAAGTCGGCTGCATCGAAAAACTTTCTTGGTCAATACGCCCCGAAAGCTTTGTGTTGTTGTCCGAGATCACCAAAACAAAGGGAGCCAGCTGACCCCTAGACGCTAAGCCAGGGATCGAAGCCAGGGCTTCGCGAGCCTCACCTTCCATACACGCACCGTCAGAGATTGCAGTTACCGTTACGCGCTCTCTTCCGGAATATGCATCGGCCATCGCAAGTCCTTGAGCTTGAGGCAACGAAGAGCCCAAAGGTCCGTTGCTAAGATAAACCCCCTCAGGAAACAAGTGCACTTCACCATGACCCGTCAATCGACTTTGAATCGAGCGAAAGCCCTTTAAGCTTTGAATATTTAAATCTGCAAAACCATAATTGGCTTTCAAGGCGTAAATTCCATTTTCACAGTGTCCAGCATCGTTAATCAGATGAAATCGCTCGTGCCAATTTTGTCCTTTTGATTTGGCTTCGTGAAAGACCAGCCCATGAAGTGCGGACATCAGTTCTGCAAAAGCCGAGGGTCCACCCCAGTGACTTGCGGCGCCACCGAGGACCGCCTGCATATCCATCAAAGCCAACATCGCACGCGTGGCCCGAGGGTCTGCGAGTTCCAACTTTTCACCAGAACTTTTTTTAACCGACACAGAGAATTTGGGATTTTGCGAAGGATTCGAAGCTAATTTTGGACTAGAAATGATCGGAGAAATCGATGTCATCAGATACCTTCCGTGTGAGAGCAATACCGCACTTGTGATAGCTTTAAATTAGACTTTGCGTCAACACTTTATCCTTGAGGAAGCTTACTCTGAGGCCCTATGCTTAGAAGATGAATATTAAAGAACTTAAGAAAGCCGAACTTCATCGTCACCTCGAACTTTGCCTAAGACCCAGCACCATTCGGGAACTAGCTCCCCAATTTGGTATTTCTATCCCAAATCAAAAAACTTTTGAAGATCGGTTTTTGATCAAAGGCCCCATGCAAGATTTGGGCGCTGTTTTACAAAAATTTTTAGACACTCAAAAGCTCTTGGGATCCGAAGAGATTCTTGAACGCATTAGTTTTGAAGCCTGCGAAGATGCTTACAAAATTGATAACATTCGAGTGATTGAGTTCCGCTATGCTCCAACTTTTATCGCACTCGATCACCCCAATTTAACTTTTGAATCCATTCACCAAGCGATTCTTCGCGGAGTTCGCAGGGCAGAAAAAGAGTTTCCAATCGCTGTAGGACTTTTATGCATTATCCAACGCATTCTGCCTGTTAAAGAAGCCGAGCGAGTCACCGACTTCGCCATCGAAAACCGCGACAGCTTTGTAGGTCTTGATCTGGCCGACAACGAAGTGGGCTTTGATTCAAAACCTTTTGCTCCGTTTTTTAAAAGGGCAAGAGAAGCGGGACTTGGCATTACGGTTCATAGTGGTGAAGCGGATGTACCGAATTCCCCTCGCTATGTTCGAGAAGCTATTGATTATTTAGGCGCACAACGCATTGGTCACGGAGTTCAGATCTATCGCGACGCCGAGACCATGGAGTACGTAAAGTCTAAAGGTGTGGTCCTAGAGCTTTGCCCAACCAGCAATTGGCTTACGAATGCCATTCCCGATCGAGATAAACACCCCTTTCGAAAATTGATGGAAGCCGGGGTTCTAGTCACGATCAACTCGGATGACCCGGGAATTTTTAATATCGATTTAAATAATGAATATGAGCTTTTAAGAAGCCGACATGGGTTCACCGAAGCCGAGTTTGCCGCCTGCGCGAATACGGCGGTTAAAAATAGTTTTATTCCGAAAGAAAAAATCGCTGCGGTTTGGCCTGGCTAGAAATAGGCCGATTGCGCAGGCCAATGATCAAATTAAGCTGAGACAAGTTTTCCATTTCGGATTTGTACGACTTCACAAGCAAGCTCGGCGAGATCTCGCGGGTCGTGAGTAATCAAGAGAGTTGGAAAGGATTGGGCTCCAACAACCTGTTTTAAAAGCTCCCTGGCCTCGGACTTTAGAGTTTGATCCAAGCTCGAAAATGGCTCATCTAAAAAAAGCATTCTTGGGCGCACCATTAAAGCGCGAGCTAAAGCCACCCTTTGCCTTTCTCCGCCCGAAAGGGTGTCGGACCTTTGCTGAAGCTGATCCTTCAAGCCTAAAGTTTCGACCAATTCACTAAAAAGTTTTTTTGCCTTTTCATCTTCGTAACCCCTGGCCCTAGCCCCAAACCAAATATTATCTTCTGCCGATAGATGAGGAAAAAGCTCGAGACTTTGAAACACAACCCCAAGCTCTCGTTTTGGAGTGGGGAGCTTTGCTAAATCCTGACCTTTAAAAATCCATTCCAGACCCGGGCAGGGATCGAGGCCCAAAAGAATGCGCATCACCGATGTTTTTCCTGATCCAGAAGGCCCCCAAAGGGCGACAATCCCCTGATCGGGAAGAGTCCACTCGGGAATATCAATTTTAAAATCACCTGTGTCGCGAACTAAATGGCGCACTAAAGACATAAGCCAATCCCCCAAAAAAGCTGTAGCACAAGACTCCCACTGCAAACAAAGGCCAAATCAGAAGAAGAGCGGCCTCAAGACGATAAAAGGACAATAGACTTTTAATCTGCAAGGCCAAAGTAAAGTCGCTTTCGGTCACGATCGCAGAATAGGTAAAGTCCCCGCAGGCCCAAAATGCTCCGAGACCCGCAAGTCGGCACACCGGGCCCATCACCTGAGGCCAAATCACCTGGCGAAAAATAAAAATCGAATTTGCTCCAAAAACTTCTGCCACCTGAACTTGGCGCTGAAGATCCTCGAGAAGCCTTAGACCGCTTAAGCGAAACAAAGCTGGAAACAAAATAAGACCGAGACCAAAAATGAGTTTCAAGTACTGTCCCAGCTCAGAGGCTTGAGGACTTAAGAAAAGAATCACAAAACCGACCAATGCCGCACTTGGCGCGACATAACCAAGCAGCAGACGGTCTTCAATTTGAAGCTTTCCTGAGGCCAACCACAAAGCAAAGAGCAGCAGCAAGAGCAGGCCTACACCCAAGCCCACAGCTAGGCTCCACAAAAGAGCCTGCCTAAATTCCGATCCAAACAAATTTAAGGCCTGAGCTTGATGGAAGCCTTCAAGGCTAAACAGAAGAAGTCCCGCAAATGAAAGAACAGAAGCCAAAGCCACGGGGTAAAAACCAAAGGACCAGGACAAAAGGGGAAGACTAGATTGAGACGACTTTAAATTCGTGAAGCTTGGCCGAATTAAAAATGAAAACAAAAGAATAAAAAGACTTTGAACCAAAGCAATCGCAAAGGCTCCTTTAAGATCCCGTCCAAGACTGAGTTTTTCAAAAATTAAAACTTCTAGAGTTTCCCCGCCCCCAGATCCTACGATCAATGGAATTGCAAAACTCGTAAAACATATAGAAAAGACAAACAAAAACAAGAATGACAATTCGGACCGACCCAAGGGCCATATGACTTTTGTCAAAAAACGCCAACGTGAGCAGGCCTCCACATAACTTAATTCCATCAGCTCGCCAAAGCGGGACGACCAGCTTCGATATAAAAACACGCTAACTAATCCCATATTGATCAATGCGTGAAAAATAACGACGCCCCAAAAACCGTAAGGAAAAGTCAAAAAATGCGTCCAAAGAGACAAGACCGATACCAATAAGAAGAGCGGCGGCATAAAATTAGGAAGCAGAAATAAGATTTCGCTGAACCTTAGAAATTTTCTAGACGAAATGGACGCCAGCCCCATGGCCCCAATCAGCCCAAAAGCCAAAGACAAGACCGCGCTAACAAAGGCTTGAAGAGAAGTTCTAAGGATGGCACTGGCGAGTTCTTCACTAAATACTTGGTCTATGTTCTTTAAGCCATCCCACCACAAAAGAAATGGAAGGAAGAGCAAAAGTAGAATCGCAAGCTTTAAAATTCTCATTCGGACTTAAACCGAATCTGGCGAAGCCACTCTCGACTTTTTTCTAAACGATCCCCAGAAAATGCCGTCCTTTTAACCATCGGAAAATCTGGAAGTTCCGCGAAAAGACTCTTAGCCCGCACCTCTTCGTGAAGAGGAAACATATAGTTTTTTTGCATAATCAATTCTTGAGCTTCAGCCTGATTTAAGAAAATTAAAAAATCTGAGGCAAGACTAGGGTTCGGACTCCCCTCTGGAATCCCGGCGTATTCAACTAAAACTGGATGCCCCTCTTCAAAAACCACAGCCTGATAATCTCGGTTTTGTTCTTCTTTCCAGTGATAGACCGCAGAGGTCACATAGGAAAACGCGAAGCGCGCCTGACCCGACTTAAACAGGCCATAGGCCGTAGACCAACTCGGAGAAACCGAATGAATTTGCGGCGAGATTGTTTTAAAAAATTCCTCTGCAGCCAAAGCTTTCACAGATTCGATCCAACGAAAAAATTCAAATCCCGGAGAGCTAAAGCGAGGGTCCATTAAAGCGATAGACTTAGTTTTTTGTGCCTTAAAAAATTCATCCAACTTTTTTGGAGGAGTCCCCTCTGAAACCCTGTAAATAAAACTTAAAGGAGCCCAATCTATTAAAAAAAACTCCGGCTCTAAAAATTCTTGAACCTTTGGACTCCAGCGAGAGCGGTCCAAATCCGGCAGGCTCTGCCAACGAAAATCTGTCTTCGCCTCGATAAGATCATTTTGATCAAGGCCCAAGACAAGGTCATAGCTTTTTCCGGTTTTTAACTTTTGCAAAAGTTGGCCAAAAGAATCCGTGTGATCCAGCTCTACATCACAGTGGCATACCTGCTTAAAGTTTTGAATCAAATCGGGTCCAGGTCCAAAGCGGCTTGCGAAGGTTGAATAGGACAAGATTTTTAAAGGTGTACCCTTCGATGCTTCGGGGGTCTTATTCAGCAAAGTCCAGGCAAAGTAGGATAGAAAAACCAAAGGGATAAATAGAAATAAAAATTTCAGCGACCGATTCAT
>CAYMDP010000032.1:4484-32857 GCA_964389375.1 uncultured Pseudobdellovibrionaceae bacterium | reverse complement strand
TGAATTGGTGTTAACGCAAATCTTGCCGAGGTCTCAATCAATTGGGTTCTCACTCGAGCGGTATTTTGATTTTGCAAATCTCACATACCAAGGGATCTTGCTTCGATATAGTCGTTAAACGAAGTTTCAAATAGGGTGACCGAGAACTCTCCCCTTTCTGTAATTTTAAAATCTTGAGTCAAAGAATAGGTTTGTGATGTTTCTGGCTTCAAATCTGGGCTTTCGAAGATTCCAAATCTTTGGGCCGCTCCTGGCGGGCGGTAACCGGTGACCCATTCAAGACGAGTGTTGTCGAAAAGAGTTAGACCCAGTTGATAGCTATTTTGTTCCGAGAAATCTGTCGCTTTTTCGACCCGGGTTCCCGCTTCAAACAAGATCGGTGCGATTGGCCGATACTGAAGATGCGCGAAGGCTCCAAGAATTTCATCAAAGCGATCTGCAGTTCTTGGACTGACACTTAAAGTCGCTGTGGAGTCATCTAGATAAAACTCTTCTTTTTGATAACTTAAACCCGATCGCAAACGAATTTTTTCAGACTCAAAAAGATTTAAATTCAACAAGGTCCCGTGAAGACCCGAGCGAAAACGCGCATCAACATCGGCTGAATCTGGGCTTGAGAAAAAATACCGCCAACCTTTTTGTGTATAAAAAGCCACCTGCGGGCGAAATAGAACTTCCTCAAATTTAAACGAGGCTGATGCTCCCCCTTGTTCGTCCTGCCTTTCGACATCTGAGTCTGCAAGGCTTTGTTGCCCCATATTGTTCACAGTTGTCGGATTCAGCGACTTATCCTTAAACCAAAATCCACGCATTTGAATACTTACAGGACCACGCTTTTCAAAGGCCAAGTCCAGGTTTCCGTTAGACTGATTATAAAATTTTGTAGAATTTAAAATCGGAGATTCATTTTTACGCTCCATCACTCGACCCGAAATCTTAGCTCCCGAACTTTCGCCAACTTTAGCTTCGTAAGAAGCCCCCAACCTTCGGTCATAAAAAATTTCTTTATCTCCGTCAGGAAGACTCCCTGTTAAAATGGCTGCAGTCTGGTCTTTTAATTCTGACCCGAAAGTGTCAATTTTGATCACACCCACTAGAGCCTGACCGCCATGAAGAACGGTTTGTCCCCCTTTAAGAATCTCAATTCGCTTCACATTCGAAATATCTAAACTGTTTAGATTCAAAGTCCGCTGAGTCCAAGTCACGTCGTAAACAGGAACTCCGTCGATGATAAACATCAAGTGACTTGAATCTCCACCACGCATAAACAGCTGAGGAGGCTGAAAGTTGTTATTAAATAATGTGATATTTGCCTGAGTTGTAATCAATGAGATCAGATCTGGAGCTTTACTCTCGCGAATCGTTTTTTCATCCAAAACAACCTTTGAGGAAGAGTTAAAAACCGTGGCTTCGATAAGGGTCTCGTAGACCTGGGCGTTAACAAAAAGTGAGACCTGAAGTAAGAAAAGTAGGATTAAATTTTTCATGGCGCTAAAGTGATGGATTTCTTATCTAGATTCAAGTCGAAATCTGTACACGTATATGATTTTCACAGGGACTTTAGATCCATCTTTTTCTGCGGGACTGAATTTAAATTTCATTAAAGCCCTTTGGGCGGTCTCGTCGAGGCCGAAGCCCGGTCCCTCTAAAACCTCGGCAGACTGAACTCGGCCCAAAGTATCTATGATCACAGAGAGCTTTACGGCCCCCTCCACACGCGCTTGTTTTGCGGACTCTGGATATTCGGCCCGCTCCTGAACTATCACCTTAGGAAGAATTGACACTTGATCTACTGAGAGCGCGCTACTCGCCGCCAAGGCCCCCTCCAAGGAAGGCTTCTTAGTCTCAGAGGCATCTGACTCCTGGCCTTGCTCGGACACAGCTGACCCAACCGCTGGCCCGATGTCTCTATCAGGCCGTTCTAAGGACTTTTGTGGCGCAGGAGGCTTAGCTTTTGACTCTGAGGTTTGAGAGTTCTTCGGATTCGCAGAAATTTCACTTTCAAACAGACTAATTTCCACCTGAGGATTCTCAAAAGGACTGGAATGCCTGAGGACTAAAAAAATGACCAGAAGTAAATGAACACAAATTGAGAAAAGGATATAACGATTCACTTTAGAAAATGTTTAGCACCGAAACCCCGGCTTGAAAACTTGTCTTCCGTAGATCGGCTAAAGAATTGGGCACAATTTTTAAACTTAGGCGCGAGGGAGGCAGGGGTTCTGCTCGTCTTAGTCCGCGCTCATCTTCAGTTTTCGGACAATATGATTAGATGTGTCGGCAATGAATAGGTCCCCATTGTCATCAAAGGCTAAGGCCGAAGGATTATATAGGGTCGCTGAGGTCCCCTGGACTCCTTCTTGCTCAAAACCCACAGGAGATCCGGCCCTTGCATTTGCCGCTGGATAGCCCGCAAAGGTGTTAATCCGCCCCGGGTTTGCACCAGTTCGATTGATACATCGAACGTTGTGCTGACCATAATTTGTAAAACAAATGCTGTCCGTGCTGATGGCAATGCCTGTTGGCAGGTTACACAAGGCTGATGTGGACAAAATGTTTTCAGAAGTACTGCCTGCAGAGCCGTTAACACAAGCAATTGTTCCGACCGATCCTGAACTGACCGAAATAGGACCAATCGTCAAATCACTAGCACTTCGATTCCAAACCCGAATTTTATGGTTACTGCGGTCGGTGAAATATACATTTCCGGCCTCATCAAAGGCAATATCCGTTGGAGTATTCAACTCTAAAGATCCGACAGCAACCTGACTTCCGCTCGAATTTCCAGCTGTTCCACATACACCAAGGACTTGAGTCAACTCGCCGGAAGAATCAAGAGCACGAATACAATGATTTTTAGAATCCACGATATAAAGCTTTCCGTCATTGGAGTTGTACTTCGCAGAGGTGGAATAAAGCATTGAAATCCCAGTCGCTGGCCCATCACCACCATTTCCAGAAGCCAAATAGTTTCCCGCAATATTCGAAACTCGGTCTCCCTGAAGGTATGTATTAAAATAAATCTGACCAATCGAGGTTCTATTCCAAACTCGAATATTATGTGAGTAAGGATTTCCAATCACAAGACTTCTATCACTTAACAAACCAAGTGCGGCAATCGTCGCATTCGTTGTATTAAAATTATTCCTCAAGTAGGCATTCGACGGAATATCATTGTCAATCGTAGGGTCCCCACAGCCTCTGCTGACAATTGTGTCAATTTCCCCGAAAGCGTTGACTCTTCGGACTCGACAATTTGCACCGTCTGCGAAAAACAATTCTCGGGATTGACTATCAAAGGCAACACCATGAACTGAGTTGAACAGATGTTCCAGGCTGGGCTTGCTGGTATCCCCATAAAATCCGTTTCTCAACTTCCCCGAACCCACTAGATCCGCGATTTGTCCGCTCGCCAAAGACAAAGTCCTCAAACGGAAATTGTTATAGGAAGAAAAATGAATCAAGTTCGCATCTAATGGATCTATTGAAAGCGAATAGGGCTCGTTGATTCGAGTCAGACTTGAGTTTAATCCACTTCCGTTATACCCCGCATTTGCAGAACTCGTAATCCGACGAATCTGTCCGGCAGCAACTGTCACACCACCAATTGAATAGGGGCTTGCGGAGTTATTCATAATGTAGATCGCATCTCGACTCCCTCGTCTTCGAGATTGAATAATGAGGTCTCCGTGAACGACTAGGCTCGTCGGCTCTCCGATATGGGCACTTGTGGGCACCGCATTTTCGGTATCATTGTTGGTTCCAGTTCCTGCAATAAAATGAACATCTCCATCATCGATCGTACGCGGGCTTGTCGCCGACCAAAAGGTCTTCGCCGCTCCAGAGTGATTTACAAAAGTGACCCGGTGGGTTTCCAGGTGAGAGACATAAATTCCGTCTGAGTTAACGAACACATGATAGGCTCGACTCGCTCCCGCAGAAGTAGCGACTCCCCCCATATTATTGAAATTGCCTCCACCAGTACCAAACACTGTGTAGGCCAGATCCGTGCTAAGATCCCAACGCTTCACGCGGTGATGATTTCGGCAGGCGACATAAAGTGAATCATTATATAGAGCAATGCCCGCCGGATTGCTACAGCCATGAGTAAAGGCTGCGGCACCATTAACCTGGGAACTTCCCCCACCCATTCCGGTATAAATAAATCCACTACTATCGACGTAGCGCACCCGGCTCGAACTATATTCAGATATGTAGAGTCTTTGGCTTGAAGGATCGTATGCCAATCCTCGAGGATTATTGATCGCGGATTCGAGGGCAATTCCATCCGCACCAGTTCCTTCTTCTCCCGTTCCGGCCACAACTTTAATTTGATTGGCTGGCACCGTCACACCCAGTCTCGAGACCGCACTTGCGGTTTTGTTCCAATAAAAAATAACATTGCTCGAATCGTCCGCTATAAAAAAGTTTCCCAAATCATCTTGGGTCTGAGCAATCGGTCGAATCTTTAAATCCAAATTTGTATTTAGAGGATCCTCTCCATCTCCAATGCTCGGGCTTCCGGCATAGGTGCAGATCTGGCCCTGACTAAGACCATTGCATGCATTTGGAAAATGATTGACCTCTGCGGTCCAAAGAACTTCAGCTGTCGCACTTCCGTCAGAAACTTGAGCTGCGATATTTATAGATCCCACAATGGATTCATGGCCCGTAAGAACAGCCGTAGAGCCGCTTCCCACCAAATAGGAAGAAGAAACTCCATTTAATGTCCAGGTATAGGAAAGATCATCCCCGTTTGGATCAGAACCTGTGGCTGAAATATTGATGGTGGATCCAACTGAAACCTTAGGAGTCCCCAATGTCACAGCTGTCAAACTCGGGGGTCCATTCACCTTAACCGCCCAGGATTTTGTTTTCGTAACAAGCCCGTCAGAAACTCGGACTTCTACAGACCTATTTCCAATATTGCTGGCATCCCCCAAAAAACTAAATGCGGACTGACCGATGCCTTGATCTATTCCATTCACAAACCAACTATAACTTAAGACTCTTCCGGTAGGGGCACGAGCGGAAACAAAAAATGTCTGGTTTTGATTTAGCTCTAGAACAAGAGCTTCGACATCAGGAGAAACACTATCCAGAGTCAGTTCATTAATATCTTCAACGTCACCATTAATCAAATCAGAAAAAGAACCATCGTCTTGTCCGCCTAGGCAACCCGACAAAAACAAAAGCACAATCGAGAATAATATGGTGTTAAAAATATTGCGCTGATTCAAGCTCGCCCCCATAAAGGCACATCGGACCTGAGTCAGATAAGTCTTAGGAAAAATGTGACTTTTATCACATTGGGATTTTTAGTTTTGTATTGAATTGAGACTGGCCTGGAGAATATCTTGACAATTTTCTACTGCGAAAGTTTTAATTTTCTTACGACATGGTTGAGCATATCGGCAATATAAAGATCACCGTTGGAATCAAAACTTAAATCCGTTGGAGAATTTAAAGTCGCATTTCGGCCAAGAATTCCCTCTTGCTCAAAGCCCACAGGGGATCCAGCCCGAGCGGAAGCTGAGGGATATCCCGCCATGGTTTCGACTCGCCCAGCGTTTGCGCCCGTTCGATAGATACATCTAACGTTGTGAAGACCATAGTTTGAGTAACAAACGTAGTCGTCATTGATCGCGACACCTGTCGGGCTGCTACAAATTGAAGATGTCGCAAGAATAGACTCCGAATGACTTCCAGCCCCTCCGTTGACGCAAGCAATTGTCCCCACATGTCCAGCTGGTACCGAGATAAGTCCAAACGTGACCGCAGAAGCTGTACGGTTCCAATATCTGATTTTGTGATTGGCCCGGTCCGCAATCACCAAATTACCCAATGAGTCGACCGCAATACCCGAGGGAGTGTTCATCTCTAGTGATGCTGCGGCAACCGAAGCGCCAATAGAATTTCCTGAAGTCCCACAATTTCCCAAAACCTCGGCTAGATTTCCAGAGGAATCTAAGGCCCGAATACAATGGTTGTAACTGTCTGCAATATAAATTTTTTGGTCTTGAGAATTATAAACCACGCCCATGGGATTGTTCATCGCAACCGAGGTCGCGTCTCCGTCAGCCCCGTTTCCTGAGGTCAGATAGTCTCCTGCTATATTCGAAACTCGATCCGATTGAATATAAGTTCCATAAAATGTATCCGAAGTTGTGCTCCGATTCCACATTCTTATATTGTTCGAATTTCCATTAGCGACGAGCAAAGATCCATTGGGCAAAAGATTTAATCCAGCCATCCAATTGTCATTGTTGGTCCAGTTGATCCTTAAATAAGAATTGGATGGAACATCGTTGTCAATCGTTGGATCATTACATCCTCTTGCTAGTGCAGTTTCAATGTTTCCATAAGGGTCTGCAGCACGAATTCGACAATTGATTGAATCTGCAAAAAAGAGAATCCGATTCACACTGTCAAATACGACACCCGTCACTCGCTCAAAAAGATGTTGAAGAGTTGGCTTTGAGGTATCTCCGAAGAATCCAAATCTTCGCTTTGTCGAACCGGCTAAATCATCTAGCTTGCCAGTTGTTAAGTTAAATTCTCTCAACAGATTGTTGGTAAAATCAGAGAAAATCAGTTTATTTGGATTTAATACGTCCTCAGACAACCAATAAGTATCATTGATCCTCGAGGCTGATATATTCAGGCCCGAGCCATTATAACCCGCCCCTCCGGTATTCGAAAAAATTCTCATTCTTCCGCTTTGAACGGTAACTCCCGAAAGTGTGTAATCAGAGCCAGAGTTGTTTGCAACCCACAGGTGATCCGCATTTCCCTCTAGTTTTGTAAAATAAATAAGATTCGATTTGACGACAATGCCTGTTGGCTGACCAATTTGTCCCGCGGTCGGAACGGAGTCATTCGAACTTCCATTGGCACCGGTTCCCGCGATGATGGCAACATGGCCATTGGGTACAGTCAAAAGACTCGTATCGGCCCAAAAAGTTTTGGCCGACCCAGAGTGGTTAATAAAAGTAATCCGATGATTCTCTCGATGGGAGATATAAACTCCATCCGCATCGATAAAAAGAGAATTGGGTCGACCACCCTGGATCGTTCCTCCCGTTGCAAGCCCCGGAACGTTATTAAAATTATTGGCTCCATTTCCATAGACCGTATAGGCCAGATCTGTCGTCAGATCCCATCGCTTAACCCGATGACTCTCTCGGCAAGCCACATACAAATTGTCATTCCAAAATGCGAGTCCCACAGGATTCGCGCAGGAATGAGTAAAGGCAGAGGCTCCATTGACATGGGAAGCTCCCCCCCCCATTCCAGTAGAAATAAATCCACTCGAGTCAACATAACGCACTCGGTTCGAACCCCACTCCGCAATAAACAATCTCTGACTCGTATTATCGTAATAAAGGCCCCTCGGACCGTTCAGTGCGCTTTGCAATGCAACTCCATCCGGTCCAGTCCCCGTTTCTCCCGTACCTGCAATAACTTTGATTGTATTTGCAGGAACAAGGACTGTATGACGAGTAATCGGATTCGCAGTTTTGTTCCAGTACCACACGATATTACTCTGCCAGTCCGCTAAATAAAGATTTCCTAAGCTATCCTGCGCCTGTGCAATCGGAGAAATTTTTAACTCAAGCTCTCCAGGATCAAGAGGGTTTAATCCGTCTCCGACTGAAGGACTGCCCGCGTAGGTACAGATGTTACCCGTTGCCAAGGCATTACATTCGTTCGGGAAGTGGTTGATTTCCGCAACCCAGGTCACCTGTGCCGATGCTGTTCCATCCGAAACTGTCGCCGATATATTGACTTGACCAACAATCGAATCGTGACCGGTTAAGACAGCACTAGATCCAGATCCCACAAGGTGAGCAGATGCGACTCCATTTAAAAGCCAGGTATAAGAAAGAGTGTCTCCGTTAGGATCCGCGCCCGTTGTCGAAATTGTCAACTGGGATCCGACAGATACTTTTGGGGTCCCTTCGGTCACTTTGGTCAAAGTCGGAGGCCCGTTGACCTTCACCGTCCAGCTTCTAGTTTTCGTGACGATACCATCAGAAATTCTTGCCTCGACGATGCGGCTTCCAATATTTCCAGAGCTTGCAACCAAACTATAGCTGGCCCCAACTTGACCCGTAAAGGCTCCATCTAGATTCCAGTTATAGGTTAAAAGCCGTCCGGTTGGAGCCCTGGCAGAAACAAAAAATGTTTGGGTTTGACCGATTTCTAAGACAAGACTTTCAACATCCGGAGACACACTATCTAAAGTCAGCTCGTCGATATTGTCGACGTTTCCGCTAGACAGCTCGTCGAATCCTCCGTCTGATCCAAAGCAACCAGAAAGAAAGGCAAGGCTGAGCCCCAAAACCACCTGCAGGAAAAAACTTGCAAATTTACGGCCCGTCATTTTGTCACTTTCCTTACTATAACTTATCGGAATTTCTAGACCTCTCTAAAGGTCTGACAGATAATTCCAAAAGTGAGACACATTTGTCTCAAAACAGTCCTACTTCAGATTTAATCCAAGCCCAATAACTCCGGTCATAAACATCAAGGAGGCGTCGCCGCTTCCGAGCATTTGATCAATACGAAACTCTGCATTTAAGAAAACATTTTTTGAATAAGTGTAATCCACTCCGCCCAGAACACCCATCCCGACATACTTTGAAGATAGCACCGAGAAAAATTCCCGATTTCTAAGTGCAAAGCCCAAATACGGGCGCCAAATATCTTGCATTTGGATACTGATGTTTCCAATCTGATCAGATCTTGGGCCCGATCGAGACCAGTGGTAATACTTAATCCCGAGGTCAAAACCCATTGCCGTATCTCCAGTTAGCCCCTGACTGATTAACATGCTCAGTCCACCAAAAACTTTGTAATGATTTTTAAATGTTCCCTCTAAAAACACGCCATGGGCGCCAATTCCAGACACCGAGCGATTTCGCCCCTGGACCGTGCCCGAGATCGAATAAAATCCGGTGCTTGCAAGGACCGAAACATTATCAATAAGACCCTGCGCGCGAGAGTCCAATCCCCAAAAGCTGAGAAAAACAAATAAAAGTTTAAGCCGCAGGTCTTTCAATCTCGGAATCCTCTTCTGATGTTTTTTCACTGCTGATTTCCGTAGGTGTTTCCGCTTCAAGTCCTGCTAAAATTTTTGTCCTTTGCTCTTCAGACTGATAGGCATCCACAATGGCTCGTCGACTTATGCGGATTTGAGAATCAAAATTTTCTCCCGAGGCTTGAAGCTCTTTCAAAATTCCCACAATCTGAAATCTCATTTTATCCGGAACTTTCTCTAAAAGAGCTCGTCTGTCACTTGCATCACAAGTCAAAACGGCGTAGGCCCAGTCCCTTGGAGAAAATTGACCTGCTACTGTTGATAAGATTTTTTTATCTGCCTCGATCAACTTGAAGAAGGGATAACGGTTCTGCAGAATGCGAGACTCTTTCGGAAGTGCGACATAAAACTCTTCTTCATCTCTAGGACTCGCCAAATCTAAATAATCCACAAGATCTAAATCTTTGAAGAATTCTTGAATGTCGCTATCCACCCGAAGAGGTTTTTGCCACAAGGCCATCTGCAAAACTTCTTTCATCAATTTTGTGTCCAAAGGCTCTGGCTGGTAGTCTTTATTTAAAAAGGCTCCCCACTGACCGGGAAATAATTTTTTTGCATGGGCTAAGCAGCGCTCACTTGGCAGAAGTCGAAGCATGGCGAAGGCTTTTTCAATTCCAACACCCTTAAAACACTCTTTGACTTGCTCGAAAGTGAGTCGCCCAAGAACCAAACTAAACTCTTTGGTCTCTGGAGTATTTGCTGTCTGATCATTTTTCTCCGAAAAGTGGCGTCGCACTCTTAAGCGGTCAATCTGTCCAATAACCGATAAAGACTTCGCCGTAAGCGGAGTCGGATGAGCAATGGCTTTATACCACCACTCTCCTTGTCCGTATTTAAAAAGGTTCACCAGAACCGACTGCTCAAGCTCGGCCAGAACCGAGCCAACTGCCGAAGGGTCTATATTTCCCTTTCTCTCTAGAAATTCTAAGAATTCCGCATCTGGCTCTTTAAAAAGGGACATATTACGCTCTAAAAGCTCAAGGGCATTTTGTCGAATTTCGTGAAGGTTAATATCAACAAGGTGTTCTCCATCTAGGCCGGAGGACTGATCCGCTCCAATCTTTTTGCCGCTTGAAGCATCCGAGGCCATCCCCAGTGCACTGCTTGCAAAGCGCTTGGTGCTTTGACCAATGTCTGCAATGGGTTTTGAAAGTCCCTTAATCAGGGCCCCAATGCTAACTTTTGCAACGATATACGAATAAACCGCTATCAACAGAAAGGCGATAGCAAACAAGCCACTAAGAATGCGCCAGTCTCTAAACTTTTCCTGATCCGTCCAACTCATCTGTAGAATTTCAACTTTGTCTACGGCGGGATCTAGACGAAGATTTTGAGTAATTGCCGCCTGAATCTCTGCCACTTCTTCTTTGTTTAAGCTGGCATCAAGTTTGATCGAGATCGCAACACTTCGTACCTGTTGAATTAATGTTCCAAGCGGCACATCCATGCGATCCCAAATTTCTTTCTCATCACTATCTTCGTACCAAAAGGGAAGGTTTGGCCCCTGATTGTCTTTTGGAGAAGCTTCTCTTCGAGTCAACTCTCTTCGACCCGTATCGACGGTCAAAGCTACTGAAAATGGCTTACTTGGAAATCGGGTTTCGAGAATCTCTCGAATCTTTCCTTGGTAGTATTCTTCGATCTCAATCACCCGGTTGGCTTCGGCCACCCGACTAAAAGACATAATGCTGAAAGACAGCAGCAGTCCAAAGACGACATAGATTAATGATTTGGATCTCATTGTTCCTCCCCGGTTTTCGGGACTTCTTGCTTCACACGTGACCATTGGCTATCTGGAACACCCCGTTCTGTCTGATCCAGGGGCTCGACGACCAAAACAATTTTTCTATCTTGAGCTTGAACATTGGCTGGACTTCTTTCGCCCGATTTATCCGATTCTCCGTAGCCACCGATTCGCATTACATGAAAGGGAATTCCCGACTTTTCTAGCACTCTAAGGGCAGAAATGGCTCTAAAGGCCGAAAGCTCAATATTGTCACTTAAGAAGAAGTTCGACCGCGACTTTAAGGGACGATTGTCGGTATATCCCCGAACGATTAAACGCATGCGTCCAGAAAAATTTTGAAAGAGTCCCGCAAATCTTTGCAGAGCTTTCGTCCCATCCGGAGTCAACTTATAATCGGCTGAACCAAAAAAACTGATATTCGGAAACTCAACAACCAGTTTATTTCCCTGCACTGTGGACTTCACTTCAAAAAGCTCTGCAAGCTCGTTTTGCATTCCGGCAAAACTTCCCTCAGTTTTAGATCCTGAAGCACCCCAAACCGTCTTAGAGATTAGTTTGTCTTGATTCGCTAGATGTTTATTAAACTCTTCTGAAATCATCAGATGCAAATTATCAACTTCTGTCTTTCGAGCATCCACGCTAAAGAAGAGAACGAAAAAGGCAAGAAGCAGCGTAATCATATCGCCATAAGAAATCGCCCAGTTGGAGTTATGATCCCCCTCAGCAGGATGCGAACTTCGTCGAAAACGAAGTTTACGATCTGATGTACGACTCGCACGATTCTTCAAGCGGCCATCTCCTCACTTCTAGCATTCAACCCGACATAATCTTTTCGTTTTAAAGGCGGCAGGTACGAATTCAACTTCTCTTGAATGACAATCGGCGAAGTTTTTTCGTGAATCATCAAAAGACCTTCTAGCATCAACTCTCGGTGAGTCATATTGACACTCGACTTATTGAATAAATTCTCACTCATCGGAACTAAAACAAAGTTGGCAAAAATTAATCCGTAAAATGTGGCCACAAGTGCAAGAGCCATATTCACACCGATCTCAGCGGCACTGGCCCCGGCGGAAACCGATTTCATAACTGAAACTAGACCCAAAACAGTTCCAACCAGTCCGAAGGCCGGTGGATACTTCGAAAGAGTTCGTAAAATATTTCCGTAGACTTCTTCTCTTTCGCGGTCACGATAAAGACGCTCAGCCATGATATCTTCAAGATCATTTTTACTAAATCCAGAAAGAATCAAATCAATGCCGTCTTTCAAAAATGGATTCAGTCCCGGGCTTTGAGAAACCTCAGTCAAAGCCGAACGAGAGGCCTGAGCCGCCTGAGACAACTCAACAAGTTGGCGCACGGTAAATTCTCTATTCTCTGGGTTCTTCTTCGCGATCCTAACGAAGGCCATAAGCATCTTTCCCAAATCCGACATTGGGTAGGTAATGATCGCCGCACAAAGAGTGCCGCCGATAACCATGATGGCTGCGACTTCATCCAAATAAAAGTTGGATTCAAGCTTCAGAATCAGTGACGCCGCCTTTAACAGTCCGATCGCCAGTAAAAATCCAAATAAATGTGTCATAACTTCATAGCCCCTTTTACATCTTCATCATTCTGTCGATCACGCGCTTGGTTTCCGTATTCGCGGGATCCAGACTTAAAGATTTATTATAAGACTCTAGTGCTTCGCTTCGTCGATTCTGAAGGTAGAAGACGTTTCCAAGAAGGGTCCAGCCTACCGCTAGATTCGGGTACCTTGTCACAAGTGTACGGGCCTGTTGTTCGGCGCGGACCGAATCGTTTCGCATCAAGGCGCCCTGAATTTCTGCCGTCAAGTTTGCAACATCTTCAAGATAGCGTTTTGCCGCAGGATCCACATAGGCCTGCTTCCAGTCGACAGAAGCATTCATCTTGACGTTGACCTCACCCAAAACTTTACCGCTAACAAGATCTAGAAAAAGACTTTCAACTTCGTAACCAACCTTTTCGAGTCTCAAACGAAGAACAGAATTCTCTGCGCGTGACAGTGTGGCTTCATCCACGATCAAAGGTGTGGGTCCAAGTTTTTGAATGACCCCTCCGCGCAGAATTAAAGAGACTTCAGCACCGGGCGGATCTGAAACCACATTAAGCTGAGGTTTAGTAGGGCTCATCATGCAGGATGACAAAAGCAGCGGAAGTGATGTAAATAAAATCACTTTTATTATCCTAAGTACCCAATAATATTTAATCATGGCGTTTGCTCCAAGGTTCCATATGTGTCATTTCGGAGCTTTAATGAGGCGAGATTAATCGCACGCCTAAAACTAGACCTTTGGACCATTTATTTTTTGAGCGAAAAGATGGGACGTGAAGACTTTAGTCTTGAGTGTGACTTTTTAGCCGACAAAAGGCTCTTAAATAGGCCCCACCGAGATAGGCAATATAATAGATATCCCCTGAAACTGGGTTTTGCCTCATCCAATATATATAAGGAGGGCTTTCGGGATATAGAACTGCGACCCGGCTAGAATTTTCGATTTCAGTTAACTTGCCAATCTCTTTCCAAGTCGGACTCATTTCAAGGCGCGCTTGTTCTAAACTCCAAGTCTCGAAGGGGTTCGGCTCGAAAAAGAATCCAAAGATCGTAGAGAAATATATTTCTCCGCTAAGAAGACGATCCAACATGACCACCGAATAATGGGTATGATCTGGATCGTAGTCGACACTTAGGTATCGACACTCTCCACTGTAGAGGCCCGGGCTTAGTTGCACCGGATGAGTATGGGTTTCGAATTGCTTAAGAATATCTTCCATTTCGGCATTACATCCACCGTAACAAGGAGATGGCGGAAGATTTGGAACTTCTGCAGAAGCTAAAAACAAAAAGAATGAAAAAACCAAAGAAAATAAAAAACCTAACATAATTGCCCCCCAGAAGACCCCAAAATCAGATCCTTTGGATTACTCGGACCTTAATTTTTGATCAAGGACAAAAAACATCAGCTCGTGTTTATTATGAAACAAATGGCAGGCTTCAGAGCCTGGAATTTTTAGGAACTCGTTTAAAACCTGATGATCGGTTTCTCCCTGAAATTTAATGGTGCACACCAGATTTTTTACCTTCCCGCTTCCAAGCCAATTTTCAACCAGCTTTAAAAGACGGTCCGGATAACAGATAATGTCCGAAAACAGCCAATCCACAGGCTGAAAGGTCTCTGGCCTTAGGCCAAAGGCACTCTCTTTTATAAACTTCACATTCGGCTGGGACATTAAGCGAGGATCTAGCTCCGCTTTATCTACGCTTAAAACTTGTGTCTTTAACTGAGCAAGAACCCAAGTCCATCCACCGGGGGACGCGCCAAGATCTAAACAAACTTCTCCAGCCTTTGGCGAAAACTCTTTACTAGTGAAAAGCTCCCAAAGTTTTAGATAGGCTCTTGAGGGAGGGTTTATTTTATCTTCCTTAAAATGAATTTCGCCCATCGGGAATGGACTTAAACATTTGGGACTATAAGCCATCAGATCTCGCTCCAAGAGGGTCCAGCCCCCCATAGGAGCTTTGGGCAAAGGACTTAAAAAATCGATTGGTTTATTGCTAATTTTTGGAAGAGCCTCCTGAAGCAATTGGGCCCTACGATGCTCTAAAAAAGAATAATGCGCCCAATTTCTTTGAATTCCTCTTAGGACATTTGCCCCGTCTTTGATCGACTGAATTTTTTGAAGCTTTAGATCAAAAAATATATTTTGAATCCAACTGACTCGCTGAACTTCCCCAGGACAAATTAAAAGGTGGTCGCACTCAAAAATTGGGCCTTTAAGCTCGGATTTTAGTTCCTTAGCAAAGCCGTCTGGCGCCAGGTAACCGTGACAGATCTCTTGTGAAGAAAAAAAATCTACCGCTGAGGTGGCCAAAAAACTAAGCCCCAATTTCTGCAATAAGATTTTCGATTAAGGCTTCGTCCATCAATTCAAACTGTCCCGAACTTTTGACGAAGGCATGAAGATCGGCATTGGCAATATCAAACCACCAGGGATGAATCCTCAGTTTTCCGTTCTTCACCGCGTCTTCGACAGAAGGGTGGCTTAGCAAATGCTCGACTTGCTTCAGAACATTCACTTGGGACAGTTGATTATGAAGAGATAAATTGGGGTTCAGTGGTCCATCTTTATGAAAGGTCTCTAAAGACATTTGTCCATGCGTCAACCAGGATCGAAGCTCTGGAAGGTCCGAACGTCCAGACAAAAGAGCCTGCATGGCGCCACATTCTGAATGCCCACAAATGATAATGTTGGAAACCTTTAACACCCGAACCGCAAACTCTAGTGCAGCGGCTTCAGATGCATCATGACCCGGTCTCGAGGGACCGCAGCAAGGAGGAATCAGGTTTCCCACATTGCGCACAACAAAAAGATCCCCCGGTTCCGTCGACGAAAAAATATTCGGCGCCACTCGAGAGTCTGAACAAGTCACCAAGAGTGCATCGGGAGACTGGCCCAAAGCTAGCCGAGCAAAAGTCTCTCTGGTCAGGGGCCGGACTCGCTTCCTATAATCTGAAATTCCACGGAGTAGCTTTTTCAAATGGCGACGCCTTTACATTCCTGTGGGATCTATTGGAGGAAGTCGTCCCCCTCGCTCGGGAGCACTCACCAAGGTCTTCGCAGAACTAAGAAGTGGAACACAATATCCGCCACTGGAGTTTTCTAAGCGCTCGATTAACGTAGCTAGGCGCTTGCCCAAAATATATCGATGCTCTAGACGAAAAACTATATTCCAAGAGTCCTCAATATAACCTTCTCCTTCAGATTCTCCAAAATAGTCCTCTCCTGTTAGCCCATCTGCCGGCTTTTGTCGGCGCAAGTCGCGATCTTTGAGGACCTTAAAGCTCGTCATTAAGCCCAAATCATTTCGGACAATTCGGTAGACCAAGTCGCCGGCTTCAAATTTTGTGTGGGTATTGTGATCAATCTCAACCCGCATCTTAACCTCAATCAGGTTACTATCGACCTTGCGAATCTGGATATTCGGGGTGCTATAGAGATATTCTGGCTCCACCCCATAGGCTGCGAAAACCGTGAACAAAAGGGTAAAACTTACTAGGCCTAAAAATGCCGTAAACCTTGAAAACCTTGTCATCACTCAACTTCTCCTAGTTCTGGCGCTCGTTAATGCCTAGTCGTTGCAGTTCAGGTGCCAGATAGCACAGGCCAAGAAGAAGAGCGAGAAGTTTGCTCTGCGACGAGCTGCTTTGCGGCTGGACCCAAAGCCCCTTCTGCTGCTAGATCTGGCAGACAAGCTTTCAAGGGGGCATCTCAGATGGAACTTAAAACTTACGGCAAACATATTGAAGGCCAAGGCGAGCTGCGCTGGCATCAAAATCACAACACAAACCTAAGCCTGCAAAAAGGTGAACTTGTTCGAAATGAAGTTCAAAGAAAAAGCGGAATCTCGGCAAGGTTTTTCGAAAAAGGTGCATGGGGCTTTGCTTCGGACTCCGAAGTCAGCCCCCTAAAGATCGAAAAGACGATCTCTGCCGCACGCAAAAACGCAGACTTTCTCAGCCAAAAAAATCTGAGTCATGGACGCCTGAAGACCGTAAATCCCTTCGTTAAAAATTTCGATCTCCGGCCTGGAAAACCGGCTTGGAAGACTCAACAGCTTCTCGACTTTTTAAAAGCCCTGGACTCTTACATCGAAACAACTTACCCCAAGCTGCTCAGCCGTACGGTCTCTCTTCGGGCGATTGATATGGAAAAAAACCTATTCACTTCATTTGGATCCGAAGCCTATAGCTACACTCCGCGAACCCATATTGTCATTCAGCTAACCGCTCCAAGTCCGGCCGGTCCCGTTTCTCTGCAGAAGTCCTTTGGAGGCCTTGGCCAATTCCAGGATCAATTCACTCAACCCGAAACTCTGTATTCAAAAATCGACCTTCTGCATGAAGATCTATTGAAGAAAGCCGAAGGGACTCAAGCAGAAGCGGGAAATCATGAGGTGATTTTAGATCCTGATCTAGCAGGCATCCTTGCTCACGAGGCGATTGGGCATACAACTGAGGCCGATCTAGTCCTCGGGGGCTCCGTCGCTGGAGAACTTTTAAATTCTGTCGTCGCAAGTCCCTTAGTCTCTTTGGTGGATTTTGCCCATACAGCCCTTGGGGAAACCTGCCCCGTCCCGGTTTACATCGACGACGAGGGGACCGAAACTAAAGACAGTGTGATTATCGAAAATGGTGTGCTTAAGACCTTTATGCACAACCGCGAGACCGCGGACCACTTCGAGTCTGAAAGCCGGGGCCATGCTCGAGCTTTCGATTTTTTTGATGAACCCCTGATCCGTATGCGCAATACGGCCATTCTTCCCGGAAAGTCTAAAATCTCAGACATGATCTCGTCGATTGAGAAGGGCTATTACCTTAAAAGCCCGGCAAATGGACAGGCCGATACGACAAGCGAATTTATGTTTGGAGTTGCAATGGGATACGAAATTAAAAATGGAAAGCTCGGACGGGCCATTCGAGACACCACCATCTCTGGAGTCGCTTTCGATATGTTGAAGTCGGTGAAGGCTGTTTCTGATGATTTTGCTTGGGAGTCCGCAGGATATTGCGGCAAAAAACAAATTATGCCGGTTGGAATGGCCGGGCCCGCAATCCAGTGCCGCATTCATATTGGAGGACAATAAGATGCTTGAAGTCGCAGAAAAACTAATGAAATTGTTAAAATCAAAAGGTGCGAGTGACTCTCAAATTCAGTTTTCTGAAAGCGAAAAGCACGAGTTAAGCATTGAAGGTGGGAAGCTAAGTCTGTTTCGCACTCTGACCAAACAAGATCTTAATCTAAAAGCGATTTTTAATGGGCGTTATTCAAGCCTAAGCATCAACCAGATTTCTGATGATGACTTAGAGACTGCAGCAAACCAACTCACCGAACAGTGTCAGTCTTCTCCCGAGGATCCAGCTCGAGCCCTTGCCGACAAACAGCCAAAAAACGAATTTCAGTCGGGCCCCATGGCTCCAAATCAAGACCTGATGTTTGAGCGCTTAATGGAGTTTAAAAATTGGGCTAAAGAAAATTCCCCAAAAACGATCATCGAGACCGCCGTCGTTGAATACAACATCTCAAGAAGTGTCCTGGTAAATACAAAAGGAATTGAGTTCCACAAAAAAGAAGGTGGATATGGTTTCGGAACCATGTTCGCAAGTAAGGATAATGGCAAAACCACCTCCTTTAATTACACTCAGTTGAGTTCTCTAGATCTGGCAAAGGCTTTTCACGACTCCGGCCTGGTCCGAGATCAAATTCTAGAAAGTGCTGCACAACTAAATCACAAACCCATCGGGCACAAGTTTAAGGGCGAAATACTGATATCCCC
Organism: uncultured Pseudobdellovibrionaceae bacterium; assembly: GCA_964389375.1. GTDB lineage: Bacteria > Bdellovibrionota > Bdellovibrionia > Bdellovibrionales > UBA1609 > CAYMDP01. The sequence goes on along the minus strand of CAYMDP010000032.1, from coordinate 14,647 downwards.
CTCTTCGCTAAATGAAGTTTGGTGGATGTTCGGCGCCCACTTGACAGGCCCTAAGTTGATCGATGGAACAAGCCTTCTTAAAGACAAAATGGATCAGCAAGTCCTTAGCCCCATGATCAGTTTATGGAATCGGCCGACGGACGCAGGATCGACCTGGAAAGAATTTGTCACTCCGGACGGATACCAAAGCAGCGACTTTTGTTTAATCGCAAATGGAGTGTTAAAAAACTTTGCCCTGGACGACCACTCAGCTCGAAAAGTTGGAAAAGCTCGATCTCCCAGCAGTTGTGCCCATCTTCAGTTTAGTTCTGGAGACAAAACCAAAAGCGAGCTTCTTGGAAATATCAAAGAAGGGCTTTTGCTTGGCAGGATTTCTGGAGGAGCTCCCGGATCAAACGGTGACTTTTCTGGGGTTGCAAAAAATAGTTTTTATGTCAAAGACGGAGAAATTCAGTTCGCCGTTTCTGAGGTCATGATTTCTGGAAATATTTTTGAAATCTTGAATCAAATCACTGGTATTTCTAAAGAACAGGTTGATTTTGGAAGCCGCAAAGCTCCTTGGATCGCCGCTCGCGGGATTACCGTCTCTTAATTTCAAATTTTTATTCTGGCTCAGAAAATTACTGAGCCATTATGAATAGATCTTTATTATCGAACTAAGGCTTGGGCGATGGCCTGAATTTCTGCTTGAGATAATGAGGACAAAGAGCCCATTCCCCCGACATTCAGGTTGATCGAGCCCGTAATCGAACTTGCCGTTCGATTGGGTTTAGCCGTTTGGGCCAAACTCCCGTGGCAACCCGCACAGTGAAGCTGATAAAGAGCTGGCCCATCTAAAGGGGTTGGAGGAGGAGGAGGCGGAGGCGGCTCCACTGGAGTTGGAATATCATCCGGATCTTCCAATAAGGTCACCTGCGCTGTAAAGACTTCTTCTTCACCACCGATGTACTCGATAATCATATAAAGTGTCAGCTCGCCGGCACTTTCACAAGTCAGCGTAACTTCCCAAGGATTGTTTCCAGAAGATTGATCGCAGTAGTTTCCGTCTGCCATCTGATGGTCCCAACCAACAATTCGGTTTACCGAACGAGTAAAGCTGGTGGGAAAGGACGTAAATGTCAACGGACGGTTTGCACCAAGCGCGGAGAGAGGGCTTTTTGAGAATATATAGCCCCCATCACCTAATGAGGCCAATCCAACCCCCATACTTCCATTGTTGTTGGCATCAAAACCTTTAAAAATTCCGCAGGCTTGGTAGGACAGAAGAACGACTAGCGCCACAGCAGGTATCAAGATTTGAACTCTTAGCTTTCTCAATTTTTTGTCCTCACCTGATTTAAACTTAGTGGGCCACGTATTCGGGTCTGGTTAAAAGCTCAAAAATAAAATCTTTAATTCTATAATTTTGATCGACTAAAAGCTGCTCTACGAATCCAAACTCAGAGGGAAGGATTGCATCGGTTTCTCCACCGATCGAGAACAGAGTCATACGTCGAGAAAGACAACGACTAAATTTTGGAGTTTCGGCAAGTGCCAAGGCGTAGTCCCTCAGCGTGCTGACCATTTGTCCATTAAAACGAGGGCTTGCTCCATCTACAAGAAGATCAGAGATTTCAGAACGATCCCCTGTATCTCGCTTGGTCGCCAATGCATTCGTAGGATTTAAATTAAAATTTCCGTTAAAATCAAAGGTATAAAAAAGACTCGCGCGTGGATTCATATTGTTGTGACAAGAATAACAACTTGGATCACAGTTAACACAGTTAAAGGTGTGAACAGATCCCGAAACCTCTTGTTCGGTCATTCCTTGGTCTGCCAAATCTGGATACTCGTGGCAGCCGAAGGCTTTTAACATTTCGTTGGTTCGAACAAAATTAAAGGGACTATCCCACTTTTTAAGAAATGCTCTTGTTGTCACCACCCCGGCAGCATTGGTCGCAGCCATTCCGGCATTTCCGGTAAAGCTGCTACAAGGGACCGAGGCCAAATCGTTATTTACACAGTGAGTGGCCCTTAAGATGTCTCTAAAGTCGGCATTCTCTCGCACCAGGTAAGCTGCAAGATTTGCGGGCTCATCATAATTGATTCCGCCTTCTGTTCCAGACATATTAAAAAACTTTTGATGATACTCTTTCATTGTTGTCACAAACTGTGGATCATCGACGATCGCACGGATCGCGACCCGGTAGCTTTCCATATCCTGAATTTGATCAACTTCTTCGCTTGGTGGAGATCTTTTTATGAATTTTAAACTCGCTCTGCGATGTGCGGCTTGATAGTCCACTGCTGTTGGGTCTGATTTTTTGGTCGTTGAACTTAGCTCCGTGTTTCCCGGTTTAAATGGTGTAGAGAAAAAACAAGCTGAAGTTAAAAAATTAAGAATCAATAAAGTTGAATAGACAGGCAAACGGATCTGCCAATTTTTATTATTTCTCAATCGTCCCCCTAAAAATCTATTCTCTCTCGCCCCCGAGAGATCCGGCAAGGGCCAGCTAGGCCTTCATCCCGTGCCAGACTTGCTGATTGTCAGCAGCATTTCCTAACAAGCTGTTAATCGTATGATAAATTTCTGATGGACGGTTCATGGATCCCGGAGCACGAGCTTGGCCCGTATCTCGGTCTAGACCTCCGTAGCGTAAAATCTGGTCTCCACCAGGTCGATGCTCGATACTTCCGTAATATCCACCCTTAACATTTTTGCCCATTAACAAAATTCCTTGAGATCCTCCGTCACCATTGTCCGCGTTAAAAGTTCTGTCCACTCGAGTAAACTCACTTCCGACTGCAATCAATGTCGTATCCCACAGAGTCTGCCCCGAACCAAGGCTTGCCGGCTCTGGAGTATTTTTTAAGTATGCAACCGCGAGTGCTAGCTTGTTTGCCATTTCCGTATAGTAACCTCGTGTGGACTGCGCACTTCGAAGTCCATGCCAATCGCCAATATTTAACTCGACTGTGCTCGAATTTAAAAGGTTCAAGGACATCGCTTTTAAAGTCAGTGCAAGTGAGGTTCCAAAAACCCCGTAAGCCCCACTTCCGTTCGGAAGGGCACCCATGTCGGTCACAGCTAGATTTGCGGTGTAATCAACATTGATAAGACCCGCTCCACGATGGTGCCGTTTTGCAATTTCAACTGGATTATCCACGATCCCTTGCACTCTTAAAGCCTGTCTTCGCGATAGACGAGCCGAGGCCTCCATAACAGTTGAAGCTTCCTCGTTAGTTAACATGAGGCTTGGACGTTTAAAATTGTCACGAAAAGTAGATTGGTGTGTCGTTAAAAGATCCGCTTTTCCGTTTGTTTGGTGAGTGACCGATCGATTGCCACCTGGGCCGCCAGAAAGAAAGTGTGCTCCTGGAAGAAGTGAGCCGCTCGTATTTTTTTCGACAAGGTCAATAATTGGAGACGTCGCACCGACGTTGATCCCGCCCTGCCAGAAGTTAAACATGCTGGTATGCCCCCCTTCATTTGCGACCCCTTGGGTTACAGCCATGTTGGCAGCGTGAGGCTCTAAAACTCTTGATGCTGGAGTAAGGTGAAGTCCGTTGACTCCGGTATTAAATAATTCATTCCCAGCGTAAGGACAATTCGGGACTACTGCGCCGCCAAGTCGAGAAAACATTGCGTGAGTGCCCAATCCTAAAACTGGAACTCCCGCTCTAACTCCGATAAAGATCATGCGCTTTATATCTGTTGCTTGAGCCATCGCTCTTGGGAAAAGTTGATCTGCAAGTTCTTCAAGTAAACCCAAGCGAGCTCCGCCCATCACACCCGCTGAACCCAAGACAAGTCCTGCGTTTCGCAAGAAGCTTCGTCTAGAATTTAGAATCTGTTGGTCAATCTGTTCTGGAGTTAATTTTTTCTTTACCATGATTGCTTTCCCCTTTTATCCCTAGTTCTTTACAAAGTTTCTAGTCGACACTAATAGACGCAAGGCTTGCTCCAACCGCGGAGCAAACTGCGACCTGCTTTAGTTCTTCAGTCGCCATCTGCTGAGCCAACTCGCTTAGAATTTGTCTTTCGTTATCAGGAATCACCTGTCCCGTGAAAGCTCGATAGATCTTGCTTGGATCGCTGCTTCCACTCGGAAACAAACGATTTGCAACTTCTCGCACTGCCAAACCCTGAACGCAGGCATTAATCATAATTTTAGAAACCAACTTAAAAGTCGATTCATTACATTCAGTGGATTCAAGTTCACTGCGAAACTCAGCAAGATAAAAGCAGTCTCGCGCGCCATTCCCACCCGTTGCAGAATAAGTCTTACAGGCGTTGCTGCGCAGGGGATTTCCCTGATCATTTGCCATAGCGACATCTCCCCTTGTCAGACCTAGTTGGGTTGACAAAACACTTGAGAGAGCCTGACGCCCAATAAACTGACAGGCCTTCAAGGATTTCCCAAGATCATCAACTGAGCTTTGTGTTGTCTGACCTTCTTCTTCATAGAAGGCATGCTGAGGCGCACAGTTTTGATACAAGACTGTAACCACAACGAAAGAGAGTAAGGACATTGTCCGAAACTTGTTTATTTTAAAGTCTTTTGTTTTCATCATGCAGGACACTAATGCAACGGAAGGGCCAATTTTTGTCACTCAGATCGAATTAAACAGGCCCAAGTGTTTCAGTTCGAGACACAAATAACTTAAACTGACCAATGCTTTTGCAGCTGGCAATCCGCCTGCGAAATTCAAAAGATTTTGATACATGACAACAAAATGTATTCGGTGCAGATGCACCGACGTCAAAATTTCTCAATCAGAAACAGTGTTATTGGAAATCAGCAGGAAGATCTCGGCCTAAGGGATTTAGCCAGCGGCCGGTAACCCCAGAGCCCTCCCCTAGATCAATCCGAAGATTGTACTTGAACTCTGCATTTGATCTTTCGCTAATACAGCGCACATTCATCGCAAGGGTCTCTTTGGCGACCAAGAGTTGTTCAAATAGTAAAAAATTGGGGCCCCCGTAATGTCGAAGCTGTCCCTCATCCTCGGATCGTTTACCTAGAACGCGAGAAGATAGACTAAACATTGCGCTAGATGAGATCTCGTAGGTTCCAAAGCCCAAAAGCTCCTGGGGAATTTGTTGGACCTGAGAATAGTGAACATCTCCAGATAAAAACAAAACCGGGGCTTTTTTGGATTTTAAAGTCGAAAGAAGGCCTAAGAATTCTTCCTGAGCCGTAGATTCAAAATTTTCTGCGAACTTTCGATAATTCCAGAACTGAATGGCCGATATAATGATCATCGGCTTGTTTATCTTTTCAATATTTTTTATGGCCCACTGAAACTGTTCTGCCCCCAGCACAGTCTTATCTGACTCATTCAAAAAAGATCGAATATCTAAGAAAAGAATAAAAGCGCCAAAGGCCTCAAAAAAGTACGAGACCCCAGGACCAGGCTGAATCTCTTCCACTCTTTGATCGACCGGAAAAAAGCTTCTAAACATTTTTAACATGATCTCTAAATTAGGATGGTTAGAGTCCGAGTTGTTAAAGGCCGTGTCGTGGTCATCCCAGCTCGAAAAAATGGGGATCAGGTTTTCTTCCTGATAAAAATCAAAATCGAGCAGGGTTTTACAATAAACCGCATAGGCCTCTTCGGGAGTGGCAGGGCGCCCTAAAAATGTGTCCCATGCACTGTTGGCATAAATCAGGTCTCCTGGAAATAAAATCAGATCTGGGCGACTTTCTTTTAGCTTTTGAAACATTATTTTTTGAGGATCTGCATTGCGATGATTGGTACAAGTCAAAACCGCAAGCCGAGGATCCTTATGATCAAGATCCAAAGATTTAAAAAATCTTTGGTAAGATTTGTCGCGAGTCGAATCAAAGATCTCGAGTCGGTAAGAGGACTTAATCAAAAGGCCCGTAACATGGATCTGGTGAACCACCAAATCACCCAGCCCAAGATCAATGCGCTCGACATTCCATCTGGGTTCAGATGCCTCGGCCAGATCCTGCACTTTTATTTCTAAAACAGAGTTTCGGTGGGCCATGACCACCAATAGAGTCGAAGTCCGGCCCGTAGCAGATTGTAGAACTCTTAAAACTTCTTTGTCCTGAGAAACTTGAGCCCGCGCAGAAGTCTTAAAAAACGAACTCATTGCAAGGCCACTTAAGCCTTTAAGAAAGCCTCTTCTGCCGCTCATTCAATCCCCCAATGTCCCAAATATATCCCCAACCAAGAGACTTGGTAGAGGAAGAGGATGCTTGCAAATAATTTAGGGTGGGAACAGAGTTTAGGTTGTCAGGATTCTGTTACGGAATTCTGAATACAGTTAACCGTATTCCGAATTCGGTGTTGAAGAAAATGGTACCCGGGACAGGACTTGAACCTGCACACCTTTCGGCACTAGATCCTAAGTCTAGCGTGTCTGCCAATTCCACCACCCGGGCACAATAAGTCTATTTCTTCGAAGTTAACTTTTTATAGTCTGGAGCGCGCATTAAAGTCGCCAATTCTTTTTCTGTATCCATCTCGATACGAAGAAGCCAGCCTTCATTCATCGGATCATCGTTCAAAACGCCTGGATTGTCAGCTACAGAATTATTCACTTCAAGAACAGTTCCAGAAACTGGTGCAATCAAATCACTAACAGCTTTTACACTTTCAACAACACCGAAGGGCTCGCCTTGTGTGACCTTCTGACCTTCTTCAGGCAATTCACAATAAACGATCTCGCCTAAAGTATCTTGAGCGTACTCTGTAATCCCAACGGTCACTACGTTCTCATCAACTTGAGCCCACTCATGATCTTTTGTGTAGTAGTTCTCTTCAGGGACATTAAAGCTCGACATTCTATTTTGCTCCTTTAACCTTCACGAAAGGAGTAGGCACCACTTCGGCCAGAACCCTTCGATCGCGAATTTGAACGTAAAATTTGCTCCCCGGCGCGCTAAAGTCAACCTTCACGTAGGCAATTCCGATGTTGTCATTAAGCGTCGGTGATAGAGTCCCGCTGGTCACATGACCAAGGGCCTCTCCCGACTCGTCAACTACCGGGTAAGAGTGCCGTGGAATTCCACGGTCCAGCATCTTAAAGCCCACAAGCTTACGCTTTAAGCCCTGTTCTTTTGCCGCAAGTATAGGGCCTTTGCCAAGAAAATCTTTTAAATCGGGCTTAACCACCCAGCCAAGGCCCGCTTCATATGGGCTTGTTTGATCGTCAATCTCCTGCCCGTAAAGCGAGTACTTCATCTCGGTCCTTAGGGTATCTCTGGCTCCAAGGCCGATCGGCTGAACGCCAAACTGAGTCCCTTTTTGTAAGAGCTCGCGCCAAAGACTTGCCGCCTGATCTTGAGGCACGAAAATCTCGAGACCGTCTTCGCCGGTATAACCCGTTCGGGCGAGGATCGAATTCTGCCCTTGATAGGGCAGCAAGGAAAACTGAAAGCTCTCGATCTTTAAAACATCAGGTGAAAACACGAGGCTAACAAGCTCTAAAGCTTTTGGTCCCTGAACCGCAATCTGACCCCACTTAGAGCTTTCATCTGTAATTTCTGCCCCCCGATTGTGCTTTTGCATCCAAGCAAAATCCTTGGCTGTGTTGGCCGCATTCACACAAACTAGGTAATCGGTGCCCTTTTCAAAACAGTAAATGATGATGTCATCGACAAGGCCGCCGGCTTCATTAGGCAATAAAGAATACTGGGCCTGACCGGAGGAAAGCTTCGCCACATGATTGCTGGTCAGCCACTCGAGGGTCTCAAGAGCCTTAGGGCCCCGAAACCGAATCTCGCCCATATGAGAGACGTCAAAAAGACCCACATTTTCGCGCACACAATGATGCTCTTTTCTAAGTCCTGCGTATTCGACGGGCATCATCCAGCCGGCAAATTCAACAATCTTCGCTGAGGCGCGAAGGTGCTCTTCATAGATCGGAGTTTTTTTAACTTCTGACATGTCCGACAATCTCCCTTTTCGACCTCAACGAGTCAATCCCCCACGGGGGCCTATTTGATATCAGGTCCCAGGGTATGGATCAAACTTCAGGGCGCAAAATTGTCGCTAGAGACACTGAAAATGACATTTTTAAAGCCCCTTTTCATCTCAAGTGCTCGATATCAGCCCTTAGCTTGGCGAATTTTTTGCTCCCTTTGGGACCTAGGACGACCGGCCCCAAGGCCACGCCCCAAAGGAACGTAAATGCTTAGCAAATCAAAGCTTCAGGGCCTTTTAGCCCTTCCATTTTTAAGCTTTATCCTGGCCGCCTGCCAGCCCGCTGAGTTTAACTCTCAAAACTATCGAACCAACGAACCCGGGACCACGGGGCTTTTAAACGAAAGAGGAATTCCCTATACGATTGGTGGAGACAAGCGAGTTTCCCAAGCTCAGGGACCGGCCTCCCCCAAGGATCCACAGAATCCAACGCCTGAAGAAAAACAAAATTTAGACCTGGCTAAAGCCATTCGAAAAATACAAATGACTCGAACTTCTGAAGATGGAAAAAACTCCCGCTTTGGAACTTCAAAAGTTGCAGTTAAAATTCAAGTCGAAACGCTTCCGGGCCTTGTCGAAACCCTCGAGTTCGAAACAAAACCGGATCAAAAGCCGGGCGAAATTCGCTTCACCAATGTAAAAGCAAAAAGCTCTTCAAATGGAAACCTTTTTTATCTTTCAGGAAGTTTCGCAGACTCTGAAGACGAGGACCAGTCCCGCGGAGTTTTGGATCTGGTTCAACAAAAGCAAAGTAACTCTTCAGCTCGAATTTTTGTGCGCTCTTACCTTGCAAACCTAAATTTGCGCAAAGACCAGAAAAAGATTCAGTCCTCTCAGCTAAATCAAACTTTAGAAGACCTACAAAAAGACACTTTTGCATGGGTCACGAATTGGGCCATTGTTCTTGGCCCCTCATATTACGATGTTCAAATTCTAAAACTTAAAGTGGCCAAGTCCCCGTCAGACTTGCACAAGAACATTTCGATTGCGGATACCGCCAGAGAAGATCGTGGCGAGAGTAAGTCCGAAACGGTTTTTACTTTCTCAGGAGAGGCTCTTCGGACCGGTGACGCCCCATCTCACCCGACGGAATTAAAAGCGGGCCGCATTTCTCCAAGTTCCGTTCAGCTTCGTGGAGACGCAGAAGAAAGTGACCGAAGAGTTTACACCCTTCGCTTAAAAGATCCCAAATCGGGAGAGCAGGCCGAAGCCCTGTTAGATGTCAGCCGTGCGACAAAATCAAAACCCCTTAGTCCACGTCTTGAACCCAAAATACAAAGTGAGCTGCCCGGATCCTTTTTTCCATTAAACCTGAATGGACAAGCCCTTCCCAGAACCGCAAAAATGCTGGCAGATTTTAATAACAACATTGATCTTGAAGAAGTGCAGGGCTGGATTAAGTACTGGACAGGCCAGTCAGCAAAACCTCCACGCGCTCAAGCTCTCAATGGAAGTTCAATTCAAAAACACTTTGAATTTATGAATCCCGTAAAAAATCTGACCGCGGCAATTTTTGGATCTTTTGATATTCTTCCCCACGCTTCCTTAGTCACTATTTTTGAGAGCTCTTACTTTCGAAGTGGAAACTACAAAATCGAAGTAAATGGAAAAAGTACAGCCGCCGGTCCATTTCAGATTATCAAAGGAACCGCCTTAAACTTAGGATTAAGAGTGGATTCTTCTCAAAAGATAGGAGCTCGGCCGAGCGCTTTGGATGAGCGGCTTTATTTTGCCTCAGCCGCTTGCGGTGCTGCAAATTTATTCTCTAAAGAAGCAGCCCTTTTCCCTCACGATTTAACCCTAGTATTGTTGTCCTATTATCAAGGTGGCCCGACGGCCAGTAACTTAGTGGCCTGTAACACTCAATCTGGTTCTAAAGCCGGTACCTGCAAAAAAATCGCAGGCGAGCGCAAAGAAAACGAACAAGAAATCGAAGACGCCCGTCGTTTTAAAATCACCTTCGAAGAATTCGCAAGACTTCGCATGGGAAAAAGTGACCTCATCACTTATGTTTCACGAGTCCTTGCGGCCTATTTTATTTCTGTAGCGCCCAGTGAGTTTGGCTTTGAAATTCCAGACGGTCCAAAAACTCTTCCTACAAATTTACTTCCACCAAATCCGATCAAAAATCAAAACTGTAGAGATGCAGTTGACCAGTATTTAAAAAGCAGATCGGGACTGGATCGCGCTTAGGCTTTTTTGGAGGAGTCTTTCCTATTTTGGAA
>CAYMDP010000032.1:0-4474 GCA_964389375.1 uncultured Pseudobdellovibrionaceae bacterium | reverse complement strand
GGAGGACCGAGAATGTTCGACGGCTGAGGCGGAGCACTTTCCAAAATAGGAAAGACTCCTCCAAAAAATCCTAAACTCGGAACATTTATTTTTGTGGTACCCGGCTTGCGGCGAGTTTGAGGGTGTTTTGCATAAGGATAGCGATTGTCATGGGTCCGACTCCGCCGGGAACTGGGGTCGCGGCCTGGGCCCAATCTTTGAGCTCTTCAAAACGCACATCTCCGCAAAGCTTTTGGGTCCCATCTTTTGCTGGCTTTCGGTGGATTCCAACGTCAATCACCACCGCATCTTTTTTAAAGTCCTCTTTTCCTAAAAACTCGGGCCGTCCAGCAGCCACGACAACAATGTCGGCATCTTTTAAGGCAGACCGAAGATCCTTTGTTTTTGAATGACAGATCTCGACCGTTGCATTTGCAGCAAGTAGCAACTGCGCCATGGGAAGTCCCACAATTTGACTGCGTCCGACGACCACAGCTTTTTTTCCTTCAACGGGAATCTTGTAAAAATTTAGAATTTCCATGACTCCGCTGGGAGTGCAGGGAAGGCAAATCGCACGGCCCTTCCACAGAAGACCCACATTATGGGTCGTTAACGCATCGGGATCTTTATCTGGCCGAATCCAATCCACCACTTCACTCTCGATAAACTGCTTAGGCAGAGGAAGCTGCACTAAAATACCATCAACCTTGGGGTCATGATTAAGAGCACCGACACATTTTTTTAATTCTTCAGGAGTCGCTGATTCTTTTAAACGATGCTCAAAAGACTCAATCCCAAGTTCATGGCAGGTCTTAATTTTGTTTTTTACATAGACTTGGCTGGCTGGATCATCACCAACAAGGACCACGGCAAGACCGGGAGGCCGCCCCAATTGAGCCTTCAGGGAAAGGCTTGAAGCCTTTAAGCCCTCTTTCAAATGCTTTGAGACTTCGGTGCCGCTTAAGATCTTCATAGGCATATTGGCAAAAACTCACTTCCATAAAGGGGCAAAACCGCATCGCTTTGGGTCTAAATCTATTCTTAAAGGCCCTAGGATTCAATAAAGGGCTTAAGTTTTGGGGACCTTTCCTTTGACTTGACGCAGCCCCAAGGTTATTTTGCGGGCACATGTTTTGACGAGGAGACCCCCATGGCTGAAAAAGTAAAACTCTCTGAAGATGGTAGCTCCATTGATTTCGTTCAGTCTGAATCCCTTCCCGCCTCAATAAAAAAGTTTCGCCAAAGCCCCGAGATCGAAGGTTTTTACCGCTTCGTTTATGAAAACGACCTTCAGCGCGAAGCCCTAGAAGTTTTGGGCCAGATCATCGTCCGCCGCAAACTTGAAAAAGTTAGCAAGACTAAAACCAAAAAAGTCGCTAAAAAAGCCTAAACACTGAAAGCGAGCATTGATGGGCTTGCTGTAATCACCGAACTCCGGCGCCGGAGTCGTTTTAGGTATATAGCCCCTTCTCCCCACTTTTCAAAAAGGTACGCCGATCCTTTTTGCGACCCGCTAGGCCAAAAACATTCCATCTGGCGGTTCACCAGAAAAACTTCTAAGCATTTGTTCCGATTCGATCTGGGTTCGAAGCTCGAACCACGGCCCACTCTCACCATTCTTAGACGGTGTTCAGTCCCGCTTTAAAATTGCAAATCTGATCCTTAGAAAAACTGAAGTTCCACTTGTTCTACTTTTTAAGGAGGCCAAATGCCGAGTCGATATTTTTCCCGAACAATTAAAAATCAAAAAGGCCAGGGCATGATCGAATATCTTATTCTCGTGGCACTTATGGCGGTGGCTAGCATCGGGATTATGAGATCCCTTAATCATGTTGTGAATGCACGCTTTGCCAACGTTATCTATTCACTTCAGGGTTCTCAGAAGAAAGCAAAAACTGAAACTTTGTCAGAGAAAGAATTTAGTAAGAAGGATCTCAGCAACTTTATGAATGGCGCCGCAAGCAAAAATAGTAATTAACACAAACTGAAAAAAGGGTCCGGTTTGTACACCGGGATTCATCTAAGTGACAAAGATCAATCAAAATGGAACTGCAGTTATCGAGTCCTTAGTCGGAATGGGCTTAAGTCTTCTGCTTTTTGGATCAAGCTTAGTTTTGGTCTACTTCTGTTTTGCCTTTATTTGGACAAAGCACAGTCTTTATCTGGGGGTTTTATGTCGGGCTCAGGGTCAATCAGCGCAGCTTTGTCATAAGGAACTAAAGAAAAGAATCGACCTGGCTTTGCCCCTTGGAAACTTAAGAAAAATTTCGCTTAAACAAACTCCCTTGACATGGGTGGGAAGCCTAGACTGGAGGCTTACCTCATCGCTAGGCTTTGCATTCTCTTATGAAGTCTCAAGAAAACAAATTCTTCGAGCCGCGAAAAATCCGGACACTAGAAAATGACGATTCAACTTTTGATCTTTTTACCTCTGCTGCTGTCTTCATTGATCGGACTTGGCGCCCTGGGTCTAAGCTTACAAAGTGCGACTCAGATTCAAAGTATTTGTCAAAGAAGCCTTCTAAAGGCTCAGTACGAGAACTCACTCATCCTATCCCAACTGCTTAAACTCAATTCTGAGGCCCGAAAGCTGAGAAGTGAAAAAAAGCGTGCTGAAAAAAATCTTCAAAGAGCCCTAAGCTCGGGTCGTCCCGAAATGATTGCAGCAGCCAGCGCCCATTTGGCTTGGGTCACAAAAAAACAGCTGATATTTCGAGCCGGCCAAAAACAACTTCTCTTAAAATCTGAACAGGAAAACCGCAGATCGAAAAGAATTCTCTCTGCTAAATTAAGAACACAAAAATCTCTTCGTCTAAAGCTGAGGCAAATGCCAGCAAAAGGCCTTGCGGTCTATGCAAGCCCCCCTGGGGATTTAAGTCCGAGCTACGAAGTTCAAAAACCCTTTCGAAAACTTCAAAACCTCGAAATCCAATGGAAAGCAGAAGTTTTAAATTTAGATAAAAACTGGCTAAAACCTTTGGGTTTAAGTGAATGGAAAGTGAAAGGTGCCTGTGCTGCAAGCCTCGAAAAAAGGAGAAATCGATGGAATCCCGTTCTAAATCCGGCCAAGTCATAAATGAACTCCTTTGGACTTTGATACTTTTGTTTGGATTGATTTCGATGGGGCTTGGGCTTTCTCAGCACTCAGACAAAGCTCAGCAAAGAAATCGTTTCGGGCAGGAGGTAAAGAATTATGCTCGCTAAATTTAAAAATCGGGCCCTTCAGCTGGTCCACCGGCTTCAAATCTTAGGTCTTCCTGAGGAGCCGAAAAAAATTTTAATTTTAAGCGCTGGAATCACAATTCTTCTATGCATCATTTCTAGTCTCGGGAGTCCTTCAGCTGAAACCGCCGATGGAAGATCACATCCAGGCATCGACACCTTTATCCCTGCAGGTTTTGTTTTAGTCCCCATCGAGGTTCAAAATTCTGAGGCATTGGACTCGGTTCTTGGACAACATGGAGTCGTTGATCTTTATACGGTCTCGCAAGATGGCTCTGAAAAAAGTCGACTCGTAGCGAGAGCTCTAAAAATTCTTCGGGCCCCCTTAAACCCGAACCAATTTGCGGTCTTAGCCCGCGATGATCAAGCGCCAGAAATCGCAAGGCACTTTGAGGCCTTTTTTTTGGTCATTCAAAATCCCAACTCTCCTGGAACGCATATTGAAATAGCCAAAGCCAAACAGAAAAAACGCCCAAAGACGCAGATCGTCTACGGCGAACCAGAGATCGAGACTGAATCCCGATCCCAAGAGTGAGGTTAAAAAATATGAAATCAATTTTGTTGGTCTTTAGCATTGGAATTCCAACTGTGAGCTGGTCCCAAGATCTATGGATTAATGCCGATCCCCAGGCCCAAGAAGAATTTGAGGCCTTTATCGCTAGCGAATCCGGACGCGCGATTAGTTTTTCAGAATGGACCTTGCAGCAGCATCAAGAGAAGACTGATTCAAAAAATAGTCTGCAAGGCTTTGCCTTGCTTCAAGCGGATTATCTTTCCAAACCCCTCGAAGAGCTTCCTTCAATCTTCGAAACCTATATTAAGAATTTACGCTCGGGCCCCATGGGAGAAAGTGAGCGAAAACAAATTCACTATGCCATGCTCCGGCGCGCCCAGCTTGCTAAAAGCGCTTCTGAATCCACAGAATGGATTTTGAAGGCCCTTCAGTTCGCTCCGGATCTTGAACTCGAAGCCGACCTCTTTCCCCCTCCACTGGTAGAGCACTTTCAGACCTTAAAAAATCACACTCCCCTCGAGCATATCCACCTTCCAAGCCTTTACCCCGAATCACGTTTTTGGATCTGGAATGGACGTCTTATCGATACAAACAAAACCACTCGGATCGCTTACATCAAGGGCGGTGAGCTTTCGGTTAAGGTCTTCTCAGACTCAAAACTGCCCTTTGAGTGGCAAGGCGAAGTTGAAAAATTGAAAACTGCGATTCAGCAGCAGTCTACCGCCATGGTCGAGGGTGAGTGTGGCCGATATCAGCTTA
>CAYMDP010000031.1:12157-33122 GCA_964389375.1 uncultured Pseudobdellovibrionaceae bacterium | reverse complement strand
CTTCGGATTGCTTCATTGCTTCGCAATGCCGCAACCCCTCCTATTTAATTAAACAGAGGCGCCGCTCACCGAGAGCCCCTCTGATGCGGGATTATTCCATTTTTTTAGAGAAGCGGACAGGATCGGAGGCTTGAGTTATTTTTGCCAAGCGGAGAAGGCTTCTTGAAGAGCGAGCTTCAGGTTCGTGAGGTCTTTGAAGTCGGGATTTAGGTCTTCTAGGCTAGACATTTTATCTTGGCTGAAGCCACAAGGCTTGATGCCTTGGAAGGCTTGCTCGTCTTTAAAACAATTGATGGCAATTCCGTGGTAGGCGACCCAGCGGCGTATTGCAACTCCGATGGAGGCGACTTTTTTATTCTCGACCCATACACCCGTTAAAGAAAGGTCGGCTTTCTCGGCCAGCTGAGCCTCTCCATGAATGCCAATTTCTTTAAGTGCGTCGATGACAACTTTTTCTAGCGCTCTTAGATATCCATGAATGTCTTTTGATTTGAATGCCGCTCTGGCTCGAGAAAGATCGACAATTGGGTAAATCACTAGCTGGCTTGGGCCGTGGTAGGTGGCTCTTCCTCCGCGGCTAACTTCGACGACTTCACCTTGCCAACCAAAAACATCCGAAGGGTCCGAAGATCTTCCCAAGGTGACAACTGGATGATGAGTACAAAAAATAATACGCTCGCTGATTTCCCCACGAACAAGCTCGCCCACACATCGCAGTTGATGCTCTAGGGCTTTGCTATAAGAGATCAATCCCAAATCTTCGAACTCAATCGAAGGCTGGGTTTTATGGGCTTGTTCGAGCTCCATTGGCATTCGACCTTGTTAATGGTTTTTGAATAATATGAATCGCATGACCCAAAGTGGCCTCTGCCGCCTCCATCATCGTTTCACCTAAAGTTGGGTGAGGATGAATTGTTAAGGCCAGATCTTCAAGACGAGCACCCATTTCAATTGCCAAAGCAGCTTCAGAAATCAAATTGCTCGCCTCAGGACCTACGATATGAACGCCTAAAAGAACATGGGTCTTTGCATCGGCTATCATTTTCACGAAGCCATCAGTTTCCATCATCGATACAGCTCTGCCATTTGCTGCAAAAGGAAAGCGACCAATCAAAAGGTCTTTATAACCTTTTGCTTTGGCTTCGTCTTCTAGGTAGCCAACAGAGGCAATTTCTGGATCCACGAAGATAACGGCTGGAACTGTCTTTGCGTCATAGACTCGGTTTTGTCCCGAAAGTACTTCAGCAACCAACACACCTTCGTGACTGGCTTTGTGTGCAAGCATGGGCTGGCCTGCGATGTCTCCGATTGCAAAAATATTCGGAATCCGGGTGCGTCTTTGCGCATCGGTTTTAATAAATCCACGCTCATCCAACTCAATGCCAATATTTTTAAGACCCATTTGATCTGAGTTTGGACGGCGTCCTACAGTTAAAAGAATTTTATCACAAGTTAGAGTCTGATTTTTTCCATCTACTTCTGCTGTGACTTCTAAAGACTTTCCAGCCTTTTTAAAAGATTTTGCTTTAGCCTTAAGGTGAACTTTAACCCCAGTCTTCTTAAGCTTTCGTGCTACGACCTGAACACAATCCACATCGGCCACGCCTTTAAGCAAAGCGTCCGAGGCTTCTAAGACTTCGACTTCAGTGCCAAGCTTTTGCAGGTAGCTGCCGATCTCAAGGCCTATGTAGCCTCCACCAATCACGACGACTCGCTTCGGAAGATCTGATAAATCTAAAGCTCCGGTTGAAGTCAGCACATCTTTTTCGTCAATTGCAAACCCCGGGATTTCGATCGGCCGAGATCCTGTGGCGACGATAAAGTTTTTTGCCTGAACAGACTGAGACCCTTGCTTGGATTGGACCTTAAGTTCGCCACTAGACACAAACTGAGCTTCACCCATGATGACCTGAACCGAGTTGCCTTTTAAAAGTTGGCCAACACCTCCTGCCATTTTATCACTTACACTTTGCTTCCAGTCGCGAAGCTTTTTCATGTTTACGCGCACATCACCTTTTAGCTCTAGACCCATTTCACCCGCATCATGTTGCATACGATGAAGAAAATGGGCTGCGGTGATCATCGCCTTTGAAGGAATACAGCCGACGTTTAAACAAACCCCGCCAAGGTATTCGCGCTCAATAATCGCAACCTTCATGCCAAGCTGGGCGGCACGAATTGCCGCCACATAACCGCCCGGACCCGCTCCAATCACACAAACATCAAACTTTTCGGCCATTAGATCATCTCCAACATCAACTGACTTGGGTTTTGCACACGTTGAACAAAAGCGCTCATAAAGTTTGCGGCAACAGCCCCATCGATCAAACGATGATCACAAGTTACTGTGTAGTTCATAACTTTTTTAGGCTTCCACTGATTCTCTTCCCAGACCGGCTTATCTTGGATCTTGTACATTCCAAGAATCGCAACTTCTGGGTGGTTAATGATCGGTGTCGCATAAGTTCCGCCGACACTTCCGATATTTGTAATCGTGATTGTGGCGCCCTTCATCTCCTCTAGGGCCAACTTGCCGTCCCGAGCTTTTTTCGCAAGCTCCTGAATTTCGGCACTTAACTGAAGAATATTTTTTTGGTCTGCGTTTTTAATCACAGGAACCAAAAGCCCATTTGGTGTGTCCGCTGCAAAACCAATATTGAAATATTTTTTGTAAACGATCTCTTGGGCCGCGTCGTCGATGCTTGCGTTAAACATCGGAAATTCTCTCATGGTCGCAATCAATGCCTTCATTACAAATGGCAAGTAGGTGATTTTAACTCCGTACTTCTCGCCCGTTTCTTTGGCTTGAGTTCGAGTGCGAACAAGTTCGTCAACGAAAGCCTCTTCCATCAAAGTGAAGTGAGGAATTACGTGCTTTGCCATCTGAAGATTTTCAGCGATCTTTTTACGGACCCCACGAAGTGCTACACGCTCTTCACTTTGTCCAGAAGACGCCACAGGGATTGCAGGCGGAGTCTTTATGGGCATCTTCGCCATCGTCGGAGGACCTGCTGCAACAGCTCCTTTAGCTGACATCACATCTTCACGAGTCACTCGACCAGCAAGGCCGCTGCCATTTAACTGATTTAAATCCACATGCATTTCTCTCGCAAGACGTCTGGTCGCCGGCGTTGCCAAAACTTTTTCATCTGCGACCGGTGGATGAATTGAAGCGGCGGCGTAACTAACAGGAGCTGAAGCGACTGCCGGAGCCGGACGAGAAGCGGGAGTCTGGGCTGCTGAAGCCGCCTGGGGTTTTTCTTCAACTTTTTTTGCAGATCCTTGCGCCTCTAAAACTAAAAGAGTGGATTCAATCGGCACGACATCGCCTTCTTTAGCTTTTAATTCTTTCACAACACCTGGATAAGGGGTCGGAACTTCAACAGTCGCTTTATCCGTCATCAATTCGACGATTGGCTGATCGGCCGCAACAGTGTCACCGACTTTAACTAACCATTTTACCAGTTCACCCTCAGTGACGCCCTCGCCGATATCTGGAAGCTTAACTTCTTGCAATGCCATTTTGACCACCCTGTGTTGAAAGTTCTTTAATTTCTTTTCTTCTTTTTTCCACAATGCCCTTCATAAAAAACTCGCCCGCTCGGTAAGAGCTTCGAACCAAAGGGCCACTTGCTACATACAAAAAGCCCATCTGCTCGGCTTCGACCTGCCACTCTTGAAACTTCTCTGGAGTCACAAAATCTTCGACTGGAAGATGACGCTTCTTCGGCTGCAAATACTGACCGAAAGTCACAACGTCACAACCCACCGCGCGCAGATCTTTAAGACTTTGACGGATCTCTTCGTCCGTCTCTCCAAGACCAAGCATAATTGAAGACTTCGTATAGCGAGAGGCATCTCGCTCTTTGACATACTCTAAAACTCTAAGTGATTGGGCGTAGCCAGCTCTTGGGTCACGAACTCTTTTGCTTAGTCGCTCGACAGTTTCAATATTGTGAGCAAAAACATCCGGAGCGGCATCTACAATTTTTGCGATAAAATCTTCGCGGCCCTTAAAATCAGGCGTTAAAACTTCGACGATCATATCAGGCGTTGATTCTTTGATCTTTTGCACCGTTAAAGCAAAGTGACCGCTCCCCTCATCTGGTAAATCGTCGCGGTCAACACTTGTTAAGACCACATAGTCGAGTTCCATCTGAGCCAAGGCATAGGCAACCTTTTGAGGTTCTTCGAGGTCGATTTTTCCTTTTGGATTGCCCGTTTTCACATTACAAAATCGACAGCCTCTGGTGCAAACTTCGCCCATCAACATGATCGTGGCCGTGCCCCCACTCCAACACTCGCCAATATTGGGGCACTGAGCTTCTTGGCAAACCGTCGCAAGATTTAAACCCTTCAACAGATCTTTCAGATAAAGATAGCGCTCGCCCGTAGCGGGTCGCACTTTAATCCAGCTGGGTTTAGGCATTGCACTTCTCCTAATAATTCTGTAGAGCAAAATTGGCCTGAGCTTATCGCAAAACCCCCTGCCCGGATAGGTCTGAGAAGGGGCTTTACGCCGCGCCGCAAGGAGTTCGAAGGTGGAATTTTCAGAGAATTTAAAAGAAGGCCAGCTTTTAAAACGTTATAAGCGTTTTTTTGCCGATATCGACTTTAAAGGCGAGACCCTCTTGGCCCATGTCCCCAACACCGGAAGCCTAAAATCCTGCCTGATTCCCAACCAGGCTTGCCGCTTTACAGAAAGTAAAGATCCAAAACGAAAACTCAAATTCACTCTACAGATGGTCAAAACCCCCTCAAGCTGGGTCGGAGTCAATACGGGGCTGCCGAACCTCTTGGTTTTTGAGTGCTGGGAAAACGCGGAAGCCCCTCTTTGGAGACGCTTTGATCGCGCCCAGAAAGAAGTCAAAATCAGTACCGAGTCCCGAATCGATATGGTTCTTTGGAAATCGAAAGATTTTAAAAGTGATAAAATCCAAATGAAGGATTTCGATAAAGCTTCCTTTCATTTTGTCGAAGTCAAAAATGTCACTCTCGCAGAACAGAAAACGGCATTTTTTCCGGATGCTGTCACCGAACGAGGTCAAAAACACCTTCTAGAAATGATGAAGCTGATCAAACAAGGACACTCTGCCGAGCTTGTGTTTACTGTGCAAAGAGAAGACTGTCAGACATTTCGTCCCGCTGAAGATATTGATCCCGCCTATGCCAAACTTTTAAGGCAAGCCGTAGACTTAGGCTTAACTGTGTCTGCTTGGCCTTGTGAAATGGAAAAAAAATCAATCCGACTTTTACCTGAAAAGGCCCTAAAGATTGAACTTTAATCTCTTGCTGATTTCCTAAAGGACTTTATGACTTTTAAACTTCAAAGCTTGATTCTGTTCGCGGCCCTTAGCCTTTTGCCACAAAGCCTCCTGGCGCAAAAGAAAAGCGAAACCTGCGGCAGCCAGATCCGGGCCGTTTTTGACCTCGGCTCTGGGACAACAAAAATGCAAGTTGCTGAGGTCAATCCTTGCACCGGAAAAATTCATCAAAAACTCAGACATGAAAGCGCAAAAATAAATGTCAAAGAGGCCCTTGCGAAAAGCGGAAAACAAACATTGGATCTGGAAACTCAAGAAGAGCTGACAAATCAGCTTTCGAAATTCGTTCGAGAGGCCAAGAGGCTCGGCGCTGAAGATTTTTTTGCGGTCGCAACTGCGGCCTACCGCGAGGCTAAAAATTCGAAAGATATAATTTCTGAGATCGAAAAACAGACGCCCCTAAAGGTCAAAGTGATTTCACAAAAAGAGGAAGCCGAGTTGGGCTTTCAGGCGGCCAGAAGCCTGCTGAAGCTGAATCCGAACGAGCCACTTTATGTTTGGGATATCGGCGGAGGAAGCCAACAACTAAGCTCCGAAAAAGGTCCTGTGTACCTCGGCGACCTGGGATCGGTGGGCTTTAAGAATCTGTTTATAGAAAAAATTCAGAAGGCGAGCCTTAAAGATAAATCCTCCCCGAATCCAATCTCACCGGACCAAGCTCGGGCTGGGATCGAGCTTGCCGAAACTTACGCAAAAGAAAAAATCCCAAAATCTGTTCTTCAAAACTTTCAAAAAAACCCTGTTAGCCCTGCGGGTCTCGGTGGGGTCTTATCGATTTCCTTGCCAAAGCAACTGAAGATTTCTGGATCTTATACAAAAGAAGATTTACAAAAGCTTCTTGAGCTTCGCGCCAACTGGACGGACCAACAAATCGGCGGAGCTTACTCGGCCACCGATTTAAGTAATGTGATTTTAGTTTTGGGATTTATGAAGGCTCTAAATGTGATCCGCATTCAGCCTCTGGAGTTGGACCTCACAGAGGCATTATTGGTTCGAAAAACAAATTAGTTCTGTGGCGCCTGACCTAAAATCCGATCAATCACGACCTTAAAATCAGGAAATGGATAGGCACCCCTTAGGGCCACTCCATTGACCAGAAAGCCTGGTGTGCCAGAGAATTCAAATTTTTGAGCCTCTGCCATGTCCGCTTCAATACGGGCCTTGACTGCATCTGACTTGATATCATTTTGCAAGCGCCCCATATCGGCCCCAACCTTACGGGCCAAATCTTTTAAAAATGTTTCTTTCTTAGATTTTAAAGAGGCTTGATCTGCAAAAATCCCATCGTGAAACTTTTCTGCTTTTTCGACACTTTGAAGTGCAATGGCCTCAAAATATTGAGCCGCCGGCAAAGCCATCGGATGACGGTCCATCAAGGGAAGATGCTTATAGACGACCCTCACTTTATCTCCGTAGGCCTTTTGAACTTCCTTGATCACGTTATATCCAACCGCACAATAGGGGCATTCGAAATCAGAATACTCAACAATTGTAATCGGGGCCTCTTTTGGACCAAAGATCGCCCGAGCCGTATCGATATTGGGGGACTTGGGATTTTGAAAATCAGACTCAAGCTTTTGTACTTCGGCTTCGGCTTGTTTCTTCCGTGCATTTTCTTGAGCCGTCTTGGCCGCCTCATTCACCACTTCCAAAAACTTCTCCGGATTTGCTTTAATAGCGGCATAAAGTATTTCTGGATTCTTTTCCATGGCCTTTTCAAGCATTGACGGAGGGATGCAAGCAGTAAGAATTCCTAAAGTTCCGAGCAAGAATAAAAGCTTATGAAGTCGATTCACCAGATGTCTCCTCTAAATGAAGTCTGTGTTTAAAATCCGCCTTGTATCATGCCATATTCGCGGAAAAGGAAAAAGCACGAAATCTTATAGGGCCTGTCCTCGGGTGACCCAGTCTTCAGTCTAGTCGATATTTCTCGACCCCTTCATTTTATAAACTCAAGTCTTATGTCAAAATAGACCAGAACCTAGAAAAGGTTTGCCAACTCTTCGTCTGGCTTAAGATGATCAAGAATCGCGTGAGGTGTATTTTGTCAAAATTCATTATTTTTAGCCTAACACTACTCGGTCTATCGACTCAGAACCTCTGGGCTCAGACCTATAAATACAGCGACCTCATGCTAAAAAATTATGACGAAATGAGCGAAGAGGTTCAAACACGGGTTCAAAAGGCAAAAGAAATTTCAAGCCAAGATGCGGAGTCTTCGGACAGCACCGACTCGGACAGAGAAGCGGTCGAAGCTTTGCGGGATGGCCTTCTGCTGATTTTTTCTAGGCCCGACAAAGACAATATGCTGGGTAAAATCCTTCCGGACCTCCGCAGAGAGTTGTCTAACTATCGCGCTTATGAAGATACCCTTGCGAGCATTTTGTCCGAGGCTCTTGCGGGAGTTGCAAATTCAAAGCTGGGTGTTTCAACCCGTTCGACTTACCTTTTTGTTCTCGAGAATTTAATGGGTGAGATGCGGTCACAGATCAAGGACAAGCCTGAATACCGACAGGCATTCGAGCAGATTCGTGATGCAAAAATCAAATTGGATAAAGATGTCATTCGGGATCGAAAACTTCGTAGCATGTTTAAAACCGAGTCCCCCTCTAAGCAAGCCGAAGAGATCCTAAAAAAGAACCCACCGCCTCCCATCACCCAGAAAAAGGTCCAGAAAGAAGCCAAAGAGACTCCAACGGCTGACGAATCTGAAGATTTAGAAGAGAACGACTAAGCTGCTTTAGTCCCGCCGAGCTTATTCCGAAAAAAACTTATGGAAGAAAAGTATCTTTTTGGCCTCATTCGGCTGACGGCAAGCCTTGTGCTTTGCACCTTTGCCTTCACCTTGATTTCGATATTAAACCTAGCCCCAAGTCCTGCCACGCAAAGAAGCTACACCGACCGTAAACCCGCCAGCGTCTTAAATTTTCAAGGTGGCAGCGCGGAGTATAGAAAGGCTGTGGATAAAATTGCGGATATTGAGGTCTTCTGTGGTCAATCCGGAAATCAGCACAGCCTGCCTGAGGAAACAAAATTGGTCCGAATTCACGGCAAAAACTGCTCGCCTTCGACGGACTCTTCTGCAGAAACTCAAATTATAAATAGAACAAACGGCATAGGTGCGATCGTGTTTTCTGCACCTTCAAATCGCTTTACCTCTGATTATTTTTCACTAGCTTCCGGAGAAAATCGGATTTGGATCAGCCAGTCTGCAGGCAGCGAAGGCTCTCAGGTTCAAGAAGTTCAGTTAATTCGAGTGAAAGAATAAAGGCTACTGAGTCCAAGCCAATCCAACTAAAAGCAGATTCTGACGAATACTTGTGCCCGTATTGTTTGTGTAAACGGAGCCCGTGATCGAAGCGGTCAAGGTCTCACTTAAGCCTTTTGAACCAATGACATCCAAAATCCCATCCTCTTGAGCGTACTGAGATTCCAGACGAATCTTATTTTCAAAGGAATAACCTAAATTCAAATAGGTCTCTTTGATATCCCCGGGACCAAGACTTCCTGAACTCATCTGCAGAGTCAACTTGGTGTCGATCTTGTAGGGGTTTTCCATTTTAATTCCGACAAAGTTACCACTGAAAGAATAATTCACCTTAAACTTGTAGCCTTGTCGAACCTCTAAATTCACATTCGAGATTCTTTCTTTTAGCTCGTAAGCCGGACGAATACTGGGGCTTGATCGCGCATAAATATCAACATGGTGCTCCCCAAGTCTTCTGATCATATACTCACCAAACTGTCTTTTGTTTTTTATATCTTCTTCGATCGAGACCACGGCGCCGGTAGAATACTCGAACTCATCATTGCGCCCAGGAGCGATAAAATTTCTCTGAATTTCAGTTTGACCAAAACGCAGAGCGTACTGATCCTGAAAATCCTTTGTGATCTTTTGGTCAAAAATGAGGTCTCTTAGAGGGGGGCCAAGGGGCTGGGGTTTTGGAACAAGAATAATCTCCACCAAACGTTGGTAGCGCTCGTCCTTTACATCAGACAAATATCCCGGATGGCTAGAAACCCATAGCTCGGCAAAGCCCGCTGGGCTCCAGATCGAAAAGCTGATTAGAATTAGAAAAATCGCCCTTATTTCAAACACTTTGCCCTCATTTACGACCAAAATTTACTCGGCCATAAGGCCTGTCCTCATTTCATCACGGCGAAATGAGGATAGACCCTAGCTTTTATTCTGCAAGCCCAAGACCAGGTAAAGTTTAAAATTTGCCTTTAAAATCAATGACTTAAATAGGGCCATTAGCGGCCATGGTCGGGGCGCCTTCGGGGCCCATCTAAGCTCCCCATGTGCAAGAAATAACCCAATATTATTAACACTTTACATTATATAGAAATTCAACATTGAAGTGCCCAAAAGCGTCCGCTAAGCTCTGGGCAATTTAATCAAGGAGCTAACGCCTGTTTGCGATGATGGAGTCAAAGAAACTCAAAACTAGGTCCGACATCCACCTTGCCCGAAAGCTTTGGCATTTCTTTGGGGTTATTGGGATCGTGGTTTGCTACCACAACACCAGCCGGGACTCGGCCATTCAAGCCCTGGCCATCGCGACCTTTCTTTTTGTTGGTATCGATTTACTGCGCCGATATCTCCCTAAACTAAACGAAACCCTGGTCCAAATTCTTCAACCCATTATGCGGGACAATGAAAGAAATAATCTTGCTGGAACGACCTACCTTTTGGCTGGAGTTTTTTTAATCGTCTTTTTGTTCCCAAAAGACATCGTCGTTTTGTCTCTTTTATTTTTAGCCATCGCCGATCCTCTCGCCAGCTATTTTGGCCTGATGTATGGAAAAGATAAGCTTATCGGTCGTAAATCTCTGCAGGGAAGTCTGGCGGCCTTTTTTGTCTGTATGCTGATCTCATCCCTTTACTTTTATTTTCATGGCCTGATGGTGGAGCGCTTGTTTATCGTCAGTCTTCTTGCCGGCTTTATTGGGGCGGCTTCTGAACTTATTCCCTTCGGAAAGCTTGACGACAACTTTAGCTTTCCCGTAACAAGTTCGGCCATGTTATGGCTGCTATTTACTGTATTTGGCGGCCTATAGTGATGAAATTTCCCAGAGGACTGATGGATATGAACCCAGAAGCAAAACTACCTCGACCCAAGCGCGAACCGGGGCGAATCCGAAGACGCATGAGCATGCATATCTATGTCCTTCCGAATTTGTTCACGACCTGCAATATGTTCTTCGGGTTTTTTGCGATCATCTATTCCATCAACGGAAATTTTACTTACGCCGCCTACGCCATTGTTGCCGCAGCCCTTTTTGACCTTCTCGATGGGCGAGTCGCCCGATTGACAAACTCAACTTCAAAATTTGGCGCAGAGTATGACTCACTCAGCGATATTGTTAGCTTTGGAGTCGCCCCGGCGATTATGCTTTTTCTGTGGGCACTGGAGCCCTTCGGACGACTCGGCTGGCTGGCCTCTTTCTTTTATGTCGCCTGCGGGGGACTACGACTGGCCCGCTTTAATGTTCAGGTCAACATCATCGAAAAGGCCTACTTTCAGGGTCTTCCAATTCCGATGGCCGCGGGAATCGTTGCCAGCAGTATCTTAGCCTTTGAGGATTTAAATCTTGATGCCTCAAGATCTTGGGCACTTTTAGCAATGACCTTTTTGCTTGGATTTGTGATGGTCAGCAACTTCCGTTACCGCAGCTTTAAAGATATGGATTTAAAAAGACGCCTTCCTTTTACCTACCTTGTCATTGGCGTTTTTGTTTTCGCGGTTGTAGCCATGCGACCCGAAGTCATGTTGTTCTATCTGTTTTTGACTTACGCCGTCTTGGGCGCAATTTTTGGAATTTTCAGACTGGGCCGCACACCAAAAAGAATTTTAGCCGAGCCCGCCTCGGACTTTGAAGATGACCTGCACGAAGAAATTATTGAGGACGAAAATGAGTCTTAAAATTGGCCTTGTCGGCGCCACAGGAATGGTTGGAGAAGTTTTTTTAGAGCTTCTTAACGAGAAAAATTTTTCTGTCTCGGAGCTAAGACCCTTTGCGAGCGAAAAAAGCCTGGGCCAAAAAATTCAGTTTCGAAATCAGGATTGGCCCCTCAGAACGCTGGAGGCCGGATGTTTTAATGGCCTAGATCTGGTCTTTTTTTCTTCGGGCGACCCAATTTCAAAAGAGTGGGCCCCTCAGGCAGTTCAATCGGGTGCATTTGCCATCGATAATTCGGCCGCCTTTCGTTTAGATCCGGAAGTTCCTTTAATCGTTCCCGAGGTCAATGGCGAGCTTTGCCCGAAGAGAGCCAAGCCAAGCATCATCGCGAATCCAAATTGCTCAACCATTCAGCTTGTTGTGGCCCTTCAACCCTTGGCAAAAGCCTTCGGCCTTGAATCTGTTCATGTGGCCAGCTATCAGGCCGTCAGCGGAGCAGGAAAGCCCGCACGTGATGAACTTCTTCAGCACACTAAAGAAGTCTTAAACGGAAAAAGCCCAGAATCTAGCGAATACTTCGCTCACCCTATGGCCTTCAACTGCGTCCCGCAGATCGGATCCCTCGACGATAAAGGCTTCTCGAGCGAAGAAAATAAAATCATCAAAGAAAGTAAAAAAATCTTGGGCCTTCCCGACCTGCGTGTCAGCGCCTTTACTGTTCGCGTCCCTGTGATCAATGCTCACTCAGAAGCCGTATGGGTCCGCTTAAAAAAGATCGTTCAAAAAGAAGAGCTTCTTAAGGCCCTAGCTCAACAACAAGGTCTGGTCCTTTCTGAAACTCCAGAAAACTATCCGATTCCGACCGAAGCCTCTGGCAAAAACCCTGTTTTTGTTGGCCGAATTCATCAAGATCTTGACGACCCCTATACTTGGATCATGTGGGTCGTGGCCGATAACCTGCGAAAAGGGGCGGCCCTTAACGGACTTCAGATCGCTGAAGGGATTTTTGACATTCATTAGAATGCGTGGTCTCATTTTAGAATGAGAAGCCTACTTCTATTTGCCTTGTCGTTTCTGACCCCATCAAGCTTTGCCGCTGTCACCATTGTCGGTGTCACAAATGCATCAAATTCCGTAATCGATGCCGGGCTTGCGCCGATTATTTATGGTGGAATCAGCGGGCTTGATACCGACGGCGAATGTGCGAGCAAGACTGGAAGCTCCACTTGCAATAGCTGCACGACAAGCCTGGCGATCTGTAACCAGCAAAGAATCTATGACTCCCTTATTCTTGAAATCGTCTTTCGCGCCACCGGCGGAACTGCGGGAAATGTCATCGCGACTAAAGAAGACCGCACGACCGCCCTGACCATTCAAGCCGGATCTTCAACCAATGTCGGTCCCAATCAGGATGCCGTCATTCGACTTCTGTGGAGCGAAGTGTGCTCAGTTGTCGGCGAGGTTGCAGGCGGCTGCTCGACGGGCTTCACGAAGCCCATGTTTATCGGTATTGATTCCAGCGCAAACGGAACCCTTGATGGATCCGAAGAAAGTCTTT
Organism: uncultured Pseudobdellovibrionaceae bacterium; assembly: GCA_964389375.1. GTDB lineage: Bacteria > Bdellovibrionota > Bdellovibrionia > Bdellovibrionales > UBA1609 > CAYMDP01. The sequence goes on along the minus strand of CAYMDP010000031.1, from coordinate 20,336 downwards.
CAGTTTCGATGCGCGTGATTGCTGCAGATGTCGCCAACGCAACTATCGATCACTGTGAGCAAAACCCAGCTCCAACACAGGGCATTTGTTCTTTTTCAACTTATCCAGGGGACGCAAAAGCCTACGTCGAAGATCTAGGTAATGCCACAGGTTTTCCAAATGGACCCGGAGTGAAGTTCACTCACCTTCGCTTTTTTTATTCTGAAACCAACTTCGCGAGTGTGACACCCGATCTTGGAACCTATACGGATATAGAAATTGAAGAGGATACTTCTGGCTTTCAACTTATCGACAATCGAATCGACAACCTCGAAAACGATGTGCAATATTTCTTTCGAGTCGCCACAATCGATACAGCCCGCAATATCTCAAATATCACCTCTGATGTTGCCATTATTAACTATTGTGGCTCACTGACCCCTGCGGCAGGCGACATTTGCCCTTTTCGAGTCACTCCCAACGAAGTCTTTGGACTTTTAACTGAAGATCTAAACTGTTTCGTAAGTACCGCGGCTTTTGGATCAAGCTGGAATTCCAAAGTAGAAGATTTCAGAGTTTTTAGAAACCAAATCCTCTCCCGGTCGAAGTTTGGGCAAAGCCTGATTCGCAGTTACTACAACTGGGGACCAAAGCTTGCCCGAAGCATTGCACCCAGCCCCACCTACCGATTGATGGCTCGAACTGCACTTTACCCTTTTTGGCTAAGTACGAAGTTGATTTTAAATTTTGGATGGCTCGGCTTTTCTTTGATTGGGCTTTCTTTTTTCGCAATCTTTATCATCGCCTTACGAATCCTTAGACAGCAACTGAGGAGACTGAGTGCCATTTAATTTGAACACTCTTATTCTTTTAAGTCTTCTGTGCCTAAACTCTGTGGCACTTGCACAAGTTGAAGATTTCGAAATGGATGACCTGGAAGAACCCGCTGCTGCAAGCGAGTTTGAGGCTCCTCGCAACGAACCCCTTCCTGTGATTCCTAAAAAAAGCGCGATAGACCCAATGGCCCCACGCGAAGGAAGTCGCTTCATCCAGCACCCAAATGCGGCCAAGGGTTTAATTAAGATCACCAAGGACAAAACCTATATTTACAAAGTGGATCGCTCGGATCAAAAGCGGGCGGCCTCACTTCGTTTTGGTGTTTTTGATCCCCTCGAGCTTCAAAATCCAGACACTGGATCTAGCTTTGATGACAACTATAGTGAAACCGAAAATCCAATCATCTTGTTCGACTACGAGTGGCAGCTTTGGCATAGCCCAATCGGAAAATGGGGAATCAATGCAGGCACTGGCTTCTATATCGCCAACGGAAATGGACGCTTTGCCAATCCGGCCGAGACGCGCTCTCCGCGAGAAGGTTTCACATTTATCGCCATGCCTTTAACTGGCGGGGCCACCTACCGAATGCAACTCTGGGACAAGCAACCTCTAGTGCCTTACGCCAGCGGCGGCGCCAATCTTTTTGGTTTTTCCGAGGTTCGAGATGACGGCCAGGGACCGAAATTTGGCGGAGCTCTAGGGGCCTACGCCGCAGCGGGAGTCGGCTTAAATATGACCCATTGGAATGAGCTTTCTATGATTGCTCTTGATCGTGAGTACGGAATTAACGGCGTCTTCTTGACTCTCGAGTTTAGAAAGATCATAGGTTTTGGTAACTTTGACTTCACCTCTGACGTCATTAACGGCGGCATGAGCGTCGAGTTCTAGACCCTAACCAAAACTGGATCGATGTCTAAAATCAAACTTCTCCTCGCCTATGATGGCTCTCAGTTTAATGGCTGGCAAAAACAAGCCGGAGCCACGGTCACCGTGCAAGGTGAACTTGAACGCATCTTAAGTAAAATCTTTGATCAAGAAATAAAAGTCGCCGGAGCGGGTAGAACCGACACCGGGGTTCACGCCCTCGGACAAATCGCCCACTTCACTGCCCCCAAGCCCATCGAAAAATATAACCTGCTGACCGCAATCAATACCCAAACCCCAAGAGCCATGGTGGTCCATCGCGCCTGGGTCGCCCCGCCTGAGTTTCACTCCATGCACTCGGCCATTGGCAAAGTTTACAAATATGTGATTTTCAACCACCCAAGCCCCTCGGCTCTGCGTCGGGATCATTTTACTTGGCTCCCCTACGATATAGACTTGGATTACCTTAACCGGGTCTCAGAACATATTGTGGGCGAACACGACTTTAAAAGCTTTCAAACCTCCGGGACCCCAGTAAAATCAACGGTTCGCAGAGTTTGGAAAGCGGAATGGCAAAGGCGCGGAAAGCTTGTGGAATTCACCATTGAGGGCCAAGGATTTTTAAAACAGATGGTCCGAAACCTTGTCGGGACGATGCTCGACTTTCACAGCAAAACCAGGAACCCATTGGAGTTTAAGGATATTTTGGCGGCGAAAGACCGCAGATCCGCTGGAAGCACCGCGCCCCCTAGAGGCCTATATTTAATGAAAGTCGAATACCCCTCGGCCCTTGACAATAAGTGCCGAAAACTTTAATACTACCGCCTTCTTAAGCGCCCATTAGCAAAAGGATAGGGAATGAAGACCTGGCACGCAAGACCTATGGAAGTTGAACGAAAGTGGTGGATCGTGGATGCAACAGATAAAACTGTTGGTCGTCTTGCGACTCACATTGCAAGCATTTTGCGCGGCAAACACAAACCTCAGTTTTCTCCTCACGTAGACACTGGCGATTTCGTTGTTGTTGTTAACTCTGACAAAGTAAAGTTGACCGGAGATAAGTGGAATCAACGCAAGTTTTTTACTCACTCTCGTTTTTTCGGATCAACTAAAGAGCTTTCAGCAGCTTTATTGTTCGAAAAAGATCCAGCAAAGATGGTTGAGTTCGCGGTTAAGGGAATGCTTCCTAAAAACAAAATCGCTCGACGACAAATTTTAAAACTAAAAGCCTACGCAGGTGCGACTCATCCTCACGATGCTCAACGCCCTGAAGCTTTAACGATTAAGGATTAAACGAACATGGCTGCATCAACTGAAAAAGTGATCTACGCGACCGGAAGAAGAAAGACGAGCGCTGCTCGCGTATTTTTGACCAAGGGTTCTGGAAAAGTGACCATCAACGGAAAAACTCCAGAGCAATACCTTGAGACTCCTTCTGCACGCGCTTCATTAATGACTCCCTTTGCAATTACCAACAGCAAAAACCAGTTCGACGCCCGGGTCACAGTGTGTGGCGGCGGAGTAACCGGTCAGTCTGAAGCCATTCGCCACGGGATCGCAAGAGCCCTTTGTGCGGTTGACGAATCCTTCCGCGGTCTTCTTAAAAAGGCCGGCTTCCTGACTCGTGACTCTAGAATGGTTGAGAGAAAGAAGTACGGAAAGCACGGAGCTCGAAAGTCGACTCAGTTCTCGAAGCGATAATTTTCGTCTTCAAGACAAAAAACAAAAAAGCCGAACTCAAAAAAGTTCGGCTTTTTTATTGAGGTAACAGTTCCCTTTCCCCGTCTAGCCGCATCAACCGCCCCTCAAAAGTTCCAGCTTCCTATTGGTTCGCACCATAGACCCACTGTTCAAGTTTCGATCCGGACCTCAATGTAAGCGATCCGGCTGTCGAATCTCTTCTCGACAGCCCTGCTTAAAGCCCTGGCCTCTTTTCTTGCATAGAGAACCTGGCATGCCAAGAAAGCCCTTAATTCGAACCGCAATTTTTCCGTATCACATTACCAACAGATCGAACAACAAAGAGCACTTCTATGTTAAGCCAGACGAACTTTGGTCGATTTGTATGGAAGCTCTCGAGAAAACAACAAAATTATTTAAGTGTGAGATTCATTGCTTTGTATTGATGTCTAATCACTATCATCTGATTGTCAGCACTCCAGAAGAAAACATTGGCGATGTAATGAGATATTTCCAAAGAGAAGTCGCACGCCAGGCCAACAAAAACTCCTCTCGCGTTAACCATTTTTTTGGCGGGCGGTATAAATGGAGTGTGATTGGGAGCGAGACCTATTTTTGGAATGCAGTAAAATATGTATTTAGAAATCCCGTGGAGGCAGGCTTATGTCACCGAGTGGAAGAGTTTAAGTATTCTTCATTGAACTCGGTGCCAAAAAATTTCAATTGGGAATTAACGGATGTTTTTTATGACCGATCTAAGAAAATTCAGCTGGATCTCGAATGGTTGAATAAATCCTTTACCGAATTGCAAAAATCGGCCGTTTCCGGGGCGCTTCGCCGGAGAGAATTTAAAGTTTCACCAAACCCCTCGGGTTTCCTAACAACTTTAGATCTAGTGAGACGGCAGTCAGAATTTTACTATTCACAGACGAAACCGGAGACTGAATCGCTGGATTAAGACGCGGTGAGACGGGGAAAGGGAACTGTTACCTCTATTCGTCGAGGATGTAGTTCATGGGATCGACAGGGACACCATGGATGCGGACTTCGTAATGTAAATGGGGACCAGAAGATCGCCCAGTGCTTCCAATTGCGGCGATAACGTCTTTGCGCGAGATCTTTTGACCCTGCTCTACAAAGACTCTCGAGTTGTGGGCAAAGCGAGTGACAACCCCGTAGCCATGATCAATGGACACAAGTTTACCGTAACCAGATTCCATTCCGACATAAGAAATCACACCGTCAGCCGGAGCATAGATCGGGGTCCCCGGAGGGCCTGCGATATCCACCCCGGCGTGCATCACAGCTTTTCCAGAGAAAGGATCAACACGGTAGCCAAAGCGAGAGGTAAACCAGCCTCGAGCCGGCTTTATACTAGGAGTTGCGTTTAACAAACTCTGCCGCTCGGACAAAGATTCCCAAAGCTGCAAAATCCCCTGCTCACGAAGTTGGGTTTCTTTAACGGCCCGATCAATTCGAATCGAAAGTGAAGCGTAGTCCCGGTGCTCTTCCAAAGAAAGCTCGCCGGCCGCTTCATCCAAAGGAGGCTTTTCGAAAAAGTTGGGCTCTTTGACTAAAAATTCAGAGGCTGGAGATCTTTCATCCATCGCCGTATCGTATTCAGTGACCTGCTGACCCGGCTTTGGCATGGGGCCAAGACTTAATTTTAAAGCTCGGTCTTCATCATCAATGTTTGTGATCAATTTTAATTTTTTCGAGAAATTCTGAACCCGCTCTAATCCGGTCTCAAGCGAACTTAGCTTACTTTCGACAACCTGAAATTGGCGCTTTAGGGTCGCATTTTCAGCCTTAAGGCGTTTGTTCTGAGAAGCATCCAAAAGAAGGCCCACATAATCAACAGTGGCCGCACCAAATAGAATAAAACTGAGGAAGGCCATAAGCCCTAAGGTTTTTAGCCAAGCCGATGAAATACTGAAGGATTTTGTCTCGCCTCTTCGATTACTGACAACCAAAAAGGTGTAGGTTTTCTTCTCCATCTCTCTCCCAAATCAGGATCTATAAAAGCACCTTAAAAAACCGGCGCACCCGCGTCAACACTCTTCAGCTGGACACCGGAATTAGCCACTCACCTTCACAATAATCACGGAAACATTATCATCTCCCCCTGCATTTTTTGCAGCCTGAATGCATTTTGTGACTGCATCCTGGGGGGCGGATTTTCTAATGATTTCCTGAATATCCTCATCAATGACCAAGGAGCTTAAGCCATCCGAGCACAAAAGATAGACTTCTCCCGCTTGAATTTTTCTTTCTAAAATATCGACTTGAACCTCTCGCTCAAAGCCAATGCTTCGCGTTATGACGTTCCTTCCTATGACCAAGGGGGCCTCTTCGGCGGTTAAAACTCCGGCCCGAACCTGTTCGTTAATCAATGAATGGTCCTCGGTCAGCTGCCACAGCTGGCCTTCCGAATATAAATAAGCCCGAGAATCACCCACATTGGCGATATAAAACTTGTCCTTGTAAGATAGGATCCCGACCAAGGTCGTACCCATTCCCATTAGCTCTGGAGAATCCACTGTGCTTTTTTGATGAATTCTTGCACTGGCTTCTCGAAAGGCCATCTGAAGTGCATCTTTAGGCTTAAATCCAGGGGCCGAAATTTTCTCTTTTAAAACTTCTCGCAAAGTCTCAACGGCCATTGCAGAAGCGACTTCCCCGCCCTTATGACCGCCCATACCGTCCGCCACAACAAACAAATTGAGTTCTTTATCGACCAAGATCGAGTCCTGGTTAATTTCGCGACGTAGTCCAATGTCTGTGTGAGCCCAAACTTCTAACTTCATAGGATCCCTCTACTGTACGCGAGCAACCTCTAAGTCTGAAGCGAATTTTAGTAAAAATACAGACTTAAAAACTCCCCAGGATTGGCCGAAGAGATTCTGACGAGGTAAGAATGTTTCAAAAGTTCTCACGGCCGGTTTTAAAATTCATCTTTGTCTCACTGGTCCTTCACATGGTCGTGGTTCTAAGCCTTGCTATATTCGAAAACCTTCCTCCAAAGGCCAAGACTGAAGAAATTGAAATTTCTGTGATCGAAAGTCCCCCAAAACAACAAACTGAAAGCTCGCCCGAAAAACAGCAAATCGTCGAGCAAAAAGAACAGCTCAATGATGAGGTCCCAGAGGACAGCAAATTCCTAAGTGCCTTTAACCAACGTGTCGCAAAAGAAACTCGTGCTCAAAAAACCGGAGCATTCACAAATCTTGCAGAGCAAGGAACTCCACAAAGCGGCGACCCGACGCCTCAAAAAGAAAAGCCAGAAAAAGCAAAGCGTGGAGAATTGCCGGATCTTGCGGCCCTAAGACCCAAATTTAATCCTCAGCCCCTTGGACAAGAAAACAATGGCCCCAACGGCAGACCCAGCCAAACGGATGATTATATCAAAGATGTAGATGTGGGAATTCAAACTCTACTTTCTACAAATGAGTTCGTTTATTTTTCTTACTACAATCGAATTAAAGAACAACTTCGGCAACACTGGGAGCCTTCGGTTCGCCAAAGAGTAAAGATGATCTACAAACAAGGACGCTCCGTCGCCTCGGCAAAAGATTTGATCACTCAAGTGCAAATTACCTTAAATAAAGACGGTGCGCTGGTGAAGGTTGAGGTCTTAAATCAAAGCGGAATTCAGGCTCTTGATGAGGCCGCAATCGAGGCCTTTAAAGAGGCCTCACCTTTTCCGAATCCTCCTCAAGGGATGATCGAAAGTGACGGAACCGTTCGTCTTCGCTGGGACTTTATCTTAGAAGCAAGCATGCAGATCTTTGATATGAAACATTACGCGAGCCTGGCCCCATGAGAGGCCTTCTTCTTGCCGGCTATCGTGCCGATTCAGCAGAAGACAGCCACTTTAGTCTGAAAACCACCGATCAGAAAAGCCTTCTTGATCTGCAGATTGAACACCTCGAGCAAAATAAACTTGAGGTCGTCGTGACTCTTGCGGGGCTATCGGCAGACTTGGTGTTGCGAAGAAGTCTTCATCTGCCACGAGTCGAGCTGGTTTTTGACACTCACACCGAAGAAGAAGTTAGCCTTATGACAAATATCAAAGCGGGGCTGGCTTTAACCACTGATGCAGCGATCGTACAACCCGTTGAAGGCCCCCTTTTTGATCCACACATCATCCAACAGCTCCTTAAAGACTACTATTATGCGGGGCTTCGGACAGACATCCATATTTTCACCTGGGCAAAGCCGGAAGAGCTTCCAGACCCCAGACTGTTTCCCTGCCTGATTACGCGCAGTGGGAACGCATTTCTTAAACAGACCCCTGATCTTCGCGACTTAAATGACGCAAGATTAAGAATTTCAAGCGTGACCGGCGCAAACCGACTTGCCTCAGAAGCCGAGTCGGCCTAAATTCCATTAAAATTTTACGACGAGGCGCTACGCTATGAGCAAAAATTTGAAGTCTAATAACATCTCTCAAAACAATGAAGACGTTCTGACCTCGATCGCCCGTCGCGCGCATTATTTGGCAAACCAAATGATCTATGTCGCCAACCACAGAAAAGACAAAAAAAAGGGTGACCCAAAAATCGGCGGTCATTCTTCGGCAAGCAGTAGTGCCCTTCATATTTTGGCCTCCCTTCATTTGGTCGTAAAATCTGGCTTTGACCATATCGCGAACAAACCCCACGCCTCGCCTGCGGACCATTCTTTCAATTATCTTTTGGATTTGTTTTTAAAATCAGATTTGTCTCGCCTAAGCCTTGAAGAAGCGAATCAGGCGATGTCGGGCCTAAGAGCTTTTCCAGAGTCTGAAGACCAATATGTCTTTCAATCTTATCACTCT
>CAYMDP010000031.1:0-12147 GCA_964389375.1 uncultured Pseudobdellovibrionaceae bacterium | reverse complement strand
CTCCTTATGATCCTGATTTTCATAATTTCTTCCCCTCTGGAACAGTTGGAATTCCACCGGTCCAAGCGGGATATCTAGCTTTGGCTTACGACTATGCCAAACGCCATGGTTATAAAGTTCCTGAGGCCCATTTTTGGTCGATCATTGGTGATTCTGAATTTCGCGAAGGTTCGCTGTTTGAAGCCGTTCCTGATTTTGCCGAAAGACAAATCGGAAACTTAACCTGGATCGTCGATTACAATCGTCAAAGTTTGGACGGTCATCGCATTACAAATATCAATGCAATGGGCGGAACGGATGCGGATCGCATCGAAAACACCATGAAGGCCAACGGTTGGGACGTGATTCAGGTTCGTCATGGCGAATTTAGACAAAGTCTTTTTGCACTTCCTGGTGGAGACATTTTTAAGCAAGTTCTTGAAAATGAGGTTTCGGACTATGAGCTTCAAGTCCTACTTCAGCTTAGTGATGCAAAAGATATTCGCGCGGACCTAGAAAAAAGACATAAAAAAATTGGCTCTTTTTTAAAGACTCTAAAAGATGCAGACCTGGTTCGAGCGATTCGTGATCTGGGTGGCCATTGCTTTACGGCCTTGATCGAAGCCTTGGAAGAAAGCAAAAAAAATAGCTCTCGTCCTTGTCTGTTGGTCGTACACACGATCAAGGGTTGGGGCCTAGATATGGCCGCCTCTCCTGGAAACCATTCTAGTATTCCTGATGAAGAAGAAATGAAGCGCCTACAAAAGGCTCAAGGGCTTTCTGAAGACACATTATTTGCTCGCTTTGACGCCAAGTCAGAAGAAGGAAAGTTTTTACAGCAAAGAGGAGCTCAGCTTTATGCAGAAATCCAGGAGCAACACCAAATTCGAAAAGACAACGAAGCTTTCTTTAAGAATCTTCAAGAAGAACTTGGTGAAATTCCGGACTCTTTAAATATCAATCTTAAAATGGCCAGCTACCCTCACACTCAGTGGATGCTGGGGCAATTGACTGCAAAATTAACGCGAATTGCGAATACGCCCTTAAACAGCAAAGACCCTAAACTTGCCCTTCCGCCGAATGAAAAAGCCTTTCATTTGGGTGGCGAAATGATCGTCTCGATGGCGCCGGACGTAGGCACCAGCACAAACTTAAATCCCGCAATGGATGGAAAGATTTTTTCTTCGAACGAAGTGGACGACATCGAAACCGAAATGGGGGTGAAAGACAAAAAAACTCCAGATCTTGTGCCCGGAATGGAAGAAAGCGATCGTTTTTTACGTTTTGATATTGTCGAAGCCAATGTAATGTCTTGCATGGGCTCATTTGGAAAACTTAAAGACCTTCTTGGGATTCCTATTCTTCCGTTGATGACCGTTTATGACTTTTTTATTAAGCGCGCTCTTGATCAGCTTTTCTACGATCTTTACTGGAAATCGAGCTTTATTCTTGTGGGAACTCCATCGGGCGTAACTCTGTCGCCAGAAGGGGCACAACATGGCTGGAAGTCTGATATTCAAATTCCAAACCAAATCACTTGGGAGCCTTACTTTTGCCAAGAACTCGATTGGATTTTGGTGGATGCAATCAAGCGACACTTAAGCAGTGATAACAAAGGACGAACCGGCGTTATTATTCGCGGTGCTACTCGTGGAGCCGAGCAAAAAGAATTGATGAAGCGCCTACAAACTCAAAGACGTTTTAAAATGGATCTTGGTGAGGGTGAGTTACTTTGCCACCAGGATTATCCTTTAGATGAAGCTCGACCGCAAAATGAAGTTGCATCGGTTTCTGAGGAAGAAATTTTTCAGTCCTTAAAATCTGATGTTTTATCTGGTGCATATTATCTGATTGATTACCGCGGATACGCTGGCTACGAGCCCGGGGACAACGTCGTCAATATCTTCGCACTTGGCGCGCTTGGAACCGAGGCCATTGCGGCCTCGGATGAGTTGTTAAAACGTGGCATTTACGCCAATGTGATCATGGTCACCTGCACAGATCTTTTAGTCGGAAATTTAGCTTTTGAAAATGGCTATACTTATTTAAGATCAAGACTTGGAGTCAACGCAGACCTTCATATTCAGCCAAAACTAAACGGCCACACTCAAGCCGCAGAGTTTGTGACAGTTGCGGGAAGACGAATCCCAGTGGTCAGCGTTCATGATGGCGAACCCGGACTTTTAGATAATATTGGCTCTATCATTGGGGTACGACACGAGTCCCTGTCTGTTCGCAAGCACTCTCGCTGTGGACGACCGGATCAGGTGTACAAATACCACGGCTTAGATGCTGAAAGTATTCAGGCCGCCTGTCTTCAGGTCCTCAATGAAACGGCCCTTGAGAACATTCACATCAGCCGCCGCTTGGTCGAGATCGCTGCCGAAGATGAGTCTTCTAGTACTAATCATCAATCCAGAACTCGCGATCCCTATCAGTAAACATGTCCAAGCCAAAGATTCATTGGAGCCAGTCAGCTTCGCCTCGCTTCGAGGAAAGCATTTTATTTATTCATCACTATGGTGGAAACGCCCAAAGCACACGCCGGCATCAAGAATTTTTAAACCGGATTGGCTATCATTGTGCCAGCATCACCTTAAGTTTTAACCAATGGAAAGAGTGGCAACTAAAAGTTCCCATTTCAAAAGATCGAAGCCTAGGGCTTTGGCGCATTTGGGCCGATGAAATCGAAGATACTTTGGATAATATTCCAGGGAATAAAATAATTTTTAGTTTTTCTTCTCCCTCCTCTTCAGTCGCACTAGCGCTTGGAAGAAGACAGCAAAAAGATGTTAAGGCCTGGATCTGCGACGGCGGACCATTTTTTAATATGTGGTCATGTCTGTGGAACTATTTTACCCACGAATCCCCGATAAAAAATCGACTGATCCGTGCGGGGGTCACCACTTCAGCGCTTCAGTTTTTTATGGGCCTTAAATTCGAAGACGATTTTAAAAAAAGCTTAAGAAAACTTCCTGCAGGCTTTCCAATTTTAAGCATCCGCGCTTGGCAAGATAAGCTTGTGCCGATGAAAGCCATCGAAGCCGCCTTCGAAAATCAAGAACACCTTCATCTAGAAACCCTAGCCCTTCCCGAGGCCGAGCACTTGCAGGGGCTAAAGATGTTTCCCGAAATCTACGAACCTCGAGTCGAAAACTTCCTGTCCAAGTATTCTCGGCCGAAATAGGTACGCCGCTGGTAACAGTTCCCTTTTTCCGTATCAGCGCATCAAATAGTTTAAATGAATCCATTCTCAGTAAAAACTGCGGGCTTCTAGTGCACTGAGATGAAAAAAGGGGCTGCTTACCTGATTTGAATGGTTCGCAACAAATATTATTTATGGTCTCAAAACAAGGCTGACCAAACTGGGATTTGTAAGATTCTTCCGCCAGAAAGTCGGCAAAATGCTGGGCTTCTCACATCGGGACTAAAGTCTGTTAAATAAACTCCGTTTATATATGTGCGCCTTAATCCAAACTTGGAGCTGAACGTATGCGGATCAATTTAACTCAAATCGCTTTAATGCTATTTTGTCTTATATTATTCGGATCTCTGAATTCCGCAGCCTCAAGCCACCCAGAAGCAAATATAGTCTTTCAAAAAAATTATCTCGGGCAACTTGGAAAGGTTAAAATCCAGCAGGATCAATTGATCTTGCAAAGCCTAAGCCCAGAGCCCAATCAAATCGAAATCATCAATGGATCGGGCCAAGATTTGCCACAATATCAATGCCCCTCAAAATTTTTGCAAAGGCTTCTTTGTGAACTTGGAAAATCTTTGCAGACGGCCCTAATAAAGCTTCAGCGAGTTAATGGCTTCGAGCTTGTAGTCAACGGGCAAATTATTGTTCAAAAAAATGAACTGAATAAAAATGTTCTAGGACTTCAAAAGTCCATAGCTCTTCAATTGCAAAATCAAATTAAAGTCCGTGTTTGGGGTCTTCCGATTTCTTATGTCCAACTTAAAATCACGGGAAGCAGTGGTCCAAATCAAGCTCCCCTAGCCCAGTTTAGTATTTTGATCGATCAAAATACCAGGACTGTTAGTTTTGATGCTTCAAGCTCAAGTGATCCGGATGGAAGTATAGAAAGCTATCAATGGGATTTTGGCGACGGACAAAGTGGATCTGGCCAGTCTATTAGTCATACCTATTCTGACTTTGGGACTTTTCAAGTTCAGTTAACTGTGACCGACAATGGGGGATTGACTTCAATAAGCTCTCAAACAATCACCTTAATTCGGCCAAATCTTCCTCCGCTTGCGGATATTAAGACGACTGCGACTTCTGGTGTAGCCCCTCACTTAGTTGTCTTCGATGCCAGAGAATCCACAGACCCAGATGGCGATCCCTTAACTTTTGATTGGAACTTCGGCGATGGGCAAACGGCAACGGGTGCCTATGCCTCACACCAATTTCAGCAAGCCGGAAGTTATCAAGTCACTTTAAGAGTTCGTGATTCTCAAAATGCAGAAAGCACTCAAAATATAGATATCACGGTAGAAGATATTATTTTGCCCCCAGACCCCGCAACTGTTGCGCCACCAATCGCGTTTAATGGAGCCAGTCTGGCCCAAGAATCATTAAGTTTTTTATACGAAGGCCCAACTCCGATTCAGACCGATGTGCAACCTGAGGCCATTGATCAAAAACGAGCTTCTTTATACCGAGGACGCATTTTAAAATCTAATGGCGATCCTCTATCGGGAGTCGAAGTCAGCGCTCTTTACCAAAATCAAGTTGGCAAAACTTTAAGCCGCGCAGACGGAATGTTTGATTTGGTCGTAAACGGCGGCGGACGAGTTATTTTAAACTTTTCAAGAGCTGGATACTTTCCAGCACAAAGATCGGTCGAATCCCAATGGGGCGAGATGACCAGCATAGAAGATCTATATTTAAAAGCTCTTGATCCCGTAGTGACCCCGGTTCGGATGAATTCAGCCCAGCCCCAAGTAGCAAGGGGTTCGGTAGAAACCGATGCCTCAGGTTCTAGACAAGGGACATTTATTATTCCCTCACAAACCACGGCAACAGCAGTATTGCCTGGTGGAGGAAGTGTAAGTCTTTCGGATTTATCTCTTCGGATTACTGAATATACGGTTGGGGAAAATGGCCTTCAAACTATGCCAGCGGCTTTGCCACCCCTAACCGCATATACTTATGCTGCTGAATTTTCTGCGGATGAAGCAATTGCTATAGGCGCAAGTCGAATTAATTTTAATAAGCCCCTTTTGTACTACCTAGATAATTTCTTAGATTTGCCTGTTGGATTTTTTGTGCCCGCTGGATACTACGAACACTCAAAACAGCAATGGACTGCATCTACTGATGGCGTGATAATGAAAATCATCGGAATCGAAGATGACAGAGCCATCTTAAGCTTTGATGGAACGACCCCAATAAATGAAAATCAAATTAATGTATTTGAAGTCACTGATGAAGAGCGGATCGAACTTGCAAAAACTTATCCGGTAGGTAAAGAACTTTGGCGCATGCAGATCCCTCATTTTTCGCCATGGGATCTTAATTTTCCCTACGGAATCGCGGATGGATCAACTCAACCAAATGGTGGAGGTCCGCAAACTCCAGGAGGACCGAGACTGCCACGAGATCCAACGACCCGCTGTGGTTCGATCATTGAAATTGAGAATCAAACACTAAGTGAGGTTATTCCAATCACTGGGACCCCCTTGAATTTGGTTTATCGATCAGACCGTGTGCCCGGTCGATTAGACAAGAGAACCACAAGAATAAACTTGTCTGGAGATATCTCGGGCCTCACTGACTTGATTGGCATTGATCTGGGAGTCAGTATTGCAGGCCAAACCTCTATGAGACGGTTTCTTAATCCAACTTCAAACATGGAGACCGAGTTTACTTGGGATGGGAGAGATATCTTCAATAGAAATGTCTTCGGAAGTCGCACAGCGAGGGTTTCGATTGGATTTATATATCGGGGCATTTATATCGGAGGTTTTACTTCCCCACAAATCGCAGCAATAGAAGCAAACTTTGCCAGACAACCATCAGGTACAATTTTTACCCCTTCTTTTGTTGGCACAGTAACCGGAGTCGCTTTAGAGACTGAACACTTTATTGATTTAGAAAATTTGGATATGGCTGAATTCGGGCTCGGAGGCTGGGGACTAAACAACTACCATTATTTTTCGCCGGAGACCCTCAAGCTCTATATGGGAGATGGACAAAGCACGAATCTTCAGTCTGTTGGAGTAATGGACACCTACGCAGGTAGTCTAAGTGACGTCCCCGGCGGAATATCAAATGGCGATGGAGGCCCCGCTGCAGAAGCTCGCTTTAGAAACCCGCGAAGAGTGCGTATGTCTCCGTCCGGTGAGCTTTATATCGTTGATTCAGTAGACCGTCGCGTACGCAAGATCGATCGCAATGGGATCATTACGACAGTCGCTGGAGGCGGCACTCAGCCCATGCTTGATGGTAGTCTTGCGACATCTGTCGACTTATTTGGAGAACTTAACGATATTGCCTTTGCTCCTAATGGAGACATGTATATTGCTCTTGGCGGATTGTTGTTGAGAATGACCCCAGAGCAACAAATCTATAGAGTTGCCGGAAACGGAACTCCGTCTAGTACTTCTCTTGGAGACGGTGGTCCCGCAATCAACGCGGGTCTTGCAAGATTATTTGGTTTAGCCATAGGACCCGACGGCAGCATATTCCTTGGAGAAATTCAGAATCGAAAAATTCGAAGGATCGGCACAAACGGAATTATCGACACCTATGTTGGGACAGGAGCACAGGGCACAAGTGGAGATGGTGGCCAGGCAAGACTTGCGCAAATAGGCAATCCTAACGCAATGGTCGTGACGAACGATGGCACTTTATACTTTGTTGACGGACTTTTTAATCGCATACGAAGGGTGAATGCTGCAGGAATTATTTCAACATTTATCAGTGTCAGCCATCTTAACCCGGATGGGATTTTCACTCCTTGGGATATCACCCTTGCCCCGGATGGCTCCTTCGTGGTTGCAAATGGTGGATCAAGTGCACAGCCAAATTCAATCATCCGTATATTACCTGATGGATCCATCACTCGGCTTGCGGGAACGAATACCATTGGCGCAGGAGCATCCGGATTTAATGGAGACGGAAAACCCGCACTAGAAAGCCTATTAAATAATCCTCAAGGCATCGCCCTTGATCCATTTGATGGGACACTTTATATCGCCGACAATGCAAATCGCCGCATACGCAGAGTCAGATCGGCACTGCCTGGATATACAGGCAGCGAGCTTCGAGTTAGCTCACCTGGCGGTGACGAATATTTTATATTCTCAAGCAAAGGCCTTCACCTAAAGACACATGATAGCCTAACAGGTGCCTTAAAATATCAATTCGAGCACAACGAACAAAACCTTTTAGTCCGAATCTTAGATTCGAGCCAAAACACCACGGAAATTGTTAGAGATTCACAGGGAAATCCCTTAGAGATCATTTCTCCCTATGGACAAAGAACTGCGCTTTATTTAAACAGCGAGGGCTATCTACGGGCTGTCACCAGTCCTGCGAACGAGACCTTCGAAATGCAATATCACAGTGCAGATGGACTACTTTCTGTGTTTAGAGACCCAAGAGGAAAAGAAACTCAGTTTCAATACGACAGTCAGGGCCGATTTGTTCGGGAAGACAAAGCCAACGGTGGATTTTTAGAACTTATTCGAACAAATCTTGAAAACTCTCGCTACGCACAAGAAATCCTGATGTCGACAGGCGAAAATCGGCAGACCCGGTTTATCTCTGAAGAACTAAACAGTGGTCAGCTGATAAATAGAACTATTAACCCAGATCTAACCGAAAGCCTACAAACTCGACTTCAAAGCGAAACCAGTCTTACCAATTCTGATGGAAGCACAAGCCAAAGTCGATTTGCGGCGGATCCGGTCTACGGATTTCAAGCCCCATACTTAGCTTATGAGGAAACAATCCTACCTTCAGGAAACAGACTCGAAGTACAACGAAGTGTATCGGGACAATTGGCGATAGAAAACGGCGTCCCTTACACCCAACAACGCCTCACTGAAGAGCTAATCAATGGCAAGGCTTACCTTGACGAATACAATGGCGAGACAAAAACTAGGACGCTCACTTCTCCTGAAGGGCGCGGGACACAGATCGGTTTGGATGCACTCGGCCGTATAGAATCCCTTCAAATCACTGGGCTTCAACCTACGGTCTTCAGCTACGATGCTCGCGGAAGGCTTGCAAGTTCTGACTTTGGCTCTAGACAATCTTCGTTTCAGTACAATAACGAGGGCTTTCTATTTAGAAGTATTAACCCATTAAATCAAATCAACGAATTCTCATACGATCCGATGGGGCGAGTAACAAGGCAAAGGCTTGCGGACGGCAGAGAAATTTTATTTAGCTACGACGCCGGAGGAAATATAACAAGTATTACTCCTCCCGGACGCACTCCTCATGAATTTGTCTATAACATCATGGGGCTTGTTAGTGAATATCTGCCTCCATCTTTGGGCTTTACTCCAAAAAATACAACTTACGGCTACAACCTAGATGATCAACTGACTTCGATCACCCGCCCCGACGGAAAAGTCATTCAGTACAACTACGATCCCGTAAGAGAACGACTTAACTCTGTGCAAAGTACTTTAGGAAGTTTTAACTATCTATACCACCCAAGCACCGGCCAAGTTGCGTCGATCTCTTCACCAGATGGTGTGGCATTAAATTATTCCTATGACGGAAGCCTAATGACTGCTCAAAACTTTTCTGGAGTTATCAATGCGCAAGTGAATATGGTCTATGATTCTGACTTTAGACTTTCAAGTCTAAGTCTTGGACCAAATTTAGTTGCAAGCTATGGATATGATCAAGATGGTTTAATGACTCTGGCCTCTGGCATGACTATGGCTAGAAGCCCCTTAAATGGCTTGCTGCTAGGCTCTACTCTTTCGAATGTCAGCGATAGCTATTCCTACAACTCTTTCGGAGAAGTTGAAACTTATACTGCTACTGGTTATCAAGCGCAATACACCAGAGATGCCTTGGGACGGATTACTGCAAAGTCAGAACAAGTCTTAACTGAAACTAATAACTTTACCTATAGCTATGATCCCGCTGGACGACTGGTACAGGTTCGAAAAAACGGCAACCTGGTCTCTGATTACGAGTACGACTTAAACTCGAACAGAACAAGATTCAACACCACACTTGGTCAGTACGACGGCCAAGACCGAATGCTAAATTACGGGGGCTTCGTCTATAGCTACAACCAAAACGGAGATCTAACTGGAAAGCTAAACTCTCAGACAAACGAAAGTACCGCTTACTCGTACGATGAATTCGGCAACCTAAAGTCCGTCACTCTGCCAAACAGCGCAGTGATTACTTACCTAACCGATGCTCAACACCGAAGAGTGGGAAAAAGAATCAACAACACCTTGGTCCAGAGCTTTATCTATCAAGATCAATTAAACCCAATAGCAGAACTCGATGGCAACGGGGCAGTTGTAAGTACATTTGTTTATGCTGCAAAATCAAATGTGCCTGATATTATGTATAAAAACGGAAACACCTACAGAATCATCAGCGACCAACTTGGGAGCCCAAGACTAGTGATCAACATCGCAAACAACCAAGTCATCCAACAAATCGAATACGATGAATTTGGACAAATCCTAAGCGATTCTAATCCAGGCTTCCAGCCCTTTGGATTCGCTGGTGGGATTTATGATCAGCATACAAAGCTGACCCGCTTTGGCGCGAGAGACTATGACGCCTTTGCTGGTAGATGGACGAGTAAGGATCCAATTCTGTTTAATGGTGGTGACACTAATCTTTATGGGTACGTCCTTCTAGATCCAGTGAATTTTATCGATCCGACTGGTCAGGTCCCCGACTTTTACGGTCCACGTGGCGATTCGCCCGACTATTCATTTTATCCAACACTCTGCGGAAAAATATGTCAGCAACTGAGAATCGGAATTGATATCATTACCTATGATCCGCGACTTCCTGATCATAACAATTTACCCGATATATCACGCGACAGAGATTCAGATGAAGCCACATGCAAAAGAATGAGGGAAATAATCGGTGGGAACTAAAAAAAACATTTGGCATTTTATAAAAAAATCGATAGTGGTACTGAGTTTTATAATCGTAGCTGCGACAGCAATTCAAAATGGAAGAAGTCATTTAGTTTACTATTCACATTACAAATCAAATCTAAAACAATTTGGCTCAGATGAAGAAAGTCTTTCTGATTTCATATGCAAACTTGCAAAAATTAAAATTTCGTTTCAATTGAAACAAGTAGAAAGATTTAAATATGCCGATCCTGACGAAATAATACGCAACACCCCGTCTATGTGTACTAAATAGTAGTTTGAAGAGCGATTTCGATTGGATCTCTGCAAATGAGATCGACATCCAGTATCGAATCGACTCCCACTACCGAGGCGGTCCTTCCTGCTGCAATTTGAGAGAAACTTCGGTGGACTAATAAACCCTGCTCAGGAAAAAACTTCTGCAGATTGAATTGACAAGAGGTAAATGAGATATGAAAAAAGAGTCAAGACTCCTACTTGCCAAAGCAGTTAATTCGCTAATTCTAAGCATTGAGCACTTCAACCGTCCATTTGACACAGGCCGAGTTGAAGCAGTGTTAATCCTTCTAGACCATTCTTTTGAAATGTTTTTGAAATCCGCTTTGCTTCATTGCGGGGCACGGATTCGGGAAGGGAATTCGAAACAAACCATAGGATTCGACGCGTGTGTAAGGAAAGCATTGACCGGGGTTAGTCCACCAATTTTAACGGATGAGCAAGTTCTTAGCTTACAAATTGTAAATAGTCTTCGGGATGCTGCTCAACACCACTTAGTTGAGGTCTCAGAAGACCAGCTCTACATCCATGCGCAAGCGGGTCTTACACTATTCAGAGACTTACTTAAATCAGTTTTTTCCCAAGAATTGTATCGATATATGCCCGCAAGAGTATTGCCAATATCAATGACTCCGCCATCGGATTTGTCCAGTTTATTCGATCGCGAAGTCAAGTCGATACAGAAATTGTTATCGCCTAAAAAAAGGAAACGCACGGAAGCTCTCGCAAAAGTAAAAGCTCTTGCAATCGTCGAAGGCGCAGTGATGGGAGAGTCAGTTCAGCCTTCGGACATTAACCTGAATGTAATCTTATCAAGAATAAAACATGCATCATCATGGCAAGAAGTCTTTCCAGGTGTTGCGGTTTTAGACACCACTGCGGTCGGCTCAGGACCAGCCATAGACTTGAGAATTACAAAAAAAGAAGGCGTACCGGTTCACTTAGTAAAAGAAGGAACTCCAGGAGCGTCAGTAATTGCGGTAAAACGGATTGATGAATTAGGCTTTTACCATCTTAGTCCCACCCAACTTGCCGAAAAAATAGGACTAACGCTGCCAAAGATGGGTGCGGTCGTCCGCTACGCAAAAATTAAGGAGGATTCCACTTGTTACAAGGAGGTCACGATGGGAAAATCCAAATTTAGTAGATATTCGACCCTCGCCATTGAAAAAGCAAATCTAGCGCTAAAGGAAAAATCCGCAAACGATATCTGGAGAATTTACCACAAGCCCAAATATGAAGATGAGCCTTAAGGCACCAATAAATCTCTCGGAGAAGTCGAAGCCTATACCGCAACCGGATACCAAGCCCAGTACACCAGAGATGCTTTGGGTCGCATTACCGCAAAATCAGAGCAAGTCTTAACCGAAACCAATAACTTTGCTTACAGCTATGACCCCGCAGGCAGACTCATGCAGGTTAGAAAAAATGGAAATCTTGTCTCTGATTACGAATATGATTTAAATTCGAATCGAACAAGATTCAATTCAACCCTTGGTCAATACGACGGCCAAGACCGAATGTTGAATTACGGGGGCTTCGTCTATAGCTACAACCAAAACGGAGACCTAACCGGAAAGCTAAATTCACAGACAAACGAAAGTACCGCTTACTCGTACGATGAGTTTGGCAACCTAAAGTCGGTCACTCTGCCAAGCAGCACTGTGATCACTTACCTCACCGATGCTCAGCACCGAAGAGTGGGAAAAAGAATCAACAACACCTTAGTCCAGAGCTTTATCTATCAAGATCAATTAAACCCAATAGCAGAACTCGATGGCA
>CAYMDP010000030.1:0-35015 GCA_964389375.1 uncultured Pseudobdellovibrionaceae bacterium | reverse complement strand
GGTTTTAAATTTGGTGAGGCAAAAGTTCAAAGCGAAGTCACTCTAAATGAAGTGACAGGACGCGGACTTAACATTATTGCAAGACTTCCAGCCAATGAAAAAAGGCCTTCGAAGTTTTCGACTTGGATTGGGGCTCATGGAGATCACTTGGGCCAAGGTGAGTCCGAGGCTTCACTGGCAAAAAAGCGATCTGCCGAAATGATTCACTTCGGGGCCGATGACAATGCCTCAGGAGTTGCGGGTGTTATGGAACTTGCGGCCCACTTCGCAAATCAGCCGAAAGCAGCATTGAAACAAGATTTAGTTTTCGCTATTTGGTCTGGCGAGGAGCTGGGTAATTTAGGCTCCACCGCTGTAGTAAAAGGCCTTAAGTCCCAAGATAAAATTTCTGCATACATCAACATGGATATGGTTGGTCGACTTCAAGAAAAGCTTATCGTTCAAGGACTGGGATCCAGTGCAGACTGGGGTCCATTGATGGAGAAAGTCTCCAGGCAATCATCCTTATCGATTCAACCCCAAATGGATCCCTATCTGCCGACGGATGCTTTGTCATTTTATGTCGGAGGCTTTCCGATTTTAAGTTTTTTTACCGGCTCTCATTTAGATTATCACACGCCGACAGATACGCCTGAAAAGTTAAATTATAAAGGCTTGGTGGACATCACTAAGTATGTTGGGAAAATGGTCGAAGCGGTGGCCTTAGAGGACCGCTCGCTTAAGTATCAACAAACTGAGCGCAAACAAATGCAGATGGGCGGCGGCCGGGGTTTTAGAATTTTTCTTGGAACTATCCCAGACTACGCACAGGAAAAGGCCAAAGGTGTTAAAATATCTGGTGTCATTAAAGGTGGTCCTGCCGAACGTGCGGGTCTTAAGGGTGGGGACATCATCGTCGAGCTTTCTGGTCTTAAGATCGAGGGGAT
The DNA here is from genome assembly GCA_964389375.1 of uncultured Pseudobdellovibrionaceae bacterium. GTDB lineage: Bacteria > Bdellovibrionota > Bdellovibrionia > Bdellovibrionales > UBA1609 > CAYMDP01. Next base: position 34,089 of record CAYMDP010000030.1, on the reverse strand, counting down.
TCAGGACTACGTTTATTCTTTAGAGGCGATCAAGCCTGGGGAAAAAACCAAAATCGTCGTCATGCGTGGGGGAGCTGAAGTTCCTCTTGAAATTGTTCCAGCAACTCGGGATTAGGGTATCTGTCAGAAAGATCATTTTCATTTTTAAAGTGCTCCGCCTCAGCCGTCGGACATTCTCGGTCGGCCCGTTGGGCCGCCCTGCGAAACTAGTCTTCGGCGGACACTTTAAAAATGAAAATGATCTTTCTGACAAGATTTTCCGCTGTGTGGACAGGTTTTGTGCGCATTGGGTTTTTTAAAATTTAGGGCGGGCTTATTTTTAGGGAAAAATGAGTGGGGGGAGTTCGAAGGTCTTCGGCTTTCCATTGTGTTGGAACTCTAATTTTATGCTTTGAAGGCCGATTTGTTCTTTTGGGATTTTTCGCTCTCCGTAGATGTCGTCGTTGAATATGGGATGCTTTTGTTCGGCGAATTGGGCGCGGATTTGATGGGTGCGTCCGGTTTTTAAATGGACCTGGGATTCAAAAAGCTCATCTCTTTGCTTTACACTTAAGATTTCTAGAACACAGTGCTTCCATCCCGGGTGTGGGCTTTGACTTAAGACCCTTGGGATTCTTTTTTCTGGACTCATAAAGCTTGAAAGTTCCCCTGGCTTTGGTTCATTTTCAGTTAAAACAAGATAGGTCTTTTTGACGAGGCCGCGGTCATTTTGTTTTTTGAACTGATTGTGAAAATCTAAGGTTTTTGCGAGCAGCAGCAGGCCTTCGGTTGGAATATCTAGGCGTTGAGTAGGAAGGCAATCCTTTCCGATTTGTTTTAAAAGAACGATCAAATTTTCATGAGCATTATCAAGAGTCGCATGGACCGGAAGTCCTGCGGGTTTATTGACCACGAGATAATCTTTGGATTCTTCAAGGATGTGCTCCTCGATCCTAAGATGATCCGTCGGAAAACTTTTTGGTTGCCAATGAATTCTTAGAATATCTTCTGGCTTAAGATCTACATCTTCGAAGCTGCGGGTCCCGTTGACATAGACAGCACCCTCTTTAAGAAGTTTTTTACAATAATCTAAGGACCGAACCTGAAGATCGATTGAAAATTCAGAAGTCTTAAGGAGCTTATCGAGCAAGGGGAGAAGTTGCAGTTCTAAGGGGGCTTTACTTGAGGAGACTTTGTGGTGCAGGATCCGCTTCAAGCGAAATCTTCTTGATAGGTCACACTTTGGCCCTTGGTTTCTTCTACTGTTAGCCGAATTCGCACTCCAGAGGGACGATCGGTCCATTTTTGAATCAGCTTTTGGCAGATATAGCGAGCAAGCTCCTCAACAGTGATATTTACTATGGGGAGTAGGCGAATATCTGAGTTGGGCAGGGAGTAGGTTTTCTTTGCAAAGGTGACAACTGTATTTTCAGTATTTTTCTCGATTTTAAGATAGGGCGACTTTTCAGGGATAAGGATATATTCGTCCAATTGATCACATAGGCCCTTAATGAGGGGTTTAACCGTATTAAAGTCGAAGGCGAATCCTAGCTTTGGGTCAAGCTCATTTCCGATCTCGATATGCAGCGCAACTTGGTAATTGTGCCCATGCATTCGCTCGGCCTCGTTGGCTGCGAAGATCGTAAAGTGCGTCCCGGAAAACTTAAAGTTCTCTTTAGCCAAATTGATCGTGAAAGACACGCTGTCCCCTTTTTTTTGAGCTTCCCAGGCCGATTTCAGTCGTGCATAATTTATTTTCATCTCGTTCAAAAGGCAAGGGTTGAGGCTATGATTAAGAAAAAGCCGTGGTGTTATCTTCCTCTAAGCAAAGGTCATCGTGCGAAGATTGATCAAGAGGATCTGGAGCGGCTGTCGGCCCACTCCTGGAGAGTGATAAAAAAAGAGTCTGGACGGCTTAAGGTTGTGACGAATGTCAAAACCCCTAAGGGCTACAGACAGGTCTCACTCGGACATTTTCTAATGAAGCCGCCCGCTGGAAAGATGGTTTATCCAAGAAGATTTTTGGATGGCTTAGATTACCGCAAAGATAATCTAATTGTGTGCACGATGAAAGAGCGCCAGCGCATCTTGCCAAAAAGTCGAAACAAAGGCAGTTCAAAATTTAAGGGTGTTTATTACATGCCTTCTTTAAAAAAATGGCGCGCTGGAATTAAGGTCGAAGGGAAAACCGTAAGTCTTGGAGTTTTTTCGAGTGAAGCTGAGGCGGCATTGGCCTATAACGAAGCCGCTAGAAAATATTTTGGGGACATCGCTTACCAAAATCAGTTGATTCCAAAAACAAATCGTCGCGACCCTTAAAGAGGACTATTTATGTTGATCCCAGTTGTATGGTTAGTTGTTGGACTGATTCTTTTGGTTGTTGGGGCAGATCTGTTAGTGCGGGGGGCTTCGAGGTTTTCATTAAGAATGGGGCTTTCTCCACTCGTTGTGGGGCTTACGATTGTTGCTTTTGGAACGAGCGCTCCAGAGTTTGTGGTCAGCCTTAAGGCCGCCTTGATGGGGCAGGCCGGTATGGCTGTTGGAAATGTCGTCGGTAGTAATATTTTTAATATTCTAGGGGTTCTTGGGCTGTGTGCGGCGATTGCGCCTTTGATCGTCCACCGCCAGGTGATCGTTTGGGATGTTCCGCTGATGCTGGGATCCGCCTTTTTGTTCTACATACTGACGCTCGATGGATCTGTAGATCGATTCGACGGAATTATTCTTTTTGTATCCTTTGTGGGTACGATCATTGTCTCTTTGCGAATGGCAAAGGGTGAGGTCAGCTCCGAACTAAAAAATATTGATCTGTGGCCGATTTGGAAATGTGTTGTGTACTTTGTGGTCGGACTTGCTGGATTGGTATATGGAGGAGATCGATTTGTTGTGGGAGCCTCCGAGATTGCTCGATTCTTTGGGGTTAGTGATTTGTTGATTGGATTAACTGTCGTTGCTGTTGGAACCTCTCTTCCTGAGTTGGCCGCCTCAGTTGTAGCCGTCTTTCGAGGAGAGACAGACATGGCGGTGGGCAACGTGGTGGGGAGTAATATTTTTAACATTCTTGGGGTGATGGGTTTAACTGCCCTAGTTTCTCCTGATGCTATTGCTGTGGCCACCTCTGCGATTCGGTTAGATATTCCTATTATGATTGCGGCGTCTTTGGCTTGCCTTCCGATTTTTTTTAAGGGCCATAGAATCGCACGTTGGGAAGGCTTGATGTTCATTTTTTATTATGTGATTTACACGGTTTATCTGATTCTTTCGGAGCTCCAGCAGAAAAGCCTGCAAGAGATTTTAGATTCATCGATTCGTGGTTTTATTCTGCCACTCACAATCATTACGATTTTTGTTTTGGTCTATCGCGAAGCCGAGTCTCGATTGAAGGAGAAGAAATAGAGTGAAGGATATGAGTAAGACCAGATGGAAGACCCGACTCGCCCTGTTCGGAAAAGGTTTGGCGATGGGCACGGCCGATGTTATCCCCGGAGTTTCGGGGGGGACCATTGCCTTTATTACCGGAATTTACGACACCTTGGTAAGATCCCTTTCTGAGATTGGCTTTCGCCACGTTCGACATTTCTTTTCTTTCGTTTTTAACATTGCGAATGCAAAAAAAAGAAATCTTCATCTTGAGGTTCTTCGGTCGATTAATTGGGGTTTTTTTCTTCCTCTGGGCTTAGGAATTGTCACTGCGATTTTGACTATGGCAAAAGGGATTCCCTATCTGATGGAGGTCTACCCCGTTCAGATGTATGCCTTATTTTTTGGTTTGATTTTGGCAAGCATTCCCCTGCCTTTCGCTGAAGTTAAAAGGCGGGCTCCGGATTTCGCGGTCTTGGTGGCCTCTTCGATTCTTAGTTTTTTCCTTCTGGGACCAATGGAGTCCTTAGAGGGTAGTCTGAATCCTTTTTATCTTTTTTTCTCTGGAGCCATTGCGATCACCGCATTAATTTTGCCGGGAATTTCCGGATCTTATATCTTAGTTCTATTGGGACAATATAAGTTGGTGTTGACCGCCGTAAATGAAAGAAACCTATATGTTATTGGAATCTTTATGGCAGGAATTGTTGTGGGGATTTTTTCTTTTATTCGTGTTCTAGAATATCTTTTAAAGAATCATAGATCTTGGACGATGGCTGCTTTAACTGGAATTATGGTCGGAAGTTTGCGAGTCATCTGGCCTTTAAAACACCAAGAGGGGGCATCAACAGATCCGAAAATGTTAATCTACGCTTCGATCTGTGCTTTAATCGGTTTTGCCATCGTCTTCATTCTCAATAAATTTTCTCCGAATTAGGTGCCCGGCACTTGGCAGTGGGACAGTAAGTCATCCCCTGGGTGAAAACATGATTTACTATCAAGTGCCGCGTATTTTTCTTTATCTCACTCGGAGCGGGTGATGACTTACTGTCCCACTGCCAAGTGCCGGGCACCTTTTAGGCTGACCGGTTTTGCGTGTCGAAGGAATTCAATGCACCAAAGGGCAGTTTTGGAAGCTCAAAGGCTTCGCTGTGCAAATTTGGTTTCGAATGTTTCCCATTTGTTTGAATCTGTTCACCATTCGAAAGCAATGAAATGACTTGATCTACACCTTCATTCGATTGGGCTGAGATTGCGTAAAATTGAATCAACTTACAAAAGGTGTCCATGCGAAGGTTGATTTTTCCACCCTCGATATTTTGATAGTGTCTGTAATCAATTTTCATTTCTTCTGCGGCCCGGACTTGAGAAAGACCCTTTTCCTTGCGAGCCTTCTTTAAGCGTAGACCAAATTCTTTTAATGTCGTCTTGAGGTCCATGGGGGCTCCTTTCTTTTTAAGCACCACTGTTTAAGAAAGTATAAACTCATATACACAATAAAAACAATAAAAATAACGTATACTTATAATTTTATTGCCAATAATGTAAATATCTAATTAAACTTAACTTTACTAGATTTCGTTTAGTCCTTAATGCCTTAGGGGGTTCAAAATGGCTTTTAGATTTATGCTTAAGTGTCTCGGGATGGGACTTTTATTCGCCAGTTTGGCTGCGCAGGCCGAGATTCAAAAAGAGCTAGTGTCTTATAAAGACGGTAAGACCGAGCTAGAAGGCTATTTGGTTTACGATGATTCATGGTCTGGAAAGCGCCCGGTGGTTTTAATTATTCACCAGTGGATGGGTTTAAGCGATAACGAAAAAATGCGAGCCGAGATGTTGGCTAAAGAGGGATACGTCGCATTCGCAATCGATATTTACGGAAAGGCGAACTCACCAAAGGATCAAAAAGAAGCCGCAGCTTTATCGGGAAGCTTTAAGGAAGATACAAAACTTTTTAGAAAGCGTATTCAAGTCGCACAAAATTTTATTCGCTCTCACAAAAAAGTGGATTCCAAAAAAATAGTTGTTTCGGGTTATTGTTTTGGTGGCACCGGAGCCCTTGAGGCTGCGCGAGCGGGTCTTTCGATTGTCGGAGCTGTTAGTTTTCATGGCGGTCTTGGATCTAAAACTCCAAAGGATGCAAAAAAAGTTAAAGGAAAAGTTTTGGTCCTTCACGGAGCCATTGATCCTTATGTTCCTGCAGAAGAAGTAAACGCCTTCATGAAAGAAATGAATGATGCAAAAGTGGATTACCAATTCGTGGCTTACTCTGGAGCTGTTCACGCCTTCACGCAAAAAGAAGCTGGAAATGATAGTTCCAAAGGGGCCGCTTACAACGAAGCGGCGGACAAACGGTCATGGCAAGCCTTCTTAAACTTTTTAAAAGAAGTTGCTCCGATTTAGTTGGCTTTAACGTCGGTTTTCAGCAGAGGGTGCGTCGGTAAATTTCGGGATAGCTCGATATATTCTCTGTTCGTACTTCGGCGAAAAAGCCCGCTCAACAGTCATTTTTTTTGTGAGGCTTAATATCGTTTTTGCGAAAAACCCAATTCCGATATTGGAGGGTTCGCAAATTTCTTTTTCGAGATCGAGTTCCCGAAGAAGTGCCTTGGTGTCGCACTTTGGGCACAAGGCACGAGCATCCAAGTACTGATAGTATATTTTTTCGGCTTCTTTGTTTTTGAATGAATAAATATTGGGATGCTTAAGTTCACTGAATTCATCAGAAAAATATTCGCAAAGATCGATCCCATGAAATGTAATTTTATTATTTTCAGAGACTTGAAGGATCTTTTTTTCGAAAAGACCCTCGTAAAATTTAACTCCGGCGACATTGGCTTCGATATCGGCCTGGGAATAAACTCCAGTCAGTTCTAGCCCCATGGTCGTTCGTTCTAAAAAATCAGATACAGCCCGAACGTCATCTTCTGATTTTATATGACCTTCCTTTTTAAGATTATAAAATAGAAAACCATCAGAGAAAAAGTGAGAAAATTTATCTGCACCCAGGTTATGACCACAAACCTTTATAATATGGCCCTCGACGTCATTTGCGAAGTCTGTATAGAAAAGTAAGTCGGTCCACCTTTTTATGGATGAAGGATCTTTGATTTGACCTGATTGAGTTGGAGTATTGTTTTGGGCGTCCTCTGGTATCTGATTCCCACCATCCATCGAAACCGCAAGCATAGACACAACTCCCTCGATTCGTGGAGATCCGATGTCCCTCATGGTTTTCAGATTGGAATCGTGGAAGGCTAGGGAGAATGCATATTCAGCAACTTTTTCTTTAGACCCAAGATTGACCCAAATAAAATCAGGACTTTCTTCGGTGTGATTTGGGGATTTAACAGGGACCTGATTGCCTTGAGCAAAAATGGGTTTAGCAATTCGATTTGCTTTTAGGGCTATTTCTGAAAACCAATGATTTATGATCATTTGGGTGGGTTTGGTCAGGTCCTTAAGCTTCGCGCTACGAAGTCGATCGACATTTGGTTCAGAAGCATAGGATCGAAGCCCAAAGCTCACAAGGAATGCGAGAAAGACCCAATGATATATTAGTGAAGGTCGCATTAGGATAGATCGGTTTTTCGCCTAAATTTTAGAGTTTTAGGTTTTAGAACTTGACCAAGGTAGAGGCTTTTTTTAAGCGGTCTAAAATTCCAGTCCAATTGGGATCATCGGATGTATTGAGTTGGCAAAAAATAAAATCTTTGCCGGACTGATCTGCTTCGCGCAACTTTTGATAAAGCTCTCGGGCGGCTAATTTGGGATCTTGGTTAAGCTTAAGATCAAAGTGTTTTGCATTTAAGTTTAGGCCCAATTTCTTCGTTATTCCGAGAATGTCGGGCTCGGATGATTGTTTTGAATTGAATAAAAGAGCTAAGGGGAGTCTTGGTTGATAGTGATGTTTTAAATGCCCAGGAGCAATGGAACTTTCTTTATGTACTAACTCATAGGGTTTTGGATAAGAGGCCAGGGCTTCTCTGATATCTTTATCGGTAATCATTCCGGGCCTTAAAATGCTGAGCTTAGCGGATTTAGCCTCTTCTTCAATTTGAAGAATCGTAGACTCAATTCCAACCTGGCAAGGGCCGCCATCAAGGACCGCCACTTCATTTGAAAATTCGCTTAAGACATGCTCCGCCGAAGTCGGACTAGTTTTTCCAAATAAATTGGCGCTGGGAGCCGCAAAGGGCTGCTTTAACTGGTCCAGCAAACTTTGAGTGATCGGATGTCTTGGCCAGCGTAGCGCCAGGGTTTCAAGGCCCGAAGTAATCAGCGAGCTGACCTCGGGTTTTTTTGGAAGAATCAAAGTCAGGGGACCCGGCCAAAACTTTTTAGCCAAAAGATCTGCAATTGGAGGCCAAGATAAAACTAAGGACTGAGCCTGATAGATGCTGCCGACATGGACAATCAGGGGGTCAAAAAATGGCCGCTTTTTAGTTTCGAAGATAGCCTTCAAGGCGGTCTCGCTCGAAATAAGTCCCGCAAGCCCATAAACGGTCTCGGTCGGAATTGCGACGACCTTTTCGCTATTTAAAAGTTGGACAGCCTCAGGGACTGTGACCAGATTTGGTTTCATTGATTTAAGGCATAGTCCTTAGGGGTGGCAAAATCAATGGATCCCTTGTTGGGATTGAAGTTCTTCCAGGGATTCCGCCAAAATTGAAGCCTAAAAGGGGCGTTGATTGGGAGCCTTAAAGCGGGCTTCAAGGTAGGGCCAAAACCAGCGAAAGACTTTAAGCTGCTTTTTTTCAATGGCTTTTTGGCCAATGAGATGTTGGTAAATGGCCTCGCATTCAGCCAAGGAAACCTCGGTAAATGACTCGTGATGTGTGGCGGGCAAAAAATCGATCAGCCGGCGGGTTTCAGAAAAATAGGTTTCAGACAGGAGCTGAGTTTTTATCTTAAATATTTTTTCAGAAAGTTTAAAGCTAAGCTTGGGATAGCAGTTGTAGGCGGTTGAAAAAATCGGACAGACTTTTTTGAAAGTCCGATGAACGGCGATGCTGATATCCTGGTGGTGAGGATGGCCGTACTCTCCGAGCGGGCTATGGGTCCAAACACTTTGAGGCGGTGGAAGTTCGGACAATTTTTTTTGCATCCACTCCACATCCAGGCGGTTTTCGTAAATATCTTGAAGACCCCAGCTGATCAGTTTTTTTATCTTCAGTTTTTTGCATGCCGCCTTCAGATCCGCTTGGCGCTTTTGTCCAGCCCCATCCGCATTTCCATCGGTGGCACATATCAAGGTCCAGGGAAGTTTCGCCTTGGATAGAACGAGGCCTGAAAAAAACAGACTTTCGTCGTCGGGGTGGGCGGTGACTAAAAGATTATATTTTAACTTAGGGCGCGTCTTCATTTCACCTCTAGAAACGTGCAAACTCACTCGACTCGAGTATATAATCTAAACATGAAACTCGAAAACTGCCAAGGCGAGCAGGCCGTCCTCGTCCATTGTGATTCAGAACAGGACCTCACAAAACGAGTGAACACTTGGATTGAGTCCAATCAATCCAAGGATTCAGATTTAAAGATCTATTTGCCAGCCGGGGAAAGTCCCATCCCAATTTACAAAGAGTGGGAGAAGACTTCGCCTCAGTTTTTGACCCGGCTTAAACTGATTCAAATCGATGATGTTTGTAGCGGACCTAAGGCTTTTATGTTTAAAGATTTTTTTAAGGCTCAGCTTCCGAGTTTTCAAAACCAATTCCATTGGATCGAATCAGAGTCTGTCCAGGCCGATATTGCTCTTTTGGGTCTAGGGACAAATGGTCACGTGGCATTTCATGAGCCCGGCCTGCCTCAGGACTTTCATTTCGGAAAAGTCACCTTAGCGGACGAGACTTGTAAGAGGTTAGGACTAGATGCGAATACCCAGGGGCTTAGCTATGGCCTTGGGGCCTTTATGAAAACAAAATCGATTCGCATGATCCTGCGTGGATCGAGCAAAGATCAGACCTTAAAACAAGTTCTCGAAGGAAATCCAAGTTTTCCCGCCGCACAACTTCTGAAACATCCGGACTTTAAAATATTTAAAAGTAATTAATCGAGATCAATCTCCAAAAGGATCGGCGTACCTTTTGGAGAAAAAAGAAAAAGGCCAAAGCTTATTGGGCTTTGACCTTTTCTATTTAAGCGAATTTTCTTTAAGAAGAAATTAGCGATCGTTGCGGAAATTGCGTCCGCCGCCGCCACCACCGCCGCCGCGTCCACCTTCTTGAGGCTTCGCTTCGCTGACTCGGATGTTTCTTCCAGAAAGAGAAGATCCGTTCAACTGTTCTACAGCTTGAGCCGCATCGTCTTCTGAGGCCATCTCAACAAATCCAAAACCTTTGCTGCGTCCAGAGTCGCGATCAAAAATCACGCGAGCGGACTCAACAGTTCCGATTGTTGCAAAATGATCCTGAAGTTCAGCATCATCAGTTTGGTAAGAAAGATTTCCTACGTATAGTTTTTTTGACATTTTTTGCCTCCTTATGGCTTCAGCCACTAAAAAGGCCAGGGGTAACGCGAACGGATCCTAAGGCACCAGTGGACTGAAAATTTCAAAAATAAATTATCATAAGGCAAATAAAGCGCAAGAAAAATTCAGGGTGGCTGGCCGTCAACCAGACTAACCCTAGAGCAGGCCATTTCTTGGGCTTGCTCTAGGCTTCAAACTTAGCCTCGGATAATACTGCGCGTATTCCCTTTTAAAGACTTCTTACGGATCCGAATCGTGGAGGGGGTGACTTCGATCCACTCATCATCCTCAATCCATTCAATACACTTTTCGAGGGTCATCTCACGGATCCCTTTTAACTGAACAAGCTCGTCAGAGCCTGAGGCCCGATGATTGGTCAATTTCTTTTCTTTACAAGGGTTTACGTTAAGGTCGTTTTCTTTATTAAACTCGCCAACGATCATCCCTTCATAAACTGGAACGCCGGGTTCACAAAACAGCAGCCCTCGATCCTCTAGATTAAACAGGGCGTAAGTCACGGTTTCACCGTCACGGTCTGAAATCATGGCCCCGTTTTTACGGTGCAACATTTCCCCTTTCCAAGGAGTAAAGCCCACCAAGCGAGAGCTAAAAATACCTTCACCCTTTGTGGCAGTCAGATACTTTGTCCGCATTCCTAAAAGACCGCGGGTTGGGATGTCGATTTCAAGACGAACTCGGTTTTGCGTTCCGTTGGGTCCGGTTTGGGTTCCACTGGGCTCATAAGAAGCTAAAATTCCTTTTCGCTCTTGGAACATGCGGGTGACCTCTCCAGAGAACTCTTCGGGAAGATCAAGAGTCGCTCGTTCTAGCGGTTCTTCTTTTTGTCCGTCTTCGGTTTTACGAGTTAAAACGACGGGTCTTCCGACCATAAACTCTAAGCCTTCTCGTCTCATCTGTTCGATCAAAATTCCAAACTGAAGCTCTCCTCGCCCAAGGACACGGAACTGATCCGGCGCTTCTGTTTCTTCAAGCCTTAGGGCCACATTGTGCCGAACCTCTTTTAACAAACGCTCGCGCAGTTTTCGCGATTGAACGGCTTCCCCTTCGCGACCCGAAAAGGGAGAGGTGTTGACTGAAAAGATCATCGCAATCGTAGGTTTTTCAACTTCAATTCGGTCGAGGGGAGTTGCGTTTTCAACTTCAACAAAGCTATCCCCAATTTCGGCTTCTTCACTTCCGGCAATAACCCCGATGTCCCCTGCTGCAAGCTCAGCACACTCAACTTGTTTTAGGCCTTCGTAGCGGAAAAGTTTGGTCACAGTAAAGGACTCGGTCTTTTCAACACCAGCTTCGGTTTTAAGTTTCCTGAATAATTTTTGACCCTGTCGAACTTTTCCTGAGTGAATGCGGCCAACCGCAAGACGGCCCACGAAATCCGACCAACCGATATTAGAAATCGCTAGTTTAAATGGACTAGATTCTTCAACGGGAGGAGGTGCGATAATCTTCGTAATCGTTTCGAACATCGGCTCAAGAGAGCCTTTTTTCTCGCCCGAAAGCATGTGCGGGACGTCTTCAAAATTCGGAGTACACCAACCTTCGCGGGCGACGGTGTAAAGAATTGGGAAGTCCGCTTGTTCTTCGGTCGCACCTAAGTCGATAAAAAGATCGAAAGTTTGGTTTACAACTTCTTGAGTGCGAAGGCCGTCAGAGCACTCAGGTCTGTCCACTTTGTTGATACAAAGAATGACTTTGTAACCTCTAGACAATGCCTTTTGAAGTACGAATCGGGTCTGAGGAAGAGGTCCTTCAGCAGCGTCGACCAGTAGAATCGCGCCATCCACCATTCCCATAATACGCTCAACTTCTCCGCCGAAATCCGCGTGACCGGGAGTATCGACGATATTGATTCGATAGTCTTTGTATTTTACGCAGGCGTTTTTCGCAGAGATTGTGATTCCGCGCTCACGCTCTAGGTCCATAGAGTCCATGACTCGGTCTTCGACTGTTTCGCGTTCGGTAAAAGTTCCGCTTTGTTTTAAAAGATGATCAACGAGAGTTGTTTTACCATGATCGACGTGAGCGATAATACAGACGTTACGCAAATTCATTTTACTTGGTCTCCACAGAAGCGGTTAGATTTCTCTCTCAACCCAGGTTCTGGGAGTTCGAGCATTATGAATTTCCAAGGGCAAGTGATACTGAAATGGCTTTGGCCCCTTTTTTTGGATCCAGGTGACCATTTCACTTAAGCTTTCCTTAATGGAAAATCGGGTCTGATAATGAAACAAGTTTCGGGCTTTGTCAGCGGAACAATTTGCAAAGAACACTTCATTTGGCCGAGCTTCGACATATCGGGGCTCAAAAGCTTGCCCTAAAAGCTCGGCCAGGGTCTCAGCCAACTGACGAATTGAGATAAACTCCTCATCGGGCCCCACATTAATGACCTGCCCTTGGGCAGAACTTGAAAACAAGAGATGTTCAAAGACCTGGAGGGTGTCACGAATGTCGGAAAAACAACGTTTCTGCTGGCCGTCCCCATAGATGATCGGGGGGAGGCCTTGAATCATTCTATTGATCATGATGGCCGCAACATTTCGGTAGGGATCATCGTATTTTTGCCTGGGTCCAATGATATTGTGAGGAACACAGATCACGTATTCCATCCCATGGGTTTCGCAGAGATTGCGTAGCAGATTTTCTGCGGCCACTTTAGCGATGCCGTATGGAGTGACAGGTCTAGTGGCCATATTTTCTACGAATGGAGATGACTGTTCTCCATAGCGGGCCATCGAAGAGCAATAGACAAATCTTCTGACTTTGTTTTCAACCGAAGCCGACATTAGGGAAGCGCTGGCGGAGTAAATATTGTCGGTAATATGAAAAGGAGAGAATAAACTAAAACCATCATAGGCCGTCGCTGCAGCATGAAAAACGATATCGGCATGCTTTGTGGCTTTTAAGTTTTTAGCGTGATCCCGAAGGTCGTACTCAAGAAGCTCAGCATCTTTTGGAACATTTTCGGGGTCTCCACCGGTCAGGTTATCGCAGCCAATGACTTTGTGCCCTTCGGCTAAAAGTAGGTCTGCAAGATGGCTTCCTAGAAAGCCTGCAAGACCAGAGATAAAGATGGTCTGTTTTTTCATAAGCGTATTTGTTTAATACGGCTCTGCTAGATTTTCAATCTCAAGGAGTCTCATGAAGTGGGGGAGACAGATCGAGGCTCGGAATCATTCTTTGGTTTTAAAAATCGGAAATAGCGGCCTTATTACGAAGGCTTGCTGATCAAAGAGCCTCCGACTCGGGGCAATAGGCCGCCATCTGCCAGAAGTTCTGAGCCGAACTTATGACTAAATGGGCATTCTTCTAAGCTGTTTTTGCGGATTCACAGGATGAAAGCGTCCTTTTTCATCTGGATTGATGAGAGAGGCTGCGATCTCGGAATCATGGGTGTAAAAAACCCAAGTTTTTTCCCCAGAGATCTTTTTGTACAGCTTCGCTTTTTCTTCGATCAGCATTTCGGGGAAGCGGTCATAGCCCATGGTAATTGGAAGATGGACCCAGTGGGTCCCTGGAATTAGGTCTCCAGCAAAAAATACTGAAGCCCTCTCGCCTTTAAAAAAAGTGTGAAGCTGTCCAGGTGTGTGACCATCTGAGCGAGTAAATTTCAGGCGCCCATCAAAAAGGCCCTCGGCACGATCATCTTTAATGATTTTAAGGCGTCCTGAAGCCTCTAATTTTTCAACAAGGCCCGGAATAAAAGAAGCCCGATCGCGAAAGTGAGGATTTTTGGCGCGTTGAAAGGCTTCTTCTCCGACCAAATACTGCGCCTTCGAAAAAAGAAGAGCATCATTGCCTCGCGCAATTTCTTCATAAGTGGGAAGCAAGCCTCCGGCATGGTCAAAGTGAAGATGAGACAAAATCACTGTGTCGATGTCGGACTCCGCGATTCCAAGAGACCGAAGAGATTCCAGAAGAATATGGCGATCGGGATTCTGCACTCCGAAGCGGTCGGCCATCTTGGGCTCAAAAAATGCGCCGATACCAGTTTCGCACAGAATCTTTTTATCCCCATATTCAATAAGCAAAGATCGACAGGCAAGGGGGATACGAGCAAGTTCGTCTGGCGCAATCCATTTTTCCCAAACCGCTCTGGGGGCGTTGCCAAACATGGCTCCACCATCAAGCATTTGGGAGTTCCCTTCGAGGCTGCTGATTAAAACATCTTGTGACAAAAAAGAGTCCTCTTTATTTTTTTTCGGGCTCAGTACTTAACCAAATAAAATCCCCGCGCTCGAAGTATCTGGGGTGGGGGAGAATTAAACTTTCGATTTGCTCTTTTTCTAAACCATTATCAAGAACCTGGCTGATCGTGAGGACCTTTTGAATTCCTCTGGCCTTTAGGCGATCGGCCAGACCTCCGCCGTAAGAGGCATGAAAATCTCCGACAATAATAACCAAGACATCATTTGGATTTTGCTCCATAAACAAACGACTCTGCCAGGCCATCGTATCGTCCCAAAGACTTTGTGCCGTAAACATTTGCTGAAGCTTGACCGGATCAATATTCGTTTGGAATTTTTGAACAAAGGAATCATGAATTCCCATAGCTTCTTTGAAGCGCTGAAAGTAAAGATCGTTTCCGATGGTGAAATTAGGGGGAAGCAGACTTTCTTCTTCGGGAGTCAGGCTTTCAAGACCCGTTCGTCCAATTTTTCTTGTCAAAAAGCTGGGCGCGTTGAGGGCAATGGTTTTTCCGCCCTCTTGACTTAAGGGGAATTGAACTAAACTACGATACCAATCAAAAGGAAACCCGCCCCAAGAGATCTTTGTCAAAAAATCTTTCTCTGCAAGCTCGCCCGATAGATACTGCTCAAGTTCAGCTTGTTTTGTGTAATCAATAAACTCCATTCCAACATGAATTTTTAAGCCCAGTTTTTTAAGGTTCCACAAAAGAAGATTTTGGTTGTCGTGGTGTCGGATGGAATCATGATACTCACCAAATACAATCACAGTGCCGGGCTCGACTCTTTGCAAGATACTTTCAACTCCGTTTGCGACTTCACCATTTCCGTGGAAAAGACGATCACTTAAATTTTGTTGTGATTCGGCAAAAGTGGAGTCACTAAAAGTCGAAATTAAAAATAATAAACTTAAAAAGAATTTCATAAGACTCCTTCTGTGTGGGTCTGACAAAACCATAGCACTTTGCTTTAAGAGAATGCAATAGTCCGCGTCTGGGTATTGGCCTCATTGTCTATTCGAATTGAGTCTAATTCAGCTTTAAGAGAATGCGGCCTTGAATTCTGCGGCTCAGCAAATCTTCAAAAGCTTGTGGAAGTTCATTGAGTGAGATTTCTTTATTTAAAACCTCAGCCAGATGTTTAGGGCGCCAGGAGTTTGCGAGTTTGTCCCAAAGTGCAAGGCGCAGATCTTTGGCACAATTATTCGAACTCACACCCAAAATGCTGACACCTCTTAAAATCATCGGCATGACCGAAATATTCAGCTCTGAACCTGCTGCAAGTCCAATAGATGAAACATTTCCCCAAAGTTGAATCTGCGGAAGAAGTCCACTCAAAACAGATCCGCCCACATTGTCTACAAGTCCGGCATAGCGCGCTTTTTCTAAGGGTCTAGTTGAAAGCTCGAGGTCTTTTTCTAAGATAACTTTTGAAGCGCCTAAGTTTTTTAGGTAGTCCACTGATTTTTCTTTTCCTGTGACGGCGACGACTTCGTAGCCCTTCTGAGAAAAAATTTGAACCGCAAAACTTCCGACCCCTCCGCTCGCGCCGGTCACCAAGATCGGACCCATCTTAGGGCTTTGCCCATTCTGTTCCATACGGTGCAGACTAAGGGCTGCGGTAAAGCCGGCGGTTCCAAGAAGCACAAATTCTTTCTGACTCATTCCTTGGGGGCTTTTTACGACAATATCCTCTGGCGCTTTGACGATTTCAGAGAATCCCCCGTCGCGATCTTCGCCAAGACCGCAGCCGGTTATAAGAACTGAATCGCCAATTTTAAATTTTTTCGAGTTCGACTCGATCACCTTTCCGGCAACATCTATCCCAGGTATTAGTGGAAAGCTTTTAAGTATTCTTCCTTTGTTAGTTCCTGCCAGTGCGTCTTTAAAATTGACCCCAGAGTACTCACTTTTTATCAGGACTTCGCCTGGTCCAATTGGGCTTAATGGAATTTCTTCGATTCGTCCCTGCGTCTGAGGACTTTGGACTCTTAGCGCTTTAAAAGAACTCAAGACTGAACCTTTTGAATCGTTGAAAGTCCCAGGCAGCTATCCAAGACTCGAACGGGCATTTGTCCTAAAGGAGTAATAAAAATTTCGGCGGTGACGGCGACCACAGCTTCAAAAAGATGTCCCCCGAAAACCTGAAAGTGAGAATCCCCGATAGTGGTATGCACATGGACGTAAGTTTCGCCATCGCGAAGCGAGATATTTCCTGAAAGTGAAATCAACTCGTAGTCTTCACCAGAAAAAGTTTTTCGAATGTATTCTTTTTTTTCGAGTTCGTAATATCCGAGTTCGACATCCTTAACCGCGCCGATTCCGGAGATCATTCCACCCTTAAGGTTTAATTCTTTGGCAAATCTTGTGATGGACGCGACAAGGGCTTCATCTTTTGCCACGATCAACATGCGATGATCAGATTGACCCAGTATTTGCATCCTTAGACCTCAGTTTAAAATCAATGAAACAACTTATGGTATCGCCCATTTTCGTAGTTTTGAAAATGAGAAAGTAAGTTGGGATTATTGATGGGCTCTAATTCTTCGCTGGTCTCTAAGTGTCCTTCGGGCATGTAGACCACCTCGTCCCCGTTTTCAATCAGGAGTTGATACCAGGGAGTACTTTTAAGTTGAGGCGAAATCCCGAGTTCCTCAAACCAACTTGCCGATCCACGAAAGTGAGGATCCACCTCTACAACAACGGCGCGAACTCCAGTTTTTTTAATTAAAAGGATTTCACCTATAGAAAAACGAGTCGTACCTAGGACCAAATTCTGAACCTGATTGCCGGCCATCATAGCCTCCTTGTCAGAAAGAGTTACCTAAAGGCTATAGAGAATCCGGACTCAAAGCAACTCAATCCAGAGTTAGAATTTTGTTGGCAAAAAAAATAGAGGTCTAGATTTTATGGGATCTCGAGAGTCTGTTCGACGCGAACGGATCCACCGATAAGAGCCTCAACTTGATAAATTCCACTTCTCTCTGGAAATGAAAGTTGTGGTCCTTCCTGCTCAAAAATAAGGCGGCCCTCTTGGAAGACTTTCCAGGCGACAACAAGTTCACCTTCGTCTTCTTGATAGCTACTGAGATCTAAGACTCTAAAGGTCTCCCCATTTTTATTCAATTCTGAGCTTTGGTGAATGTGGGTCGATTCCCGCATAGAAATTAGAATTTGATTTCGAGCTTCCTCGGCACTGACTTTGTTCAAGGCGCTAGGTGGAAGTGGTACCGGGGGGAAGAAATTTGGATCCAGTGAGTCGTTTCTCCAATCACAATGAACATGGGTTCTATAGACCTGATAAAAGCTAGCACCTACTCTCATGCATTCTTCACCAATCTGGGCGGGAGTACGTCCTCGAACTGCAATATCAACAGCGTCTCCGTAGGTATGCCGAGACCACTTCGCAGCGCCCTGAAGTGTTGAGTTATAACCGGGGCTTCTGTAGCCACTGTTGACTTGGATTGCGACTCCGAGCCGCTCTCGCAGTTGCTGAATTCTATTCAGAGCATTTGTCGAAAACAAACCGAACTCGCCCCGTTGCGGGTTCGATCGAATAAGTTCTTGCTTGGTAAAATGAGGACTTAAGAAAGTGCCGCCAGGAATTTGAGCCAAAGGAAGATAGAAGGTCGGAGCAAGATATTGGTTCCGGTCGAATCCTCGAGGAAAGCTGGGATCGTTAAAGGGGTCACTATATCTGTAAAGCGAGCTTTGTCGGCCGAGGTCTGCAAATGAAACTAGCTTAATGCAAAATGGATTCTTTTGATCTCGTCCTGGATAGCAAGCGTTTCGTCCACTGAGTGTGTCATCATCAGGAACCGGGGCATCAAACTGAGGCTCGTCAACAATTGGAATTTCGGCAGGAGGGGAATTGGACTCTTGTTTCTTTTCGGTCTCGATCGAAGGCGCCGGACTCAAGTTCGGGCCACAGGAAATTAAGAGTAGGGCACCCAGAGGCAGTAAGATCTTCATGTGAATCATAATAATTCTATTATCCTCCTAAACTTTGGATCCATGAAGGGCTTCATAGAAAATTGAGGAGACTCTGGACCTTAGCCCAATGACTTAAGTCGAGATTTTTAAAATGGAGCGAAGCAGATTTTATTATCGAATGAAGATGGTGTTCTTTTTCTAGGATCTATCTTTTGAGTTCTAGTTCGATACTATTCGGGTATAGTTCTTGGTACCTTTTTATTCGAGCCCAGCGTTACGGGGGCAAGATTCTTCGGGATCTAAGTTCTAAAAAGGAAATGCGATCTGAATCGAGGTATAAAATGAAAATTGATAAACTGATTCTGTCACGAAGGACTATTCATGATTTTGAATCGACTGCGGTTCCAGAGGAGGCAGTTTTAGCGGCGCTTAATCTTGCTTTGTGGGCGCCAAATCACAGGTCTACGAATCCCTGGCGATTTTATTGGATCGGAGTTGAGGGACGAAAAAAAATTGCTGAAGAGTCGGTTAAGTTAAAACAAGACGCTAGTCCTCAGCCCTTGTCCGAGGCGATGAAAGAGAGTCTTCGACACAAGATGCTTGCGGCTCCCGTTTTGATAGTTGTGTCTCAACCGAAGGTGCAAGATCTGACTATTCGGCGCGAAGATTACGCTTCGATCGCGGCGGGTTTACAAAATGCGGCTCTTTACTTATGGGATCTAGAAATCGGAACAAAGTGGAGTACCGGCAAAGTCACCACGAGTGCAGCGGCCTATCAAGCCGCAGGAACTCATCCCGAAGAAGAAGAGATAATAGGTTTCTTTTGGATTGGGCGGGCTCTTCGTAAGCCCACGCCTCCTCCAAGAATAGATCTTGAAAAAACTCTAAGGAGAACTCCTTAAACGGAAAGCGACTTTAAATTATTGACGATCAATTCGGTAATCTACTTCCTGAGGATCTCCAGGAAGGACTTCAAAACCGATTCTAGATATTTCTCGTCCGTCTTTAGTTAGAATATGAGCTCGCCAATCTCCAGAACTATAATTCGATTTTACCCCGTAGCCGCGAAATCCTTCGGCGCGGCCTCCAACAATACGAATAGGGATTCGGTCTTGAACTTGCCAGCGTCCATTTTTATCTTTCAGCGTCCACTCCAGGGTAATTTCATCAGAGAAATTAGTTGGAGAAAATAATCTAAAGAAAACATAAATCTTATCTTGGGGCTTTGCGAAGAAAACTTGATCTCCGTTGTGCCAAAAACGCCACCAACTTCTTTGGTGGTAAAGCAGATAGTCGCCGGTTTGATCTTTTTGAACATCGTGGTAGACGCCGATAAAATTAATACTCAAAGGAACCGGAGGGATCAGTTTTAAGAAATATAAAGCAAGAAAAAGAACTGCAACGGCTGCACTCGGGGCAAGGATCTTTTTGCTGGGGATAAGAGGGTCCTCAAAGTCTTTTTTCATTTCATAAAAAATCATGCAGGCCGGAAGAAGTCCGATAAATACTGAAAGGATAAACACCCAGACACTAATACTGCCGATAAGCATGGGCAATAAAACGCAAGCGAAAGAGATATAGCACAGGCTAAGTAGAATATATTTCAGCTCAAATCCCAAGCCCTTAAACTGTTTCAATTCATTAGCAACCATCAGAAAGACTAAGATGGTGATAAATCCAATGCTCGCAACTAGCGAAGAACTTTTAAAATAAAACAGGGTGTAAAGACTTAAAAGTGCCCCAATTATAAAATGAAAAATTTCGTCTTCATATTTTAAGTAGAAAGCTTTAATTTTTCCTGGAGCAGGTCTTTGGGGATCTGGAAGAAAGCTGCGGCGAAACATATTATTCAGGATTAGGGTAGCGGCTAGAAGGTAAAGGCCTTGTTGAAAAATCGCTACAGGATCGTCGATGCGTCCAATGGTCACAATATCAAAAAGAACTCCGCCGACAAAGAAGGCTGCAGGCATATAGTCTTGATATTTTTGATAAAAGCTTTGCGCTTTGCTTTTAAGATTTGGCGCTTCAGTTTCCATATTCAAAATCCCGATCCCGGTTGACGGAGGTATTCAATTTCTTCAGCAGTTGATTCGCGACCCAGAATTTCGTTTCGATGGGGAAAGCGACCAAACCGCTCGATGACCTCTTGGTGCCTGATAGCGTAGTCCAAAAAATTATCATAAGTTTTTTTCAGAGGCGCTGGGGCAAGTTTAAGAAGATCTTCAAATCGAGCCACGCTCGCCTTTTGAATCTCGCGGTCTTCGCTATGCTCAAGTGGAAGATAAAAGAAAACTCGTTCGATCAGAAACAACTCTTGATCCATTCCTTCAGAAAGTCCCTGTAGACACAGTTTTAAAGCAAATTCATCTTCCGAAAAGGCCTCGGGTTTTCCTCGGAATATATTTCGTTTGAACTGATCAAAAAGTATAACAAGTGAAAGCAGTCCGCGCGGATATTTTCGCCAGTGATCAAGATGACCTTTGCGTGCATATTCAATGGAAGGCATGAATTGGTCGTGAATAATCTGATCCAACTTTGGATCTTTGCTAAACCAAAGCTTGGCTCTTTGGTCAGGAAAGTCATCAAATGTCTTTAATGGCCCGATCCAAAAATCGAGCACATCCCAATTGTCTATCATCCAATGAGTCCCCGGTATTTCATTCTAAGGTAAGCAATGAATACACCGGTGACAAGAAGAAAGACCGCAGCAAGCTTAAAGATCGGAGCAATGGATGGGCTCTGAAAGGCAGAAAAAGATAAGACCAGACATAAGATGGGTTTTGATTCGTAATATAGTTTTTCGAGCATCAGACACACCCCCGCAGAGTCGTTTGATAATACAAGTTACAAGAATAATTCCAGCTCAGACTCATTTAAAGTGTATAAGAAATCTCAAAATGAATAAGCTTTGTTCGGGTGTTTCAAAATTGATCAACAAATGCGTACAAGGAAATCGTCTCATAATGAGACAAGAATGCCGCCTGCAATAGAAAGAAGCACGGCCCAGATTTTTCTTCGAGTCAAAGGCTCGCCTAAAAACCAAGCGGCTAAAACAATGATAAAGATAGTCGAAAGCTGGTTGTAAACTGCCGCCTTGCCCGCAAGCGTATATTTGAAACCTGCAAACCATAAAAGGGTCGAAAGAAAGGGTCCAAGAATTGTTCCTGGCAGTGTGACCCGAAGATCTTTACTGTAGCGAAAGCCCTCCAAAAGAGAAGCGGTTGTCCCTTTCCAGACAGAGGGAAGAATCATCAAGGCGGTCCCAATAAAAAACCTGTAAGTCGTTATCGTGAGGACACTGTCCTTACGTAAAATATCTCGGACTAGTAAAACGCAAGCGGCCATGCAAACCTGAGATAAGATTCCCAGAACAAGTCCCGTAAGAAGTTCTTTTCTGTTTTCACCCCGGTAGGCATGCACGGAGTTTCCGATGCCAATGGCGACGACGATCAAAAATGCACCCAAAAATCCAAGGGGAGAAAGCGTTTCATTAAAGATAAAGAAGGCGAAAAAGATAATAAAGGGAGAGTAAAGACAATCGAGCAATGCCTGTGGGCCTGCACCGATACGTTTTATAGCCGCAATGTAAAGTGTGTCACCTAAGGTGATTCCCAACACGGCGCTTAGAACGAGGAGCCCCCACTCCCAAGGCGTTAGGTTTGGCCAAAGGGGTTCACCAAAAATTAATATGCAAATAACAAACAAAACGAATGAAATCGAATTTTGAAAGAATTTAAGGGGAATTGTGGCAAGTAGATTTCCAGAGCCTTTATAAAACAAGACGGCGATGGCCCAAGTGAAGGCGGTCGCAATTGAAAGAAGATCACCCTTGAATTCATTCAATTCCATATTGTGAACTCTAAGGTTGGATTTTGTTTGGGTCTCATATAAGGATAGATGTCATGAACTGGAAGCAAAAGCTATTTCGAATTGGTCCCTTTGAATGTTTAGATGTTCCGTCTGAAGAAATGTCAGATTGGACGGTTGTGATCTTTCACGGCTATGGCGCGGATGCCTTCGATCTTGCACCTTTGCATAAACAACTCGACCCCGAAGCTAAATGTCGTTGGCTGTTTCCGCAAGGACCAGAGCGGGTAAGCATTGGGCCGGGCTTTTATGGTCAAGCTTGGATGAAGATTCCCGAAGAGGCTTTGGCCAAGATGTTCAGGGGAGAGTATCGGGACTATTCCATGGATCGCCCCAGCGGTTTGGACGAAGTCAGAGAGCGGGGCTTGCAGTTTCTTGCAAAGTTAAAGGTTCCGCCTGAAAAGTTAATTCTAGGTGGATTTAGTCAGGGTTCAATGTTGGCCGTGGAATTGGCTCAAAATCTTCCGATTCAGCCGGCAGGGCTTGTGGTTCTTTCCGGGAATATCGTGGATTTGCCAGGACTCAGAGAAAATTCCGAGCGGATGAAGGGTTTATCTTTTTTTCAAAGTCATGGCGATCAAGACAAAGTTTTGTCCATCGAGGGTGCCAGAAAACTTGAAGGCGCCTTACAAAACTCTGGGGCCAAAGGAAAACTGATCAGTTTTTCAGGAGGGCATGAAATTCCATCCCAGGTGATTTCTAAGCTGAAGTCCTATCTTGTTGATATCACTACTAGGTAACAGTTCCCTTTTCCCGTCAAAACGCATTAAAAGAAGTCGGCGTCGACTTCTTCTGATGCGTTTTGACGGGAAAAGGGAACTGTTACCTAGGGTTTTTACAAAGACTTCTAAAGGCTTTTCACAAAACAGGAAGAGCCTTCTCTTTTTGGTGCCTTTTTGAGACTTTATCTCTGGGTAGGGAGCAAAAGATGTTCGCATCTTTTAAGGACCTGGAGTTTTGGCTCGAGGTCCTTTTTTCTTTTTAAGGGCAATCATAGGCGATTCCAGTCACAGTGGTGCGATGCCCAGAGTACTCTTTTACGATGACATAGTTTGCGCCCTTATTTGCGGCATCTTTTTTAAGATCTTCCAGTGCCTGCTCGGTAGTTCCTGTTTTAGACATTGTCGTTCCAGAAACGGGCCCAAGCTCCTTGCAATCTTCATCTGCAGCTTCGCGACTGAGCTTAATTTCTTTTTCGTCCGGCTTTACTGAGCGAGACGCACATGAAGGCAAAACGGAGAGGGCGATCACTAGGCTTAAAATTTTGTACATAGAAACTCCTTTAGTTTTAAAGATTATCGTAATCGACTTTAACCTGGCGAGAAAGCGGGCGGGCCTGGCAGGTTAGAATTTCTCTGTTTTCAATATTTTCTTCGGTTAAGATCCCTGCATCTTTTTGATAAACGCGACCTTGTATAAGTTTAGCAAGGCAGGCCATGCAGGCCCCATCCATGCACGAGTAGGGTGGGTTCTCACCGGCTTCGATCAAAGCTTCTAGTATGGTTTGATCTTTGTTCATTGAAACCTTCAGATCCTGACCGTTTAAGAGGCACTCGAGCTCTTGAGGTTCTTCGGTTAGGGGCGGGGGTTCGCCAATGCGAATCTCATGAAAATCCCCACTTGGAGCGGGAGTCTGCGAAATGGAGTCACCAAAACTTTCTTCAAAGATGTTTTCTGTAGCGACTTTGGATTTTTCTAAGGTCTCTCGAATGGTTTTCATAAAGCCACTAGGACCACAGATAAAATATTGCTTAGGGAGCGAGTCTTGCCCAAGATGTCTTTCTAGAACGGGCATTAAAACATCTGGCGTGCAGCGCCCGCGAATATCGCACCAGTTTTCTATGGGTGCGCTGAGTGCGTGAAAGATTCGAAATTGCTCGAAAGACTTTGCAAGATCTTTAAGTTGCCCAAGGTAGATGATCTCCTCCTCGGACCTGTTTGCATAAAGAAGCGTCACTTTGTTTTTTGTCGACTGAGTCAGTGCGGACTTTAGAATTGAGAAAATGGGAGTGATGCCACTGCCTCCCGCAAACAACACGTAGTGTTTGGGGCTTGAGAAAGAATCTTCTTTAAAAAAATGTCCTGAAGGAGGTGTCAGTTTGAGAATATCTCCGACCTGAATTTTATCGATAATAAAGTTTGAACCCCGTCCTCCATCAACCCGCTTGATCGTAATTTGAAATGGATCTTTTAAAAGCGGGGAGCTTGCGAGGGAATAGCTTCTACGGATCTCTTCTCCACCGACATTAAGAAAAAGTGTGACGAATTGCCCGGGGGAATACTGAAAATCTTTTTTTAAAGAATCAGGAATATCAAAAATCAAAGAGACGGCGTTTTTAGTCTCAAAAATCTTTTCTTTGACCTTAAGACTTCGAGTGAGTTTGTCTGTAAGTTCGGACATTAGGTCGACTCCTAAAAAACTAAATGTAGATTTGGCATTCCGCAATGGTCTGCGCGGGCCCGATCAGGTGAGGTCGCTCTTTATGAAAATTAACCAGAAGTTGTCCGCCGGGAACTCGAACTTCGATTTCACCATTCTTGGTTTTTTTAAAATGGCAAAAGGCGGCCGCAACCGCTCCGGTCCCGCAGGATAGGGTGAACTGGTCGAAGCCTCGCTCGAAGCTGGTGCTTTCTATTTTTTTTGCATCGAGGGCACGAAAAAAAGTGACGTTTGTTCCGCGCTCGGCAAAGCGGGAGTCCTTACGAATTTCGCGGGCCAGTGGGCCTAATTTTTCTGGCTCGATCTTTTCTACCGCAAAGACTGCATGGGGAACTCCGGAATCAATATTTGCAAACGTGAATTCCTGTCCCAACCAGCTTCCTTTTTGATCAAATTGGTGAGATTTGATTAGGGGCATTTCAATATTTGTTCCTAAGTCGTGTCGCTCGGCATGCAAGATTCCGGTTAGAGTCTTCCAGCTGACTTTGTCTTTGGCCCAACCTTTATCTAAGGCAAAAGTCGCAACACAGCGAGCCGCATTTCCGCACATTTCGGCAGAAGAGCCATCACGATTATAAAAGTCCCATTGAAAGTCTGCTTCCGAAGAGGGTTCAAGAAAAACTAGGCCATCGGCACCAAGCCCAAAGTGGCGGTCACACCAGACCTTGGCAAGCTCCTTGCGCGGAAGATCTGGCAGTGGGCCGACCGATTGGGGGGCAGACTCCGACTTAAGATCGACAAGCAGAAAATCATTTCCAGTCGCCGTCATCTTGGTGCAGGGAAAGCTTGCTTTGTTGCGGACATTGTTTTGCGTCATAAAATGGTCTCAAAGTTAGCAAGTTCCACCAATAAAAACAAATTATGCTTCTGTTTTAACAAGCCCCCGCTTGTGGCTTGCCGCATAACGGTAAAAGAATAGCCCTCACGCGCTAGAGTCGCTACACTGAACTTTCGGAGGTCATTCAATATGTCGGCTTTGGCTAGGTATCGTAAGCCCGGTGGTTTTAAACAGCTTCTGACCCTTGTGGAGACCTCGGTTCCCTCGAAGCAAAAAACCCTAATGGGAATTGTTGAAAAAGAAGATCCGCGTTGGGCAAAAGAGATTCAAAAGCGACTTCTGACCTTCGAAAAGATTCTTTCTTGGCCGCCCGAGACCGTCGAGAAGGTTTTTAGCTTTGTCCCTCAATCGACCTGGATGCAGGCGCTTTTTTCGATGGATGAAGCTCGAAGACGCGAGGTTTTGCAGTCGGTGATCCAGTTTCATGGGGCCACGGCTCAGCGACAAATCCAGGATAATTTTTCTATTCTAAGCCCGAGTCCGGGCGAAATTCAGGCAGCTCAGTTAATCGTGATCAAAAAGCTTCGAGAGTTGCAGGCCTCAGGGGAATTTCGTCCTGAGCGCTTTGATCAAGATCTATCTCTCGAAGGTTTAGATCGCTTCGTGATCTAGATATCCTGGCGAGCTTGCCGGTTTCATCGATAAATAGATAATCTTTGCACAAGTAAGATAGGTACGCGGCCGCCTATTCAAGGCTGGAGCTCAAACCTTTTCCCGGTGCCTTTTTGGAGCGAGATGGTGGAATATTTTTCATGTTATTTGATCACATTCTTCATTTTTTAGGTTTTCAGTGTACTGTCCCCTGATGCAAAAGATTTTATACCTGATTGTCTGTTTTCTTCTTTTGTCTTCTTGCTCGGTGGCGGACGATGTCGATGAGCTTAAGGGCTCTGTCGGTGAGATGAAAGATCAAACTCGCCATATGCGCGACCGTACTGAAGACATTTACTCTGGGACCAGAGAAGCTGAAAGTATAAACAGTCTTCGCCAAAGCTTTGCCGAAGTTGTCCGCGGCGGGGATAAAGAGATCGTTCGCAAACTTGAATACGCCATGATTTATTTTGGATCCTTCGAGTTTCAGCACTGGCAAAATAATTACGAAGATACCTTAAGTCGTCGTGATCATTTGATGGCTAAGGCGGTGGAGCTATTTTTTGCGCAGATCGATGATCTGATTGATGATTCATTTCCGATAAGTGTTTGGAACCCAAGTGGGCAGGCTTACCAAAACTGGCTGGTGTTAAGTGTGATGTCCGTGGCTATGAGTCAGCGTCATCCAAACCAAGAGCTTTACGCAAAAGAAGGAAAATTTCACGCGCGCTCGATGATGGATATTATTGTTGAGTCTTTAAGCCTGAAGGCGGACATTCTTCGCGGAACAAAGGTTCCAGAATATGTGTCTCAAGTCCTGCGCTGGGAACAACAAGCTTTATATCTTCTTCAGCTGAGACATAACTTTATTCCCTTTATGGTGCTTGGGACGATGACCAACTTTGAAGAAAGTTTTTTTGCAAAACTTCGTCGCTTTCTTCCGTGGTCCTTAGATTTGTCAGAGGCCAATGAAATTCAGATTCAGTGGTGGAACGATTGGCTTCGTCAAGCGGATCAGACTCGTAATATTTTGCAGGCCTTACATGTTAAACCACAGACAAATACTTTGATGAAATTTATTTATTCAAGCTTATCCGAGGTTTCAGGATTGGACCGAGAACATAACTTAGATTCGACTAAAACCTTGTCCAACGAGGTGAGGCTTGAGTTTGTTGGGCATATTGAGGGCCTCAAGCGTTTGGAATAAGGGTCGGATGATTTCGCTTTTCAGGTGAATTACGCCATCCACACTCTGCAAGCGTCCACACAGTTCTAATAAAGAATGATTTTGTAAAACGGTTCGGTGTTGTTGGTAGACTTGGGGCTCAAGAATCACATTGATCAGTCCTGTTTCATCTTCAATGGTTAAAAAAGAAAATCCCTTGGCTGTAGGGGGGCGTTGATGAAGGCTTAAGAGCCCCGCAACCCGAATTTTTTGATGATGTCGAATATTTTTTAAATCTTGCGCTCGTCGAAAGGGTCCAAAGGGATCTTGAGTGGGGCTTAAAAATGGGCGCACTATTTTGACGGGGTGGCGATCAATAGAAAAGCCCTGCCATTTGTATTCTCGAAGCATCTGCTCCCACTCGGACTCTTGGGGAAAAAGATTTTTCTCTATCTTTGCAAGAGGGGCTTGAAGAAGGTAAGGGTCTAAGTTTAATGCTTGAATCTTCCATAACAAAGAGCGGACCTCGGGATCAAAACAACTTAAAGCGCCGCTTGCAGCCATAGACATCAGAAGTGGCCGAGGGGCTTTTGACCTTCGTGCAAGGTCTTCAAGACTTTTAAAGGGTCCCTCTTCTTTTCTGGCCTGAAGTAGTTTTTCAACATGTTTCATTTGCACCCCAAATAAGGCGCGAAAGCCAAGGCGCACTGAAGAGCCCTCAAGGCTATAGTCAAATTCAGAATGTTGCACATCAAGGGGTAAAAACCGAATGCTGTGCCTTTGCGCATCTTGGATAAGGGCCCGTGGAGAATAAAAGCCCATGGGCTGACTATTTAAAAGGGCGCAGACAAAAACTTCTGGGTGATGGCATTTTAGGTAACAACTTGCATAGGTGATCAAGGCAAAACTTGCAGCATGGCTTTCGGGAAAACCATAAGAGGCAAAGCCGATAATCGTTTGATAGATTTGCTCGGCATATTTTAAAGAGATCTTATGATCCAGCATTCCGTTAATCAGTCGGGTTCGCAGTCCTTTCATGGCTTCGGAGTTATTCCAGCTTGAGGACATAATCCGACGAAGTTCATCGGCTTCGCCTGGTGTAAATCCACAGACGGTTGAAGCAATTTGCATAATCTGTTCTTGAAAAATTGGAACACCAAAGGTCTTACTTAATATAGGTTTAAGTTTTGGATGGGCATAGTGAACGGGTTCAAGGCCGTGACGTCTGCGAATATAGGGATGAACCATTCCACCTTGTAGGGGCCCGGGTCTGACGATGGCGACTTCGACCACAAGATCATAAAAGGTTTTTGGTTTTAATCTTGGAAGTAAGGACATCTGAGCCCGGGACTCGATCTGAAAAACTCCAACCGTGTCGGCTTTTTGAATCATTTGATAGGTCTTAGGGTCCTCTTGAGGAATTTGATAAAGCTTAAGATCTATAGACTTATGTGTTTTTAGTAGCTCGAAGCATTTTTGTAAGGCCGTCAACATTCCAAGCCCTAGGACATCAATCTTCATCATTTTTAAAGTTGCAAGATCATCTTTGTTCCACTGAACCACATAGCGGTTTTCCATTGTCGCTTTCTCGACCGGAACACATTCTGTAATGGGACGCTGAGAAATTAAAAAACCGCCCGTATGAATTCCAAGATGTCTGGGGACTCCATGAAGTTGCCGAGCGATTTCGAGGAGTCTTTTAAACTGAAGTTCAGAAAAGCCCCACTCTTTTGCCAATTCAGGATGACTAAATAGATACTTAAGCCCTTCGCGGCCCATGGTGCGAACCATTCGATCGATTGTTGAAGGGGGGATTGAGAAAACTTTTGCGGCTTCTCTTAAGGCCATCCGTGAGCGGTAACAAATCAATGTGCAGACCATGGCGGCATGGCGGGAACCATATTTTTGGTAGATATATTGGATCACTTCTTCCCTTCGGCCACTTTCAAAATCGATGTCAATATCTGGGGGCTCTCCGCGCTCTTTTGAAAGAAAACGCTCAAACAGAAGGCTGACTTGTGTGGGATCTACCGCGGTCAGTCCTAAGGCAAAGCACACAATGGAGTTAGCGGCAGAGCCTCGTCCTTGATGCAGAATATTTCTTTGCTTCGCAAACTGACAGATATCCCAAAGAGTTAAAAAATAATCTTCATATTTTAGTTCGTGAATTAGAGCGAGTTCATGTTCTACAGTTTGTATAATTTTTGAACTGCAGCCATTAGGGTAACGCTCTTTGATCCCTTTATAGACCAGTTCTCTTAAAAACTGATCACTGGCTTTTAAGTCAGGAAGCGGCAGTTGCGGGTACTGATATTCAAGTTCACTTAAAGAAAACTGAAGACGATTCGAAATCTGAACTGTTCGTTTTAGTAGATCCGGTCGTTCTTTCCACAGAAGGCCTAATTCATGAAGTTGTTTTAAATGCCGCTCGCCATTGCCAAGTAAGCGAGTTTTAGCTTTGTGCAAAGTGGTTTGATGGTGAATACAAGTCATCACATCATGAAGAGGCTTTCGATCCGGATGATGCATAAAGGGGCGACTGGTGGCAAACAGGGGGATGCCGATATTTTTTTCGATCTCTAGGCCTTGCGAATAAAACTGCACCGACTCCCAGGTATAATCTTTCCAAACCGGAAGATAAAGTCGGTCAAAAATCGTGTTCTTCAAAAGTTTTAGATGATTGATATTCCAAGGGGGTAAGGCAAAAAGAATCAAATCGTCCGAGTATTTTAAAATATCCTCAAGTCGAAGGGTGGAATAGCCTTTTTTTGCCGACATTTTCACTTTGGTAATCAGTTGGCATAAGTTGGCGTAGCCGTATTTATTCATCGGAAGTAGAGTGAAGCTGCTTTTATCTTCAATTTGAACTTCTGCTCCGACATGAAAACGAAAATTTTCAGGAATTTTTGTTTCGATTGTAAAGTAGGAAGGATTTTTTAGGCGATGATAAGCTCTAACGACTCCATAGAGGCCATTTAAGTCACAAAGGGCCAGGCCCTGATAGCCATTCTCAATGGACTGCTGAAGCATTTCCTCAGGAGACGAAGCTCCGCGCAGAAAAGAAAAATAACTTCGACCCAAAAGTTCGACAAATTCAATATTGCGTTCTTGTGGCCGAAGACTGGCGGCAAATGCAGCAGGAAGTTTAGCTTTAGGCTTAGAATATTTCCTCATCTATTGCTACCGCATGGGAGTATGGTTTATGTCACAGAAAAATCTAGCACCGAAAGGTCTCATCCCAACAAGGCCCTATCTTTATCGGGGAAATTTTCTTTATTTTTATTAAGTGTCCGCCGAAGACGAGTTCCGGAGAGCTGCCGAAGGCAGACCGAGGACTGTCCGAAGGCTGAGGCGGAGCACTTAATAAAAATAAATAAAATTCCCCCGATAAAAAATCAGTCGAAGTAGCCGTGTAAAAAGAATTGATCTTCGATTTGGTCGTAATAAACCCACAGCATTTCGCCTTTGCGATCTAATGCAAAATAATAGTCTCGACCACGGGACTTTTCCCACCAGCCTTCTTCAAGGCGCTCGATGGGGCGTTGACTTAAAAATTGTAAGCGCTTGATTTGTTGGCTTGTCAGTCTACGCGCTTGGCGTAAAATTCTTGAAGGGCGCGGGGCCTGGGACAAAGCTTGGCTATAAGCATTGCGAATTTCAAAACTTTGCCCCTCAACACTGACTTGGTCTTCAATATGATCAAAGTCTTCAAAGTCTGGGCTGATCTCCCAAGACTCTTCTGGCATGATTTCATTTTTAGGTTTTAAAAAGCCTGTGGTGATCGAGGCCTGTTGAAAAACGCTGATCATCTGGTGCAATTTTTCTCGATCACTCGTTCTGGGCTCCCAAAAATCAAGCTGCCGGATATTCTCGGGGCAAGGAGTGATTTCAATCTCAAATTCTTTAATGGGGTTTTCTAAATCCAGCTGAGCGACTTTATTCTCGAGAAGCTTCATATATAAATCTAAGTTGCGATTCGGGGTATTGGGGGACAGCTCAATCAAGTGATACTGATCCGAATACTCACAGTGAAGATGAAGAGAAAGTTTGCGCGCAAATTCGCCCCGTCCTTCAAGACGAAGAAAAAGTCGTTTTAAAGCCTTCTCCATGCAGTGAAGAAGAAAGGACACCAAAGAAATCGGAAAATCCAAATGTGTATAATCCGTCAGTGATTCGGTGGGTTGCAGGGGAGAGATCAGTTGTTTGTCGAGACCATGAAGACGCTTCCACAACAAAGATCCTGTTTCGCCCCAGCGCTGCCGAAAGGCTTCGATCTCAAAACTACGGATTTCTCCAATGCGGCTTAAACCCAGAAGCTGAAAAAAATGAACGATATCTTCGATCTCAGAAGGGCGATTCCAGGCGATCAGGCCTTCCAGTTGAGTCAGGGCTTTTAAAGGAAGCGAAGAAAGATCTTCGCGCTCTTGCAAAGGACTACAAATATAAGACTCATATTCCGAACTAAAGACCTGAGCACTTGCAGGCGTGTTCGAAATTGCGGCCCGTGCCTGAGGAAAGAACTCTTTTGAAAGTTTTAAAGCTTCACCTAAAACTTGCTTTTCTCCGCCAAAAAGATGGGCGGTCTTAGAGATATCTAAGAACACCAACTGGGGATCACGAAAATAAACCTGAGGGCTAAAGACCAGAAAGTTCTCAGCGACTGAGGGATTTTCGTTCTTTTGCAAATTGAGGCATAAGGTTCGCATGTGGTGATCTCCTTTGAAGAATATGGGGTGTTGGTCGGTGAAGAGCGCGTTCGATGGTAAAAAAATTTGCAGAGAACTGAACAACTAAAGAAAACAAACAAGAGCTATAGGGAGCTTTAGAGCTTAAAAACAGAAGGCCACAGTTTTGTTGCCGCATCAGTTTGTTTAACTTCATCAACTGATGTGTTTTTATTTTGCTTTCACCAAGGTCACATAAAATAAGATCAAATAAAGATAAAGACAGCAGTTCTTGAATGATCCAAAGAAGTTGCTTGGGTTGATCTGGATTTGCAGAAACCATAAGAAATTGTGAAAGGGGAATTCCTTTTTGCACAAGGGGCCAAGGGCAAAGGCTTAATGCACTTTGACCGAGCCAAGCGACCCACTTTTTTTCTGTCAGACAATTGCTGGCGGCTTGAAGCCCAAGTGAAGTGGCCCCAAGTCCATAGTCGCCATAAAAATAAGATAAACCAGTCTTCGGCAAACCCTTCCAAGCAAGAAACTGATCGAACTCAGCGTCTCCTGTTGGAAGTCCTGAACTTGAGCTTGCCCGATGATAGGCAATAAGCTTCGAGCCCAGTTGTTTTTTCAACTGATCGAGTGCAAGGGCCGACACGAGTCGCCTCCCAAACTTAAAATGTTTTTAACAACTAAGGCCTAATATTTTCTTATCAAGCCTACGACCACACCCTGAATGCGAACTTGGTCTGGTGGATACCACATAGATTTCATACTTGAGTTTGCAGGCCGAAGCTCAACCCAAGGAGAGCTTGAGCTCTCGAGTTGTGCATCAAGCTGTGGATAAGTGTGGATAACTGAATCTTTCTTTAGCTTTGGATGTAAATAAAATCTTTTTACTGTGGATTCATTTTCAATCATAGCAATAATGGTTTCTCCATTAGAGGCTCGGTTCTTGGATTGAATCAGCAAAATGTCCCCATCCATGATTCCATCATCAATCATAGATTGCCCCTGTACGGTGAGAGCATAGGATTGACCTGGGTCTTTTAAAAGGTGCGAGGGCGCTTGAATAAATTCATTGTGCTCGTTGGCTTCAATCGGCTGACCCGCGGCCACTTTTCCGAGAAGAGGAACATAAAGGGACTCCGCAACTGGAATTTCCAGTGGCGAAGCCCCCCTCTGTTGTAGGTTGGATAGAAATGGGTTTTGGGTTGTTTTGAGACCGTGGCCGGGTTGGGGCAACTGACTCAAAAGATTTGTGACGGTGTTAGAAGCTTGCAACAGAGTAATGGCGCGTTTTTGATTGCCACTGGGGATATGAATGTACTCTTTGCTTTGCAGTTGTTTAAGGTAGCGTTGAACGGAGTTTAGTGAAGCAAAACCAAAATGATCTCGAATCTCTTGAAAAGAGGGTGCAAGACCTTCGTGGCTTTGAAGGAAGTCTTCAATGAACATTAAAACATTGCGCTCTTTGCTTGTGAGGGGGCGCGGGGGGCTTTGTTTTTTGTTCATAATCACTCCTCTGGTTGGCTTATCCGAGATAGATTCAGCCGTGTAAGTGATTTAAAAGTTAGTTGTAAGTTATGTGTAAGTCAAGTGTAAGTTATTTGAATCTAGACTAGCCTAAGAAAGCCAAAGCCTTTCAATAGTTTAGGGCGTGTCCTCATTTCATCAGTCCTTCGTCGTCGCGCCTCGCTCCAACTCAAAATTAAACGAATTAGAGGTATCGTGAAATGAGGACACGCCCTAGCGGGGGTTCAGATCGGATGGGAAAGAAAGTAGGTTGGATTTATCTTTACGAAATTTTAATCCAATGTGGTTCATGCCGAGTTCTTCAATGGCCAAGATCGAATAGACATTCAGATGAAGGCTTTTAACGTTCTCGAAACGTTTCTTAAGTTGCTCTTCTGTGGGTTGAACAATTGCAGATCCTGTTTCGAAGATAAACTCTGAGAGCTTTACGAAGCTAAGCCCCAATGAAGAGTCCTCAATTTTTTTGACCTTCACCTCAATAGAGCTTCCATCTTTGGGGTCACGGTAAGTCACGAGGAAAAATGTGCTGTCTGCGGATTTGCTAGCCATAGAAGAGGCTTTTAACCTTAGAAGGTGGGGCTCGTAAAACAAAATCGGGGATCATTTCTGAACCCCGATTGAATCAAGAATCATTTACAGGGTCTTACCCCCGAAGTTTATGGAGCGAGGATCGTAATTGGATCGCTGACTGTTCGACCCATATTTCCAGAGACAGAAATCGCCCGAATCTCGAACTCTGTGCCCGGAGGAATTAATCCCGTCAACATGACTCGGTGGCTTGTTCTTAAGACGTTATCACTTTCAGTGATAAAGACCGCACCCGTAGACTTATTGATATATAGCACCTGAGACGTCGCAGGGATATTCGTTGTCCAAGTTACGAAGCGTCCAGCATCTGGATCAAAAGAAGATTGAAGTCCAGAGATCACTGGGGGATCGATATCCGTACAAGGATTGTACTCGGTATCGTTTGACACTAAGTAGTTTTCAAACGAAAGCGGCTTCCAACCACGAGCCAAAAGGCCATTGTAGGCGGCTTTGGG
>CAYMDP010000029.1:1226-35602 GCA_964389375.1 uncultured Pseudobdellovibrionaceae bacterium | reverse complement strand
AAGGGCTGAAGGACGAGAAGAGAGCGAGCGGCCGCGCCGAATGCGCCAGTGGCGCATTCGGTGTGGTAAGTCGGCCCGGACGGCCGACTTAGCTCGCGTCCCCGGCTCTGGTGGCTTGGGCAGGAGCCCAAGCCGGGAAGACCGAGTCCTTCAGCCCCTACCAAATTTTTGCGCAGCAAAAATTCCTCTATTCTCGATTTTCTATTTTCGGCATGCAGAGCAAAGCTCAAGCACGGCCAATTTTCCGCGCAAAAACGAAAATAGAAAATCGAAAATAAAAGATCCAAGCACCCAACAGATCAACCCAAGAAGACGGAAACGTCGTCAAGGGCTGAAGGACGAGAAGAGAGCGAGCGGCCGCGCCGAATGCGCCAGTGGCGCGTTCGGTGTGGTCTCAAGACCGGCCGTAGTTGCCGCCCCCTCACCCCAAAAATCGATAGACAGATAAATAAAATATATTTAGTATCTCCAGGGTGTCGCAAGCTCAAATCAAGAGGAGAATTTCGTGTTTAAAAAATTCTGGAGCCGACCTGAAACTTATCAGGCAAATAACAGACTTGAAACCATGCTTGATGAGAGGATCTACCGCACAAACCCGCCAGAATTTTTTGTGGAATTTGTTAACCACCCTTTAGTTGCATTAGCCCCTGAGGTTCAGGGAAGTCGAGCTTCCTTTGAGACGACAGCGCCTATAGAGGGCATACAATACGTCTATGTGTACTCGTCTGCAGAGGCACTTTCCTTCGCCTTAAAGAAAAAGCCAGCTCAAAGAAACTTTGTTGAATTATTAGGAAAAGATTTAATCAGAGTGCTGTTGAATTCAGGACTGGGAATCCAAATTAACGCGGATATGTACGAAGAAGTAATAGTCTGTACTCCAGAAAATCTCAGCTTTATTGCCGAGCAGTTTGGACTATCCTCAGTTACTAACCAATAATCTTTTATTCCAAATTTTATATGTGGCTTCGGGGAGCTATGTAATTCAGTTTTTGAGCTCAGAATGCCTGCCTTGGGCCTAAACTTCCCATAAAACGACCCACAGACCAGTGGATGGTCTTGGTTTTACGACTTTGCTTGCAGCTAGTGGGAGTTTCTGGGAGATAATAGTTACATGACAGATCTTTCTCGCCTAAGTTTACTTCTGGTGGATGATGAAACCGAGCTTCTGGCCGTTACAAAAATGGCGATTGAGGATTACTTCGATCGAGTTTACACCGCCACGCATGTCATTGAAGCTCTGGAGATTTTAAATAAGTCCAAGGTTGATCTTGTGGTGTGTGACTTTAAGATGCCCGAACAAAGCGGTTTGGCCTTAAGGCAGATCATGAAAGAACAGCATCCAAATGTTCATTTTATTTTAATTACGGGCGCGGGTCAGGATCCTGAAGTTCTTAAAGCTGAGGGAGAGGACGGTCTTACAGTGCTTCGTAAGCCAATTAAGGCTCAAGTTCTGGTCGAAGCCCTGGTAAAAGCGCTTACTCCCGTCTTAAAGTAGCTCATCTTTGCGACTCAAAATGTCTTAAATTTTGCTTATAGCTGTTTTTGTGGCGCTGAGGATTTATAGATAAGGTTCAGCAGTTCGTATTCGCTTTGCAGAATAATGGAACCATCTTTTGTAGCAACAATTTTATCTCGCTCAAGTTGACTAAAAGCTCTGGATATACTTTCACGTCTTGATCCTAGGTAGGAGGCCCATTCTTCTTGGCTTAGAATCTTCGTGACCCGAATAGATCCATCATACTTATAGCCTCTAGATCTAAAGTCTTTGTACAGGGCCTTTGCAAGAAGCCCAACTACGGATTGCTTGCTGGCTTGGTTTCTTTGAAGTTTTAGGGAAGCTGCATGAAGTCCAATAGCGAGAAGGTACTTGTTAATAAAGCGTGAATTAGACTGGATCAACTTCTCGACCGCATCGGTAGTGATCTCACATAAAGAGCTTTCATCGCCAGCTTCAACTTCAATTTCAACTCCAGGAAGATCTAGGCTTCCTAAAAAGCTACCTTTATAGAGCAGATCCAGTCCCTTAAAGCCTTCGAAGGAAGTTTTTAATTTTATGACCCCGTCTCGGATCAAAAAGATACTGTTTCGATTTTTTTCATTCAATACGAGGCGTTCTTTAGCTCGAAGTGAGATCAGTGTTTTGACTTCTTGAAGAATAGATTCGGCGACCTCATCGGCCTTACACAATTCACTAAGGCCCGCAATATTACAGCCGCGGCAATCTGGATTGGAGTCACTGTAATGTTGAGGGTTTAGCTTTTTCGCGGACCCTGAATCTTTTATTCGGCTCACAGGTCTAAGAATCGGAGATTCCGGACCATCCTTCAAGTCTAGAACTGAGACTTGTGCTCGAACTCAACAATAAAATCTAAGTAGTCGGTTTTAGTGGGGAATTAAATTTGATCTGTGGGTCCTCATTCATTTTCCGTTAAGTGTAGGGCGGAAGAGGAACGTATGATGAATGAAATTGATCCAGAATTACTCGATTGCTTTGTAACCGAAGCAAGCGACGCTCTAGCAACGTGGGAAAAGTCCTGTCTGGATTTTACTCCGGCAAATAGCGAGACAAGTCTAAATGCGATATTTCGTGTTGCACATAATCTAAAGGGTTCATCAAGAAGCATTGGGCTTGAGGCTCTTGGCGCATTTATCCACGAAGTCGAAGACTTTATCTCAGAGATCAAATCAGAGCCCTCCAAAATTAACGATCGCACGATTCGAAGCCTTCTTTCAGT
The DNA here is from genome assembly GCA_964389375.1 of uncultured Pseudobdellovibrionaceae bacterium. Taxonomy (GTDB): domain Bacteria; phylum Bdellovibrionota; class Bdellovibrionia; order Bdellovibrionales; family UBA1609; genus CAYMDP01. The sequence goes on along the minus strand of CAYMDP010000029.1, from coordinate 32,867 downwards.
TCAAAGCTTTTTGTCTGGTTGGATGGAGAACTTAAGTTCGAACCCCGGCTATAGTCCTGATACCGGACCGATCATCTTAAGTCTTCGCTCATTAGAAGAGGCTTCGGATTCGAACCGGCCTCTCGTCGAGGTCGAGGTGGACGCTCCAAAAGATGCCAATAACAATTCAAAATCTAGTAATCCAAACGAAACCATACGCGTAAAGTCTCAAAAGTTAGACCAATTAATTCAAGTCATCGGGGAGCTTGGAATTCAGCAGGCCATTGTCGCTCATTGCGTAAAAAGCAATCAATTTCAACGAGCGGATTTTGTTAAGGCCTTAAATATGGTCTCTAAGATGGCAAAAGAAATTCAAGCGCAATCCATCGCTCTGCGTATGCTCGAACTGCAAAGCTTATTTCAGCGCATTGAACGTACAGGAAAAGAAGTTTCTCACGAACTTGGCAAAAAGATCGAATTCATTATCGAAGGTTCTGAATTAGAACTTGATAAAGTCGTTATTGAAACAATCACCGAGCCTTTGATTCATATCATCAGAAATGCCGTCGATCATGGCATAGAAATGCCCGAGAAAAGAAGCCAAAATCAAAAACAAGCTCAAGCAAAAGTATGGATATCGGCTCGTAAAGAGACGGACGCTGTTAGAATTAGCATCAAAGATGATGGCAAAGGAATCGATCCAGAAGTGATAAGAAAGAAAGCCATCGAAAAGGGTCTTATTCAAGCGGCAGATAATATCTCGAAGGAAGACATTCTTCAGCTAATTTTCGCCCCAGGGTTTTCGACTGCAGAAAAAATCACTTCAGTCAGTGGGCGAGGGGTTGGAATGGATGTCGTTCGGCAAGCCATCGACTCAGTTGGTGGCAGAATTGAAATCGAAAGCGAAACCGGAAAAGGCTCTTGTTTTACACTAAGCCTTCCAACCACGATGAATATCATTGATTCGGTTGTCGTCGAGGTCCTCGGGGAAAGACTTGTTATTCCACTTAATCATGTACTTGAAATCATCGATTTGGATACAAACAAAATTACTTCCCGAGAAGGTGAAGCTCTTCACGTTTTGCAGTTAAGAGACCAATTAATTCCTATCGAACTTCTTCACTCTTATGTGCGTTTTGGAAATATCCCAGAGCAAGATCAGATAAAAAAACAAAGTCCAGCAATTATATCGGGTTCGGGTCGAGGCTCAGTGGCCTTTAAAGTCGATCGAATCATTGGCCAACAAAGAGTTATCGTAAAGCCAATTAGCGGAAGACAAAAATATCCGCCTCAGATCTCTGGAGCGACGGTCTTAAGTGACGGAAAGCCCGGCTTTATTGTGGCCTTAAGCACTCTCGCGGACAAAATTTCTGGAAATTATAGAAAATTAAAGGAGGCCTCATGAGTCAACTTGAACGTGACGAAGCATCCTCTGAGGATCGGGGTCTTCATAAGCACCTGATATTCAGAGTCGGGAATCAATTTTATGGAGCTCCGCTCGACGATATTGTCGAAGTTGTCGAGCCCTTTGAAGTGACTCCAAGTCCAAATAGTCCAAAAGAATTTTTGGGAATGATCAATCTTCGTGGGGATATCATAAGTGTGATCGACCTTCGAGTCATGCTTGCGCAAGGGCAAGACCGACATCCAAAGATGTTAATGATCATCGTTCTTACTGCCCATGGAAAAGTGGCGGTTCTGGTGGACGAATTAATCGAAGTTCATGATTTTAAGGCGACCGATTTGGATCTAAATCCAAATCTTAAAACATCGATTCCTCCAAAAAGTTTAATCGGTGTTGGTAAGTACAACTCGAAAGTCGTGTACCTGGTCGTACTCCCAGTTCTTTTGAATGATTTTAATAAAAAGGAGGCCGTATGAGCCTAAGACTAAAGATTCTAAGTTACGTTGCAGTGGCATGTTTAGTATGTACGGCGTCTGCTGTTTGGGTCGGAAAATCCCGGCTTGATCACGGTTTGCATGAACAATTGAAACATAAAGGAGAGGCGATCTTAAGCCGCCTCGAGTCCGCAAGAAAGTATGTCGCGAATCAAGGCTTGCTTGAAGAAACGAGTAGAGATGTTGTCCGCAGGTACCCTAATGGTGACCTTCCAGACGAGGTTCGACAAAGAATTTTGAATGTGGTTCCGATATACGCGGCCCTAAAGATTGGTGCTGAGGACGCAGCAAAGGATCACTACAAATTTAGAGTGGCGGCCGTCGATGCCCGTCGTCCCGAAAACGAAGCTACCGAAAAAGAGCGAGCCTTCTTAGATCGCTTCGAAGCAGATCCAAATCTAAAGGAAATTGTCCAAAGAGATGAAGAAACGAATTCGTATTGGGTGATGAGACCTATTCGAATCTCGGAGAAAGAGGGCTGTTTAAACTGTCATGGTCACCCATCAACTAGCCCATACAAAAACGGCAAGGACGTTTTGGGCTTCAAGATGGAAAACTGGAATGATGGCTACCTTCATGGAATGTTTGCGATCATTTCAAACGAAGCGCCCGTAGAGGCTGAAGTCAAAGAGGCGATGGCAAATATGTTTATGTGGGCGGGTATCATCTTGGCCATTGCGCTTGGTGCAGTCGTACTATTGATTCGTCGGCCAATCCGGGCACTGGACGCAATCACTTCTCGCTTAAAAGAAACAGCTGAAGAGGGATTACATTCAAGTGAAGAGCTTGGTGAGGCGGCCCAAACGGTATCGGCTTCGACAACTGAGCAAGCTGCTGGGGTTCAAGAAACCATGTCTTCGATGTCAGAGATGACCGCGATGATTTCAAAGACTCAGGATCTAGCCTCTCAGACTCAGACTTTATCATCGGATTTGGATGCGAAGTCCAAGGCCGGAACCGGAGTCATGCATGGGATGGTGTCTTCGATGGAGTCTATCAAAAAGTCCAATGACGAACTGAAGAAGATGGTTCAGATCATCGATGATATTTCGACCAAAACAAATGTGATTAACGACATTGTGTTCAAGACCCAGCTTCTTTCTGTTAACGCTTCGATTGAAGCAGCTAGAGCCGGACAACATGGAAAAGGCTTTGCGGTTGTTGCTGAAGAGGTTGGCAATTTGGCCCAGGTCAGTGGTAAGGCAGCAGAAGAAATTCGCGAAATGTTAGCGAAAAGTCAGGGCCATGTGCAAGAAGTTGTGAATATGACCTCTGAGCGTGTTCATGAAGGTGAGCGCGTCAGCCAGGAGGCAATGAAAGCCTTTGAGTCGATCTCTGAGGGCATCACTAAGATTCAAGAATATTCTCAAAGTGTGAGTGAGGCGACAAATCAGCAGCAAGAAGGAATCACGCAAATTAGTGTTGCGATGAACCAAATGGACCGCGCCTCTCAGGCTAATAGTGAGATGTCGACCAGTGTGGCTCATTTGTCAGAGGGCATGCTGGATCAGAGTCATCTCTTAAAGCGACTGTCTCAAGAGACCGAGCTTCTGGTCTATGGAAAAGCTCAAGCTCCAAAACCAGAAGACACACTTCCCAGTGCTCGTGGGGGCAAAGGAAAAGGTCTAAAGCAAGGAGCACGGCCTTCTGGTTCGAAAGTGCAAGAGCTTCGAAAAAAGCTGATGTCTAAGACAGCCCCTGCAGGAGCCACAGCAAAGCCAAGTTCAAATGGAAGCGAACATTTTGATGCGGACTCTAGCGATTTCGGATCAAAGGTAGCCTAATGCCAAAAACGACTTTGCTACAAGAAAGTCCAGAAGCCTGGGAGCTCGTTTTCGAGCTCGCAGCTTCTTTTACTGGGAACTCATATACCGAGGGACAAAAGTCAGGGCTTCTTCGTAACAATGTCGCCCGTCGGGCGAGGCAGCTTGGGACAGAATCTCTAGAGGAATATCTAGAGATTCTATCATCCGATAAGTCCGAGCTCCCTCATTTTATTTCTGCGACCACGATTCACACAACAAGCTGGTTTAGAGAGTTTCCGCACTACCAGTCGATTGAAGAAGACCTTCGTAGTCGACTCCAGTCCGGAGAATCGTTTAAGCCATTTAAAATGCTGTGTGCAGCATGCTCTACTGGGCAGGAAGCCTATTCATTTGCGCTTATTTTTGAAGCCTTAAGAAGGCAATTTCCAAATTTCGAATACCAGATTCATGCTTTTGATATTGATCCACTATCTGTACAAGTCGGTGAGCGGGGAGTTTATCCCCTGGCGGGACTGACAGATGAAATTCTTGGAAAATATCGTTTTCTTTTAAAAATAGGAAAAGGCCGTGCCGAGGGATACTTTGCGATGCCTCCCGAGATTCGATCTAGAATTCAATGGTCTAGAAAAAGTATTCTTGATATAAATTTTCAACCAAAAGAAGTGTTTGATTGGATTGTTTGCAGAAATGCATTGATCTACTTCAGTCCCGATCAAATCCGTATCGCGATTAATTCTTTTAAGAGTTTATTAAAGACAGAAAAATCTGTTTTATGTCTTGGACACAGTGATGCGATCGAGCCGAAACAATATGGATTGACCAGTTTGGGCCGTTCACGTTACCGAAAATCTGGTAGTACTAAAGAAAGTTCCCCAGACAATTCGATTCAGACTAAAAATCCGACACCCAAGCCATCAGCAACAGAAAAAATTAAGATCCTAGCAATTGATGACTCTGCGGTCGTAAGAGAAAAGTTAAAAAAATTCCTAAGTGCTGAGGGCTATAGTGTTTCGACTGTCGGTTCCGCACTCGAGGCTGATGAAGCCCTAAAAAAAGAAAGTGTCGACTTTATAACTTTAGATCTACAAATGCCTGGAGAAAATGGCATAGATTGGATTCGTCGACAAAGAGGCTTAGGCCTTAAAACTCCGGTGGTGTTGGTAAGCGATTCAACTCCGGCGGATGCTCCAGAGATTCTTTCGGTTTTGGGAAGCCAGATTCAGGACTATTTCGAAAAGAAGCAGTTGTTTTCAAGTGGAGATGCTCTCATTGAGAAGATTCAGGCACTTATTGGTTCTAAGCTTAGCCCTGATGCTGAAGTTAAGGTGGATTATTCTCAGGCGAATCTCCGACCAAGACCAAACTCTAAGATTGATCTGATTGTCATTGGAGCAAGCACTGGTGGGACCACGGCCTTAACGGAGCTTTTGTATAGATACCCGAAGCCGACTCCTCCAATTGTTATCGTTCAGCATATTACTTCACATTTTGCTAAACCCTTTGCCGAAAGACTCGCAAAGGAATCAGGACTGAACTTCGGAAAACCAGAGCCAGGGACAATTTTGCAGCCCGACACGATTTATATGTCTTGGGCTGATGAGCATATCGGAGTCCACGGAGATGCGGGAAGGCTTAAGATTACGATCTCAAATGAAGGACTGATTTCTAGACACAGACCTTCTGTGGACTTTTTATTCGATAGTTTGGCTAAGATGAAGCACAAAGTTCATGCCCTTGGCATTCTGATGACGGGGATGGGTGCAGACGGGGCGAAGGGACTTTTGAAGCTTAAGGAGCAAGGTCACTGGACAATCTGTCAAGATAAAGACAGCTGCGTGGTGTATGGCATGCCTAAAGAAGCCATAAAACTAGGTGCCGCTTGCTCTGTCGGAAATATTACTCAGATACGAATGGAAATGGAATCCATCACAAAGCTTAAGCGGTTTGAAACGCGATCCGCTTAAGGGAGAGGCATAAAGACATGGGAAAGATCGAAGCAATTAAAGAGGGGGACCAGTTGGTGATAAAGCTGCCCCAGACTATTTCTTCAGAGTGGGCAGAACAGTTTGTCTCTGAATCAAAAAGTTGGCTTCTTATGGAAGTAAAGACTTACACCTTTGATTTTTCCGAATTGACTGAGCTAAAAAATCAAATGTATCGCCCATTCGTAGTTCTTTCTCAGCTTTGCAAAAAAGCAGATCGCTTAACCTCAAGCCGAAATATAAGACCAGCAATTTTGTCCCAGATTAAGAGTGACGGTTTGGAGTCTGTTTTTCGCCCAACTGTCGAAGTAAAAGTAACTGCGTCTGCAGGTGCTGGAGCCAGTTTAGATGTTGCACTAATTAATCCTTTTATTTCTGCAACCGTGAATACTTTAAAGATGCAGGCGCAGACTGCAAGCAAGCCAGGTAAGCCATTTTTAGTTAAGGTCGACGACAAAGGCTATAATCCCGCGATTGGCATAGCGGGAGTTATATCAATTTCCACGGATAGGTTTAAAGGAAGCATCACCTTAGCCTTTCCTGAAAGCGTGTTTTTAAAGATTTACGAAAATATGTTCGGGGAAAAGCACGATAAAATTAATAACGAAATTGAGGATGCTGCGGGGGAGCTGATTAACATCGTTTATGGCGCAGCTAAAACAGAGTTAAATAGCAAAAATGGGATGGATCTAAAGCCGGTCCTTCCAACCATCTTAGCAGGCGATAAAATTCGGATTCGACAAAGAACAAACGAAAAACTAGTCATTCTCCCCTTCGAAATCGAAGGCGGGCAGTTTCAGATCGAAATTGCTCTTGAGAAGTCTTAAACCAGGAGGCCTATATGTACAATCTATCAACTAAAGTGCTTGTCGTAGATGATATGATGACCATGAGAAAAATTGTTACCAAGACTTTAAAGGAAATAGGGTTTACGGATATCGTCGAAGCGGCAGACGGGGCAGCCGGCTGGGAAACCTTTTCCGCGTCAGGCGCAAATATTGGTTTAATCATTTCGGATTGGAATATGCCCAATTGCACTGGCTTGGACTTGTTAAAACGAGTCCGCGCAGATAGTCGGTTCAAAAATGTTCCTTTTTTCCTTGTCACCGCAGAGTCTGAGGCCAGCCAAGTCACAGAGGCCCTAACATCTGGAGTGTCTGGTTATATTATTAAGCCATTCAATGTGGACATTCTGAAAGCTAAGCTGGAGGAGGCTGCAAAAAAAGCAGCTTAAAATATTTATGATAAAAAAACTTCGAGTGTTAGTTTCTGGAGTCGCCGATCGTCAAGATCTGGATTTTGGCTTAGAATTAGATCAACTCGAAATGACGAGAGTAGATACTGTGGATGCGTTTGGGGCTCTATTAGAGACCCTGACTCCGGACAGCTTTGATGTGATTCTGTGTGGGCCGAATATGGAAGGTGTAAATGTTCAGGAGCTTGCACAATCCTATCGAATGATGGCTCAGCCCACTCCAATTTTGTATCTGTCGCCCCCAAGCGACGTGTTGAGTATTCAGGATTTAAGAAAAAACGGATTCGATCAGATTTTCTTGTTTCCCTTTGACCAAGACGCATTCGAACGTCAAATGCGCAGCATCGGCAGACTTTATTTAGATACAGTTAAGCAAGTCTATATGCCCGTGCCGATCGAAGACCTGGATAATGGCCAGCCCATGGGCTTTAGTCTTTCGGTCTTTCTTCCCTTAAATAACAAATACGTCAAAGTGACTAGGGAAGGTGAAGTTCTTTCAGCGGAGAAACTAAAAAAATTCGAAAAACACGCCGTTGGCTCGGGCTACATCAACGAATCTGAAGTTGATAAATTTTACGAATATATGGCAAGTCAGCTTAAAGACCTAAAGGAACAAATTGGAAACCCAAAAGGCAAAGCCCAACTTCAGAAAAAGGTAAAAGATCTTTTTGCCAGTATGATCACTCAGACCGAAGCCACTTTCGAAAACGGAAAAGGCCTTTTAAGCGTAACCAATTCTCTTGTTAAGGGCTTCGTCGATAAAAAGGAAGTATTCGATTTACAACAAGCAATCCTCCGAGAAGTTGGAGATTCGACTTCGGATATTTACTCTCATTCTTCTAGAGTGGCGGGGCTGGCGACATTAATTGGCTTAGCTCTCAGCTATCCCAACCCCGAGGATTTGGCAATTGCAGGGCTTTTTCACGATATTGGACTCGCTCGTATTGATGAAGACCTTATTGGTCTAAGCGAAGACGACATGAATTCGGATCAAAAGTCGAGATATTACAAGCATGTTTTAACGGCTTTAAACATCATCAAAGAAAAGAAGATGATTCTGACTCAAGATGTGCAAGATATAATCTGTCAGCACCTTGAGCGCCCTGACGGAAAGGGTGGCCCGAAGGGGATCAATCGCGCTAAAATTTCGCAGGGTGCACAAATACTTCGGTTAGCGGATCGCTTAGATCAATTGATGGCGGTGAGTGCCGGTAAGCAAAAGCGAAGTTTGGTGGACTCATTAGATCTTATCAAACAAGAGGGATCTGTAGAAATTGAGATGGTCCATCAGGTTAAAAAACTTGTCGCTTAAGGCACGAACCGTTTTAATTTGAGTCAAAGACTTTAAAATAAAACTGCTTCAACTTGGGACTTTTCGCCTTAAGCTAAGCTTTAAGGATTTAAATTTGTTAGAATTATATTGATGGGGTTAACAAAACTAGAGTCATCATAGGGGAGTGCAGCGATGGATCGATCAAATCAGACCGAAAGACGTCCTCACATCCTTGTGATCGATGATGAAGAAGGCATCCGCTATATACTAGAGTCTAAACTTTACCAAAACGGTTATATCGTCACGGTTGCGGCAACGGGTCTTCACGCGACTCAAAAAATTAAGTCGGGCAAAAATTTTGATCTGATCATTTGTGATCTTAAGATGCCTGGGATTTCTGGCTTAGACTTATTTAAACAAGTTAAAGAATTGGCTCCCGATACGCCATTTATATTGATTACCGGCCATCCTGAAAAAGATAAAATCATGGAGGCCCTTAAATTGGGCGTTAAGGAAGTGATGTTAAAGCCATTTAAGCATCTAGAGATGATGGAAAAAATCAAGCGTCACTTAGAGGCAGCCATGTCTGGAGTTACTGACAAAAGCAGCCCGGCTTAAAAACCCTTCTAGAAGGTCTTTGGACCGGACCAAGTCGATCTAAGCAAGCAGGTGCGCTAATGGATCACTCCGACAAGGTTTAAGCGGCAGAGCTCTTGATTTTTTCACAATGAATTTCGATGCGCTTAATAATCTCAGAAAAATGATTCATATCGATGGGCTTTGGTAAAAACTCGCTAACCCCTGCAGATCTTAATTCCCACTCTGAAGTTCTGGAGTGAGTGTAGCCAGACACACCGACAATCAACAAGTCCTTTCTAGAGCTGGCGACAGCGGTCACAAAGGCCTTGCCGTCCATCTTAGGCATTCTGAGATCCGAAAAAACGGCAACCACTTTTGGGTTAGACTTTAAGGCCTCTAGCCCCTCAAGCCCGTTGTGTGCGGTCACTACATGGTAGCCAAAGTGGTGCAGCTTGCGCTTTAGGATATCCAGGGCTCTAAGGTCGTCGTCCACAATTAAAATGGATCTTTTCTCGAGAGGGCGAACCAGCTCAACCTCTGCAACTTTCGGAAATTTTAGATAAAACTCGGTCCCCTCGGGGCCGCTAGAAAAACTTAGATCTCCACTGTGGGCCCGCATGATTCCATAAGACAAGGCCAAGCCAAGGCCCGTTCCTTTTCCAACTTCTTTGGTCGTAAAAAATGGGCTCATGATTTTTTCTTTGATCTCTTCAGGAATCACGGGTCCGTTGTTCCACAGACTAAAAACGACCTGATCACCCTCAAGCTTTGACGAGATTCGAATTTTTTTAGGACCTGGGTTTTCACAGACCGCATGAAAAGCGTTATTTAGAATGTTGACCAAAATCTGTTCGATTTGATTTGGGTCACAGTTAACAACGGACTGATCTGGAAAGTCTCGCTCAATCTCTATCTTAAATTCGACAAATTGGGGATTCATTAGTCGCAGGACGTCTTCTGCCACTTCTTGAAGATCCACCGTCAGCATCTGAAAATCGTCAGCACGGACAATCCGAGAGACTTTCGAGATCATACGAGCCATTCGATCAGAGGCCTTTAAGATTTCACCCAATTGAATGTTTAATTCATTAAGATCGATCTGACTTGAATTTGCTAAAATTTCGATATTCTCTGCAAAACCTTGAATAATCATTAAGGGGTTATTCAGTTCATGTGCAATTCCGGCCGCAAGACGCCCGATGTCTGCAAGTTTTGATAGATGAATCAATTCTCGTGTAGCTCTCTCGCGCTCTTGTTGCAGCCGTTTGATTGCGCTAAGATCATGGATCGAGAAAACCACATAGTATTGACCCTTAAGATGATAAGAGTTTGCGGTCAGATCGACAAAGACCTTTCGTTTACTCTTTTTTTGCAAAATTAGGTTTGGCTCAGTAAATCCAGAAAATGAAGTTTTGTTTTTTCCCAAAGACAAGGCGGCTTGAATCTGAAGATTTGCATCCTTTTCAAAGAGCTTACAAAATAAGTGACCCTTTAAGTCCTTAAGTTCATACCCGGTCAGATCTTCAGCACTCGAGTTCGAAAAGACGACTTTTCCTGTTTTGGCATCCACCACAATAAGGGGGTGACCCACGTCTTTAAAGAATGAAAAGGGCGAGGGGGAAGTCTTTTTTTGAGAATTTTTCTTAGCTTTTGCCACTCTAACTTATCGGAAGAATAAGGCCCTCAGTGAAGTGGGGAAAATCTTACTATTCGGGTTGCCAGAGAGGGCATCTCAATTTAAGACAAGGGCTTATGGCGCGATCTCTTAGCATTTACCAAATTATCAATCAGCCCGAAGCCTATCGAGATAAAGAGTGGGAGAGAGCCTTTTTTCAGGCCATCACGGACTGTAATTTTGAACTTGAGTCAGAGGCTCCTAAGGTCGGGCCCGACGGCTGGCCCTATCTGTTTGCAAAGACCTCTCAGACTGCGACAGAGCCTTCTGGCCGCATTATTGAGTGGCTTGCGGATAAAGGCATAGGCCTTGTAATAAACGCCCATAAGTCTTTACCTGATTACGTCTTTACCTACGGGATGATTTGGAATTTTAAAGAGCGCAGAGAATTTGTCTCGGAACTTAAAGAGCAGATTAAACTTGGGGCCGTTGAAATTAAAGATGGTCAAACCCTGTATGTGGGCGAACCCAGCGAAAGCTATCTTCCCACTTACGTGCGAAAGATCATTCGCCAGTTTTTGGCCGATCAGGGAGTCAAAGCCCCTAAGGTTAGTATGGTCAGCCAAGATAACAAAGTTTTTGATCTGTGTTTTTCTTTAGAGTCTTTAGGAAGCCCTCAGCAAAAAGAGCACAAGGGTATACTAGAAGCTTTAGCTTGGTTTTTGCCCCAGCATTATTCACTAATGATTTTAAGTGAAACTGCGATCCCTAAGTTTTATCCGCTAAGGGCTTAGGCTTTATTCTTTGATTTCGCCCGGAGCCGGCAAAAGGTCGATTAAACATTCTCTCCAGTACTCTGGAACCTCGTCAGAAAATTCAACCGCGATCTCAAATTTTCCGCCGCCCTTATGCAGAGTGCGAGTGATGGATCCATCTAAGTCTAAATTCATTTGAGGTAGAAACATCACAACCTGCTGTCCTAGTAATTGATCCAAGGTCAGATGGTCTCGAAGTTCTTTGGGCAAAATATCTTTTCGATCTAGGGAAAGTAAAAAGCCAGTAATTGAGGCGTCGACGATGTTTCCTTCTTTGGCGATGACTTGGTAGTTCGAAAGCGAGGTGACTTCTGCTACTGTGATTTTATCAACAACTTTTCTATCCGCTATTCGACGTTCCGCTTTTACAGCAGGTATGCTCATGGGAGTATCCTTCTTGTTATCGTTCATACATTCGGCCTAACACACCTTCTTTATCGGTGCCTCTGGACGAAAGTTAAGAAATAAAGTGGAAGAGTCCCATATTGAGATTTTCAAAAGGAGCGACAATTCCGCGCCCAGAAATTTTTTGATTTCGAAATTTCACAGAAAAAACCATAAGATCGGGACCCTGCTCGCACCAATCACAGACTTCAATTTCAGAAAGAACCTCGGCCTTAAGCTTTTGGCTGATGGCTTTAAAGGCCGATTCTTTTGCTGTCCAAAGTTTTGCAGGTGTTGGCATATTTTTTACTTCTTCTGCAGAAGACATTCTAGCAACAATGGACTGACTGACGCGCTTTGGGTCTTCAAGGTCAAATCCAATATCTTGGTACTTCTCGGATAAGACAAAGCCGCCGAGGCTTTCTATATGACTTACGGAAATCCCAATTCCTTTGCAGTAGGGCAGGCTGTTTAGGCTCAAAACTAAATCACTTTTAAACTGAATATAAGTTTTGTCCAGTTGAAGTTTTTGCAGCTCTCCAAGCAAACTCGTGCGCAGTTGTAAGCGATGGTCGGTGTGTTTTGCGCCAAAGCGTGGGCTTAAAAAACAGTCAAAGCTTTCGGCATCGAAACCCTCGACGGGCTGATTTGGTAGCTTAAATCTGGTGATCAAGCTGAAATCTTTCGGGCCACAAGACAGACTCGCCCTTGGTAATTTTAAGCATGCGCTCTAAAGGAAGGCGCGCGGCTTCGATCAATCTCTGCGGAAGCTTTATTTGGGGCTCTAAGTTTTCCAGCGCATCCGCGATTTTTTCTAAAGTGTTCAGCTTCATGTAAGGACACTGGTTGCAGGCGCAAGAGCCCTCAGCGGGGGCCTGAAGCAGGATCGCATCAGGTCGCAGCTTTTTCATCTGGTGAAAGATTCCATCTTCTGTTGCCACGATAAATTTATTCTTAGGGTTATTTTCGACTTCGCTTAAAAGTCTTGAAGTCGATCCAATCACATCCGCATGTTGAAGCACTTCCTCAAGGCACTCTGGGTGAGCAATCACTAAAGCATCTGGATGCTCCATCTTAAGCTCGACAAGTTTTCTTTCAGAAAATAAAACATGCACTTCGCAAGATCCTGGCCAAAGTAGCATTTCGCGGCCAGATTTTTTAGCCAAATAGGCCCCAAGGTTTCGGTCCGGACCAAAAAGAATCGGGCGATCTTTTGGAATGCTTGCAATAATCTTTTCGGCATTGCTACTTGTGCAAATGACATCTGAGATACTTTTTACTTCGGCGCTACTGTTGATGTAGGTGACCGCAATTCCGTCCGGATGCATTTTTCGCCACTGCAGATATTTATCAAAAGGGGAGTGATCCACCAAAGAGCAGCCCGCATTTAGATCGGGAGCTAAAACAATTTTGTCCGGCGACAAGATCTTCACACTCTCGGCCATAAAGACAACGCCGGCAAGTAGCACAACCGGGGCCTTAGAGTCCTGGCCTCGTTGAGATAAAAACAAGCTGTCCCCAATCTCATCGGCGATATCTTGAATTGCGCCATCTTCATAGAAGTGAGCAAGGATCAGGGCTTTATGCTTTTCTTTAAGCTCTTTAATACGAGCTTGAACGGATTCGGCCATACAAGGCTTCTACCAGGAATCTCTTAAAAGCACCTAACACAAAGTCATATTTAAAACATTTTGCGTCGGCGATTTCCTGTAAGGCTCAATTATTTTGGGCGGAGAAAAGTGTCCACCGAAGACTAGTTTCGCAGGGCCGCCGCAGGCGGACCGAGAATGTTCGACGGCAGAGGTGGACACTTTTCTCCGCCCAAAATAATTGAGCCTTACAACTAAAGAGGGGTTTTAAAGATCGCCGCCCTTTAAGACGGTGATAATGGATTTAGAGACTGATTTTAGGGCTTCAAATACGCCTTTACCTTCGTTGGCCCGGCCTTCGAAGTCTGGTGCATTGAATTTGTTTAAAGTGGTTCGAAGATCCGATAAAGCCAAAGCATTGGGAAGATCCCGTTTGTTGTACTGAATCGCCAAAGGGATCTCTTTAATGTTGTAGCCCTGCTGCTCTAGGTTTTTTTGCAAGTTTTCAAGCGACTGAACGTTTTCTTCCATGCGCTCGGCCTGAGAGTCTGCAACAAAAACAACTCCATCAAGACCTTTCAGAATTAGCTTTCTTGAGGCATCGTAAACAACTTGGCCGGGAACGGTATAAAGGTGAAAGCGGGTTCTAAAACCTCGAATGTCACCAATCTCGAGCGGAAGAAAATCAAAAAATAAAGTTCGCTCAACATCAGTGGGCAAAGAAAACAAATCGGATTTTTCGGCACCTTGAGTTTTGTGGTAGACCCACTGAAGGTTAGTGGTCTTTCCACCCAATGACGGCCCGTAATAGACAATCTTGCAGTGGATCTCTTTGGCGTTGTAATTAATAAATGACATCTAAAGCTGTACCCTATTTTCTATCGCGCGACCCAAGGTTCTAAAATCAATATAATCAATATCGCCGCCAATGGGAACCCCATGTGCGATCCGAGTCGCTCGAATCCCGAGCTCTCTTAGAATTTTAGACAGATACAGTACCGTGGTGTCACCTTCTAAATCCGCATCGAGAGCCAAAATGACTTCCCTGACCTGAGGTCTAGTTCCCTCAAGGCCTTCCTTTAGACGCTTCAAAAGATCCGGAATTTTTAAATCCTTCGGAGTGATTCCCTCTAGAGGAGAAATCGCTCCTTGTAGAACATGATAACGGCCACGAAAAACCCCAGAGTTTTCAATGCGACCAATGTCTCCTGGGTCCTCAACGACACAAAGGACCTCGTCACTGCGCTGGTGATCTTTACAGAAAAAACAAAGCTCTTCTTCTTCGGTAAACGAAAAACACTGAGGGCACTCCTTCACCCGATCCTTTACGCCTTGCAGCGCATCTTGAAGCTGTCCAACGTACTCGTTCTTAGATTTTAAGACAAAGTAAGCCAAACGCTGGGCGGTTTTTGGCCCAATCCCTGGCAGCTTCGAGAGTTCGTGAACTAATTTTTCGAGAGAAGGAATATGTGAAATCATTAAAACATGCCGGGAATTCCCATGCCTCCAGTAATTTTGGCCATCTCAGTTTCGCTGGTCTTCTTTGCCAGTTTCACTGCATCGTTGGTCGCTGTCAAAATTAAATCTTGAAGCATCTCTACATCTCCGGCCTTCATGACGTCTTCACTGATCACGACTGCAGCCAAAAGGTTATCGCCAGTCACTTTTACGCTGACGGCCCCACCACCACTTGTGCCCTCGAACTCTTGTGTCGCAAGCTCTTCTTGAAGCTTCTTCATCCGAGTTTGCATTTGGTTGGCTTGCTTCATTAACTGCTGCATTCCGCCGCCGAATCCCTTCATGACTTCATCTCCTTTATCGATTTAATTTCTGTTTTAAATACGGATTGAGTCGCCTTAACTAGCGGGTGATTTTCAACCGCCTTGCGCACTTCACTTTGTCGCTCTTCTTCTTTGCTTTGGGCAAAAGCTCTAGGGGTCACCGAGCCCTCGGACTCTTCCCCAAGCTCTACGGCATAATCAAAGCCTGCACCCCAAAAGGTCGAAATATAATTTAAGGCTTTTCGTTTAAAGTCAGCTTCAACAATTTTATCAAAGATAAATTTCTTTTTAGATCCCACCGAAAGTTTTAAGTTTTTTCCCGCAACCCCAGTTAGCAAGGTGTTTTCAAGGGAGGCTGCCATCACGGGATTTATTTTTTTAATTCTGTTTACCAGAGCATGCCACTGCTCGTTTAGATTTTGTGAAGGGTCGATAGAAAGAGGAACTTCTTCATCCTGAGCAGAGGCCCTATTGCTTGCAGACCGATCATCGGCTCCGTAATTTTGTTGAGAATTTGCCGACGTGACGCTTAAGCGATTTGAATCATGATCTTGAGCACCCAAAGCAGAAGAGTAGTCGGAGCCCTGAGTGTCTCTTGCAGAGGATCTTCCCGCAGAATTCGCAGAAGAGCTTATTGAAGTGTCCTTAGCAGAGGTCACCGAAGAATTTTCAGAGGCAAAATTTCGAGACTGAGCCGATGACTCGCGAGCGCCGGTTCCACGGGAGGGCTCGGAAGTATTCTTACTTGCGCTAGAGCTAGAGTAACTTCTGCTTACGGCGCCCGTCTTGGACTGAGCATTTTGCGAAGCAGGATTCTTAGTAGAAGCCGAAGATCCCGTGCGACCCAAAAGATTTTCGATCCGAGGGGCCGCAGCCATTCGAAGCAGCAACATCTCTAACACAATTTTTTGATCCTGAGCGCGCATCAAATCACTCGCACCTTTTAGGGCCATATCAAAAAGCAGATGCATATCTTCTTCAGAAAGCTCGGCACATAATTCTTTAAGCTCTGTGATTTCACTCTCTGGAAGATCCACTAGGTCTTGGGCGGCTTCTGGATTTAACTTAATAAACAAAGCATGACGAATCTCTAAAAGAAGATCTTGCACAAAATTGCGAGGATCATAGCCTGCAGAGAAATTCTTCTTCGCGATCTCGACCATCATCTGCGAATCCCGAAGCACAAGGGCCTTAAGGCTTTCTAAAATCAAACGCCGGTCCGTCAAGCCCAAGGCTTCGGTGACTTTTTCAACCGAGATCTCTTTGCCAGAAAAAGTAATCAGCTGATCTAGCAAACTTTGGCTATCACGCATAGATCCATCGCCTTGTCGGGCAATGGACCAAAGGGCTAAGGGATCTGCTTGAATGCCTTCGGCCTGACAAATCATCAAAAGGTTTTCGCTAATCGCTTTGGTCGAAATTCTACGAAAATCAAAACGCTGGCAGCGAGACAAAATTGTATTTGGAATTTTATGAGCCTCAGTCGTGGCCATAATAAATACGACGTGACCCGGAGGCTCTTCTAAAGTTTTAAGTAAAGCATTAAAGGCGCTGGTCGAAAGCATATGAACTTCATCGATGATGTAGAGCTTATACTTTCCAGAAGAGGGCATAAAGGCCACGGTGTCGCGAAGTTCTCGAACCGAATCGACTCCGTTGTTTGAGGCTCCATCGATTTCGATCACATCAAGGCTTCTGCCTAAAGAGATATCTTCGCAATCGGCACATTGGTTACAAGGGACGAAGTCGATGGCTTTCGGGCAGCGCAAAGATTTTGCGATAATTCTTGCGGTCGAAGTTTTTCCAGTTCCGCGGGGGCCCGTTAACAAAAGAGAGTGGTGAAGTCGGTCGCCCTTTAGGGCGTTATGCAAAGTCTGGCGAATGTGGGACTGACCCACTAAATCTTCAAAAGTTTTTGGACGCCATTTTCTGGCAATCACTTGGTAGGACAAAGATCCCCCTTCGCCGGCTTTATAAAGTGGCCAGGCACCCCATAGCACATAAGATCTAAGTTACCGTTGCTTCCTTCCGGACCTGGCGGGATTCACGAAGTTCGTTATTGTATGGGACCCAGCCATAAAGCTCAAAAACCCCTGTTTTTAAAGGGCTTCAGAGTCGCGGCCACTCTAGCTGAAAAGCCGACTTGGGATCAAGAAAGGGGGGCTTGCGACCCGGCGCGCAACAGCGCTTATAACTGAAAGGGACTGGGTTTGCTCGTAGATGGGATTAAGCTCAGCCTAAGGTTATGCCTCCACACGAATCCCCCGCAAGACTTCGAGGAAAAATCGCTTTAAGAGGCCGGCGGTCTCAGTCTTTTTTTTTGGCAGGGCCTTAAAGGGCCCAGCCAATATTTTTTGCGAAGGCTGACTTTACAGAGCCCAGGCGATCTTTTCAAGGGCTTCAGTTTCTTCCGCCCAATAGTTGTAAGAGGTGAATTGTGGAAAAAGCTTGGGAAAACTCGGATCACTCCAGCGGCGAGCAATCCAGCCGGCATAGTGAATAATTCTTAAGCCTCTAAGGGGCTCAAACAGCTTTTGCTCAGAAGGCTTAAAATCTCGAAGTTCTTCATAGCCACTTAGGATCGCCTCTTTTTCTTCTTCAGCCTGATCGCCCGACAGAAGCATCCAAAGATCCTGAGCGGCTGGTCCGGTGGCGCAATCATCAAAATCTACAAAGAAAAATTCTTTCGGCTGATTGAGGGGATCTTTGCGCAAAAGATTCCCTTTGTGGCAGTCCCCGTGGATGCGAATAAAATGTTGAGGCTCAAGGAGTTCTTCTAAAAATTCGAGAATCTGCTCGGCCGCATCTAAATAGCGATCACGAACCTCGGGAGCAATTTTTGATTCTAAGATTTCTAATGTGGGCCAGCCGTAACTTTCGGGCAAAAAACTAGGGCGATGTTTAAATGAATCTTGCTGGCCAACATTGTGAATGCGAGCAATCAGGCGACCAATACTTTTTAGCTCATCAAAGCTAAGTTCCTGAACACTGCGCCCGTAGCACTTTGGAAATAGAGCCAGGTTTAAACCCTCAAAAGAAAACAAAGTTTTTTTATCAGTCCCTTTGCCAAGGCTTAATGGGGCAATCACGGGAATTCCTTGGCTTTCGAGGTGAGCTAAAAAAGTGTGCTCTTCTAATATGGCAGCAGGTGACCAGCGACCGGGTCGGTAAAATTTCGCAATGACTTTTTCTGAAGGTAACTTGGAAGACAAATCAGAGGAAGAAATAGCGCCAGGATTTCTTTGACCGTCTTCACTATCAGATTTTGGGGCAGATCCATGATCAGATTCTAGAGCGGAGTCTCGAGGGTCGATACTTTCAAGGTGAATTTCGTAAACGCGGTTTTCGTAAGAATTAAGCTGAAGAATTGATCCAGAGCACTGAAGACCCGTGGATTCAACGCCGCTAAGAATTACATCTGGAGTTAGGGAATAAAACTGGTTATCTTTCGAGAGAGTGGTCACAGGGATACAGATACTGGAAGAATAGGGTTTCAGGCAAGGAAAGTCTGAGGCCTTAAAAGCCTAATGGGCAACTCAATGGACGGTCAGCTAAAGGTGAATAAAATTTGGACTTAGAATTTATGGGCTTTCCGGTCGAGATCCGGCGTCGAGCCTACCAGCGAAACATCAATGTGCGTCTTAAGCGAGAAGGTTTTATTCGAGTGACCTCGGGCCGAAGTGTGCCCCAAGCAGAAATCTATAAATTTTTAGAAAGCCTTCAAGATTGGCTTAAAAAAGTTTGGGCACAATATGAAGTCGAAGAGACGAAAAACCCAGTTAAAAAATTTGTGCCCGGCGAAGAATTTCTATTTTTGGGTGAACTAAAAAATTTAGAGTGGATCGAGAAAAACTCGAAGCGTCCTCGGTTTGAAGTGATCGAAAACAAGCTGGTCTGTTACGCGAGTTTTGAATCGGGACCTTTATCAAATGAAAATTTCGCCCCAGATAAACCTTCTCGAAGCGAGCTAAAAAAAGCTTACGCTAAATTTTTGCGCACCCAAGCTGAACTGCACTTCGCCGAGCGTGTTGATTTTTTTTCGAAGCAGATGAATCTTTATCCAAAAAAGTTAAGTTTCAGAGCACAAAAATCCAGGTGGGGAAGTTGCTCCTCAAACGGAACCCTAAGCCTAAACTGGCAATTGATCTCGGCTCCCTTAGAAGTCATCGACTATGTGATCGTTCACGAGCTCGCTCACCTCCGCCATCCCAATCACTCAAAAAACTTTTGGGATTTAGTCGAGCAGGCCTATCCAAACTACCGCGAAGCCCGCCTCTGGCTAAAACGCCACGGCCATCAACTTATCCTCAGGTAACAGTTCCCTTTTCCCGTCGAGCCGCATTAAAAAACACATGGCAGGATGGCCCCCAGCCACTAACCGCGAATTCATATTTCCACCCGCAGTGGAATGAGGCGCGGGCGAAGGAAAGACTCGAATAGGTTTGTGATGCGGCTCGACGGGAAAAGGGAACTGTTACCTGGCAGTTACCTGGCACCTTTTGCGCAGCTTTTTACCGGCTGTGTTCAAAAATTGTCGCCGTGGTTAAAGGCTACAGTTTGCTAAGCCCTTGAATTGTCTAAGCAACTGAAAACACTTAAAAACCCCCTTTAAATGCCCTTGCCAGCCCAAGAACAATCTGGCACGAGTGATGCTGTAAGGCTTTGTAAGTCTTTAACAGAGGTTTTTATGAAAAAGCTCAATTTGAGCAAGTTCTTGGTCTTAGTGATTTGTTCGACCTTTTCTTCTCTTGGACACAGTATTTCGGTCTGGGACCAAATTCCAAAAGTAAATGGCAACAATCCGATCGTGGGTCATGTGCGGATGATCGCTGTCGACGACGAACGCGACCGTGTGTACGTCCGCATTCAAAGTAAAGAAGACCAATCGAAGACGCAAAATTTCGAAGTCTGCGCCGGCAGAAGCTACAGATCTTACGGAGCCGTAAATCGCAGCGAAACCTTAGAATCCCTAAGAGCAGCCTTTAACCGAGGCAATATCGTAGAAGTCGAATTAGGCTCTGGCCCCTTCGACAACTGCATCTCTCGCGTATCGATGCTTTAGTTTGCGTAGCAAGTGTTTGCTCTTAACTTTTCTATCTTAAAACCAATCGATTCGAAGGCTTTAACTAAAAGTGACAATTTGGGTCCTGCTTGGAAGCCGTATCGCCTGAGTTCAAATTTGCGCTAGATCAGCCTGGTCCAGAGATTGCTATAAAATGCTCCTGTTGTGCCTTAATCAGAACGTCAATAGGAGTTCTTACCCTTATGAAAAATCAAATCCCGTCCAAAACCTTCAAACACCTGGGCGCTTTACTACTTTCAAGCCTTATCCTTGTCGCCTGTTCTAAGTCCGATAAGGGTGGCGAAGCTGCTCCTCAAGACCCACAAGCTACATCTGACCAGATGCCTGAAGTTGATCCCGAACAAGCCGGTGGAAAAGTCAGAAGCCGAAATGGCCAAGGTCATGTCGATGGACCAAAACGAGTTTCGCACCAAAACCCAGGGATCGATCCCTCGGATGTAGAGATCACCGGAGGCCGATCTTCTGGGTCTCGCCCGGCACTTCCTTCAAACAGAAATTCAGGCGGCCATCCAAGAGGCAGCCTTGATATCCGCCGCGATCATTACATGGACCCACAGATTTTTACGGGCGCAGGCTTAGATCAAAATCATTACTACACCGACGCTAAAAATGATTCGGTCATGTTTTATTTGGTCAATCGCATGAGGACCCAAAGACCAGACTATCTTCAAGACAGCCGAGAGCTTGCGATGAGAGTCAAAGGCCTTGATGTTCAGCTGCTCGGTGAAGATCACGTTTCTGTTGAATTAAGCTTTCAAGATGCGGGCAAATTAGTCGAAGCGACTTTTGTAGGACGCCTTCAAGGAAGAAGAGCTGCGGACCTCTTTCAAGAAAAAAACCCAAAAGACTACGGCTACAATTTTAATGTCAGCATCTCGTGCATCGACCGAGATCAAAGCACTTGTCAAAACCGAATCATCCGAGTGGACCAAATCGAAAAGGGTGTCGCTTGTAAAACCATTTATCTAGTTAGCCGTATCGGCAACTCACATTTTATTATGTCGGATGGCGAGTACAATTCATTTTACTCTCGAAACGGCATTGCTTTAAAAAACATGAGCCAGTTTTTATTTATGGAATATTTAGCCAACACAGTTTTATTTAACAAACGCTACATTCATAATCAGCCCCTCAACGATGTTGAGCGCCTGAATCCAAACCCAATGCCTCGCGCTCGGTTTTTAAAACTCGAGACTTGGGCTGCGGCCTACGGAACTGCCGAATTTCGGGTGCACTTTCAATCCGAAACAACATTGCAATCTAAAGAGCGTCTGGATCAGTTAAGTTTTCGTGGGCCTTTGGTCAGCCAAAAGAATTCTTGGGATCTAAACTTAAGAATTGATCACAATGCATATTCGTATTCCTCAACAAGCAAGATGTCGGACCTCATTCGCACAGCTTACTTGACGGGCAACGATGGCCGCGGAAACTTAGGTTTGCGCCTTCAGTACGTGGGTCAGCCCAAGGCCGAAAGCCAACTCGAGATCATGACTTTGCTAAAAGACGTCGTCGATATTCGAAACCTTAAGCTTTAAGCAGAACTATGACGTGATGCCCCTTAGTTTTTAAAAGTGGGCCTCACTCTCTTGCAAGGTGGAAAGAACTCGATTTAAATAAAGTCCAGAGTCATCAACACCTTGGAAGTCACAACATGGATTTAAATACGCAAAACTCGCCTGCGCTCGAGTGGAATCAAGCTCCAACGATTGGCGCCTACACCGACTACCGAAAATTTTTAAAAGATTATTACGAACACCGCAGACGTCTTTCGGCGGGCGACCTAAGACCATACTCCTATGCGACTTTCGCGGCTTCAGCGAATATTAAATCTCCAAATTATCTGCGCCTGATTATTGAAGGTGCCAGAAATTTATCGACCGTGATGGCTCGAAAGTTTGCCAAAGCCATGCAGCTTTCTAAAGAAGAATCCGACGAATTCGAGCTTTTGGTTCTTTACGGACAAACCAAAGAGCCCCTAGATCGCAACCGCAGATTAAAAGATCTAAACGATTTTAGAGTCAAACGCCAATTAAAGTCCGGCGAAATCAAAGCCGAGGCTTTTGAAAAAGTTCATTCTTGGGTGACTTGGGTGTTACATGCCTTAGCCGATCAAGAGGGAGTTAGCTTTCAAGAAGAGCGGCTTTTTGAAATCCTAAAGTCAAAGGCCAGCACCGAAGAGATTCGCAGAAGTCTTAAAAAACTGATCGATTCCGGCGAACTCGTTAAAGACGAGCAGGGTGAGCTTAAAAAAGGTCGAAGACTGATGTCTGGGGCCGAGGAAGTTCCAATCGCTTTGGTGCGAAAGATTCAAGCAGAGCTTATTTATTTAGGGCTAGAGTCTTTGTATCATGACGAACCCCAAGATCGAGAATTCGGCGCCATGACCGTCTCTTTGACCGAAAAAGAATTCGAACATCTAAAGTTCGAGCTTAGACAGCTTAGAAAGCGTTTAAATAAAGATTTTATGGTTTCAAGAGAGCAGTCCAAAGGGGACCGAGTGTTTCAGCTCAATATTCAGCTGTTTCCTTTAAGTCAGAAATCCTAAAGGCAGTGCCAGGGCGCTGATGTCTGTACGATGATCCGTACAAAAATGAAATCAGAGCCCTAGCGATAAACAAGAAGGAACTGGTCATTCCTTTGGTCTTTCAAGGGGGGGGGAGGGAGAAAGTGTTTACCGCTAAGACCCGGACCCATCAACAGACGGTTTATTGTACTGTTGCAGATGACGTACCACAGGAACCTACATAGCAAACTGGCTGCCAGCCCTAGTCCACTCAAGCCTGACTTCGCCTGAAAATTTTGGAAAAGCCATTCCCAAAATGGGCACTTTGTCGCCATTCGCCAATTAAAATAGAGCAAATTTTTATGGGGGTATTAGCTTGAAGTTTGGCTTGTAGGCTATCGACAGGGGGGGCTTAAACCCAATTTATCCGCGGTCCTTTAGGGACATTGAACTTAAGATCTCCAAAATCCTTTCTTAAAATTCTTTTTATAGAGTAAAAGACCGGTTCAAACGATTTCATTCGAGGGTAATTCAGATGAGTGGGCCAGAGCTTCAAGACCTTAAGGCGCAGTCCGAAATTCCAAGCTGGCGGCTTAGGTGCGCCGAGTGGGTCGAATCAAAAGCCATTCAAAACTTCGTCGTCCTTGTGATCTTACTGAATGCTGCGGTGATGGGGCTAGAGACCTCTAAAGACCTTATGAGCAGCTACGGAGGCCTATTAAAAGCGATCGACAAAGCCTGCCTGCTGATCTTCGTCCTTGAGCTTGCTCTTAAGTTTATTGCTTACCAAGGCCGCTTTTTTAGAAGCTCTTGGAATATGTTTGATTTGATTGTGGTGCTGGTGGCTTTAACTCCGGGCTCTGGTCCCTGGGCGGTTTTAAGAACTTTAAGGGTCCTCAGAGTTTTAAGACTTCTAACGGTGATTCCGTCTTTAAGAAAAGTCGTAACCGCTTTTTTGCATTCGATCCCGGGCCTTGCTGGAGTCGCCGCCGTAATGTCGATCTTTTTTTATACGATGGCTGTTCTTGCGACGAATGTTTTTGGGAAAGAATTTCCGCAGTGGTTTGGAAGTCTTGGCAGCAGTTTGTATACACTCTTTCAGGTGATGACTTTAGAAAGCTGGTCGATGGGCATCGTGCGACCCGTGATGGAAGTCAAACCTTGGGCTTGGGCTTTTTTTGTGCCCTTTATCGTGATCGCCACTTTTACAATTTTAAATTTATTTATCGGAATTATTGTATCGACCATGCAAGAGCTTTCGGTACCGGATAAGTCCGAAGGAATTGGACAAGAGCTAGGGGCGGTCTTAAATCGTATGGAAAAAGATTTAGAAAATCTTCGACTGTTGGTTAAAGCAAATCCAGAATCTGCAACTGAGTTTTTAAAAGATCACTCGACCGGCGAACCTCAAAAACATCTAAATCACTGAATCATTCCGAGACACCGCGCCAGATTTTGCCGCAGGTAAGCGAAGTATGCTGAAGCTAAGGATTTCTGCAAAAGCTGTCTCATTTTGAATATCTCAAAATGAATGACTCAAGGTCGGACTCAACTTTGGTCTAGTTTTACCCGATAAGCTAATCGTGGACCGTAGTAGAAGAAGTTTTAAATTATCGCTGACACTTTGCCTGTCATTGGGCCTGGGCGCATGTACGCTTGAAACATCGATTAGTGGTGGGGTCGGCGGAAGTGCAAAGCCTGTTGAAAGTCCACCCTCTCAAATCCCTGCTCTTGATTATGTCGCTCATGCAAGTTTCTTTAACTCATTATCTGATAGTCCTCCTTTAAATTGGGCTGTGGTTTCGGGAATTCCAATTTCTGAATACCAGTATGCTTTGGGCAGCGTTCCGGGTGGCACCGATGCGCGGGATTGGACAAGTGCGGGACTAAGTACAAACTTAAGCTTGTCCTTGTTGTCTTTAGTTGAGGGCCAAACTTATTACCTGTCGGTTAAAGCAAAAGGACAAGCCTCTGATGTTTTGTCCGCAGTGATGACAAGTACGGGTTGGCTTGTGGATGTGACCGATCCATCAGCTCCGGGAATTCCTGAAGACGGGTCACTTCAAGTTTTACTATCCGAAACCAACACAATCACATGGACGGCAAGTACAGATGCGCTTAGCGGAGTGGATTATTATGAAATTGCAATTGGGACCACTCCGGGTGCAACCGATGCCTTGGCTTGGTCTAATATTGGAAACGTCACAAGCAGAAAAGTGACGGGCTTATCTTTAGTTTCGGGTACAACTTATTATGCATCCGTTCGCGCGGTAGATCGCGCGGGGAATACCGGCCCATCGGCATCAAGTAATGGTTGGCTTGCTGGACCTTTTTGCTCGAATAAAGCGGGATGGTTAACTTATAACGCTTCAGGTTCTGGAACTCATGCAGATCCATATCTTCTTTGTAATGCGGCTCAGTTGGCAAATATCGGAACAACTCCTGCGGCTCTTTCTTCGGTCTTTAAATTGATGGGCGATATTGATCTTGCACCTTATTATGCAGCTCCAAATGCCCAGTTTAGAATCGGAGCCTGCGGAGCTGGCGGCTGTTCGTCTTGGGACCCTGGAGTCGCAAATTTTACCGGCGTTTTTGATGGCGGCGGGCACACGATTTCAAATTTTGCGTTTTCAAGTCCCGGAACTCGCGGGGTCGGATTTATTTCGAACACTTGGACTGGCGCACAGATTAGAAATTTAAATCTTACAAATGTTTCTGTTTCTGGTGGACCTCAAACCGGAGGACTCATTGGCGCCTCTTTTTCAGCGACAGTCCATAATGTATCTGTTTCTGGCACGGTCACCGGCAATGATGAAACTATTGGTGGTTTAGTCGGCCACGCCTACCACCTTGTTTTAGGCAATTCGAGTTTTAGCGGAAGTGTAAGCTCTTCTGGCCAAGCGGTCGGTGGTCTTTTGGGTCTAATGGAAGACTCAAGTATTTTCTCTTCTAGATCTTCGGGTGCGGTTAGCTCTTTAGGACGCCGTGCGGGCGGCTTAGTGGGATGGATGAGTGGATTGACTCCTTCGCGAATCTCAAATTCTTATTCTACGGCCAGCGCATCAGGGACCTCTGAAGTTGGCGGCTTAGTCGGGGGTTACGAAACCACCCGTGGGATGATTCAAAAAAGTTATTCTACAGGTTTGGTCAGCGGAAGTTCCTTTGATGTCGGCGGCCTTGTTGGGCGAGCCGATGCATCGACTCAAATTAAGGACTCTTACACAACCTCAAATGTAAATGGGACTACGGGTTCGGGTTCGGTGGGATACCTGGTTGGTGCCGCAAATGGATCGATTTCGAATTCGTATTATTTTGGCGGGGCTACTTGTGACAGCACAGGTGTCGGTGGAGCTTGTGGTACGGCAGGTTTAAGCCATGCCCTTCTTTCAAGCTTTTATGATAAGTCGAATGCGCCTTTAAGTAGTTGGGATGATCTTGCAAGTTCTGCAGATGGTTTAAATGATTATTGGTCTTTTGATGGCGCCGGGCATCCAAGAGTTTGGCTCGAGACCGCAGCTTCTTTTACCCCAGCCTTTTCTTCTGGAAGTGGGCAAAGAACAGATCCTTATATTGTGACTTCGGTGACCGAGTTTAACAAAATTGATCAAAACCCACGGTATATGAATTTAAATTTTAGACTGGCAAACAATCTAGATTTTTTGTCTGGGGAGTTTAAACAAGTTGGTGGAACGGCCGCGGCATTTTCTGGAGTGTTTGATGGGAATGGCAGTTCACTTTCCAATATTTCGAATCTAAAACCCTCTGAAGATGCCGTCGGGGTTTTTGGAATCCTAGGGGCCAATGGAAGAATCGAAAATCTTCGAGTGAATAACGCGACAATCAGCGGAAGAGCCGAAGTCGGTGGAGTGATCGGACTTGTGGACTCATCCAATGTCGTCAACGTCATTGCTACTGGGGGATCCGTCACCGCCAGTGACGAAAACTCCGGCGGAGTTTTTGGACGTGGAACAAAAGCAGCGATCGAAAAAGTGGGCTCGAATCTTTCTGTCACCGGGCAAAATTATGTGGGTGGTGTTGGCGGAAATTCATTTGCGGGAAGCTTAATCCAATCTTTTGGTAAAGGAAATGTCAGCGGAGTGGACCGAGTCGGCGGTGTTTTGGGCTGGCAATCCGTTGCAACTTTTGATGATAACTATTCAACTGGAAATGTTGTGTCCACAGGCTCTATGGCTGGGGGACTGATTGGGGAGTCTCAATCAGATATTTATAGAAGCTATTCTACAAGTCAGGTCACGGGCGTTTCCCGGGTGGGTGGTGCAGTGGGTGATGCCGGGAATACCCGCTTAGAGGATGTTTTTGTCACAGGTAATGTCAGTGGCACTAGTGGAACTGCTGAAGTGGGTTTTCTTGTAGGGGCCTCGACAGCTCCAACTTTTAGCAATGCTTATTATTGGACCGGGGCAAGTTGCGATAGCACGGGTGTTGGCGGGGCTTGTAACACCAACGCCACTTCGGGTGTTGCGGATGCAGATGATTTTAAAGAGACTGCAAATGCACCACTGACTGGATGGAGCTTTCCAGGCGTTTGGCAAACGGTGGTGGGTCAATTTCCAAAGCTTAGTTTTGAATAAGCTTTGTCAGCAATACCGAAATTTAAGTTCTTAAGCGCTTAATTAATCGCGCAAGCCTTGGCGACTTCTTTTAAGCCCGAAACGCTTCGGCAATCTTGGACCTTTGATTTGGCACAAACCGCATCAATACAGCTTGAATCATAAAAACCGCGGCAAACCGAGGCCACCTTTTTTAAGTCCGAAGACACACGACATGCGTTTGGTCCAAGCCGATCACAAACACTTTTTAAACAAGGTCCACCGACTTCTCCACAAACCTGGGAAGCTTCATCGAAGTCCGACATCATTCGGCAAGGTGAGCCGATTTGAATCGTGCACCAGTTCTGCATGCAGCTTTCGTCATATTGGTTGCCGCAAAGGCTTTTGGCTTGATCAAGATCACTTTGAAATCTGCAAGATGAGCTGCCAAGAGTTGTGCAGATCATCGTCTGACAACGCTCAAATCCTCCGGGCTTAGAAAAATCAGGGGGAGGAAGCTTTCGTCTTAAGGTGCCAAGATCGCCTGACAAAAGCTCGTTGATTTGATCAATGATGATTTGATCCAGGTAATGCTCGTCCGCCAAAGCTTTAAGCTCTTGATCGATTTTTGCTTCGCTTGTTACGGATATAGAGTCTGCGGTCTTTGCGGATACAGACTTCTCAGAAGCAAAGCTTGATCCGGACGCAATAAATAGGCTGAAAAGTGAAATTAGAAAAACCTTAAACATTGTAGACCCCCTTAATGTACCCCTTAAAACCGGATCAGAAATAGATCAAAAGGGCGCAGATGAAAAGAAGTCATTTGCCTATGTGCTTTGCATTAGCGGGGGCCACGGAATGCAAGAGCCTGTGCTGCGGCCTATAGGGGCCCGGCCCGCGTCCCCCAGGCCGGGACAGCGCGGCTTTCGCTTGTCCGAAGGGCTATTGCTTAGAGGGCGTTTTAAAGACCATTACCCTTCCTCCACCCACAGAAATCGCATTAATCCCAGGGTGTCGGATAGAAGTGTTGGTGCCTGAGTCGTGGTACTCATTGGGAGGTCGGCTAATGGTCAATATGGCCGGCTGATTCGGATCCTCAAGGCTTAAGACAGATCCTAAAGTATGCCCCTCGACCTCATCGGCGAGATAGAAATAATTTTCGGAATCCATATCTCTTGGATAAAAATTAGGCGAAGTGCTGTTGGCCATTTTTTGTAAACTTCTTAAGTTCCAAACCTCGCGTCCTCCTGGAGGGCCTTTGTGTTGGGTCATTGCCAGGCCTCGATGAACCCAAATGGGAGTGGCCTCCGTAGGTAGGATGATTTCTTTAAGCCCATCGATGGGATCCTGAGTCCAGATTTTATTTTTGCCGTCTTCATCATGGGTCAATATATATTCGGAGGCTTTAAAACTACAGGGCCAACAATGTTGTCCCATTCGAAGCGTAGCTCCATTTGGTCTTAAATCAGAATCGAATTTTTGAAACCAAACGGCATCCGGACCTTGTATTACGGCAAATTTATAAAATGGATCGAAGTCTAAAGAATGACCACAGATTTGGCTTAGTGGAGTTAGTTCTTCGCGAACTGGATCAAAGACGAAAAAACAACTTAAAGAGTTTTCGAGGTCACGAACCGCTCGAAGCATTAATCGTCCCGCAATTTCTTCAACAAAGCCATTCCCATATATATATCCAAGGCTTGGGTGAAAGATCTCTTTAAAATAAAGTGGTTCGTCTTTTAAAGAGGCCCACGCAACTCGTCCGGGCCCCGACAGCTTCATGACATAATCAGAGCTAGACTGGCTGGGCATTAGAGAAGGAAAACGAGTTCCAAAGACGGTGGCACTTTGCAGATCTTCATCGATTCGGTAAATTTGATAAAGTTCTTCGGTATTGGCTACGGCCACATGATTTTTGTTAAGCCAAAAATAACTAAATCCTTTTGGAATCGGAATGCCAGGCTGGGAGGCTAAAACTCTTTCGATCGAATTCACCTCTAGGGTTTGTGTCTTCGTATTTAAGTAAAGTAGCCTTCCGCTTTGTGCATGAACCTTAAAGCCCTCAAGTCCCAAAGGCACAGCCCGTGAAGTAAATTCGCTTTTGTTTAAGAGGTAGGCTTTGCTTCCTTCCGCATAAGGAGTCAGCCAAAGGCTAAGGTCTTTGTTGATTTCGACCACTTGCTCTGGAGGGGGCAAAATAAAGTGTCTAAGCTGATGGTTCATCGATCCCCAGCGCTGTGGTTTTGACGACAAGGGATCTGAATTGATCCAAAGCTGAAGATCTAAGAATTCTTTTAACAAAATTTTGCGGTCAGCCTGATCCCAGTTGATCAAAGTGCTTTCGGCAAGCCTATGAAGCTCTTCGCAGTCGCGTACTTGATGGTAGTTGCAATAGTGAGTCAGAATTTGTGGCGCAGTTGCAAGGATCGCGTCTTCTTTAAAGCTAGCCCACTGCTTAAATAGACCTGATTCTCTAGGGCAAACTTGGGGCTGATTTTCGCAAGGGTTATTTTCGATTTTGGCTCGGCGTGAATCTATGGCGGAATTTAAATCCTGAGTCAGCTTATTTACAATTACCGAAGGCTTTAAGGCCCAGCGCACTTCGGGTGCAAGTCTTGGGTCTGAGTTATATAACTGATTATCCCAGGTGTACTTTAGGGCATTTAGTGAATAGCTTTGTCCGTCCTCGGTTAAATAGTCTTCGGCGAGGCTTTGTTTCCAAAGTTCGATCAATCGTGGGTCGATTTCGCTAAAGGTATTTACAAAATTTTGAATACTAGTCAGGTTTTCTAAAATACGAAGATCCCTGCTTGGGGTGGACCAGTTGTCATAGGCCACAGAGCCTGGACTGCAATCAGTCTTCTGACAAAACTCATAACCTTTTTGCACGACCTCTTGGCGACTAAGAAAAAGATTTTTTAAGTTGCTTAAAGCTTCTTGTAATTGAGTAAAAACCGAAAACTCGGGATTTAAGCGTTTTAAGAATGCTAAACCGTAGTGGCCCTCTTTGCCCGAGAAGTTTTCGTCATACTGCTCTACGGAGTAATGGGGCATTTGCGCGCTTGCCACAAAGCTCCAGCTTTGATTTTGTTTTTTAGGCCAGCGTATTTTTAAAAAACCCATAGTCTTTGGCGAGTTTGGCTGAAAAATCCAGGCCAGGGGCGAGCGATCCAGAGTGCGAAGTTCTCTGGGGACAGTGGACTGCACTAAGTAAACGGGCAGCTGATTGCCCGAGGTGACGACTTCAACCATAAGCTGAGTGTGACCACTTTGTGTGCCTAGGTTTAAAAAGTGGGTTCCGGCTAAGAAGGCTTCTTGGTTGATCGCGATGGGGTAGCTGTCGGCCATTAAAGAATGGGTGTAGGTCATATTTAGTAAATAATTTAAGCCCGCCATAAAACGGCGATCTTTATGCCACTCTTCGTGGGTGGGAAGATTTCTCCAAGATCTTTGCATGGATTCATTCGAAAAAATAATATTGCTGCCAGGTAAGCGACTTGCCATTTCGAGTTTATGAATGCGCGCAAAAATCCAGCGGTAGGCGTAGGCCACATCGGCGCAGTCGGTGGCGACATTGTGGTCTTTTAAATAATCTGCAGTGCCGACGGTTTTAAGCCACTCGGCATATTTAAGCTCCCAGCTCCAGTCCCAAGAGTGTTCGCTTTTCCAAAGGACTTCATCAAGCGAGGTTTCAGTTCTAAATTCGAAGTTTTGTAAATCCCAATCAATTGCGTTTTGTTTTTGCGAAATAATGCTTTCGCTTAAGTTTAAAAATAATAAAGCTTCATCTCTGCTAGAAAAAGTTTTTCTGCTTTTTAGACGCGGAAGTTGATGAGGCTTTGTTTGCACTCCGTCGGCAATCCATTTGCTATTTTCTTTATAAAGATTCACCTGGGTGTGGGGGCTTATCAGAAAGCTTTCGAAAAGCTCGGGCTCCCCGGCAAAGCTTTGCTGAAAGGGGGCAATTAAAAGTAGGGCGAAAAAGATTAAAGTTTTCATGTTTTTTGTTCCGTCCTTAGGATTGAAAAACTTAAGCTGCGGTTTAAGTTCTGACTGATAAGTCTGCAGAAGGCTTTTAAGGGGGTAAAGTGATTTTTTGGTTAAGCGAAGAGAAAGTGTTTGGTGATATTCGAGCCATTTTAGGGGTTTAAGGTATTCTCTTGGGCTTTTAAGTCTAATTTGTTATAGTCCTTGGGTTTCTTGGGGGCGACATGGCTTCGACGTGGGTCGTGAAGCTTCGGGAGCATGCAGGGGCGCACGAGGTCCTCTTAAAAACGTGCAACTTTGTAATTGGCACTAGCGATTACGCACTTGCAGCTTAATTAAGCTGTACGTCGACCACAGATTTGGTGGCGCTCTGTGGAAGGCGAAAATTAGTCACCTCGGTGTTGCGTTGGTTTCTTCAGGGCGCAATGTTTAAAAATTCTGGAGGAGGGGTCACGAAAAGTTTGTCGCTGGACGCTTTGTGATCACCTAAAAACAGTGACTAAGCATGTAGTCGCCCGAAAGTGGATCTCTTGCGGACGCGGGTTCGATTCCCGCCGCCTCCACCAATCTGGTTTTCCCGTCAAGTTTTGGCGGGACATCC
>CAYMDP010000029.1:0-1216 GCA_964389375.1 uncultured Pseudobdellovibrionaceae bacterium | reverse complement strand
GATTTTCACTTGGATTTCCAATGAAATGTGGAATGAAAACAGACACATAACTAACGGTGGTGAGTGGTTCGTCCAGCGTCTGGCTTCGACCACCATTTGCCTCTTTTTTATATTCGACCTGAGGCCATTCCCCAAGTTTCAATGACTTGGGGACTTTTTTAATATTAATTAAGGTTCTACGGTTCTTTTGGGTTCTTTTGTGGTGATTTAAATTCCACAGTAACTCTCGAGGGATTCCAATCTTTTAACCCTTTGGTTTTTTGATTTAGTTCGACTACTCATCGAGTCTTTATACTTCTGCACATTTCCATCGGCAATTTTCCTTGATCTTAGCTCTTCATAGAATCCATCTAGCGCCTTTGCATATTTCTTAGGGTCTGCACCTTTACTTAATCCTACCAATGCCAAACACCAGAGACCATAGATATGGCTGACACTATCAATTTTATATTTATCAAAGTCTAAGGACAAACCACTAAGCCAATCAATTACTTCATTCGCAGTATTTAATGCTTCATCTAATTCATTTGTTTTGTTCAAATACTTTTTGTAGAGCTCATCAATTGAGTCGGGCGTGGCTTCTTGAGGGCCGTTTTCAAGAATTGCAAACAGCAACTCAGACATAAATTCGATATCTTCCATCCGGTTTTTATCGACTTTGTTGAGTAACCCTTGCCAAAATTTATTATTAGCTAACTGGTTCGATACTCCTATCAGGTCCGAATCATGGTACTGTGCGTTTCTTAATTCTTGCCCCGTTAATTTCTCACCGTTTCTATTTAACCGATCAAAAATTTCGTCAATTAGCTCTTTCTCTGCAGTATCAACATACTCAATTGGAATCTTATAACTCCAAAAATTCTTTTTGACTTCTTCAAATTTGGGATCACTCAAGT
Source organism: uncultured Pseudobdellovibrionaceae bacterium (assembly GCA_964389375.1). GTDB lineage: Bacteria > Bdellovibrionota > Bdellovibrionia > Bdellovibrionales > UBA1609 > CAYMDP01. The sequence goes on along the minus strand of CAYMDP010000029.1, from coordinate 320 downwards.
CGACAAAATACTTTCCTCCAATTTTAGGGTCCCCATCTTCACCGAATTCGAACTCGTTTGAAACGGGAATTTCATTTTCTAAAAACCTTACTATTGCCGTTAGTCTTTGCTTCCCATCAATAACATCAAAGAGCGTTTTGCCCGTTTCAGGGTCGATTTTCTGATGTAGAAAAACAGGGGGAATTGGGAAATTTCTTAGCAAGCTATCTATTAGGAACTCTTGTTTCTCTTGAGACCAAATGCTTTGTCTTTGGTATGGCGGAGAAAAGTCATATTTACCAAGCTGGTATGCCTCCCAGAAAGACGCTATAGTTATTGTA
>CAYMDP010000028.1:0-37075 GCA_964389375.1 uncultured Pseudobdellovibrionaceae bacterium | reverse complement strand
ATGGGGCCTGCAAGGATACGAGAATAAGTCGCCCACATTGGGAGTTGTTTTTTCCAGGGAGGGATCAGATCAGCCTTCATTGACAGCCTTTGTTGTGGAGGCATTATAATAAGATTGCAGTGAGTAGAAGACAAGAGGTGATTTTGAGTCCTCGATTTTGGCTTTATCCCTTCATTTTATTGGCTCTAGGCTGCGCAACGGCTAGTGCGGATTGGAAAAACCTTGAGCCCGAAAAATCTCCCTTCTGGAGGACAAAAGAAAAGTTAAGCGAAAAAATCTATCGTCAGCGATTCATCCTAGCTTTGGTTTCAGTACAAAAACAAAAAGCCGAGAAAAGTTCTTCAAGCCGCTTAAAGATTTTGGGAGCGGGGTTAGTCCATGCGCCTCATCACTTTACTCTTGAAAACATTCAGCGTTTTGACGAGCTGTCCCAGGATTCTGGGGTCTTAAGAGAGGCCCGGTATGAGGCCGATTTGGCCGAGTGGTTTCTTGGGCTTGAGGCCCTAAACTTTAAAACCTCAATGAAGGTGATGATCAAAGAGAGCAAAGGCGACAAGAAGTCCTTATTTCGCTTCCGCGTTCGAGAGGGAGCCTTAAAAGGGCTTGAGGGAGTTTTGGAACTTGTCGATTTCGAGGCACAAAAAACCGAGATCGCTTTGACGGCCTATTATGACTATGACACCTTTCCTTTGCCTGAGGTTTTCACTAAACTCGGAATGGAATTTGTACTGCAGAAGATCGCCGAAAGAATGCGGTCGACAGTCGAAGAGAAATATCGCAGGATGCGGACAGAGGCGAGCCAATGAAAACAACAAAATCCCAAAGTCGAAGACGATTTCCAAGGCTTCAGCTTAAGTCTGAGCTGGGAGCGGCTCAGCGAATTTTAGAAGCGACAGTGATCGTTTCGGGTCAAGAGCGGTTAGCTGTTTTTGACCTTAGCTACCAAGGAGCGGCTGTTCAGCTAAGCCAAGCCTCATTCACCGAGGGCCAGCAGTTCGAACTGCATCTTCAGTTAGGTCAAAGCCAAGCCTTTCCAATTCTGGCTCGGATCGCTTGGAAAAAAGAAAAGATTATGGGAATCGAGTTTATCAATTTGAAGCTCGAAGATCGCTTGGCCTTGGATGAGTTTTTAGAAGATCAATTAATTGGCAGTCACCTTTATCCGATTAATGCGTCGCATTTTTCGAAAGATGCGGACTTCCAGTATTGGTATCATGGTCCAAAGGGGACCAATGTCTTTTTGTGGACTAAAGGAAATGATAAGAATCTCGAAATTGAAAAGGCGATGGTCGAATTTGACGGTCAACTTTTGATCTTCGAGGCGGGGCAGCTGAGAAGTGAAGGCAAAATTGATGAGACTTCACGTGACGAAGAAGGGCTTCAGATCGTCTTAGATGCTTCAATGCCAATTGTGCAGCGTTTTGTAAAAGTTCTTTCACAGATAAAAGCTCAAGAAAAACCCCTTTCTGATTTGTTTGACCGCCTTCTACGAGTGCCCTAATGGATTTTGATTCCAAAGATTATTTTTGTTTTAAACGCCGGGTTCAGTTTTCAGAAGCCGACCCGATGGGAGTGGTGCATCATGCGCAGTATCTTCATTTTTTTGAAGAGGCACGCATTGCTTGGCTTATGGACCGAAAGCTTGAGGGCTTGCACTATCCGAATTCGGAATTGGTTTTGGGTGTCTTAAGTACAGAGTGTCAGCATTTAAAACCGGCCTTTGTTTTTGACGAGCTTAAGGTTTTTTTACAGGTGCGCCGACTTCGGTTGAAAGTTGAGTTTCGATATGTCATTTTCGCTCCACCTTATCAAGAGCCCGTCGCTCGAGGAAAAAGCCTTCATGTCATGATGAATAGTGGGCTAAAGGTGGTGCGCCCACCAAAAGATCTGACTCGAACCCTGGAGAAAGAAACATGGACCGAAATTTAGCCTTAGAATTTGTTCGAATCACTGAAGCCGCAGCTCTTGCAAGCGCTCGCTTTATGGGGCGAGGTGATGAAAAGGCAGCAGATCAAGCCGCAGTAGATGCCATGAGAAAGGCTTTTGATTCGGTCAATGTCGACGGGACAGTGGTGATTGGTGAAGGCGAGCGCGATGAAGCGCCGATGCTTTATATCGGCGAGCAGGTTGGTAAAAAAGGTCAAGATTGCTACCAGGTGGATATTGCTTTGGATCCTTTAGAGGGCACCACGATTTGCGCAAAAGGTGGAGTGGGTGCTATTTCTGTGATTGCGGTGGCCGAGCGCGGAAATTTTTTGCATGCTCCTGACACCTACATGGAAAAGTTGGCCTGTGGACCCGCTGCCGCAGGAAAAATCTCTTTAGACTTTTCTGTCGAGGAAAATGTTCAGGCTGTCTCTAAGGCATTAAACAAAAAAATTAGTGATGTGACAGTGGTCGTCTTAGACCGCCCTCGGCATGAGGAATTGATCGCAAGACTTCGGTCCATTGGGGCGCGCATTCATCTGATTGGTGATGGAGATGTGTCGGCGGGGATTGCTCCGTGTTGGCCCGAGACCGGAATTGATCTTTTGATGGGAACCGGTGGAGCGCCAGAGGGTGTGATTACCGCTGCTGCGATGAAGTGCCTGGGTGGTGATTTTCAAGGGCGCCTGGCGTTTCGATCTGAAGCAGAGAAAAAACGAGCCATCGAAATGGGAGTCAAAGACCCAGACCGGCTTTATCTGCGGGATGAGTTAGCTAAAGGCTCGGTGATGTTTTGTGCAACGGGTGTAACCGATGGCCCTTTGCTAAAAGGTGTTAAGACTTTACCCGGCAATCGGTCAAAAACTTGGTCCTTGGTGATGAGATCAGCAACCGGAACAGTTCGCTGGGTTGAGGCCGAGCATAACTTCAGCATCAAGAAGATGGTTTAGCGGGGTCTCGCTTGGCGATCGAATTCAACTGTTTTAAATGCAACCAGTCTTTAAAATTCTCGGACCGAGTGGGACTCCGTGAAGAGTGCCCTTCTTGCCGGGAAGATGTTCATGTCTGTAAGAACTGTGAGTTTTATGATCGAGGCGCTTATAATGAATGCCGGGAATCCTCTGCAGACGTGGTTCTTGAAAAAGAGCGCTCAAATTTTTGCGATTATTTTACGCCCCATTCGCGGTCTTCTTCTGGCTCTCAGGCCAAAGATTTAAAAAGTGCAGCCGAGGCTCTTTTTAAGAAAAAATGAAGGCCTTGACCCTCTAGCCAATTATCGCCATCCTATTAAAGAGTTATTACTTCTTTGTGGAGGCATCATGATGCGGTGGGGTCGATTTTTGGTATTGATGGCGGGCTTATCAAGCCATACGACTTATGCAAACGTCGTGGGGGCGGATACTCAAAACTTTAATCCCATTACAAACGGTCTTGATTTTGTCACTGTTCATTCCTCGGAGACTCTAAAGCCGGGCCTTTTAAACCTAGGGTTTTTTCTAAACTACGCGGTCAATTCGCTGCCGAATTATGAAAATACCACCACACAAAGCCGGACCAATTTCAGGGACTCTCTGGTGTCTGCGGATTTAAATTTTGGTTACGGAATAATGGACAATTGGGATCTTGGATTTAGTGTTCCATATTTGGTAAACCAAAATGTTGATAGCGATTTAACTACTTTTCGCGGTGAGTATGCTCAGACGGGTTTGACCGAGTTTCGGGCCAATACAAAATATCGAGTGACGGGAGATGATTCAGGCGGTGTCGCTTTAATTGCCTCGGTAAACTTAAATCAAATCGAAGACAATCCATTTACCGGAATCAATCCGGGTCCGACAATGAACTTCGAAGTGGCAGCGGATTCGACCTATAATAAAATCAATTACGGCGCAAACGTCGGATACCGGATTAGAAATCCCGGTCAACAAGTTGCAGCCCTTCAAGGTGTTGTCGAGCCGATGAAAAATCAGCTGATCGCATCAGCTGCTGTCAGTTATTTACTAGAAGAATACGATACAAAATTGATTGCAGAAATCTTCGGTGGTTTTCCGACTGAAAAGTCAGATTTTTCCTCGGATCGAGACCAGTCTTCTTTTGAACTTTTGGGTGGTATTAAAACAGATCTAAGCCAGGATTTGGCTTTTCACTTGGGTGCGGGGACCGAAATTATGCACGGGACCTCTTCGCCAGATTGGAGGCTTTATACTGGGATCAATTGGGTCTTCGGTCCACTTTTTTCTGAAGGACCAAAAGAAGTCATCGTTCGAGTTCAAGAAAATATCGAGATCACAGAAGAAGACCCCTTCGCTCAAAAACCACAATCCAATGAGTCTTTTATCGCTCGAGACGTTTTGTTTAAGTTTAATTCCGAGCGCATCGACGGAGCTTTTCGTGAGTCTTTAAATCGAATGGCGGATTATTTGATGAGACCTCCAGGCTTTAAGACCCTCGTTATTGTTGGGCATACGGATTCGATAGGAAGTGATGCTTACAATATGGATTTAAGCCAAAGAAGAGCAAATTCCGTTAGATCGGTCTTGATTGAATTCGGTGTGCCGGCGGCCAAGATTTCGGCCCGCGGGATGGGTGAAAGACAGCCCGTTGCGGACAATGGAAACTTTCAAGGGCGGGCCTTAAATCGCCGAGTTGAGTTCCAGTTAGCAAGATAGCCAGTGAGCGGACGGGAAAATAGAAAAGGCGCCTGTTTAAAGGGCGCCTTTTTTCATTGTCGAATGATTATTGGAATCTATTTATACTGGTAGTTTACAACCACAACTTGTCCTGGGCGAACGATGTCTGCAATTAGATCTCTTCGAATAATCGCATATCCCTTTGCCGGCGAAGTTGAAGAATCAATATCAAGCCGAATTGCTGAGCGGTCGCTGGCTAGGATGGATTTTACAAGCTGTCTTTGAGAGCGATCGGTGTAGATATCAATTCGGATTGAGTTGGGATCGATATCTTGAACCCTGTCGACCGGCTGACCGCTAACATCCACTAATGGAATGGCGTTTTGGTACTGCATTTTAAAGGCCGCAAGGTCTCCGATTTTTGCAAGCTTTTCGGCATAGTTTGAGTTCAATTCATGAACTTCTCCGTCAGCTGCTGCAATCAGTTCTAAGTATCCGCGCCCTGCTTCGTTTTCTTCCTTGCTTGCACCTTTTGATTCTTTTCCAGTGCGGTTTGGAAGCTTGTTGTTATCCGTGTACATGATTCCAGAGATAATCAATGGCATTTCGCCCTTCATTCTCTTTAAAGATCTTAGGACTTGCTCGTAGTTTAACGCAGATCCATTTGATCCGACTCGGCAAATGCTATTAAAAGCTTTTACTTCCATCGGATCTTGCACTCCGGCCTGAGCATTTTTCCAACGAGGCTTAAATTGATTTTGTAATGCCTTTGGCGATTTGTAGTCGTAACAAACGTCATTTTCATCTGCCACGAAGATTACTGCAAGGGCTGCGTCTTCTCTAAAGAAACGAGCGTTTTGATGATAGCTCATTGAGGTGCGGAAACTGTTGTTCGAATCGTATCCAAAAAGCTTGTACCAGTCAGAACTTAGGTGAGAGAAATTGCCATTTGAACTTTTCAACTGTTGATAGTTTTGCTCGTCCAAAGTTGTCAGATAAAGAGCAAGAAGTCCGGCCTCACCTTGGGCAGTCGAAGATTTCTCTTTATAGGTGTTGTTGCGATCTCGAGCATAACCTTCAGAGTCGTCTGCCGCATTGATCTCTGCAAACTTGGCTTTTAAGCTTGTGCGAATGGCTTCAACACTCATTCCCAAGGGGTTGTTTTGCAAATCTTCTTGAGTACTCTCCTGGCTGATCAGAACTTTAGGATCGCCCTCATCGGCTTGAAGAAAACTTCTATAAGGGTCTACGTTAGTTCTTCCAGTTTGTCTTCGGAAGTCTTGTTTTGAGGCTCCGGCTAAAATCTGAGATTTATCAAAAACCAAAACTTCGCTGCCAGGTCCGTGAGCAAGCAATACTGCAATTCGATAGTCAACTTCGTTTCCGTAGCGAGAAAGAGAGACAATGAACTTATCAATTTGATCCGCAATTCTTTGGCGCTCTTCATCAAGAGATTGAGAGGTGTCCATTACAAACAAGACATCAAGTTTGTTTGTGATTGGGGCCAAACGTTGCTCAAGTGTACACTGCCGTTCGTCAATTCTAGGAGTGGGCTCTGCAAGTGTCGGCAGAGGGCGTCCCTGAACATTTGGACTTGCGACCGGGTGGCTCGTGGCAGACGGAAGCTCCACTGGAGCGGGCGCAGGTTGTTGGACAACAATCTGAGGACATTTTCCAGGGCAAGGTTTAACAACAACCACTGGCCTTGGCTGTTGGCACTTAATTAAGCGGCACTTAGGGACAGGCGCACATTTTGGGCCTGAACATTGAGATAAAACCTGACCACTTCGTCCCTGTCCAATTTGTACTTCATCATGTTCTGGAGCTGGCGCTGCGACTTCGCCACCCGAGCGAGATGGGATGACTGGTGCTGGTTGCTGGGTCTGAATTCGAGGTGGAATACTTGGAGGAGGTGTGGTCCCAGTTGGTGCTGGAGGAGGTGTAACCGCTGGTTGCACAACCGGAGGCTGAGCTGCGGGACCTTGAGGTTGAACCACCGGATTAGTGTTTCCCCTTTTAGTCATCTTCGCTTTTTGACAACCCACTGACATGCTGGCCGCAAGCAGCAGCGTGATCATTAATAGGGGTTTCATAAAATCTCCTTTTTATCGAGTTCTGTCCACCCTCCATGTTGCAAGCCGAAGTCCAAATTTGTAAAAAAGTGAAATTGATTAAAGGCAAGTAAAATCAGATATTTAAACTTGTCCTCCGGGTCAGTTGCTGCCCTCCAGGGCTGTCGATTCTGGTCCTAGGGGCTTAAAATTGTCACTTTTGGGCGGTGACGAGAGGTGGGGCTAGTGGTAGTTCAAAAGCCGGGGATAACTATCTTAGGGGAGATTTTTATGTCGATGTTTAAGAGCGAATTTAATAGGTGCGGATTTGATAGGCGCGGATTTAAAGTTTTAATCTTGGCTTCACTATTTTTGCCTCTCAGTTTTGCGCAGGCCTCACGGGTGCTATCAGAGGCTCCTAAAGATACACTGCCCACAAAGCAGGAGTTTCCAGCATTAGATTGCGCAAACTTGGTCGATGGGCTTAAGGACTACAATAAAATGGCTCGTAGCCATGATCTATCGATTGCCGATTTCGTCCAGGAACTCTCTTCTGTGATGTCCAACTGGTACGAGGCCTTTAAGCCTTGGGAGGGTGAGACCGTGACCATCGAGAGAGGGACCTTTGCGCCCATTCAAAAGGGTTCAGACGAGATCTATGAAGTGGTCGACTTGGTCTATGAAAATTCAGAATTTTTAGAAAGACGCCTACAGCAGTTGATTGATCAGACAGAAAAATGCATTGTTAAGTCTGATCCCAAAAAATAAGGAGCTTGAATGGCCGCCGCTCAAACAACAGAGGTTTTTAACTGCAGTCCAGAGGAGTTTTTCGAGATCATTTCAGCTTACGAGAAATATCCAGAGTTTTTATCCGAGGTCAAAGGCGCCAAAGTGATCGAATCCAGGGAGGGTAAAAAGCTGGTCGAATTCCAGGTGGCCCTGATTAAAAGTTTTTCTTACCGTTTGTGGATGGTTGAAGAGCGCCCTAATAAGATTTCCTGGAGCTTAGAATCGGGCGACCTTTTTAAGGTTTCAAATGGCTTTTGGGAATTAAAAGAAGAAGCGGGGCGTACCCGTGCGCTTTACTCGGTCGATGCAAGTTTTAAAGTTTTTGTTCCCGGGCCCGTTGCCAAAGCCTTGGTCAACGTCAACCTTCCCAATATGATGAGCTCCTATCAAAAACGAGTGAAGCAGCTTTATGGCAAATAAAAAAACGGATTCTTCAGATGAGAAAATCTCCCTTGAGGACTTAGACGAGGGCGTGGAAGAGTCCAACGAAAGCCGCTTGCGTTTAGCAGACGCCCTTAAAAAAGTTGTGTCTGTGGGACTTGGAGCGGCCTTTATGACAGAAGAGCATATCCGCGGCTATTTAAGCGAGGTGAAGCTTCCTAAGGATGTTATGAATATGCTGATCCAAAGTGCGGGAAAGTCTAAAGAAGAGCTGACCCAAAAAGTGGGCGGTGAGTTAGTAAAGATCCTTTCCAAAATCGACTTTGTCAAAGAAGCCTCTCGCTTCGCCGAAGAACACAAGTTCCGTGTCAGCGCTGAAATCGAAGTCGTAAAAAAAACCGATCAGTAAGTGTCGGGCACTCACTGGACCTCGGTCCGTCTCAAGTTGGGACGGGTGGTTTCCGATGAGGCTTTATGGAAAATGCATTGCTCGCTTTAGTTCAAGTGGTTTGTTTTTGTTTTTCTTCGCGCTTTTTGGTGGCTTCTGTTGTTCAGGGGATTCCGCTAGAAAGAAGACAGAGTTACTCGGTCAGTGCTCTTCGTCTTGAGCGTCAATATCGTATTTTAACTTGGACTTTGCTGACCTTGTTTATCTTTATCTTAATGCTAAGGTCTTTCTGGCTCGCTTTTCAGGACGTCTTGATTTAGCTCGATGCTTCCAGTAGGGCGCTTTTGATCCAATAGAGAAAGCTGCTTTTCGACCAGTTCCCCTAAATTTTCTTTTGAAACTTTCGCGGCCATCATGGCTTCGGTGCCATTGGTGTAATTGCGTTTTGCAAGGTACTCGGTCGGAGGGATGGGATTTCGAATTCCAGAGGCTTTCATGTAGCCTTCGATAAACTCGAGCACATCTTCGTCTTTTTCTGGAGTCTGATTTAAAGCGAGGCTGAGGTAGGTCAAAAACTTCCAAAGACTGCGATCTGAATCCGTGCTTTTGACTTCAATTTCTGCAAGGACCTTGGTGCGTTGCTTTAGAAAGGCCTTTAAATCTCCGCCTCGATAATGGGTGTCCACCTGAAAAATCAAGCGGTCTAAAAAGTTTTGGCGAAGTAAATATTCTTCTCGTAAATCTCCAAGTCGGTTGACCTCGGCCTCGGCTCGTTCAAGTTGTTCAGGGGTCTTTGGGCTTAAGGACTCTTTCATGGTTCGGTCGATTTCGATCAGCTTTTGACCGTTTTGCTCTTTCAGTGACAGAAGATAGCCGAGTGCCTCTTTGGGGTTGTGACCGGCTTCTGAGGCGCCACAAAGCCCCGCCGCCCCCAGCAGAATGCCGAAGCCCAGGATGCTCAGTTGAAGGCTTAAAAATCTCATACTGTTTAATAGAGCAAGTTTAAGGCCACAGTTTGAGCCTCAAATCGACCCTATTGGTTCTGATGCCCAAATTAATCCTATCCCTGCGTAAATCGGCGCCAAAAGCCATTCAAGCGTTCATCTTTAGGACAGTCTTCGAAAAAAGGGGCCGGACGGCCTTTACGGAAGCGCCGCTTCCCTAAATCGGACCGAGCCAGCTTTTTGGCCTTGGAATCTGTTTGGCAATCTGAATAGGATGGGCTTTAGGCTTTGCTGACAGGAGGTTTAAGCTTTATGCAGGGATTGATGAAGGTCTTTATTTTCGGAGTTTTTATAGGTTTTTCTAGTTTCGCTTTTGCGGCCCAAGACGTGACCTGTTTTGAAGGTGGTTGTTTGGCAGAAGGCGGCGGTTGGAGTGTTTACGACCATCGCACTCGGGCCCAGGATGATGTGGTCTGCGCGCCAGATTGTGAATTTTCCGGATGGCAGCATCAATCTCGCGGGCGTCCTATCGCAGACAGCCACTGTATCAGAGGCGAATGTTTTAAGTACGGTTGGAATACCTATATGACTGGAACCGGTGAATGGGTCAGTCAGGTCTTGTGTTTTAAAAACAAAGAGACAGATCAGCCGAATTGTTTTACCGAAGGTTGGACGACGCGAGACATCCGCAGCCGCGTCAGTTTTAGAACCGATTGTGTGGCTGGAGATTGTTTGGGTTTGGGTTGGGATACGACCTATCCGAATGGACAAATTCAGATCGCACGTTGTAAAGAAGGCGGATGTTTTGAGAGTGGATGGACCCTAAGGCCATAGGCAAAAGTAAAAAAAAAACTCTCCCGCAAGAGGCCATCTTTCATGAAGTCCTTCGGGATTTAAGAGATCCTAAAATTCAAGGTCGCCCCCTTTTGCTTGCAGTCTCTGGGGGCCTTGATTCTGTAGTCATGCTTCATTTATTGGCCCGTGCTGTTAAAAGCAGCAAAACGCCACTGGCTTTTGCCTATGTTCACCACGGGAAAAGTTCTTCGACAAAACTTAAGGCTTTTCGGGATCGATCCTTTCGAGAGCTTTCTGTGATCGCAAAAAAGTGGCGGCTCGCGTTTTTTTCGAATGTGAGTCAGCCGGCCAATGCTCAAAGAAGAGTAGGGCTTCAGTTTGAGTTTGCCCCGAAAAAGATTCTTCGAGGTGAGCAAGAGCTGAGGGAGTTTCGCTACGAAGCATTGCTAAAGCTTCGTGATCAATGGAACCCAAAGGCGCTGATTTGCACGGCCCATCATCTGGAAGATCTTCTTGAGACTCGAATTTTGCGATTGATACGCGGCGTAGGGTCCCAGGGCATCGAAGCCATGGAATCTCTTCAGGTGGACTTCTACCGTCCTTTTCTGCGCATTTCTAAGGCGGAGCTGGTTTCTTATTCGAAACGCCATCGTCTGAAGTTTTTAAATGATCCTAGTAATCAAGAGCTAGAACCTTTACGAAACTGGATAAGGCACAAGTGGCTTCCTCAACTCGAGAAAAAACGCACGGGAAGCCTTAAGTCCATGGGTAGAAGTCTTGAGCTCATGGCGCAAGCCGCTAAGAGGCAATCCGAAATCGATCCAAACTTGTGGAAAGCAGAGGGGATTGATCGCAAGCTCTTTCTCGAGCTAAGTCGAGAGGACCAAAGACGTGTTCTTGCCCACTACTTACGTCGCCTCGAGGTTTCGAATTACAGCGAAAATCACATTAAAGAGATTTTGAAGCGCCTTGACAATCCTTCAAAGCAACTCAAGTTTTCATTACTAAAACTGGAGTGGTCGCTCAGTCCAGATTTGATCACTGCCAGTCGGGTTTCACTCTCGAACTGACAATCAAATTGAGCTTAAGCCCCCTGCCGTGTTAGCCTCTAAAGTGATCTGTTGAAAGATCCAGTCGAGAAAGGAAGTTCTACATGCGTTCTCCTCAAAAAACTATGGCAGCTTGGGCCATCCTCATCGTCATTGCGGTCCTGTTTTTTCAAATGTACGACACGCAAAAAGGAACTCAGGTTCAAGATTTCAGTTATCCAAAATTTTTGACTGCAATCGAAAAGAAAATGATCGTGCCGGATTCGATTACCTTTAATCGCGAAACCGGCGAAATCTTCGGCGAGCTGACCGAAGCTGGAGCAGCCGAATTTACCGGTAAGAAATTTAAAATTAAAGGCAATGTCGATGACGAAGGTTTTCGATTAGTGCGTGAGATGGGAGTGACCCCAAGTTACGTGGGCAGCGAGAACTCTATGCTGACTTCGGTCTTTTTGAACTGGTTGCCGTTGATTATCATTATCGGGTTTTTTATTTTCTTCATGCGCCAACTTCAGGTGGGTGGTGGAAAAGCCATGGCTTTTGGAAAAAGTCGGGCGCGTCTTTTGACCGAAAATAAAAATCGCGTAACCTTTAAGGACGTCGCTGGCGTTGACGAGGCGAAACAAGATCTACAAGAAATTGTGGCTTTCTTAAAAGACCCCAAAAAATTTACTCGCCTGGGTGGCCGGATTCCAAAAGGAGTTTTACTTGTGGGCTCTCCAGGAACTGGAAAAACCCTTCTTGCGCGGGCGGTTGCCGGTGAGGCCAGCGTGCCTTTCTTTACAATTTCTGGTTCAGACTTCGTTGAGATGTTTGTGGGTGTCGGTGCCAGCCGTGTTCGAGATTTGTTTGAACAAGGTAAAAAGAGTGCTCCATGCTTAATTTTTATCGATGAAATCGATGCGGTTGGGCGTCACCGTGGAGCCGGAATGGGCGGCGGTCATGATGAGCGTGAGCAGACCCTGAATCAACTTCTGGTCGAGATGGATGGATTCGAAAGTAGCGAAGGTGTGATCCTGATTGCTGCGACAAACAGACCCGATGTGTTGGATCCGGCTTTGTTAAGACCCGGTCGTTTTGATCGGAGAGTGATCGTGAACAAGCCTGACCTAAAAGGCCGAGAGCAAATTTTGGGTGTTCACACCAAAAAGACCCCCTTGGCTGCAGACGTAAATCTTGAAAAGATCGCTCGGGGTACACCGGGATTTTCTGGGGCGGACCTTGAAAACTTAGTGAATGAAGCGGCTCTTCAAGCGGCGCGAGACAATAAAAATCGTTTAGAGATGGAAGATTTTGAAAAGGCCAAAGATAAGGTCATCATGGGAAGTGAAAGAAAGTCCATGGTCATCAGTGATAAAGACAAAAAAATCACCGCCTACCATGAAGCGGGCCATGCTCTGGTCGGAAAGCTTTTACCTGGGATTGATCCAATTCATAAAGTCACAATTATCCCTAGAGGTATGGCTTTGGGTCTGACCCAAACCCTTCCTGAGGAAGACAGCTTAAATCTGTCAAAAAGCAAAGCTACAAATATGATTTCATTTCTGTTTGGTGGTCGGGCGGCAGAAGAGATTATTTTTGAGGATTACACAACGGGTGCTGGAAACGATATTGAGCGCGCGACAGATTTAGCTCGTCGAATGGTCTGTGAGTGGGGAATGAGTGAAAAGCTTGGTCCCTTGGCTTTAGAAAGACGCGAAGGACCCGTGTACCTAGGAATGCAAAGTTCAGGCTCTAAGGATTACTCTGAAGCAAAGGCTGAAGAAATCGATAAAGAGATTCACCGTTTGGTCATGGGCGGTCATGATGAAGCCGTTAAGCTATTAAAAGAGAATGTTAAAACTCTTCATGCTTTGGCTGGTGCCTTGCTGGAATTCGAAACGATTGATGGCGATGAAGTCGATTTTTTGATGAAGGGTGGCTCTTTTGAGGACTTGCTGAGTAAGCGAGAAGACCGAAAAGAAAAGCTGGATAAAGATCGAAAGGCTGAAGATGTGGCCTCTGAAAAGCAAAAAAAGGTTAAAGGCGAAGATCCTCAAGGTGGACGTGACCCGATCGGCAACCCTGGACCGGTAACGGCTTAAACTACGGAACTAAATGCTACAGAACTTGTATGAGCAAATCGAAAGTCTTTTTGTGCACCTGCGTTTTTACGACGTGCTCGATTTGCTATTGGTCTGGTTTGTCGCCTACAGAGTTTTGCTTTTAACTAAAAGATCTGGAGCCGTGCAGATTCTTTCTGGGATGGGAATCCTGGCCATGGCCTTTTTGGCCAGCATCTACTTTGAATTGATCACCTTTAATTATTTGCTCGAGAAATTTTTTGCCAATCTCTTTTTGATTGTTGTGATTTTATTTCAGGGTGAGATTCGCAGAGCTTTAGCACAGATCGGAAGCAATCCCTTTTTAAGTGGAGTCTCTAGAGTCGAAGAAACCCACCTCGTGGAAGAGATCGCTCGTGGCGTCGTGGCTATGGCCCAGAAGGGGACCGGGGCTCTTGTGGTTATCGAAAATGAGATTGCTCTGGATTATTTTATTGAAGAAGGAACTTTGATTAACGGAAACGTCAGCTCCGAAGTTCTTCAGGCTTTGTTTCTGCCGACGAGTCCCTTGCATGATGGAGCCCTGATCATTCGGTCGGGAAAAATTCACTCAGCAGGATGTTTTTTACCTTTAAGTAAAAACCCGATTCTTGATAAAAATTTGGGAACTCGGCATAGAGCTGCAATTGGTTTAACAGAAGAGACCGATGCTCTGGTTTTAGTTGTTTCAGAAGAGACTAAAACTGTGGGATTGGTGCAGGGTGGGATCTTAAGGCCGGATGTGGATCATGCCACGATTCGAAAAGCCTTGTACGAAACCTTGGGTATAACCTTTCGACCGACTTAAAGTTTGGAGTTGATTAGTGGTTCAGAAAGTTCGAACAGTTAAAGATTGGTGGAACGACAACACCAGCTATAAGGTTGTCTCTTTATTTGTGGCGACGATTTTATGGGCCACCATGCTGGGACGCAAAGAAACGATTGTTGCCAAAGATCTTCAGTTGCAGTTTATTCTGTCTGAGCAACATGAGATCGTAAATAAAGTTCGTCAAAGTGTTCGGGTGGAAGTTCGAGGCCCAAGGGTGGGGGTAAAGAACTTTAGCGAGAGTCAAAGTAACCTCGCGATCGATTTAAGTAGTTTTAATCCAGGAAGACAAGTCGTTCGCATCAGTCCAGGAGCTTTAAACCTATCGGGTGGAGTAAAGGTCCTATCTATTTATCCCGAAGAGATAGTGGTTCAACTTAAGGACCAGAGTGAGCAAAAATGAAGGTGAATGTTGTGGCAAAGACGAAGACAAACGGGACTCATAAGCTAGCAGAAGGTCCGGCGACAGATAGTGCTAGGCCCGATCGTTTATTTGGAACGGATGGAATTCGAGGGACTTCGAATAAATTCCCAATGACTCCGGATCTTGCCCTAAAGGTTGGTCAAGCGATGGGTTATCTTTTGCGCAAACAGCCTAGTCGTAAGGCCGGGGATAAGCGGACCGTCTTAATTGGTAAAGACACTAGGCTTTCGGGCTATATGCTTGAGCAAGCTCTTTCGAGTGGGCTAAATTCCATGGGAGTTTCGGTTCAATTGACCGGTCCACTGCCAACTCCAGGGATTGGTTATCTGGCTCGTAATATGCGAGCTGATGCGGGGATCGTGATCTCGGCCTCTCACAATGCTTTTTTCGATAATGGGATTAAAATTTTTGGAGCCGACGGTTTTAAGATTCCCGATGTGATGGAAAGAGAAATTGAACGCCTTGTTCATGAGGATCTGCTGTCTAGTCATTTGGCGGATGCCGACAAGATCGGTCGAACTCGTCGAATTGACGATGCAAATGGCCGCTATATTGTTTATGTCAAAAATACTTTTCCTCTTGATTTATCATTAGACGGACTTCGCATTGTTTTGGACTGTGCAAATGGGGCGAGCTACTCTGTAGCACCAGCAGTTTTTGAGGAACTTGGTGCCGAGCTGATTGTTTTAGGCGATCAACCAAATGGCTACAATATCAACGACAAAGCTGGAGCTCTTCATCCCAAAAAAACCTGCGAAGCGGTTTTGCGCTACCGAGCCGATGTCGGAATCACTCTTGATGGGGATGCGGATCGAGTGATTATGGTGGATGAGCGAGGGCAAGTTGTGAATGGAGATCATATTTTAGCCGTCTGTGCGCTTCACCTAGCAAAACGTGGAAGCCTTGCAAAAAACACAGTTGTTGCCACTCAGATGAGTAATATTGGTTTGGATTTGGTTTTAAATAAACATGGAATCCAAGTTGTACGCACCGATGTGGGTGACAAACACGTGGTCGAAGAGATGAGACAAAACGGCTATAACCTTGGCGGCGAGCAGTCGGGTCACATTATCCATTTAGATCACAGTACGACAGGTGATGGTTGTGTTGCGGCCTTAAACGTTTTAGCGGTTATGAGATACGAGGGTAAGCGCCTCAGTGAGCTTGCGGATTTCATGAAGGATGTTCCACAAACGCTTGTTAACGTCAGAGTCTCTCGTCGAACTCCCTTAGAAGAGATTCCGGGCTACGAAGATTTGATTCGTAAAGTAGAAGCTCAACTTAAGGGTGAAGGTCGACTGTTTGTGCGTTTTTCTGGGACTGAGCCTGTGGTTCGCATCTTAGTTGAAGGCCAAGACAAAAGAAAAATCGGTCAGTTCGCGGCCCAAATCGCTGAGTTCTTACAAAAAAATCTTTCATAAGGTCATTTCATGAGACTGGCCACGGTTTTACAGGCTCAAGAAATCGATAAACTTTCGCAAGAAGTCTATGGCTTAACATCCGAAGTTCTTATGGAGTCCGCGGGGGCGACTGCGGCCCGCGAGATCGATCTTGCCTATTTCCCTGAACTAAAGCGGGGCATGACAGCTGTGGTTTGCGGCCCCGGACATAATGGCGGTGATGGATTAGTCTTGGCTCGCCATCTTCATTCGAGTGGACACCGAGACCTTTATGTATTTTTTTTCGCTCCTGAGAGCAAACGATCCGAGCTTTTTAAAATCCAGCTTAAACGAGCCGAACTTCAAGGTCTACGCATTGTGGATTTACAAAAGCACCCCGAAAAACTTGAGCAACTTAGATCAGCAAGCCTTCTGGTCGATGCTTTATTTGGAATTGGTTTAAATCGAAAGATCGAAGATGAATACCTGCAGATATTAGAATTGATGAACTCGGCCAAGGCGCCAGTGATCAGTTTAGATTGTCCATCTGGTTTAAATTGCGATCAGGGGACTTTGGATGGCTACGCCATCAAGGCTTCGATGACTCTCACTTTTGGTTTAGCAAAGCCGGGCTTTTTTGTTAACGAAGGCCCCTCTCACGTCGGTAAACTTCGAATTCTGTCGATTGGATTTCCATTTGAGGCCCTTCGAGGAATTGCGACCACACATTTTTTATTTTCAGACAAATTAGCAAGGCGCTATTTGCCGCGACGAAAAGAAACTTCAAATAAGTCGATGCATGGCCACCTTTTGGTGGTGGCGGGAAGCGAAGGTCATTGGGGGGCTGGAGTTCTGGCTTCTGCGGCAGCTTACCGAATGGGAGTCGGTTATGTAACTTGGGCTTCTTTTGAGTCTCCCTCGGATCAAATTAAAGAAGCTCCAGAAATTTTAACCGCAAAATTGTCTGATCCGGATTTATGGACAAAAAAGTTTTCTGCAGTTGTCGTGGGACCCGGGCTTGGAGTTTCTCGCAGGACAGCCGATTTGATAGAACGACTTAAGACAGAAAATACTGCCCCGGTCATTTTAGATGCAGACGCTTTAACGACTTGTGTAGAGTTCGATTTGTTTCCGCTTCCGGCCTCTTGGATTGTGACACCTCACTCGGGGGAGCTTTCGCGCATCCTTAAGATTGAGGCCCGTGAGATCGATAAAAATCGCTTTAAGAGCTCACTTGCGGCTTCCGAAGCCATGGGCTGCCATGTTTTGCTGAAGGGTTTTCGCAGCTTGATTGCCTTTAAGGGGCGTAGCATGGTCATTCACTCGGGGAATTCGGCTTTGGCAAAGGCTGGAACGGGAGATGTCTTAAGTGGAATGATTGGGGCCCTGCTCGCCCAGGGCCTTGAGACCTTGCAAGCCAGTGCGACAGCGGCCTACATTCATGGACGGATTGCGGATGAGTGGGTTCGAGTCGGAAATGACAGACGCTCCTTACTTGCCTCGGATCTTAAAGATCATCTTCCTCAGCTTTTACAAAGAATTTCTTTAGGACATCTGCTGTGAAGGTTTACGAGATTGAAGGTCTTGAGGACTTGGATCTATTGATCAAAAATTTGATAAAGTCTTTTAGTGGGCGCCAAGTCCTTTTGCTTAATGGTCCTTTGGGAGTCGGCAAAACTCAACTTGTGCGCAGTCTGCTTAAAAATCTTAAAGGGGACCAATCCGCAAGTTCTCCAACTTTTGCCATTCACAATAGCTATCCTGTAGGTGAAGGATCCTCCATCGAGCATTTTGACCTATACCGGATTGAAAGCGATGAAGATCTTGAGTCGACTGGGTTTTGGGAGGTTTTTAACCTTCCTAAAGGCCTTATCTGCATCGAATGGCCCGATCGGATTCATCTGGCTGACATTCCCAAAGCGTGGAATGTGCTCCGTCTTCAGCTCGAATTTCACCCCCAGTCACCAGGGACTTCCGCACGCCGCATTTCTGTCGGCTAGTGGCTGTTTAGTTGCGGCCTTTTGTCATCTTAAATTTTTTACAACATGATCTATTGTCTACTTTGTCCTTAGGGAATGAATTATTTTTTCCGGGCATTTATTCACTCTCTAAAGGAGAACATAATGAAAACAAATTTTAAACGGATTGTTAATCTTGGGCTTGTACTGATTCTTTCGCCGCTATTCAGTTCGTCATTTGCCGCTGCATCAACAGATCTTGTTTATGACTGCGGTCGACGCTTTGGGATGGAGGTCAGTATCCGAATTCAAAGTGCAAAAGACGGAGCGGAGTTTCCTTACAAAGCAACTTACGAAGGCCCTAGAGTAGACAAAACGACAGGCATGATCGGCTTTGAGAAAATTGATTTGGTTGGAGATACTGATTTGGCTGAAGGCCCAGAAGGTAAAGAAGTCGCCTTCTTTTATCTGATCGAGGTAGAAAATGATCTAAACCATTTGATACTTCAAAAAGTTGTCAAAAAAGGTGAGAAGGTCGAAGCGGTTCAGCTTCTTGGTGTGAATCCATTTAAGCCTGAAGGTGCGGACACAGTGATCACCCACCAGTGCGAAGTAGTTCAAGGGGAATAGAGTTTTCTAAGTGGATCAGGCGGCTTTGCGAGAGATCGCTTTTAAATACTGAGTCACCTGATCTGCAGATCTTTCGGCCTGAGCAAGGGCTTGGGTCGTGTTTGCCTCTTTTTCTCCCACCGCAAGGACAATTCCCATCAGATGGTCATCAATGAGCAAAGGCACCGCAGTTGCGTGCTCTGGATTGCTCTTCTTGTATCCCCAAGATTTAAAAAATACATTCGTCAGCTCATTTTCTATGATGGCTCCGTGATAAGGCATCTTAGTTTTTGAAACAATACGAAACAGACTTGGGGTCTGCGTGCTAATCGGATTCAAGGCGGACTCGTCAACGGGCTTCCAGACATGCTCCCATTTGTAAGGCTGAAGTTGATGCCCCTGAATATTTAAAAGAATCATCGAAGAGCTATAGTATTCCTGGAGTTGTCTAAACAGCCAAGCGTAGGCTTCGTCTTCAGTTTTGGCTTGGGCCAATGATTCTGGGGCGAGATCTTCAGTATGAAGTCCCTCTAAGCTTCCCTGAGGGCTTCTAGCTTCTGGGGCTTTTGTTGGAATGGGCTTTCCAGTCGGTTTTTGTGCAGCCACCGCAAGTGGGGTCTGAATATCTAATCCTTCCGGTGCAAGGGCTTCGATCGGATCTTCACTTGTCGAGCTAAGGTCATCGCCAAGCTTAAGTTTGAAGGAGGTATCAAGACTAAAACCTTCAGGTGGTGCCAGCTCATGTTCTTCTTCACCCGTCTTTGGAGCTTCTTCAGATGAACTCTGTTGATTTGAGCGCAGCATCTGGTCTTCAAGATCTTCAAGTGCAGCAGAAGAATTCAGCTTAAGATCTAATTCCAAAGAGGGACTTGCAGCAGAAGCTTTGGTCGTCTCTAATTTTTTCTCGCTTGGATTTTTATCCATGGTTGCGGACAAAGGCTTCGCCTGAGGCTCTGGTTTTTTTTCAGCCGCAGGGCCGGGTAGTTTTAGTTCGAATGGAGGAGGCTCGATCGGTTTTGACGAGCTTGCTTTTTTGCTTGGAGTCGGGGGCGGAGCTTGAGAACTTGAGGGCTCTTCTTTGGGAAGCGGCGGGGGCATAGGAAGTGCAGATGCACTCGCCACAGCGGGTGTCGGCTTTGCGCGGACCTGTGAATGATCCACAGAAGCGGACTCTCGAACGGCATCTATCTTCGAAATATCTATTCGTGAAACGGCGGGATGAGACTGAGTAATAATAGTTTCTTCGCCGCGGTATTCTTGCCAAAGAGTTTTTAATCCGCGAGGAGAGGCCAAGACGTATTGAACTTGAAAACTCCACTGAACATCGACTGGCGGTTCCACACAGCCGATAAAGATGACTCCATCCCATTCCGCAAGCGGAAGCATTGAGGGCGACCAGTTTGCAACACTCTCAATCATCTTCCAAAGTTTTCGGTTAGGCCGTTCTTTAAAGAATTCTTCTTTTAAAAGTGGCAGTGAATAAAAGTCTTTTGCCCAGGCGAAATAATCTGCCGGACGAATCTTCCCGCGCTCAAGACACCAAAATGTGAAGGGCTCGGACTTCGGCGCTTCAACCGTCCACGATTCGTAGTCCTGAGGCTTAATTTTGAGCGCGTCCGCCCATGGATATCTTGTCTTCATCTCTAGTGGTTTTCGGAATTTTTGGGCTTGAGCTTAAAGGGAGTCTCAGCTTCTCTTCGTCGGTCTGGATCAAGGTCTAGCTTGGGGTCTTAGATCCTCTAAAATGTACTGTAAAAACGTTGAAGTCTTGCCGCAACGAGATAAAATCTGAGAGTGAAATATCGCATTCTGATAACAGCGCTGATTCTGTCTTTTTCTGAGACCATTTATTCGGCTCAAAGCTCGTCTGTACCCCCAACTGAAGAAGAGCAACCTATTCTATTCGTCGGTGCCCCTGAAGAAAGTGAAGAGGACTCGTCCAAGAATTCTAATCTGTCAGACCATTCTGGCGACGAAATGCCTTTGCTATTTGACCCCCTTGATAACCAAGTCATTATTGCGAAACAAAGTATCGATTACGATTTGACCCAAGCGCATACCCTTCGGGTCGGACCCTACGAGCTAAAGTCAGATTCTGTTGAAATGATTTTAAGTCGAGAACGCGCCTATTTTCGGGATGTCGAATTTGGAATTGAAGTGCGCAAGCGACTCACTTACATGTACTTTTTAAGTTTTAAATGGCCGGTAGATTATTTGCGCGAGGGGACTCTTGAGCTGATCGATGATGCGCACAATGTAATTTGGCGCAAACAGGTTAGTGTTGAAGATACAAACTCTTGGAGAGACATTCTTGAAAAAAAGAAGCCTGCTTTAAGTTCTTCCTCGGCAACTGCTGGAGTGGCGGCGACGCAAATTGAAAGTGATTCTTCGTCTAACCTTGGAGTTCACTCGACCAGCTCGTTTGGAGTTTGGGGGCAGCAGTTTCTTGAAATTCCAGTGTGGAAACTGAAGCGACCCGTTCGGTTTTGTCTTTCCGTCGAATCCAAAGAAGGCGGACGGCTTGCTTTGTGTTCAAAGCGCTATCGTTTTGTTCGCTCAGGGGGACGATATCACTTAAGCACCCAAAGAGGTGAGGTCCGGCCCCGGGTGCTCGTCAACGATCGTGAAGTGACTTTAAAAGGCTCGGCCATTTTTTTAGACGAGGTCAGTCCAATTAAGTTTTCTTCAATTCTGGGGAATGGAACATATTTCGAATTTATTGCTGCCCCTAAGCCCGTTAAAATTATCGATATGGTTTTAAACGCCGAGAAAAACAGAGTCGAAGTGATCGGATACGGAAACAATCCGATGCAAAAACATAGTCTTATAGACCGCAATGGGCAGGTGTTTTGGAACTTTTTAAATTTTAAGCCAACGATTGGCGACCTTAAAGATTATTGGCAGGCAGAGTTTTCAGCCCAAGAACCATTCTTGTACCTAAGAGGTTCAGGGGGAGTGCCCTTTAAACAAACATTCATCTTTGATCAGCTTCCAACCAAATCCGCTCGTGTCTTTGTAAAGAAAAACGAAAGACGCTCGACCTACTCGAGGGTCTCTGAGGTCTACGGCCGCACGGCTGCAGAGGTTCAGATTAGTTCGGAACAAGTCGAAGCCAAAAAAACTTCTGAGACGGATTTTACCTGGAGATTTTTGGCCGAAAATAGAGGAGAGCTCAACCGCTCACAACTTCTTGTTCAAGAAAAGGACATGACCTTTAAGGCCTACCACGAACTCTATAAAGGTTATCCCTTCGAGCTGAGTGCGAGGACCACGGGAGTCCTATCCAACGAACTGCAGGTCATTATTTTGGCCGAAGCCGCAGCTCAGGTATGGTTTGAGTCCCTTTTGGGGTGGGAGAATTATTATGTCGGCAAACAAAGGTGGGGAGTGTCCGCAAAATATTTTAAAGCCTTAACTTCATTTGGGGGCAACTCGGATGAAGACGTGATTAAACTTGAAGTCACAAGTGCCGACTTAAAGTATCGCTTAAATCCGGGTGTCTGGGGCCGGGATCCAACCATTGGCTTTAGCTTAAATGCTCAGGAAGTCGTCTTAGAGCAGTTCACCGGTCAGATGGCAGGAGCTGGGGCTTTTTGGGCGCGTTCTATGCCAAAAATTTTTGATGATATGTTTAATATCATCCCATTTTTGCGCTACCCGAAGTGGGTGGATGTTGAGTTTATTTACTATCCCTTGGCGCTGAATGCGAACAATGTGATCTTCGTAAACTTTGCTCTGAACTTTCACGGAAAGATTCAGTGGACGAATCGCTTCTTCGGTGAAGCCGGATTTGGATTAAAATCCTTTCAATTTGGAGACGTTGAGGCCAATAAAGTGATCGGCCTTGGGGTGGCTTATGGCACCGTAGGACTTGGATTTAACTTCTAAATCCCATGGCTTAGCCCCTGTAGAGCCGAAGTCTTCTTAAGTCGAAGGCAAGCAAGAGCCATTGAGACTTCAAGGCCTTTGTGCTAGATTCCCCCGCCTATGTCAAACTCGGCCATTAGACCTTCGGTCTATTTAGATCACAATGCGACGACCCCCTTAAGCGAAGACTTCAAGCGGGATGACTTTGCATTTTTTAAGAAGGTCTTTGCGGCTTGGGGAAACCCGAGCTCCATTCACCAAGATGGCCGAGGTCCAAAGCTTGTTCTTAGATCTAGCAGAAAAGCGATTGCAGATTTTATCCAAGCCGAGCCCCTCGAAATTATCTTTACCTCCGGTGGGAGTGAAGCAAATAATTTGGCTCTGAAGGGTGTATTCGAAGCGATTCAAAGTCGCCGCCTTTTTTCGGAAGAAGTTCATCGCCGCAATGAACTGATCATTAGCAGCGTCGAGCACCCCAGTATTGTGAAGACCGCTCAGTTTTTGGAACGCAAGGGGTTTAAGCTTAAAGTTTTACCAGTT
This sequence comes from uncultured Pseudobdellovibrionaceae bacterium, assembly GCA_964389375.1. Lineage (GTDB taxonomy): Bacteria > Bdellovibrionota > Bdellovibrionia > Bdellovibrionales > UBA1609 > CAYMDP01. Next base: position 14,438 of record CAYMDP010000028.1, on the reverse strand, counting down.
TCTCGTTCAGGGCAAATCGATCTTGAATATTTTGAAACACTTTTAAGTCCCCAAACGGCTTTAGTGTCTGTGATGTTGGCCAATAACGAAACTGGAAATATCTTCCCGATTCAATCGATGGTTAAACTCGCTCATCGAGCGGGCGCACTATTTCATACGGATGCGGTTCAGGCCCTAGGGAAGATGCCCGTTCGCCTAAAAGATTGGGGTGTGGACTTCGCAAGTTTCTCGGGTCACAAATTTTACGCTCTAAAAGGCTGCGGTTTACTTTATGTTCGAAAGGGGCTCGTAATAGAAAGTCTGATTCATGGTGGTGGACAAGAAAGAGGCCGACGCGCGGGAACCGAAAACTTGCTCGCGATCGCAAGCTTTGGCGAAATGGCAAAAATTGGTCTTACAAAACTTGAAGAAAAATCACAGCAGATGAGATCTTTGCGGGATCACCTACAAAATTTAATTCTTTCAGAAATCAACGAAGTCAAGGTCACAGGACTTGAAGGAGAAAGACTTCCGAATTCTCTAAGCCTCATTATCCCAGGAGTGGATGGCGAGACCCTTTTGATGAATTTGGATATGAAGGGATTTAGTGTCTCTACTGGAGCGGCTTGTAGCTCGGGAAGTCCAGAGCCCAGCCCGGTTTTACTTGCGATGGGATTAAGTCGCAAAGAGGCCCAAAGCTCACTTCGTCTTAGTCTTGGTTGGGGGAATAGCCTTGAAGAGATCGAGAGTTTTGTGGCGGCGCTAAAAACTACGGTTGAACGTCTGCGGTCCTTTAAACATGGCGAAAGTGCGGCCTATGGAAACTAATCAAACGACCAACTCTTCAAAAGGCCGAGTCCTCGTTGCAATGAGCGGGGGCGTGGATAGCGCTGTCGCCGCAGCATTGCTGAAGGATCAAGGCTACGATGTTGTCGGCATCACCATGCAAGTCTGGGACTATAGTGCGGACTCGTGTGACATCCAGGAAGGCAATGGAACTTGTTGCTCGAGTACAGATGTAGATGATGCGCGCGCGGTTGCGGATCGTTTGAATATTCCATTTTATGTGATGAACTGTGAGGCAAAGTTTAAGGCCTATGTGATTGATGAATTCGTTGGCTCCTACCTCGAGGGCCGAACGCCAATTCCATGTGTGAATTGCAATACCTATCTAAAATTTGATCATCTTTATCAAAAGATGAAAGAGCTGGATTGTGATTATTTGGCAACAGGCCATTACGCAAAAATCGAAACCAGTCCTACGGGTCGTCCTGGAATTTTGACAAGTAGTGATTCCTGGAAAGATCAGACTTATTTTTTGTTCACCATTAATCCGGACGTGATTCCGAAACTGATATTCCCAGTAGGTCATCTAAAAAAAGACGAAGTTCGAAAGATTGCCGAAGAGAAAGATCTGATCGTCGCACGCAAAAAAGATTCAACGGGGATTTGTTTTATCGGCAAAGAGGGCCACGGGGCCTTTATCGAAAAACAAGTTGCTAAGGATTTATTAAAACCCGGAGTGATTAAGCTTCACCCAAGTGGCGAGATCTTAGGAACTCACGAAGGCATTCATCACTTCACCTTGGGCCAAAGAAAAGGTTTGGGGGTTTCTTATACTCATCCTTTGTTTGTTCTAAAAATCGACCCCAAAGACCACACGGTGTGGCTCGGGGATGAGCAGTATTTGTTTTCGAACGAACTTGTCGTTAAAAATATTAATTACCTGGATGATCTTTTACCTGGCGAAAAGTTAAGGGTGAAGATTCGTTTTCAGCATCAAGGGGCTCTGGCCCATGCTGAGGCCCTCGACGCTGGCCGAGTGAAGTTAACTTTTGATGAACCGCAAAGGGCCATAACACCGGGCCAAGCCGCTGTATTTTATCGTGACCAACAGCTTCTGGGCGGGGGCTGGATATGCTAAAGGTCTCTTTAGAAACCTTTGGCTGTAAAGTGAACACTTACGACACAGGACTTTTACAAAAACGGCTAGTCAGCGACAACTTTAAAATCCATGAAGGTCGCACGGAACTTGCGGACGTTATGCTTTTAAACACCTGTGCTGTGACGAAAGAAGCCACTCGCGAAGCGGTGCGCAGAATTCGTTGGCTCAAGGCGCGCAACCCCTTAGGCCTTGTTGTCGTGACGGGCTGTGCAGCCCAGGTCGATACGGACGAATTTTCTAATCTACCTGGTGTCGATCTTGTCGTGGCAAATTCTCATAAGGCTTATCTACCAGATTTGGTTCGCCAGTTTTATGCCGGCACCTTAAAACAGAAAGTTCATAAGTCGAATATTTTTAAAAAAGAAGATCTTGAAGCGGGGGGCGGTATTGAGCTTGGCCACACGCGCTCTTTTTTAAAGATTCAAGATGGCTGTAATAGCTTTTGCACTTTTTGTGTCATTCCCTTTGCCAGAGGAAAAAGCAGGTCTATTCCTGTTACAGATCTGGTTCGAAGAGTTCAAGAGTTAAGCGGGCAGGGTGTCAGAGAAATTGTTCTGACGGGAGTTCATATTGGCGACTACCAAGATGAGTCGCGCACAGACGGAAGGATTGAAGCCTTACTTGAGCAGATCCTTTTAAAAACTACAATCTCGCGGATTCGATTGACCAGCTTTGAGCCCATCGAGCTTAGCCCAAGACTCATGAATTTATTTAAAGACCCTCGACTTTGTCCGCATTTTCATATGAGCATTCAAAGTGCTCAAACTAAAGTTCTAAAGGATATGAAGAGGCAGTATGGCCATATTGAAGTCGAAAAAGCCCTTTTAGAAATTGAAAAGGAAGTCCCTGGAGCCTTTGTTGGGATGGATGTGATTGTTGGTTTTCCCGGCGAAAGCTCTGAGGAATATCTTGAGACGAAGAATCGTCTAGAGGCTCTGCCCTGGACGCGGATTCATGTTTTTCCCTATAGCGAAAGACCCGGAACTTATGCAACTCGGATTCCGGAAAAAGTAGAAGTTAAAGAGATTCAGGTGAGGGCAAAAGACCTGCGCGAACTCAGCAGCCAGCGTTTTGCCCGTAGAGCTCTTGATCAAATTGGCTTGGTGAAGTCGGCTCTAAAGTTAAAATCAAAGGATGATAGTATTCGCGCACTGACTCGAGATTTTTGGCCAGTTCAGGTCGAACTTGGGGCGGGATTGAATTTAGAGGCTTTAGGCCCTGAGTTTGATGTAAAGGTTACAGGTTTTGATCACTCGGAAAACCAACGAATGGACGGGCTCTTATTGGCTGAAGCCCTCCCTCTGTAGACGATTTGACGCCAAGCAAAAATGGTGCTATTTAGGCCCAGGATTAGTAACAAAAACAGTTATTTACTACATTTTGTTCAATCGGAATTTGTTTTAACAATTAAATAGAGTTGGGCGACTCAAACCTTGAACCATTCAGGAGACGACCCTTGATGACCTTTAAAAATAAGTTGGGATACAGCTTTAAAAGCGAAGCCTTGTTGCTTCGAGCATTAACACACAAAAGTTTTCACCACGAAAGTCCAAAAGAATCGGATGGCGATAACGAGCGTCTCGAATTTTTAGGCGACGCCGTTATTGACTTAGCTCTTAGTGATTTTCTGATGCGCAGCTACCCCGAGATGCGCGAGGGAGATCTTTCTCGGCTTAGGGCAAGCCTAGTCAATGAAACAATTCTTTCTGAAATTGCAGTGGATTTAGGAATTAAAGAAGTTCTAAGACTCGGTCGCGGAGAATTACAAACTCAAGGTAAAGAAAAGCCAAGACTTTTAAGTTCGGCTTTGGAGGCCCTTGTTGGCGCGATCTATCAGGACGCGGGCTTTGCTCCGGCTGTTGAATTTGTCGAGGGCATTTTTTCAGATCGTCTCAGCGGCTTGGATATGAACAACCTTTATAACCAGGACTTTAAAACCCGTCTTCAAGAGATTGCTCAAGCCAAACATAAAGAAGTCCCGCAGTACGCGGTGATTAAAGAAGAAGGGCCCGATCACGAGAGAGTGTTTTGGGTCGAAGTCAGCCTTCAGGGTAAGGCCTTGGCTCAAGGTCAGGGAAAAAGTAAAAAATCAGCCGAGCAAGATGCCGCTCGTCTTGCGATGGAGAAAATGTCATGAGTTATAAAGCTGGATTTATTGGCCTGATTGGGCAACCCAATTCTGGAAAAAGCAGTTTGGTTAATGTGCTGGTCGGAGAAAAAGTCTCTATCGTCAGCAGCAAACCTCAAACCACAAGACGTCGTATGGTTGGAGTTTACACCGACGATGCAAAACAAATTCTTTTTGTCGATGCGCCAGGGGTGGTGAAGCCGAACTCTGGACTAAATAAATTTTTGGACGAAGAGAGCCGAGATGTCATTCAAAACAGTGATGCCCTTATGGCCGTCTTAAATATTGATGAAAAGACTGAAGAGGGAATCGATAAAGTCATCGAGCTTGTATCCAGTGCAAAAAAGCCTTGGATTGCGGTGATCTCCAAGACCGACCTGCCTCAGGTTCATAGAGTTGAAAAAATTCGTGCAAAGTTAGCAGCTCAGGGAGTTCCGGTTCTTGCGGTCTCTGCCACAAGTCGCCCTGAAGAGTGTCGTGAAACTCTTTTGGCGGCCTTGACCAACTTAATTCCTGAAGCTCCGGGGCCTCTTTATGAAACCGAGATTGTCTCTCTTGCAAGTCTTCGAGAAATCAGTGAAGAGTTGATTCGTGAGCAAGCCTTTGAGCAACTTCATCAAGAGATCCCTTTTGGCTTGGCTGTTCGGATTAATCGTTTTGTCGAAAATGAAGGCCCTTTGATAAAAATCTATGCAGATTTGTTAGTGGCTAAAGAAAACCACCGCCCCATTGTGATCGGTCGTGGGGGCGCGATGTTAAAGACCATTGGATCTTCTGCGCGAATCTCTTTAGAGAAGTTTTTAGATCGAAAGGTCTATTTGGATCTTCATGTTAGTGTGAAGAAGAATTGGTCCAAAAACCCTGCGATGATGAAGGAGCTAGGTTATGTCCTTCCAGCGCACGCCTAAAGTTGCAATTGTAGGCCGGCCGAACGTCGGCAAGTCGAGCTTGTTTAATAAGCTATCCCGAACCCGAAAGGCCGTTGTCCGTAACGAGCCTGGAGTGACTCGGGATATCTTAATCGAACCTGCAGCTTGGTGGGGGCGAGAGTTTGATATCGTCGATACCGGAGGTCTGACTGAGGCCAAAGACGACTTTTCACCTCTGATTTGGTCTCAAGTGACTGAAATTTTAAAATCTGTGGATCTGTTGGTCTTGGTTATGGACGGACGTTCGGGACTTATGCCAGAAGATCGCGAAGTTTTTCGTGTGGCCAAAGAATCCGGAAAGCCAACTCTGGTTGTCGTAAATAAGGTGGATAACACCTTAGATCCTGAGCCCGTCTTGTTAGAGTTTTATGAATTCGGTGAAACTTTAATTCCTGCAGCTTTTGAGTCTGACTTTGGAATCGACAATATCGTCGAGTGGATTTTAAGTCACCTGACCGAAAGCGAGAGTTCTCATCGAGAAGGTATTCGTATTGCCCTTGTTGGAAAGCCCAATGTGGGAAAAAGCTCTTTGTGTAATCGATTCCTAGGGATGAAGCGGATGCTTGTGTCTCCAATTGCTGGAACCACTGTTGATGCAGTGGAAGAGAGTTTCGAATTCGAGAATGAAGCCTTTATTTTGGTTGATACCGCCGGGATGAGAAAAGCGGCTCGTCGTAAAGAGGGGGTCGAAAGACTTTCTGCTGTTAAGTCCAAGGGTGCGATTGATCGAGCGGATATAGTTTTATTAGTTATTGATGCGGTCGAAGGACCAACCAATCAAGATGCTCGGGTGATGGAATACGCGATGGAACGGCATAAGGCCATTTTTGTCGTGGCGAACAAAGCCGATCTTGCCAAAGAGGAGCGCGAAGCTTTTAAAGATTGGTTTAGAGCTGCAATCGAACGTGAGTTCCACTTTTTCCCAGATGTGCAGATGGCCTTTGTCAGTGCCTTAACTGGCTTTGGAATCAATGAGCTTTTGCGAAAGGTCAGCGAGACTCATAAAAAACTTCATGTTCGCATTCCAACTTCGCACTTAAATAAGTTTTTTACCGAAGTTATTCGCCAGGCTCCGTCTCCAGTTTGGGGCACGACAGATGTGAAGTTTTATTACCTGACTCAAACCCATCAGGTGCCGCCAAGTTTTATCGCTTTTGCGAATCATCCAGACGGAGTGACTCCCGCTTATCGTCGATTTTTAAGTAAACGCATTCAAGAAAGATGGGACCTTCAAGGGATTCCCATTCGAATTTTTGTGATGCCAAGCCGAAAGAATAAAAAACGTAAATTTCCTCCAAGCCAGAAGCACACTCAGTTTGCGGCAAGTACAGAAGAGGATATGGAGTTTGATATGGAGATGATGGAAGACTAATGAGACGGGGAGCTTGGGGGACCCGACTCGGGTTTTATTTGGCTGCGATTGGCTCGGCTTTTGGTCTGGGCAACCTCTGGCGATTTCCCTATGTCGTAGCCGAAAATGGCGGCGGAGCCTTTGTTCTTCTTTATGTTTTATTGGTGTTCTTAATTGGGATGCCATTTCTAATCGGTGAGCTGATCTTAGGAAAGGCCACCCGCAGCAGTTTAGTCCTGGCCATTCGAAAACTAAATCAAAGGTCCTTAAACTCTGAGCTTGTTCAAAGTGGCTTTAAATACTCGGAAGCCTTTAAAACTCTAGGCCCCATCCTTGGTTATTTTTCTTTGTTGATCGCACTATTGGTTTTGGCCTATTACGCTGTGATCAGTGGCTGGGTTATGCACTACCTGGTGCATTTTTCGACGGCTCTGATTCGGGATGAGGGGTTTAATCCAAGCTCAACTTTAACTGCACTTTTAAGTAACGGATGGCTTCAGCTAGCTTTAACAAGTGCTCATCTTTTAATTGTGATGATTGTTGTGGCAAAAGACGTCGAAGAAGGAATCGAGCGCTGGGTTGGTTATATGATGCCGGTGTTTGGATTATTTATGTTTATTTTGGCTTACCACACGATGTCTTTAGAGTCCTCGGGGGCAGCACTTCGGTATTTGTTATACCCAGATTTTTCAAAGCTCTCTGTGTCTTCTTTAGGTCAGGCTTTGGGCCACGTGTTTTTTACTTTAAGTGTGGGCTTTGGGACTATGGTGACCTTTGGAAGTTATCTTCGGGATAAAGCTTATACTCCGATGGCAGGTTTTCGAGTGGCGACGGTCGATTCCTTGATTTCGGTTTTTGCTGGCATGGTGATTTTTCCTTTGGTGTTGATTAGCCAAAGTCCGGTCTCTGGTCCTGATATGCTTTTTCAAACGGTCCCTTCACTGTTTGATCGAATGCCTGGGGGCATTTGGTTTGGGATCGGATTTTTTATCTGTCTTTACCTGGCAGCCCTTGGTGCTTGCATTGGTTTACTTGAAACGATTGTGTCAAATTTAAGCGAAAGGCTTCGGATCACTCGGGTGCAAGCCGCCATCGGAACCGTAGGGATTTGTTTTGTTGCCGCGATTCTTCCCGCACTTTCGACCTCAACTTTTTCTGGAGTGCAGTGGGGAGATAAAGGACTTCTTGAGTTGTTGGATTCGGCCTTGATCAATTGGTGTCTTCCGATTGCGGCCCTCGCGATTAGCCAGGTGGTTTGTTACGTTTTGAAAGAAGATATCAAAAAAGCAGAGTTTGCCGACCCCGAGTCGATTTCTTCGATGAAGTTATATAGTCATTGGGTTTTTGTCCTGAAGTGGCTTGCGAGCCCTTTAATCGTGATTGCCTTGATCCTGCAGCTTGTCGGCCTTCTAAGGTCTCTGTAGCCAGTGAGTGCCCGGCACCTGGCAGTGGGGCAGTAGGTCATTGCGAAGCAACTCATCTAGCGAATCGACCCCAAGCAGGATGGGTCAGGACTAAGTTATAATCTCGATGACCTACTGCCCCACTGCCAGGTGCCGGGCACTTTAGGGCGCAAGATATAGAGGATTAAACTGAAAGTAGATTAGTCCCCCATCGGGAGACTCTTCGACAAAGTCTTCGCTCTTTAGGCCATGGCGGGCGGTGATGATTTCCCAACTGTTGTCCTCGGCTGTGCTCGTCCAAGATGGGATTGGTCCCGCAGTTCTTGCCTCTCGGTAGTTTGGATAAGCATAAAAGCAGTGATTTCCAATTTGAGTTGTGGCTTTCAGATTTTTTACCCATGAAGGGCGGACATCGCAGCGCAAATAGTAAAGTGCAGACCTTGTCATGTCGACCAATCCAGAGTCTGGACTTAGCATCATTTCTGAAAGCATGACTGCAGTTTGCCAGGCCTCACTACTCTGAGGTTTGTCGGTCTTGTTGTCGCACCACCAAGAGAACTGACAGAGGTGATACTTATTTTTACCTGCGACTTTGGTTTGTTGAACCACCTTGCAAATGTCGTCCGGAAATTTTGGGCTTAAAAGACGATTTATCGTCACCATGCCGACCGCGATTTGGCCCTCGAGATCTTCTCCTCGAGCTTCGTGGTAGATATTTAAAGCCATACATTTTTTTTCAGCGGCAGAGAAATTTCTTGGGATATGCCAAGCCCATGAGGACTTTGGAAATGCGAAACAAAATATCAAGGTCATCAGAGAAGATAGCTTTAGTGCGGCCATTTTATGCTTCCATTGTTGAGGAGATTCTTTAGATCATTTTGATTTTAGCCTTGAAGGCAGGGTCAATCGGTCACCACCATGAAATAAAATGCAATCGCTTGACCAAACAAAAATTGATATTTTTTTGTCTTAGAGTTTGATTATTTACAGAAGAGTCTTCTTCGTAGGTTCAGCACCGAAGAAATTATTTCAGCCTCGGGCCCATAATGGACTCAGCCAGATAGATTTTGTCGCTTCATTTTGAATCCGAAGAAAGGCTTTAGTGTCTCTCGAGGGGCGCGGCCTCCTGCCTCGCCGCCCGGTCCATCCTGGACCGCGGAGGCCCCTCGAGAGACATTAAAGCCTTTCTTCGGATTCAGACATTGTTTGCTTCGCACTTGGGAAATTCAACTTCGACGCCGGAGTGAACAAGGCATGACTAGGGAGAAGTAGGGGGGAGTCAGATTATTGCTTTGTTGGAGCGTCGCCATGACAAAAGTGACTATCACTTAAGTCTTGTTTATCGACTTGGGTTTGCGCGGTTTGGTCCAGGGTGAATCTTTGGATTTGTTCTAACTGCAAACTCAATTATCATTATTTTATGAAATATATTTTATTTATGACAGTATTTTGCTTTAGCCTAAACGCCTTCGCTTTGGATTCAGAGATGAGGTTTAGTAAAAAAGAACTCAATCAGAATGCCTTGATCGCAACCACTGGAACAGATATCGCCACGGCCATTAGAGTCATTGAACTTCAGTTAAATGCTTCAGGCTGTTCAAGGCTTAGCGTGGGTTCTCCAGATATGTTTGAAAAGCCCGCAGAATACCGATTTAACATTGAGTCCGAAAACTGCATTGCGATTTTGAAGTCGAGCAAATGCGCTGCCGGTTATTCACCTCGAAATATTTTAGCCAATCCTAGGGCGAGAGATGAAACTGTTTTTGGCGGTGAGAAATATATGCTCTGTCTAAAAGGTTCTTCAGGAGCCGGAGCCTCTCAACAGTCGGGCGCCAAATAGAAAGCTAGCTTTCGATTAAGCTTTATCACCCACTTGAACATTGCAATCCCAAAAGGTGACTGTCGCCTAATTGCTTAAAAATTAAAGCCGAAAATCCCAAGCAGGTGAACTAGGTCTCCGGTGGGATAAAGCCCAGTGGGCTCGGTGCCATTGGATAAAACGATCTGGGTGTTTTCATCTTTGAAAGTCGCAAGTTGGTAGGTCAGCTGAGCACCAAGATACATCTTGTTATTCATGATGGGCACTTCCATTCCGACCCCAGCATCAAAGCTGCGGGCTCCATCTTTTGCGAAGGCTTCTTGCCCAGAGACTGTGGCCGTTCTGTACACTTGAGAAAAACCGCCCGTAAAGTAAGGGTTAAATTGCGCAAGTCCCTTGGTCACATTCTGGGTATTTAAATAATACTTTAAACTTAAGCCCAAGCTGGTCAAAACCGCATTACCGCGAACTTCTGTTCCCTGGGGAGAGCGAAATCCGATCGTGTGATCCCCAGTTAAAAATGAAACTTGCATCGCAAAGCGAAGATCAAAGAAATAGCTTAAAAACAGTCCGTAACTTGGAACCGCCGGTTCGTAGATGTCGGCCATGGTGTCCGTGAAAGTTCGGTAGCCACCAATAAAACCAAGGGTAAAAAATCGGCCGTTGCGAAAAAAATTGATATCGGATTCTTCTTCTGCAGACTCTTCGAATTCACTGTAATCGGCAAATGGGTCATAGGTTTCGTCGGCCTCAAACTGAGCTAAATAGACGCCCGAATTGAGCGGGCTCGAGTCAGCCCCAGCCTTTACGACCACGCCAGATAAAATCCATAGAAATCCACTGAAGATGAGTATTTTTTGAATCATTTCGCCCCTCTGAAGAACCCTAATAGATTCTCATTTTAGTCTATTTTTGCTTTAAATTGTCCCAAAAAGATCAGCTTCCGGATAAAAGCCCGATTTTTGAGCACAGGGGCGTTCCCAGAGAGCAGATCCGTGTCTCATTCTGAGTCAGTGATTGAATCCCCTGGGCCCATCTGTTAGGGTCGCCTCATCAAGTTGAACCAGGCTACTTTTCGGGCTTTGCCTGGACCTTTATTTCAGAATTTAAGGGAGGCCTTGCTTGTCCATGGATTATAAACAGGCCGGAGTAGATGTCGAAGCGGGGGACGCCCTCGTCGACTGGCTTAGATCCCAGCAAAAGTCCAAAGGCCCCCATCAAGACAAGTTAATTTCAGGCATCGGTGGCTTTGCCGCCCTCTTTCGTGCAGATTTTAAAAGTATGGAAGAGCCCTGTCTGGTCAGCTGTACCGATGGAGTCGGGACCAAGGTCAAGCTCGCGAGTCATTTTGGACGCTTCGGTGAGGTGGCTCAAGATCTGGTCGCCATGTGTGTCAACGACATGATCTGCAGCGGGGCTCAGCCACTCTTTTTTCTAGATTATTATGCCTGCGGCCAACTGGATCTTAATTCTGCGAAGGACTTTTTGTCGGGTGTTCAAAAAGCTTGTCATGAATCGGATTGCGCTCTGATCGGTGGCGAGACCGCTGAAATGCCGGGGGTCTACCAAAAAGGTGATTTTGACTGCGCAGGATTTAGTGTGGGTGTTGTTGACCGCAAAAAAGTTTTAGGTCGAGACCGCGTCGAAGTGGGTGACCAATTAATTGCGGTGGCCAGCAGTGGCTTTCATAGTAACGGCTTTTCCTTGCTTCGAAAAGTCTTCGAAAAAGACTTAAATGATTGGGAAGAGCAGTTGATGAGACCGACAGCTCTTTATGTGCAACTGGTTCATCAACTTTTAAAAAATCACACCTTACATGCAATTGCACATGTGACCGGTGGGGGCATGGATAACCTTCCTCGGGTGCTCCCTAAGGGGACTCTTGCCAAGTTAAAAGCATGGAAGATCCCGCCAGAATTTTTAGAAGTTCAAAAACGAGCAAAGCTTTCAATGGAAAGCCTGCTTCAAACTTTAAATTGCGGTATCGGTTTGGTCTTAGTTTTGCCAAAAAATCAGGTCGACTCGGCTCTGCAGTTGATTCAACGCGAGGGGCATAAGGCTTGGCGATTGGGTGAAGTTGAAGCTTTATCAGGCGCCGAAGACGAAAGTCAGTGGAGCGTGGATCTAGATCAGTTAACGAGGGAAAATTCATGAGCGAGATCAAGGAAGTTGTCATTGTCAGCGCCTTTGGCCGTGGTCAGTGGCTGGCCTCTGAGCTTCAAAGTCAGGGACGCTCTGTCGCATTGATTGATACCACAGAAAAAATGGGTCGGTGGGCCCCAGAGGATTGGGAAGGACCCTTTGGTTGGTATTCTCCCGAGCGTTTGACCGCAAGCCAAATTGAACGGCTGACCTGCGAAGATTATTTTGAATCCGTCGATACGGGATTTTGCCTTTGGGCCGATCGCGGTCCCATGGATAGCATGGGTCCATTGTCCGCAACCTGGCTTGAGAGTTCTTTGGCCTGGCAGACGGCGAAAAGTTATATTCAAAACTTTGACTCAGGGACAAGTGTGCAGCGCTCAGTTTGGATCCGCGAACTTAGCGAAAAACCATTTCAGCAAAGTTGGATCGCACTTTTAAGCCATCAGTTTGCGGCAAATTTATTTTTAGAAAACGCTTACGCCTTTGAAGAAGGTCGGCCCCTCTCACTTTTTTCTCCCTTGTCTCTTCGTCGAGTCAGCCGCAGGGGTTATCAGCAGTCCCTCGATTGGTGTGCCTCAAAAGGAGTGCAAGTTTTTAAAGACAGTGCCTTTAAAGATCTTTCGATCGAAGGTAAGTCTATTCAAGGAATCGAAATTGAAGGGGAACTTTCGGGAGCGATTAAGGGGAAGCATTTTATTTGGCTGCTTTCGAGCGAAGAAACTGCGGCGATGAGTCCCCGAGTGGGAAGTATTCTATTTCCAGATGGGATTGTTCATCCTGAATGGTGCTGGATGCGATTTCGCTTTGAACTGGATCTTAATCTTCCGGCCGGGGATTACCGGCAGGTATTTCCAAAGTCTGTTCTTATAATCGAAGATCCTAACCTTCCTTGGGTGAATTCCAATTTGATCAGTCTTCAGCGATCCGTGAGTGAGGGCGAATATGATGCTTGGCTTCGCATGCCCTTAAGTTTTCGATTTCAGCGCTCGGCCCTGGCTCAGATGGCAGAAAAAGTTGAAAAAATATTAAGTCACCGGATTCCTGGGGTGAAGGTTGCCCTTAAAGAAGGTCCTCAAGAAATGAAATATGACTTTTCGGATTTGGGACCAAGTTTATTTCCCATCTATGCTCAAAAGAACAAGCCTCATCTGGGTCGGATAAAACATAAAAACCTTAGCCTCGGTGGACCAGAAACAGTTGTCAATCAGGATTGGACGGGGCGCTTTGAGGCCGATTCGAAGTTGTTAATTGAAGTGCAAGAGTCATTGGCCCAAATAGAAAAGAAGCAAGGAGTGCAAGGTGATCGAACGCTACACTCGTAAAGTAATGGGAGAAGTTTGGGGGCCAGAGTCTCGCTTTGGCTATATGCTCGAAGTAGAAAAAGCTGTGGCAATAGCTCAGGCAGATCTTAAATTGATCCCTGAAAAAGCGGCTCGAGCCATTCGACTGAAGGGTAAATTTAATGTAAAGCGTATTCTTGAGCTTGAGCAAAGTACTAAGCATGATGTGATTGCCTTTGTCTCAAATGTTGCCGAAGAGGTCGGGCCCGAGGGGCGATATGTTCACTTCGGTTTAACTTCCAGCGACGTTTTGGATACCGCTTTGTCCTTGCAGATCAGAAAAGCCGGTGAAATTTTAACGGAAAGCCTTTTGGGACTCCTTAAAAATCTTGAACAACTCGTCCTTCGCGAAAAGAAAACGATCTGTGCCGGGCGCACTCACGGAATGCACGCAGAGCCGACGACTTTTGGGCTTAAGATGGCAGGCCACCTTAGTGAAATCAAACGATGTCAAAACCGTCTGGACCAGGCTCTTCGGCAAATGGCCATTTGCAAACTCAGCGGAGCGGTGGGGACTTACTCCACTCAAACCCCTAAAGTGGAAGCTTTGGTTGCAGCCCGCCTTAAGCTTGAATGTGAAACTGTGGCCACTCAAGTGATTCCAAGAGATCGGCATGCAGAACTCTTTTTTGCTCTTGCAATGTGTGGAGCGGCCTTAGAGCGTCTAGCCGTCGAGCTTCGCCATCTGCAAAGAACAGAGGTCGGCGAAGTCACCGAAGGTTTTCAAAAAGGCCAAAAGGGTTCAAGCGCAATGCCGCATAAAAAAAATCCGATCAGTGCCGAGAATCTGACTGGAGTGGCGCGGCTTTTAAGATCTTATCTTCAGGCCGCCATGGAAAACATCGCTCTTTGGCACGAGCGGGATATCAGTCATTCATCGGTTGAAAGAGTTATTCTTCCAGATGCTTTTATCATTTGTGATTATGCCTTGGACCGAATGGCGCAATTGTTAAAGGGCCTCGAAATAAATCGCGAACGAATGAAACATAATATCTTGTTAAGTCAGGGCCAGTTGTTTAGTTCTCACTTACTCTTAAAGCTTGTGGCCTCGGGCTTGTCTCGGGAAGAAGCTTACCAAAAGGTGCAAAGTTTAAGTCATAGTTTAAGGCCCGGAGAGCAGCTGGAGTCGAAGCTTAGAAAAGATAAGGACCTTAAGGGCCGCATAAGCGCTAAAGAGATCCAAGAACTTTTTAAGGGTTCGGCACACATTGAAGCTGCAGTTCAGCTGGTAGACCGAGTGATCGCGGTCAAAGGATCTAGGTCGAAATCTTCTGGATCAAAAATAGCCAGGTCCAGTCGGACGAGTTCGAAGACTGCAAGAAAAAAACCGAGTCGTTTAAAAAGGACTAAATCACGCTGAGCCAGTACATTCGGGGCAAAGCCCAGTATGAAGGAAAAG
>CAYMDP010000027.1:13448-38102 GCA_964389375.1 uncultured Pseudobdellovibrionaceae bacterium | reverse complement strand
CTGTGTGTAAATTTTTGATTGCAAGCTTCACACCTTCACGAGGTTGATCCGCAAGTCCGAAGATTCCTAGAATTTCTCCAGCACAACCATCGTGTGGCATGTGTCCTACGATCATAACGGACTGAGCCTGAGTTTCGAGAGATTGTAAATAGCTTTCAACCTCAGGATTACACACGCCCAAGCTATGTGCGAGCTTATGATTTCCTGCAAAGTAAGAGTGTGAATCAATGACTCCCTGAACACCTTGACCCTGAATAACTTGAAACTGCGAGACAGCTGATTCTTTTTTATTTTTTTGATAGCAGTGCTCAACAATTGCTTTAGCAAGCGGATGAGTCGAAGTTTTTTCTAAAGAGAGGGCTATTTTCAGAAACTCGTCTTCTGAGCTATTTTTCCATGTCTTTTCAGATACGACATGAGGCTTACCTTCAGTAATCGTGCCTGTTTTATCAACGGCAACTGCTCGTAATTTTCCAAGAGCCTCGAGATAGACGCCCCCTTTAACGAGAACTCCACTTTTAGCAAGTGCTGTCAGAGCTGAGACAACTGATACAGGTGTTGCAATAACAAGAGCACATGGGCATGCAATAACTAAAAATACGAGTGACCGGTAAAACCAAATATCCCAACTTTGAGAAAACAAAAGAGGAGGAAGTAAAAAGACAAGCACAGCCACAAGTGTGACCACAGGAGTATAAATTTTGGCAAATTGTTCGACAAAGATCTGAGACGGTGCCTTTTTACTTTGTGCCTCTTCGATCAGCCTGATCACATTGGCAATTTTAGTGTCTTTGTGACCGTGAACCACTTTTATATTTAAATTTCCACTTTCATTAATCGTTCCAGCAAATACAGTGTCACCTTCGTTTTTTGATACAGGTTGTGATTCCCCAGTAAGTGGGGCTTGATTAACGTAGGAGCTTCCCGATATCACTGTTCCATCAAGCGGAACTCGATCGCCGACCCGTACTAGAATTTCTTGGCCTACTATCACTTCTTCAATGGCAACGGGTTCAAACTGACTTCCTTTAACCAAATTTGCAAATTGGGGAACTACAGACAGGACCTCTCGAATAGCTTTTCTTGCACGAGCTACACTAAAGGCCTCAAGCATTTCTGCAAGCGAAAACAGAAAAACGACGGCTGCCGCTTCTGAGTATTCTTTGATAAAAAAGGCTCCAATTGCTGCAATCGTCATTAGCACATTCATATCTAAAGAAAATTGTCTGATAGATCGAAGTGCTTTGGGAAAAATGAGTGTTCCCCCAGCAAGTGTCGCTGCTAAAAAGGTCGCAAACAAAATTTCATCTGAAACATTCAGCAGGTATTGAAGTAGCAACCCAACTGCAACCAATACTCCTGAAGTTGAAACCAGAAGAACTCGAATCTTATTTTCCGCTACAAATGAGAGCTGAGTCGTCGTTTCTCGAACTCTCACTCCAGATCTATTGATCAGCCTTATAATTTCGCCTTTTTCAAAAGTAGGATCGTGATTGACCGTCACTTGCGAGGTCATTAGGTTTGCATGGATTTTTGCAACCTTAGGATGGTTCAGCGACTTTTGAATAGCTGCAATCTCATCAGCACAATCCATTCCTGAGACTGAAAAAACAGAGACAATTGTATCATCAATCTGATTGAAAATTTTTTCATCAAGTGAATGACCAGGGCTACAACAGTTATCATGTTTAGTTGGTTGATTCATAAGATCCCTTTTTTAGATAATAAAGCTTTCAACGAAAAATTAGTGCAACTAAAGGAAATACCAATAATTGCAACTAATCAATTGAACACAGACTTGTTATTAAATTACTTCGTCTCTTTCTTCTCTTGTTTTTTTCCATCTTTTTTCTCATCGTGAGAATGGTCATCGTGCTCACCGTGCTTCTCGTCTTTGTGATCACACTTGCAATCCTTCTCAGACTTTTTACAAGCCTCACACTTGTGCTCCTTATGTTGATGTTGCTTCTCTTTTTTATGGTCATGACCATCGCTCGCTAAAGCTGATCCATTGATGCCAAAAAAGATGGCTGTGATTAAGAGGGCTTGTTTCATAAATCTCCTTTTTTTGACGAATAAGTTCGTCTGTTATTTTTTAATGAGCCACTCGGCCCGTCATTTTTGATTCGAAAATTGAAAATAGAACCGGAAGAACAATAAGCGTCAGCAGAGTCGATGAAATAATTCCCCCGATAACTACTGAAGCCAGAGGTCTTTGGACTTCAGATCCAACGCCTGTCGAGAGCATCATCGGAATAAAACCGAAAACTGCCACGAGAGCTGTCATTAACACAGGTCGCAATCTGACAAGTGTTCCTGCAAGTACGAGTTCTTTTCCAGTCTTTCCTTCTGCTTTAAGTTTATTAAAGAAGCTCACCAAAACAACGCCGTTTAAGACTGCAATTCCCGAAAGTGCGATGAATCCGACTCCAGCAGAAATACTAAACGGCAGACCATTAATAATCAGCCCCAGAACCCCACCAACCAAAGCCAAAGGAACGCAGCCGAAAATCAAAAGTGTTTCACCGATACTGCCAAAGGCGGCATAGACCATCATCAAAACAATAACGAGAGCCAAGGGAGCTAGAATGAGCAGTCTACTTTTTGCCGCTTGTAGGTTTTTGAAGTTTCCACCCCACTCAAAGTAGTATCCGTCTGGCAATTTCACTTGATCTTGCACAAGCTTTTGAGCTTCCAAGACAAAAGATTCAGTATCTCGACCGCGAAGATTAACAAGCACGGCTGTTCTTCGGTTTGAATTTTCCCGGTTCACTGATCCATAGGTTTCTTTAAATGAAACATTGGCAAGATTTTGTAGTGGAACAGTCAAATTTGCTCCAATTCCTACAGGAAGATTCTGAATAGCAGCCAAATCACTTCGAAGATCATCTTCAAGCCTGACCACAATTGGAAATTTTCTTTCCCCCTCATAGATCATTCCTGCTTCTTGACCACCTAATGCTATTGAAACTGTATCAAGAACATCTTTAATCGAGGCATTGTAGCTCGATAATTTATCATCACGAGGCTCAATTCTCAAAACAGGAGAAGTTCCAGCTAGGTCCACTTCGACGTCACCAGCGCCTTTGACTTTAGAGACAATGGCTTGAGTCTCTTTTGCAATCTCAACAAGCTTCCCAAGATCCGGTCCAAAAATTTTAATTGCCACATCGGCACGAGTTCCTTCAAGTAATTCATTAAATCTCATTTGAATTGGCTGGGATGCCAGATAGGTTTGACCCGGCAACTCTTTTTCAAGGCTCGCAACCATCAATGATGTGAGTTCAACATAAGTTCGCTTGTTACCATCAATATTTGGCCAATCTTCTCTTGGTTTTAGCATAATGTAAGTATCAGATACGTTCACGCCCATCGGATCTGTCGCAACTTCACTCGTTCCGATTCTAGAAAAAACGTGATCAACCTCTGGGAAAGCCTCAACAACTTGATCTGCCTTTTTTTGAAATTCGACAGATTGAGAAAGTGAAGCATTAACAGGTCTGATCATATGGAAAGCAAAAGATCCCTCACTCAGCTGAGGTAAAAACTCTGCTCCACGCGTTTGAAACAAGCCCACACCTAAAACAACTGAAAGAATAGCTACAGAAATGGTGGCTTTTTTGTACTTAAAAGCTAACTCAAAGAATGGAATATACAGATTTCTAAACAAGACCATCAAGCGAGGTTCTTTGTCTTGAGCCTTTCCAGAAAGAAAAAGACTCGCCAATGCTGGACCTGTCGTAAATGAAAAAACGAGAGCTGCGAAAACGGCTAGAATAAAAGTGGCTGCCATGGGAGTGAACATTTTTCCTTCAACACCCGTCAGTGCAAATACAGGCAAAAATACCATGATCACAATCAATTCTCCAAAACCTGCAGCTGTTCTAATTTCAACTGTCGCCTCGTAGACAGATTGCTTAATTTCTTCAGCGGTCAGGTTTCGACCCAATTGTTTGTAGCGCATTTGTATAAAGCGAACACAATTGTCTAAAACAATAACTGTTCCATCCACAATAATTCCAAAATCCAAAGCTCCTAGACTCATTAAATTTCCTGATAAACCAAGTGGCTTCATCATTAAAAATGTAGCAAGCAAAGATAATGGAATTGTGATCGCTGTGATGATCGCAGCTCTAATATTGCCTAAAAATATCAACAAAATAATTGTAACAAGAATAGCACCTAAAATAAGATTGTGCTCAACAGTGCCCAATGTCTTATTCACTAAATCAGATCGATTATAGACGGTTTCGAGTTCCACATTTTCGGGAAGTGTTTTTTTAATTTCTTCAATTTTTTCATGGACTCGAGTTGAAACAGTTCTTGAATTCTCACCCAAGAGCATCATGACTGTTCCGAGTACAACTTCATTGCCATCGTATGTCGCGGCTCCTGTTCTGAGCTCTTTACCTAAAACAACTTTTGCAATGTCACCAATTTTAATTGTTCTAAAGGATTCAAGTTGTTTAACAGGAATTCTTTCAATTTCTTGAGGAGATTTGAGAAGTCCCACACCTTGAATTAGAAATTGCTCTGCTGTTTGCTCAACGTATCCACCACCCACATTTCGATTCACTTTTTCTAAAGCTTCTTTAATCTCTTCAAAATGAATTCCGTAGGCTGCCATTTTTTGCGGATCTGGCTGGACATGGTACTGCTTTTCAAAGCCTCCTGAAGTATTGATTTCTGCAACACCCTCTACGGTCAAAAGGCGCGGCTTCAAATACCAATCTTGAAGAGCTTTCACCTCCATCAACTGTTCAGTACGAGCTTGTCCTGATTTTTTCTCTTTAAAGTCCAAAATATATTGATAGATTTCACCAAGTCCCGTCGAAACAGGACCTAATTGCGGTTTTGCCCCACCAGGTAAATCATTGGTAACGTTTTGCAATCTTTCGGTCACAAGTTGTCGGGCTCGGTAAATATCCACTGAGTCTTTAAAAACCACTGTCACTTGAGAAAGTCCAAATCGGGTTATAGATCTGACTTGCTCAACTCCAGCAGCCCCTCTCATTGCCGATTCCACGGGAAATGTGACTGTCCGTTCAATCTCTTCAGGAGCTAAACCTTCGATGACAGTATTGATCTGAACTTGGTTATTTGTAATATCCGGAACAGCATCAATGGGAAGATGTTGAAAGCTATAGATACCAGCAATGACCAAGAGGCCTGTTAAAAAAAGAACAAGCCCTCGGTTATAAACAGAAAAATGAATAATTCGATTGATCATAAAAACTCCAATTAATTAGTGTGAGTGACCTTCGGGGGCTCCACCGAAAGCTGCAATTTCTGCAATTCTTAAAAATCCCAGTCCTGTGACAACGATTTCGTCATTGTCTTTGAGGTCCTTAGACTTAACTGTGAGATGAGTCCCTGTTCGTTGTAAGATTTCAAAATCAATTCTTTTATAGAACCCATTTCGAATTCGATACAGATTCACTTCTGTTCCCGCAGTCACAACAGCTGATTTTGGAATGTAGTGAGAGCTACCAGAACCCAGTTTTAATTTTGTAATTTCAAAATTTTTTTCAGCTTGGGGTGAGAGTTTTATTCCATTCACTTCACTTGCTTCTAAAATTCCTTTCTCAGGACCTACTTGAGCGTTCTCCTCTGAGTGCTCGCCTTCTTCTTCTCCGTGACCATGACCTTCTTCTTCATGAGCGTGCCCATTTTCTTCATGCTTATGCTCATCCTCTTTTTCATCATGTTTGTGTTCAGTTTCTGATTCATGCTCATCATGTTTTTTGTGGTCATGGTCATCACTTGAAAATGCCAGACTACTCATTAAGCTAAATATGATAAAAATTGTTAAAACTGATTTTAGTTTCATAAGATGACCTCGTGGAATTTGTTATCGACAATTAGAACTTGCCCCAGGGCTTCAAGAGCTTCTAGCTCTGAAAGGTTACGTCTTTCCTCAAGATCAAACAATTGTCGGTGAGCTTCAATCACGAGTGAGCTTGGTACAAGTCCTCTGAAAAATTGCTTTTCAATTTGCTCATGTTTCTCATCAATGACTTTGAGACTAATTGTATTTTTTAACGCCGATACAGTCTGATAGTACTGACTCACGAGTTCAGCGCGAGAAGAAAGCTCGTGGCGTTTTGCTTGTTCAAGACTCATAGCTGCTGCAAGCTTCTTCTGTTCAGCAAAACTTCGAGATCCCCCATTGAGTGTAAAGACCGGAAGTGGCAATGAAAGACTGAAACCCACAAAAGAATCAGAAGCGCCGTTATCTTTGATCGAGCGCACTGTTGGCCCCACTTTCAAGTCTGGCCAGGCTCCAGCATCTGCCTTTTCCTTGAGCCCCTCAGCAATTTTGAGTTCAGCTAGAGCTTTTCTCTCTTTTGGCGATAAAATTTGATCGTCTTTAACTTTGCTGAGTTCTGGCCAAGATTGCTTTTTTAAAGGGAGATTTTTTTGAATCAAATCTCGACTAATGCCAGTCGCTGCAGTCATTGATTGATACAATTTTTCTTGCTGATTTTTAAGACTTGCAAGTCTTAAACTATGATCTCCCAAGGCCATTTTAAAAACAGCTAGGGAAACGTTTTGCTCTGGATTAAGTGCAGGTCTTTTTTCAAACTGACCCACAATTTTTGTGAATGTATCAACAGACTCTTGCTCAATGCTAATTTCACTTTTAAGCTGAGTCAGCCTGTAAAGGGCTAGCATCAAATCAAGACGTGTTTGCTGGACGATTTGGTCTCGCTCGGCTTCAGATTTTGCAATTTCACCAAGAGCTTCTTTGATTCCTGAGCTTCGTTTGCCACCAAGTCGAAAATTAAAAAAGAGAGTGGCCGTGGTTTCTGATTTTTCAGAACCCTTTGATACTGTTTCTGCATCAATTTCTGGGTTGAGCCACTGCCGACTCGCATCCTCGAGGTGCCTTGATGCTTTTAAATTTTGATCTGCGATTTGAACTGGAAATGCTGTTTTTCCAATGCACTTCACGAGTTCAGAATAGTTTGTAATGCTACATTCAGGGTTCTTGCTTTCGGCAAAGCTCATGTGGCCCCCCAGAAAGAAAATAACAAGCGCTAGATATGTAAGTGAGTTCATGCGTGTACTCCGTTAGAAAAACTTTATTTTTTAGTATGTTTTAAGGCTGAAAAAATACTCAACAAAACGTGCAAGAATAAGTCTGCAGTTTAATATGTGTTTGATTGTCTTTAGGAAATAGGTGGACGAAATAGACTTGTTTGAAAATCAAAAACGAAATAAGCCACATCAAAAATATGATGAGGAATTTCAAATGAAATTGTGCTCACTGATATTTGTGAACTCATAGGAAAGGCACAATGCCCTAAATGACAATTATGACCTACGCATGAGTGATGACAGTCAGACTCCTCGTGGCTGCTTGGAAAGTCTTGGTGAGCAGCAGTCAATATGACATCTTTAGCTGATGATTCAAGAACAGCCGTTTGAGATTCTACATCTGTGCAAAAAGATTCAGCGCTACTAAAAGAGCCAAATAAAGTCATCGCAGTAAATATGTAGGCAAAAAATGAATTCAAGCTGTCTCCGTACACAGAAAGTTAAGTTTGATTGAATCGATGGTCAAGATTGACAAACCCGGGCGATCAAAATATTGCGCAGCGCCATGGTGCCTAAACGGCGGGCGCCGTCGTCTCCGATGGAACAACTGCATCCCATGGTTTTTACACTTAACTTATTTTTTCTGAAAACATTGAATATCTGGCATCACCACATGATGATGGCGAACAGACTTTTGTCGAGAAAAACGGTACGACACGACCTCAAGGCGCTGGCAAGATTTGAACCCATCTTAGCTTGGCTATTTTCTGAGATCTAGGGCGTTAACCTTTCATATTCATTTATAACGTGTCAGTGACGCCAAATTTTTCGCAGAAAAATTTCATCGATTTTCTATTATCGATTCTCTAAGCGCAGAGCGAAGCTCAAGCTTACGAACCCAGCGAAAAATTCGAAAATCGAACTTCGATATCCGAAAATCGGTCGAGCATCGATAGTCGAGGGCCCTCCTGGCACTTCGGTGTGGCAACAAGCTTGCTGTCCACATCCTCCATGGCATTTCCATTTGAAAACCTAAAAGCTTATCAACTGTCGCTCGACTGGGTGGAAGCCGTTGAGCACCTGTGCAAGGCATCGAAGAAGGACCTTTCTCATGCTTTTATAGATCAGTTCCAGCGGGCTTCGCTGTCGATCCCGCTCAATCTGGCTGAGGGGAATGGCCGCTGACTTTATAAAAAGAAAGGCTTACCTCGAAGTTGAATGCCATGAAGTGCCAAAAAGGCTCGGCGAACCGACGGGAGCGTACTATGTTAATGACACCAATTACACATATAGGCACACCGACAAAGCTTCGGCGAACTGGGAATTAACCCTAATCTGCGGAGACCACAGAAAAATAGACCGTGTTTTTATAAGAAAAAGCTGCTGCTCTATATCTCAAGCCCTTTTTTACCAGGGGATTGAAATGGCTGGACCTCTTGTCAGATTGCTGACTAAAAAGAAAACACCACACTAAGCCTGCTTACGAAACTTCGCAGCGCGCTTTTCAATTTTGCGGAGCTCAGGATCCTTCTCAAACTTGCCGTTGGGATATAGAAAAATCATTGGATGCACATTAAGAGCTACGGCAAACACCTCGGCATAATGCTGACTCATCTCGATCCGGCCGTTTTCAATGGCACTTAGGTTATTGTCCCGAATGCCCGTGATCTCTTCCACCTCTTCAAGAGTTAACCCCTCGCGCTTTCTCAGCGCGCGCAGCAATTGACCCGCTGTGGCTCCTTCGGGCACCAGATTGTCTAAAACATCCATCATTTTTTTTGCCACTGTAAACCTCCCTTACTTCTTGTAATCATGATCTGCCGTTATGCGAACTACCATTACGATCACCTTTTCATTCTCCACACGATAGATCACACGCCCCATGTATGAAAACGAAATCGCCCGATGATTTTTCCACCTCCCATCAAGCTCGTGATCTCGCCAATCCGACCTACTCTGAGCATAATTCAGTCCCTGTTCTTCAACATCAACAATCCAGCGCTTAATGATTTTGATGTCATCCCTTGTAATTAGTCCCAACTCAAAATTCGAGCGAAGTTCGCCCTCGGCCTCTGCACTCATCTCAACCGACCAGCTCTTTTTTAGCACGTCTCGCCCCAGACCTATATTATAATATAGACTATATTTTTATATAAGTAAAGATCTGGCTACACAGCCAAGCGCCTGAATCCTTAGACCCTAGGAATCCATATTACGGGTTGAGAAAGGCCTGAGTGCTGAATGAAAGATGCACCTTAGTCTCTCCACTCACATCTTTGATGGGACTTCCGATCATTTTAATTTGGATTAAGTGCCATTGCCCAAGTCGATAACCTAAAGTGGCCAGTAGCAGATCCCCTTTTTTAGACAGCTTTGCTATTTCAGGAGTCACTAATAAATCTCCAAGTGATCGTCCGTCCTTTTGCATCAGCTTTAGCGAGTTCCACCCGATTTTATTGACCTCGGCTTCCCCGTCAAAGATCCGACTAAAAAATCCAAATTTTAAATTCTTATCTTCGGGCTGAAGGCGAGTCTCGCTTTCATGTTCTTCAAAAGCCATGAGGAGTTTTTCTTTGCGGTCTGTTTCTTGAGCTAAGATAGATAATGCCATAACCATCCTTTCGTTAGAGAGAATGGATAACTGCAAGTCGTAGGGTCTTCCGAGGAGGCATTCCTGCCCTAGCCCAGAGTTTCGGGATCCGAAGCTCGGATAAGGATTGGGTTTTAAACTGAGTGCGAAGAAAAATTTAGGAACAACGACAAGCTTAGTGAACGCTACAAGGGACCACAACAAATCTTAGTTCAACACCTTTCTACATTTTACGGGCTCGAAGGCTCTTTGGCTACCTCGCCCTAAATGAACCGCATTTCCGGAGAATCACTTTCACAAAATAGAAAACTGTTGAACCGCGGACCGCTTAGGGCTATTCGATCCATTCGACCAAAAGGGGGAATAATGCGCATAATTTTATGTCTTGGGATATTGCTGTCCACAGGTTTTGCTTCTGCTGAAACAGAATCGATCAAATTGGTCACAAAAAGAGGTGTCGAGGTTGAAGGGGTTATTCATTACCCAGAAACTAAATCTCCCATACCTGTCGTTGTGATTGCTCCAGGCCAGGGCTACCACATGGACCTGCCATTGACGGAAGGACTGGCTAAAAAGATCGCAGAACAAGGAAGTGCGGCCATTCGATTCAATTGGAACTATTACAGCAATAAAAGCCAGCCCTCAGCAGATCTTTCGCATGAAGCAGAAGACCTTGCCACAATAGTTCAATTCGCAAAAATAAATCCCCGATTCGAAAGCGAGAAAATAGTCATTGCTGGAAAATCTTTGGGAAGTGTTGTGGCCCATCAGGTCTTTCAATCCGATGCTGAGCTGAAGGCCCTAATCCTAATGACACCGGTATGCACTAGCAATTGGGATGAAAATGGAAATCGACTTCCGACTCCAGTTCCGTCAGGCCCAGAAAATTACCCGGGACTGCAAGAAACCACTCGACCTGTTGTTATTGCCCTTGGCTCAAAGGATCTCTTGTGTTCCTTGCCGATGCTTTATGACTTCTTGGGCAAATCGACCACAAGTATCCCCACAGTTGTCCTTGGTGGCGATCACAGTTTAAATATTGGACCTTGGGATGATCCTGCCTTCGAAGCTCGTAATGCAGAGAATATCAATATGGCAAATGAAATGATCACACACTGGATCGATCTTATTCTTAAGGGGCATTAAAGCGAGGTATTCAAAAATGGGGACCGACCGGATTTTTCCTATCGATCCCCAAATCCTTTAGTCCAAGGAATCTGGATTTCGCATAATCAAGATCGCGGCCATAAGTTTGGGAAGATAGTCTTTATCTCCCTCGAAGCCCGCACGAATCAAAGTCCACGCGTCTCGTGAATCGAGTTGGTCCATCCCTTTTTGAACCGCATTTTCTCCCATGTTGTATGCAAGGGCAGAAAGATGCCAGTCTTTGAATCTTAGGTTATTCGACTGAAGGTAGCGCATCGCTGCGTCCGTACTTAGACTGATATCTAATCGCTCATCCTTATGAGTATCTACTCTTAAACCGTAATTTCTTGCGGTTGATGGAATAAATTGCCAAACACCTGCAGCCTTCATCGTTGTATTGTGACCCTCATGCAGATTTTGATAGCCAGATTCAACAATCGGAACCGCCATGATTTCTAAAGGTACTCCGTACTTTTGCAAGTGGCCTTCAACAATCACTTTGTAGTTTTCCATCCGAGCTAAGGAATCCTTCATGAACTCGCGTCCTTCTGGTGTTCCGATGTAGCGATTAAGTTGCTTAAGAACCAAGTCATTTAGGACAATGGGAAACCCCGTCTCACTCTGAGCGCGAACCGCCATAGCTTTAGCTTGCGACATACTCACTCTCCGGTCCTGCACAAGACCTTTTGCTGCAAACGCCGTGGCCCCCATGAAAGATGCGATTATAACACCGGCCGAGAGGCTGATCTTCCAATCAATTCTTCTTGATGATTTTGATAACATTTTCTCAATTCTCCTTTTGAGTAAATTACGATTGAGCAAAAATGTGAGACCTGTCGCGCAAACAGGAACATACTTTTGATCTATCGCGGTTTGCGCCACCTCGACGAGGCAGCGAGTGTAAGCCTGTGAATCGACTTTTCCTTGGTCGACCAATGCCTCATCACAGGCAAATTCTTGAATCTCAGAGATCCAACGAATCCAAAAATGAATCGCGGGGTTGAGGATACAAATCAATCTCATCCCCCACATAACATAAACCCACCGGGTGTCCCCGTTCCGGTGATGCAGAAGCTCGTGAGCGACTGCCATGTTATAATCTTCAGCCCGTCCAATCAAAGCAGTAGGCACAACAATGTTTGCCTGAGCAGGCAACCAGTATGAAAAGGGAACATGGATACTATCATTTACAAGGATCTGAACTCGACCAATTCTTCGCACCAGAAAAGATCCCCTCTTTATTCTAAATAATATATTTAAATCTCGGCCAACAAAAAAACCTCCTAAAAGCAGTAGTAAGACCGCAAGAGTTCCCCAGGTCATAGTCACATCATCTGCTTTAATAGCGGTTTTTTTGAGTTGCGTCGGGAGCGAGATATACCCCCCTTCATTATGTGCTTTATACTCTTGCCCAAAACTTTCCATTGATTGAGCCGACCATACTTTCGCCGCTGGAAAGAAACCTTCCGTTGCAGGAAGCATTGGATGAAGCAATGCTAAAATTAGAATGATTAAAATAAGTGAGGTATGAAGTCTAAGCTCCCTTCGCGCTCCTAAATTTGCCTAGGTAAGCCTAAGGAAAAATGTAAAAAGCCCTAGGCCAAGAAATCCAGTTAAAACCAAAAGATTTAAAGTCAGGTAAGTAGAAAGCGATTGGGCCAAACTCACTTGGGACCACCAGCGCGATTGATTAGGTCCTTTAATTCCTTCAGATCCTTTTCGTCTAAATTTACAGAATCAAGAAGTTGGCGAACCAATGCCACAGGTGTTCCATCAAATACGCGCTCGACGACATGCCTTACCGTCTTAGCTTCAAAATCATTTTTTTTAAGAAGAGGGGTATAGATATGCCCCCTCCCCTCTTTGCGAGTCTTTAGAATCTTTTTCTGCTCTAATATTCGCATTATTGTCGAGACCGAAGTGTAAGCAAGATTGCGCTCTCTCGGAAGCTGCTCAATGACCTCTGCCACCGAACCCTCGCCGAGTCTCCACAGAATGGACATTAATTCCAATTCGGTCTCGGTCAATAACTTGCCTTCAGTTTCTTTAGCTTTCGCCTTCTTCATAAATCCCCCACAAGCAAAAGACTAACTAAGAGCTTAGTAGATATCAACTAATAACTTAGTTGATACCTCCCTTTGGGATTTTTTATGTGAGGTTTCAATGTTTTGAGGCGACGCGGCAGGACCCGAATTCCCGCCCTGCTCAAAAAATTTAGGACTAGCCCGCGCGAATGACTTTTACGGAAGTAATATAAAACTCCCCGCTAAAGATATCGCCTTCAATTGTGGTCAATACAGATCCGGTTCCATGACAAATAAATTCTACCGAAATCGAACCCATGTCCGAATCACCTGAATATGACAACTCCTTAGCGGTGCAAGTCATCTCTCCGCCCGCTTCAGAACGCGTTTGCTCTTGTAATGCTTTAACTACGGGATTATTAAAAACCATTTCTGCATTCTTACCGTTTAGTTCTTTTGCATCCGCGAAAGCGCTTGTCCCGAAAACGATTACTGCTCCGATTAAAATACCTTTGAATAAACTCATTCTTTCTCCCTTTTTAAAAAACCAATTTAAACTCGTTTTGCTCAGGTTAATACCATTTCGCAAATCTGAACTGCGAACGGAAACCCTCAATTGTAAAAAATCGATGTCTATCTAGGTCACCCATTTTCAAGGTCCCTGAAAAAGAAAGCCCGAGCACGTTAGGGCTCGGGCTATTTCGATCTTCCAGATTCAAACAAGTTCCTGCCTTAAGGTTTCGTAAACTACCCGCGCCAGCCTGTCGCCTGAATCGTCATCACGGCACAATGAGGCTCCATCGCGTAACCAAAGTTAAATTCTACAGTCTCAACTATTGGCTCTTCACCTCCAAATTCGACGCTCATCTGGTAGCTGCCCGTACCACGCGCGAAGCCAGACTCTCCAATTGTTGTCGCCGATGGATTCACTGTAACCGAACCAATCTTTACGCTTGTTTCTTTTCCAAAATACATTTGATTCGCTGTCGCAAAAGCATCCGCTAATTTAGCGACCTTCTCCAAACAAGCGGGTGAAATTGGTACTGTTTGATCTTCAGCAGATGCGAAGGGACTTAAAACAGTCAGAAGTAAAATTGCGAGAGATTTATTTAACATGGCCGATCCTCCTTAGAATTGGTTTTGGCGCAGCCTACCCAGGCCCATCCTAAAATGGAATGCTTAATTGAGCCATGCCGCATCTAGCATAATGGGACCTAAAAGCTAGACACTCTAGACCTCTGCATTTTGCCACTGGAGCCTGGATTCATCGGGTGCTAGCCTCTAAGATGTGAATTCAAATAGAAGGACAGACTCAAAAGATCGAGCTTTAAATACGCTGACATTAATCCTTTCGGCCTTGTGCTTGGGCGCGGTGTTTTGTTTTCATTTCCCGCAGTACCTGACCACGCCAGAGCTGCGGGCGGTTTATCCGGTCGATATTTTACGCTGGGTTCTTCTGTTTTTTATTGTCCTTTCATTGGGCCTTGCGACCTATTGTTTCGTCAGTTCTCAGCAGAAACGCAGCGCGATGTTGGCTCTGACTTTAGTGTCCTCAAGTGTCCTTTTAGGTGGCGCCTGGATCGAGACTCCCGAACAAGTTCAACAAAAGAATTTTTTTGGTTTAGACTGGTTTATCCTGGACCTGATCATCGTAGGGCTCTTGTTTATTCCCTTAGAAAGATACTTTTCCGACCCTCCCTTCAAAGTGTTTCGAAAACATTGGAAACCCGATTTTTTACACTTTCTATTTAGCCATCTCTTGATTCAGATTTTGTCCTTTATGATTCTGTGGCCCTCGTTGCGCTTGGCTCCGCTTTTTGCATTCGAAAGTCTACAAGTTTGGATTCAATCCCAGCCGAAATGGCTTCAGTTTGTAGAAATTATTTTGATTGCGGACCTAAGCCAATACGGAATTCATAGAATGTTTCATAAAGTGCCCTGGATGTGGAGGTTTCATTCAATCCATCACTCCTCCGAACAGCTGGACTGGCTTGCAGGATCAAGGCTGCACCTTTTTGACATTGTGCTAACTCGAGGCCTGACTCTTTTTCCGCTTTATCTAATAGGCTTTTCCCAAGGGGCTCTTGAGGCCTACCTCGTCTTTGTCGCATTTTGGGCTACTTTTTTACACGTCCGGTTTCATCCAGATCTTAGTTGGCTTGAAAGTTTTTTTGCCTCGCCAAGATTTCATCATTGGCATCATGCTTCAGACCCGAGGGCCTTGGATAAAAATTTTGCAATTCATCTGCCCCTGTTGGATCGCCTTTTTGGAAGCTATTACCTGCCGCCGGGAAAAGATTGGCCGGCAGAATACGGCTTAAGCCATGAAGAGATCTCGCCAACTTACTGGGGACAGCTAATTCATCCGTTTATTAAAAACAAAAAGACTTAACTGGGATTAACTTTTTCCTTCATTTCCTCCAGCTGCCAAGGTAAGTCCCAGTCCATATTCGATCTGGAGGGTTTATGATTAAAGGCTATAAGGATTTTTATTACAATGTCACCGACATGAATCGTGCGGTTCAGTTTTACTCCGAGGCACTTGGAATGACGAAAACTTACGGACATGAATTTTGGACCACAATGACGCTTGCGAATCTTAGCCTCGGCCTGCATTGGACAGAAGGAGATTCCATCCCGCTGACTCCAAGAAATTCCCACGGGCAAACCAATGGCGGAACTTTAACTCTTCAATCAGACAATATTGCTGAAGATCGAGTCCGCATCGAACAAGCTGGAGGTAAAATTCTTGGTGAAGCCGATCAGGAGTGGGGCCATATGTTGGTCTTCGAAGACCTCGACGGAAATGTTTTAAAACTAATGAACCCTAAACATTAAGACCGATACCCCGATTGACGTCCGCATTTTGGACATTGAACCCAAATTTGCCGCGTCTGGCAGTCTACAAAAGGTCGATGGACTTTCAATTCCTCGCATTAGTATAGTCTACATCGCGTCTTTTAAATCTGGAAGTTATCTTGCAAGAGGAAAACCAATGAATCCCGCCTTAAAAACATTTCTAGTGGTTTCGGTCCCAGTTTTATTTTTGGCCTTTTTGGTGTGGGGACTAGGCGATGCTCGATTTCCTTTAATGATTTCATTTGGTCTGGCATATCTGGTCTTTCCGCTGATCAAGAAGCTCGAGAACAAAGGTGCCAATCGCAAATACACCGTCATTGGAATTGTGACTTTGATAACTCTAGTTTTAGCTATCGCACTTGTATTGATTGTACCCAGACTTCTTTCTGATGCGAATGCCTTTATAAAAGAACTCCCAGACTCCGTCCCCAGAGTCCTCGAGCGAGTTGAAGGACTCGGCGCAAAGTTTGGCTACCAGATTGACCTAAGCCGGGAAGAAATTAAAGCCTACGTCGTAGAAAATAGCTCGGAGTTTTCAGGGGGCCTGGTGAAGGGAGTCTCTAAGGGAGTCTTTTCTGCATTTTCTGGTGTCACCAGATGGCTTATTTCGATCTTAAGTTTTTTTCTGATTCCGCTATTCTTCTTTTATTTGGTCAATGACTATGAAAAGCTGTCACAACAATCCAAATCCTTAGTTCCTCAATCTATTCGGCCAAAACTGCGCCGCTACCTCGAACTCAGCGACCGAGTCCTCAGCGGCTACATTCGCGGACAACTGTTGGTTGCTCTTGTCCTTGGTTGTATGTATGCAATTGGACTGTCGGCTATTGGCCTCAGATTTGGAATACTGATCGGTTTGGTTTCTGGCTTATTGAACGTGATCCCCTATGCTGGGTTTACAATTGGACTTGCCACCGCCATGCTGGCAGGAATCGCCAATCACGATGGAAGCGGAATCCTCTTGTGGATTCTAGCAGTTTTTGTGTTGATTCAAAGCCTCGAAGGAACTGTCATTACTCCTAAACTCGTCGGAGATAAGGTCGGCTTAAGCCCCCTCGCGGCGGTTCTCTCATTAATTGTCGGAGGCAATGTCGCCGGCCTAACGGGCATGCTGATCGCAATTCCTACCGCTGCGATTGCAAAATCTATTTTGTCCGAGCTCAAACAAGAATACTTTAAGCTGGATCTCTACAAGAGCTAGTCAAGGGCCCCACCCCTATTTGTAATAGATACTGGCGCAGAATACTGGAATTGGAAGCGTATGAATCGCTGATACCAGCAGTCATTGTAGGCTTTCCCCTTCCTCTCCCCTGTCCCTATTTCAAAGTCCGCTTTTTCAGATGACAGAAGTTCTTTCAATAAGCGAGCTTGAACCTGAATCAAACAGGAGGTCTTTATGAAGAATTTTTTACGTGCAGTTCATTTTTTTTGCCTAGGACTTGTGGCCCACTCTATGGCCTCTGCCACTGAAATCGTCCCAAAAAATATGGATCTATTGTGTGTGACCGAATTTCCGACCACTTCCTTTATCGGTGAAACTGTCGAAGGACGCCTCAAAGTCCAGTTGATTAACTCAAACGGCGTCAACTATATGCCCATTCACTCTGGTCTTTTAACGATCGCAGATGTTGAACTATTAAAGCAGCGCGCTGAAGTTTTAAAAAACGTTGGTGATCTTGCTGAATTTAGCTTTGATCTAAAAAACTGCACAGTTTATGAAGATCAAACCTTCCGCTGCTCAAATGGCTCAGAATTTTCGGGCGTAAACGGAGACAAAATTTCTGTACAAAGTCTGAATTCATCCAAGCAAACGACTCATTACATGGGGATGAGTTTTCCTAAAACTCAGATCCAACTTTATGTCATGATCAATAATGAAATGCTTCAAATTGCGATGGATTATCATTCGAATCATGAATGTAAAATGGAGTTTAGCAAGTAGACAGGCGTTTCTGAATTGGAACAAAAAACACTTCGCTGTCATTTCGCGAATCAATCCTCCGAGGGCTTTGTCACAGTACAAGCCCTCCCCAAATCTCGTCGCGTTGCGAAAGGCTTTAAGTATCTTGCAAGCCTCTGGGGCTTAGCCCTGCTCTCCGTCCTTGTCCCCGTACTTCACTTTGTCCTTGTTCCACTATTTTTGCTTATAGGCCTGATTTTAGGAATTTTAGGAGCTATGACGACAAGCGAAATCCTCGACGGGGAATTCATTTGCCCCTCCTGCGCGAACTCCAACAAATTCACCCCTCAGAGCGGGGCCTTCCCACAAGACACGCGCTGCCTGAATTGCTCTAACCTAATTCGCTTCAAAGCCACAAGCTAAAACACCTCACCAATTAAAATGGCTGGTCAACAGGGCCCTCTCTTTTTATTTGTGTTCGTCTCGATTCGGTATAGGATTTCTTACTGTTTAAGCAATCATCCCAGCGAGGACCAACATGAAATTTATAAAAAAATTTTTTCTCTTCTCTTTGATACTGGGCACACCCCTTCTATCGAGTGCCACAGATTTCACCACAAAATGTGATAAGTTCCCTGCTCCACTTCCGGGAGGTTATTGTGTTCATATTCCAAACTCCAATGGCTCTGGAGATATTCTTTATCACCTTCATGGAGCTGGAAACAGCGAACTGACTTGGGGTGAAGAGTGGTACTATACCTCTCAAATTCGCAAAGAGTGGAAACAGCATGGTTTTCAGGTGCCTACGGTCGTCTCGGTTTCTTTTGGTCCGATTTGGCTTTTAGCTGAAAAAAATACGAGTCCCCAAAGTGGATTGCTAGAACTCTTTACTCAAACCATTATGCCGATGATCGAATCCAAGATCGGAAACATTAAGCGTCGAGTCGTCTTTGGTGAATCCATGGGTGGATTTAACTCAGTTCAATTGGCCTTTAAGACAGATCTATTCGACAAAGTTGGAATCCTTTGCGCCCCCATGACCGAGGTTTCTCCCTTCTTAAATAAAGAAGACCTTTACTCTCATGTGAAAAAATCTTCTGCTTGGCAATACTACAAAGACCATGATCCAGAGTCGGTCCTTCGACATGTGGATCGCTTGGTGGAACTCGCCACTGCATTTTATCCCACAGAAGAGGATTGGAAGAAGGCCGATCCACTGCAACTTGCTAAACGCAGAAAGTCGGCAAAATCTCCAAAATTTTACTCTTCTGCCGGATTTTATGATGTCTATGCCCTTTATGAAGGAAACGAACTTTTTGCTGAAAGACTTAAAAAAAGAGGCTTCGACATAGAATGGCGGCCCATGTGGGGCGGACACTGCACGATGGATATTCCCTCTCTCGCAAAATTTTTACTCGAATAATTTTTTTAGGAGACTAGATTTTATGAACTCTATTGCTTCACTTATTGCGGTCCTGTTTTTATTGTCTCTGGCCTCTTGTGCTTCACTCGAGGAAGCCCACCGGCAGCAGGTCTGCAACGAGCATGGGGGATACCAACAGGGAATGAATGCAGCCAGGGGAGATCAACCCATGGATCTCTCTTTTGCCAGGCTTTGTGACCCAACTTCTTCCGCTATTGCCCTTGAAGCTTACAAAAAAGGTTACACCGAAGGGCTGGCCTCAAAAACCGACAGGAGCCCCAAAATCAATGTGAACATTGGTCATGGGATTAAAGACAGTCAGAAGAACTTCCACTGCGAAGTTCGCGCCTTCACTGATACTTACTCGGCCTGGGGATCAACTCGATTAGAAGCTGAAGTTTCTGCAAAAGATCAATGCAAAGTAAAACACCATGAAATGCATTGTGATTCGGTCAGCTGCAAAGGCGCTTAGTTTAAAGTCTTATGAAGCTGCAATATTTCACACTTTTTTTACTCTCGATAAACATAATAGCTTGCACGCACACTCTAAAATTTAGGGCGGCCCACTTTGCGTCGCCAGTCGTCTCTGAAAAACAATGGTCTGGGCATGCGGCCCTGATTGCGGCCTCCATTACTAAAGTTACGATCATTAATGATGTCGAGACCAATCCGCCAAGGCGCGATGAAGTTTTAATCAATGCAGATCTGGATGCGGGTGATCTTTTGATGCTGAACCGCTTAGGGCTGGACATTTCTTTAAGCCCTTTAAAAAGTCTTGAGCTCTATATTCAGGATGCTTACGGCGGTTTACGCTGGCAGCTTTTAAATCACAGCGCAAAAAGCGATGCTTTCGTAGCCGCCATTCACGGAGCCCTTGCCTCAAAATCCAGCTCTAGCACCACAAGCATCTCTGGGGGCGAGTCTAAATCAAGTTCGGATATTCGATCCCGTCAGGGCGGAATTAGTATCGGATATAAATTCAAAGAATTTGTTCCCTACCTTTCTTATATCTATGAAAACCATAAGGCTTCGACCAGAGTGGACAACCCGAATGGAAGCTTTGGACCCTACGAGGATTCAGGGATTCATCAGTACTACGCGATTGGATTCAGCACCCACAAAGTGGGAGGACATCTGGCTTTAGAATACAATCGAGTACAAATTTTATGGGACCGATCAAAGATAAGCTGGCAGGATTCAACTGGGCTTAAACTTGGTTACGCTTGGTAACAAAGTCCCAAAAGCCCGACCAAACCGACTTTTAGCCCCCTATCGCAAAGCGTCTTAGACTCTAGGCAGCCAAGTCACCCAGGAAAGCCCTGACTTCATCAATTTTCTATTTACTTCACAGCCACATTGTCTATTACCTATAGGCCTACAGAAAGGTCACTGTGCGTCCAGATTCAGATCTCACCAGTTTAAACCAAAACCAGGCACATTATGCGGCCATATTGAACTCTTCCGTCGACGCCATTTTTAGTAAGAATCTGAAAAATCAAATCACCAGTTGGAATCAGGCGGCCGAAGATCTATTCAATATTAAAGCGCAAGACATCATTGGCTCTTCGGACCAAGACTTAATCCCAGAAAACTTCCGGGCAGAAGAAGACCTTGCCCTACAGCGCGTCTTGGCTGGAGAAAAAATCCCAGCCTTCGAAACCCGCCGACAAACTCGTGAGAAAAAACCTATTGATGTCTCGATCAGGATCTCACCGATAAAAAACGAACAGGGAAAAATTATCGGAACCTCGCAGATAGCGCGCGAAATTTCAGCAGCAAACTTAAAAGAGCTCGAGCTTTTACGCCTTTCTCGTCTTTACTCTTCTGTTCTTAAAATTGGCCAGGCCTTGATGGGCGCTCAAACCCGATCTGATCTGCTTAAAAATATTTGTAGATCACTGACAGAAGACGCTGGCTTTCGCATGAGCTGGATTGGTTGGCTTGATGCAGACTCGAAAGAAATTACCCCCATCGCACAATCAGGAGATGAAGCGGGCTACTTAAATAAAATAAAGATCTATGCAGACGATAGAGTCGAAGGCATGGGTCCGACTGGCCGAGCCTTCCGACAAAATTCAAGCTACATTAGCAATGACCTGTTAAATGATCCGGCAAGCACTCCCTGGCGGAATCAGCTTAAGGCTCATGGCTACGCGGCCTCTGCGGCTTTTACGATCTGCGAAAAAGGCGCCCCCAAAGGAACCTTAAGCGTTTATTCGGACCAAGTGGGGTATTTTCAGGACAAAGAGGTCGAGCTTTTAAGTAAGGTCACATCCGATATTTCGTTTGCCCTAGACAACATGAGGATCAAGTCCGAGCAAATGATTGCACAGGCGACTGCCATGGGAGAACGTCTTTTCTCGGACACGATGATCGAAAGTATGCCGGGATTATTGTACTTTTACGATGAGAGCGGCCGGTTTTTAAGGTGGAACAAAAACTTTGAGCGCGTGTCGGGATACTCCCATGAAGAAATCGCCAAGATGCATCCTCTGGACTTTTTTTCCGAGGGCGTCAGAGCGAATGTAAAAAACCGCATTGCAGAGGTCTTCGAGAAGGGCGAATCTTTTATCGAGGCTCCATTCATGTCCAAAGATGGAACTTCAACCCCTCATTTTTTAACCGGAAAACGAATTGTTCTTGGTGACTCTGTTTGCCTGGTCGGAGTGGGAATCGACGTTTCAGACAAAATACTGGCGGAGCAAGCTCGACTTGAAATTGAAGCCAGTTACCAAACTCTTTTTCATTATGCGCCAGACGGGATTTTAATTGGTGACAGTCAAAGCACTTACCTCGATGCCAACGCAAGCATTTGCCAAATGTTAGGCTACAAAAGGTCCGAGCTTATCGGGCTGAATGCCTCTGACATTATCGTCTCTGAAGGGCGACAGGCAATCGATCAAGCCATAGATGAGATTCAATCTCGATTAGATCATCACAAAGAATGGATTTTTAAACGCAAGGATGGATCTACATTTCCCGCAGAAGTCATGGCCACCCTTATGCCAAACGGAAATCTGATGGGAATCGTACGAGACATTACCGAGCGCAAAGAAACCGAAAAAAAACTAAGAGACCTTAACGAGTCTCTTGAGTCAAAAGTAGAACTTCGTACACAAGAGCTAAAAGCCGCCCTCAGCCAAGCTCAAGTTGCGGATCAATTGAAGTCTGCATTTCTCGCGACGATGTCCCACGAATTAAGAACACCACTGAACTCGATCATTGGATTTACTGGGATTATTTTACAAGAACTTGCAGGCCCATTGAACGCAGAACAAAGTAAACAACTTTCGATGGTTCGATCTAGTGCCAAACACCTCCTCGAGTTGATCAATGATGTCTTGGATCTTTCAAAAATTGAAGCCAATCAGCTTGACGTCGAACACAAAGATTTTGATTTGAATGAGTCCGTGGACCGAGTGGTCAATGTCGTTAGAAATGATGCCGAACGAAAAGGACTTTACTTAAAAGTTCTCTGTCCTAAGGAGCTGGGACTTTGGCGCGGCGACCGAAGAAGAACCGAACAAATCCTTATGAATTTGATTAATAATGCCATCAAGTTTACCGAACGTGGCGGTATAGAAGTTTCGGTAGAAATTCAAAAGTCTCCCCGTATACTTCTGGTTCGGGTAAAAGACACCGGAATTGGAATTAAAGCAGAAGACTTAGAGCTTTTGTTTCTCCCCTTTCGACAACTTGATTCGGGTTTGACTCGCAATCACGAAGGGACCGGTCTTGGACTTGCCATTTGCCGTCGTTTGGCAGGACTTCTGGATGGCGATATTCAAGTCCAAAGTGAGTGGCTAAAGGGTTCTGAATTTACGTTAAAACTGCTTTCGAGAGAGAATTAAATGGATAAAAAAAACGTCCTGCTTATCGAAGATAGCGAACAGAATAGGTACTTGGCCACCTACCTTCTAGAGCATAATGGATACGAAGTACAATGGGCTCGAGATGGAATATTAGGGATAGAGCTGGCAAAGAAGTTAAAACCTGCCATTGTATTACTCGATATCCAGCTACCGACTCTTGACGGATATGCCGTTGCAAAAGCGATTCGACAGATTCCAGATCTGACGGATACAACCATGATCGCGGTGACCTCTTACGCTATGGCCGGTGATCGTGAAAAAGCCATCGCGGCGGGCTGCGATGGTTATATCGAAAAGCCCATCGACCCTGACACCTTCGTCAGAGAAATTCACGACATTCGTTTTAAACAAAAGAAAAACAAGGGTTAAGTATGAAGCATGTTCTGATTGTAGATGATAAAGAAGAAAATCTTTACTTACTTAAGGCCCTTTTTGAGGGCCATCAATGGAAGGTCAGCTCTGCCAAACATGGCGCCGAAGCGCTCGTCATCGCCCGACAATCTCCACCGGATATTGTCGTTTCTGACTTGTTAATGCCCGTCATGGACGGGTACACACTGCTTCGCTACTGGAAGGCGGATCCACGACTTGTTGAAATTCCATTCATAGTCTACACGGCAACCTACATCGAGGCTGCGGATGAACAGCTTGCCCTTAATCTTGGAGCAGATTCCTTTATCATAAAACCGATGGACCCAACTGAACTTTTAAAGCAAATCGAAGAAATCGCTGGTCAAAAAAGATCCGGAAAAGGCTATCAGGTCAAAAGACCATCGGGCGATAATGAAGAAACCGGAAAACTGTATAGTGAAACCTTGATCCGAAAATTAGAAGAAAAGAGTATGCAACTTCATGAAGCCAACGAAGCCTTGCGAAGGGAGCAAGAACAACTTCGGTTGAGGGACAGGGCAATCATGGCAGTTTCTCAAGGGATTCTAATCACAGACCCCAATCAAAAAGATAATCCCATTGTCTTTGCAAGTCCTGGCTTCGAGAAGCTGACTGGCTATTCTGCAGAGGAAGTCTTAGGAAAAAACTGTCGATTTCTTCAAGGACCTCAGACCAATCCTGAATCCGTGGCCCTTATCCGATCGGCCATCGCCGAACGTCGCCCCTGCGAGATCGAGATTCTGAATTATCGAAAAGACGGGCAAGCATTTTGGAATAGCTTTATTCTTTCTCCCGTTCATGACCAAAAAGGAAACTTAAGCCACTTTGTGGGAATCCAAAGAGACTCCACTGAAAAGAAAAACCTAGAGCAACAACTTCAGCATTCACAAAAGATGGACGCCCTCGGAAATTTCGCCGGAGGCATCGCCCATGACTTTAATAATTTGCTCTCTGTGATTGGCCTTCATGCCGAACTTTTACTGACAAAAATCCCCAAAGAAGGGCCCGTGGCCCAGGGCATTGAGTCCATCTTATCAACCCAAGAAAAGGGCGCTGAATTGACTCGGCAACTTCTCGCTTTCAGTCGTAAAGAGCCGGCGGCCCAAAAACCGCTAGATCTCGATTTGATCATTCAAGACCTCACGGAGATGCTAAAAAGATTAATCGGAGAAAATATTGAATTTGAAACTCGCCTTTCTCCGGAGCTAAAAGTTGTGTTGGGGGACAAGGGTCAATTCGAACAAATTTTGGTTAACCTTGTTGTCAATGCTCGCGATGCTCTAGCAAAGGGCGGAAAAATTCGAATCGAGACCAACTTGTATCAACTTAAAGAACCAAGGTTTATAGGAAACAAAACAGCCCCGCCCGGAGCTTATGTCAAGCTCTCCGTCGTCGATACTGGTGCGGGA
>CAYMDP010000027.1:0-13438 GCA_964389375.1 uncultured Pseudobdellovibrionaceae bacterium | reverse complement strand
TGCGGGAATGGATCAGGCAACCTTAGCTCATATTTTTGAGCCATTCTTTACTACAAAAGAAGTCGGCAAAGGAACAGGACTTGGTCTTCCAACTGTACTAACTACAGTAGAGTCTAGCAAGGGTTACATTGAAGTCTTAAGTACGCTCGGAAAAGGTGCAAGCTTTCATATCTACCTTCCCTTAAGTGCCGCCGGAATCCAAAAAGAAGTCTCAAGCTCGGGCTCTGTGACTTCGACTTTAACTGGCCAAACTGTCTTAATTGCCGAAGATCAAGAAGAGCTTCGCTCAATCCTCGTAAACACGCTGCAAAGAGCGGGCTTTCGAGTGATGGAGGCCCCTAATGGCAAAGAGGCACTAAACATCTATCAAAATCATGGCAAACAAGTCGACCTGATTGTTTCAGACGTGATTATGCCCATTATGGGAGGCCGGGAACTGAGCGAGAATATTTTGCGCATAAATCCCAAGGCTCGTTTTCTTTTTATCTCTGGATACACAGAGGACACCCCCTTAAAGGGCGGAATATCAGGTGCCGTCACTGGTTTCTTAGACAAACCTTTTACATCTAGAAGTCTTCTCGAAAAAGTGCGGAGTGTTCTTAGCCAATAACTAAAATACGTCGTTTCCCTAAGCCCTCAAAAGGCGGGCTTCTCGACTTTTTCAGAGAGACGCCTTAAAATAAAAAGATGAATAAGCCTCCCGCCCGCCTTAGTATGTATTTTGATGGACTCTGCCACCTGTGTTCGCGGGAGATCAAACAATACAAATCAAGCCGCGGCTCTGAACTGATAGACTTTATCGACATTACAAGGCCCGACTTTGATGCAAAAAAAGAAGGTCTCGATCCATTTTTAGTCCACCGCTTTATCCACGTCCGAACCGCAGATGGGCAAGTCTTTACGGGCGTCGAGGCCTTCCTTCAAGTATGGCAGGTCTTACCTGGATACCGGTGGCTAATAAAAGTTGTAAATAACCCGATCCTATTTCCCTTAAGCAAAGGCCTGTATTCTTTATTTGCGAAGATTCGGCCACTACTTCCCCAGATGAGACCCGAAGATTGCGCTGACAGTCCTTACTGCGAATTAAAAAGGAAGACTTGATGAAGTATCCCATCACATTTAGCTCCTTGTCAGAAAGCCAAAGTGGAATGGATAAAAGCTGGAACGTCCGCTGCGGCGAGCTTCAAACTAGACTTTCGATCCCAACTGAGTTCGAGGGCCCTGGAGGTGGACTTAGCCCTGAGGATCTTTTTAATCAGGCCCTATCGAACTGCTTTCTTGCGACCTTTAAGGTCTACGCTGAAATGTCAAAGTTAAGTTACGAAAGTATTTCTATTTCTTCAGATCTTATTGTGGATCTTGATGACAGTAAAAAACCCATCATGAAATCACTTCTTGCCAAGGTCACACTGAGGAAGCCCTCAGACCCAGAAAAGGCATTGTTCTTGGCCAAGAAAGCCGCCCGATCTGGATTTATTCTTAATTCGGTAAAGACCCAGTGCCAGTTCGACTTCTTGCTTCTTTAAAGCCTCGCCAAAGAAGAGTTCAATTTTTTTGAGGATCGGGGCTTTTTTAGTGCTCTCCCTTCCCTATTCGTTATATTAAAAGTCCATTAACACTTGAAACTTTGGTCCTTGCAAAACAAGGGAGAGTCCCATTCTTCTGAACTGCCATAAACTCGAAAAATCATTTGGTGATCGACTTCTCTTTAAGGACGTCAGTTTTGGCATTGAACCCAACGAGCGCGTCGGTCTAGTCGGTCCAAATGGAGCGGGAAAAAGTACTTTACTGAAGATCCTTGCCGAAAAAATCCAAGCTGACTCGGGAAGCCTGACCCATCAAAGAGGTCTTCGTATTGGTTTTATGGAACAAACTCCAAGTTTTAAAAAAGGCATGGGAGTTTTGGATTGCATCCTCGAAAAACACCCTGATCAAGATCAAGCCTATCCAAAGGCTTATCATTTGATGGGCTTGATCGGGCTGACCCAGTTCGGAGAAGACCACCCCGTTGATCAGCTATCCGGGGGCTGGCAAAAACGCTTGGCCCTAGCAAGAGAACTTGTTCTTGATCCGGATCTTCTTATTTTGGATGAGCCGACGAACCACTTGGATGTCTCAAGTATTCTTTGGCTTGAAGAGTTCCTCTCCTCTTCGCGATTTTCTGTATTGATGGTGACCCACGACCGTCTTTTTTTACAAAGAGTCGCGACTCGAATTATTGACCTAGATCCCAGAAACCCAAATTACCTTTTACTGACCAATGGAAATTATGCAGATTACCTTGAAACCAAAAATCTGGAGCTCGCAGCCTTAAAACGTCATGAAAAGGTTCAAAAAAATACTCTACGTCGAGAACTTGAGTGGCTTGGACGAGGTGCCATCGCTCGAATTAAAAAACAAAGCGCAAGAATTCAGAGCACCGAAGCCCTTCGCGAAGACGTTGCAGACTTAGAAAGAAAAAATCAGAATAAAAAAGTGGCTTTGCATTTCGGCGAGGCCGAAAGAAACCCTAAAAAACTGATTGAAGCCATTGGGATTTCCAAAAAATTTGGCGAAAATACTTTGTTTGAGGATTTAGACTTATTGATCACTCCAAAAACCAGACTTGGACTTATTGGTGATAATGGCTGTGGAAAATCCACCCTGATTAAAATTTTACTGGGCACCGAAAAGCCCAGTTCGGGAAAAGTCGAGCAGACCGAAAAAATCCAAATTTCATATTTTGAGCAAAATACCGAGACCCTTGATTTTAACAAGAGTGTTTTAAAAAATGTGGTCTCTGATGGGGACTACGTGGATTTTCAAGGGCAGTCTTTGCATGTCAGAAGCTATCTGGATCGATTTCTTTTTTCTGGTATTAAAGTCGATCTTCCGGCCGGAAAACTATCTGGCGGTGAGCAAGCTCGCCTTAGGCTTGCAAAGATTATGTTAAAGTCCTGCCAAGTCTTAGTCTTAGATGAACCCACAAATGACTTAGACTCGGATACACTCGATGTCCTCGAGGCCGCACTAGAGCAATTTCAAGGTGCCGTGATCATTGTTAGTCACGATCGATATTTTTTAGATGCAGTATCAAATCAACTCTTGGCCTTTCCTCCGAAGGAATGGCTTGAGCGCGGCGTGCAACTGCAAAAATTTGCCGACTACTTTCAGTGGGAAAACTGGTTTAAAGAAGAGGGCCTAAGACAAATTCAAGAGAGCAAAATGGCGCAGAATAAAAATTCTGGCGCACAGAAAAAAGTAAAACTCTCATTTAAAGAAAAATTTGAGCTCGAGAATATGGAGAGTTCAATTTCTGAACTCGAACAAAAGGTCGAATCCTTATCCGCGAAAACCCAAGATTCCGAAGCGCTTTCAGATCACAAAAAACTTTCGCAAGTTTTAGAAGAACTCGCCCAGGCACAAGCAGAGCTCGACAGAAAATATAAACGCTGGGAAGAGCTCGAAGCAAAGACCAAGGGCTAAACCGAACCCTCTAGTGTCTAGACCAGACTTTGCATTTCTCGACCACCAAAGGTCGGGACCCTGGCCGGTTAACATACTAAGAACTCATAAGTTCTACTAAGATAGTAAAACCTTAAATGAAAAATTGGATTCGGTACTTTTCAGAACGTCCACTTATTTGCAATGTCGTCCTTTTTGGACTGATTCTTACAGCTATTGTCTGCTGGGAGATCATCGGAAAAGAAGAAATGCCCGAGTTCTCGATGAACTCGATACGGGTTACGATTCGTTATCCCGGCGCCTCGGCAGAAGATGTGGAGCTTTTTTTAACCAAGCCGATCGAAGAAAAAATCAAGGGACTCTCTGGGCTTTACGAAGTCAGCAGTACTTCTTCTTTTGGGAGCAGCAGCTTCAGTATCACGATGGAGCCCTTGGTTAAAAATCTCTCTGAAAAAATTCAAGAGATCAAAGATGCTGTCAATAGCACGGTACTACCTCGGGAGGCTGAGGACCCCGTTTTTAGACAATTTAACAGCGCCGAAAAAGCGATTATGGATGTCGCAATTTTTCACAAATCCATCGAGATTTTAAGCCCCGAGGACCGAGCTGAACTTCAAAAGTACGCATTGGCCTTAAAAGACCGCCTGCTGGTGTTAAAAGAAATCAGTGCCATTTCCCCTCAGGGATATCTAAGACCCGAAATCCAGATTTTCGTTAAACCTGAGCTTCTTAAAAAATTTGATATTCCGATGGCTCAAGTGGCCTCTGCGATCTCTGAACAACACGTCAGAACTCCACTGGGCAGCATGAAAGATCGCCATGAGTCCGAGATCACTATCCTTGGAGAACTTGCCGATATCGACTCCTTGAAAGAGGTCATTTTAAGAAGCGGATTTCAAGGTCAGAAGATTACCCTCGCACAAGTCGCCGACATCAAGCATGGCTTTGAGCGCGTGACCTCAATATCTAAAGTTCAAGGCCGGGAAGCCATCATTTTTAACATTCAAAAAGGTGCCTCAACAGACATTCTTGCTGCAACCAAAGCCGTAAAAACCTTTATCGCCGAGTTTAAAAAAAATAATCAAGATAGCCCCATCGAAGTTATGTTGCTTGATGATGAATCTTATGACGTCCGGAATCGCCTTTCTCTTGTGGCCTCCAACGGATTGATTGGATTTATACTGATTGTCTTAGTTTTGTTTTTCTTCCTCGACTTTAGATCTGGGGTTTGGGTCGCAATGGGAATCCCATTTTCTTTAGCTTTCACTTTGATCGTGGCTCTCCTTCTAGGTTACACAATCAACAATATGACTCTGGCCGCAATCATCATTGTCATTGGTATCGTGGTTGATGATGCGATCATCGTGGCTGAGACAATTATGCGCAGACAAGAAAAGGGAGAAGCCGAAGGCATTTCTGCAGTCGAAGGCACCTTCGACGTCATGAAGCCCGTCCTCGCAAGTGTTTTAACCACTTGTGCAGCATTTATCCCTTTGATGTTTTTTTCAGGACGCTTTGGACTTTTGATTAAGTATATTCCAATCATCGTCTTTTTGATGTTGTTGGCCAGTTTGATCGAGTCGGCTTTTATTCTTCCTTCTCATATGGCTCGGCCTCTTCCGGGAAGCAAATGGTGGGAGAGAACTTTCCCTAGTCTTAGTAAATTCTCAAATATCCGAGAAGTCTGGA
Organism: uncultured Pseudobdellovibrionaceae bacterium; assembly: GCA_964389375.1. Classification (GTDB taxonomy): domain Bacteria; phylum Bdellovibrionota; class Bdellovibrionia; order Bdellovibrionales; family UBA1609; genus CAYMDP01. The sequence continues at coordinate 8,305 of CAYMDP010000027.1, read as the reverse complement.
TCCATAAGACAGAAGAATTTTATAAGGACATTCTACTTAAAACCCTTCAGTTTAGATCACTTCTATTGCTTAGCTTCCTAGGTGTTCTGGGTCTTTGTATGTATCTTTATTTGAACAAAATGAGCTTCGTCATGTTTCCGCGAGAAGAATCCTCTCAGGTTTCGGTTCGAGTCACTGGGCCAGAAAATGTAACTCGTCTTGAAATGGCAAAACTCGTGCGGCAGGTAGAAAATGTATTTCTTGAAGACCAGCGAGGAGTCCTTGTCGGAGCTCGCTCTAGCATTGGTCAAAGCCGAAGGGGTGGAGAAGTCCGCGAAAACGAAGCCTCACTACGAGTTGAAATCACACCTCCTGCCGAGCGCAGCATTCCACTTAGAGAGATCCTCAAGATCTGGGAAGAAAAAACGGCATCTCTTGAAGGCTTTCAAGAAATACGTTTTATCCGCGACCGCTTCGGATCCGGAAGTGGCAGCCCAATTGAAATCGAGATTCAAGAAAATAGTGATGTGTTAAGAGCCGAGGTGGCCGAGCGCCTCCAATCAGCGCTTTCTCAGCACCCTGATCTATTAAATGTCGAAATTGAAACACCTGTTCTGCGAAAAGAATTTAAGCTCAATTTAAAGCAAGAAGAAGTCAGTCGATTAAATATTAGTTTCGCCCAACTGGCCTCAACCTTAAGAGCCTATGTAGAAGGCAGTATTCTTTATACACTTAACACCGGGGAAGAGGAGGTCGATGTCCGCCTCACTAGCGAAGACACCGCGAAGGCAAATATTTCTGATATCCTTGATCTAAGAGCTTCCAATCAAAGCTCCTACCTTGTGCCGATTCAAAACTTAGTCGAAGTAGTTGAGGGCTGGAAGCCAGCAAATATTCAGCGTATCAACTTTAAACGAAGTCTTAAGGTCTATGCGGACTTAAAACCCGGAAGCAAATTGACCCCTTTAGAAATTGCCGAGCAGTTAGAACAAGAGGTTTTTCCTCAAGTGGTTAAGGGAGCCCCTTCAACAAACTTGCAATTTCGAGGAGAAGTTGAGGACTCGCGCGAATCGCAATCAGATTTCTCGACAAGCTTAACTCTTGTCTTAGTCTTAATCTTTGTGCTTCTTGTGTTCTTGTTTAATTCGGTGACAACCCCCTTCCTAATCGGTGCCATCATCCCCTTTGGGGTCAGTGGTGTGATTTTAGCCTTTTGGGCCCACGGTATGGAGCGCTATGGATTCTTTTCGGTCATCGGAACCCTTGGTATGATTGGCGTTGTGATTAACGACTCCATCGTGATGTTGACACGTTTTGAAGAGCATAACTTTTTTAAAGAGGGCTCATTTGCTGATCGCCTTCAGCGCATTGCCGAAATCTCGGCAACTCGTCTTCGACCGGTGATCGTGACCACGCTAACAACCGTCGCGGGCCTGTTGCCAACGGCTTATGGAATTGGTGGATATGATTCGATGCTGGCTGAAATGATGCTCGCGATGGCCTGGGGCTTAATGTTTGCAACTTTGATTACCTTATTCTTGCTTCCATGTATTTATAGCTTTTATGCCGTCTCATTTTTTAAAAGCCGAGGAGAGAATCCATGAAGTACCTTCTCTTACTCTTAGCCGGCCTGCAGTTGACTCCAAAGCTTCATGCCTCTTCACAAAATTTTTCCCTTGAAGATTTTATTGAGCTTGCGCGTAAGAATGATCCAAATATTCAAAAAATTATTAATCAAAAGCTTCAGATTCGATTTAACAAAGACCTCGTGCTTCCCAATCGGCAATTTTTATTAACTGTAGAAAATCTTTACGGACTTCAAGTCGGCGGACGAACAACCTCACAACTGACCGGGACGCTGACTAAAGAATTTCACCACACGGGCACAAGTTTATCTGTTTCTCAAAGTAAAAATATCCAAACCGACCGTGAAGAAGACACGCTGAATCTACGTCTAGAACAATCTCTGTATAAAAATGCCTTCGGAAGCCAAACTCGGCTTTTAGACAAGAGGCTAAGCCAAGAAGACGAACTTTTAATTCTTCAAACGGCAGAAGCTTATGAAGACTATATCGCGGAACTTTCGCGAAAATATCTTGATTTAGAGCTTTTGGTGTTGGATCGAGCAAGCGCCGAGTCCATTTATAAAGATGCCCTCACAATTCAAAAAAATATTGAAAACAAAAAACGCAGTGGCATTGCAGCTCAAGTCGAGGTGGATCGCATCCGACTTCAGGCTTTACAAAAACAAACAGAGGTCCTGAAAATCACCTCCGAGATCGAGGCTCAAATACAAGAGCTTCAATCACTCTTAGGAATTAAAGAACTTAATCTCCCGACACCGGACCCAAATAAGGACCTTCTGATCGGCAAAGAACAAAAAGTCCCTAGTCCTGAGACCCTATTGCAAATTCGCAGCATGAGAATACTTGCGTTCGAGAAGTCGATCCCGGAGCTGAATTTGACCTTTGAAAAAAATCAGTCGGGCCCTTCTTTAAATCTTGTTCTTGGTCAAAGATATGATCAGTCCACTCGCTTCACCACCAGTACCAATCGAAATGAAACTCTTCTGGGCTTTAATTTCGAACTCCCACTTGGGGACTCAAGCCAAAACGCAAACTTAGAAAGAGCCCGATACCAGCTTGGGCAAGCCGAGATTGATCAAGTCTTATCGCAAAGACTTCTAATTTCGAATTTAACAAGCCTTCAACAAAAGATTCTTCGGCAACGAGAAATCGTTTCTATTAGCGGCCAAAAGTTTGAGCTTGCAAAAAAGGTCCTTGCGGGAGAGAAAGTCCGCTACCAAAATGGCCGGGTCGACCTAGAAACCTTGGTTCAATCTCAGAACGCTCTTTCTGAGCACCAACTCGACAGCCACTCTCAAAGGACCACCCTAAATAAGCTCGCCCTCGAATGGCTTCAACTCACAGATCAGTTAGTTAGCCTTTAGGCCAGCCCCTAAGATGAATCCAGCATTCGTGAATCACACTCTAAAGCCAAGCCCCCTGACATCCGATTGAGCCTCACCTTTAACCAACGTGGGGACTAGCACATATGAAGTTATGGATAAAAATTGGCTTGCTCTTTGGTCTAGTCGGCTTAGTCGCATGCAGTGAAGATAAGAAAAAGGCTGAAGAACTTGCTTCGAACACAGCACTTCTAGCCTGCACCCATTACGTCGACAACACGACTCACGCCTATTTTGAATGTCGGGACTACAGTGATTCAGGTATGAGCAGCACCGAAGTCGACACGATCTGCGATAGTCTGAATTCCGGTGAACTGTCCGAAGGCTGTACGATCAGCTACACTGGTGCATTGGATTCAAGTGGCGAATGCTCTGCAGTTATCTCTTCTTCTCAGATGTACTACCGATGGTACTACTCAACAATTGGCGACGGCCCCTCTCAAACGGCTCTTTGCACAACACTCGGCGGAACCTATACCTTAGATTAGCTCTCTTAAAGCCGAGATAAGCTGGTCACAATCAGATTCTGAAATATTTAAGTGAGGGGATATTCGGGCATACTCCCCTCTGAGACTTAAATAGATCCCCTTCGAGGCCAAGTGCTCACGATTTTGTTCATCCCATTTTCTGGGATGCCTTAAACCGATCATATGCGCACAACGAAACTCTTTCTCAATGGACTTAAAGCCAAGGGCCCTTGCCCCTTCGACAATCTGATCTGTCAAAGGACGAAGACTATTTGAGATATTCTCAACTCCCCAATCTAAAATTTGTGACATCGCCTTTGTGGCCATCGGTAAGCCAATAGGGTTTCCCCGTTCACCCATATCAAATCTCAATGCGCCCTTTTGATAATCCTCGCAGTACTGAGTCAGGTTTGCGAAGTTCTCACAGCCCGCTCTTGAACTCCAAGCTTCTTCAATCGGACGTCCCGTCTGAAATTTAGGAGACACGTACATAAATGCTAAGCTATAAGGGCCAAGCATCCATTTGTAGGTTGGAACAATTAAAAAATCAGGCTGAACTTCACGCACATCAAAAGGCATGACCCCGACACTTTGACATGCGTCTACAATAAACATTGCAGAAAATTTTCGACATAAGCGTCCGATCTCTACACAATCTATCAGACTTCCATCGGTCCAATGCACGGGACCAATGCCCACTGCTTTTGTTTTTTTTGAAATGCGCTCAGAGACCGCCTTGGTCCAATTGCCGTCTAGCGGCCTTGGCACCTGGACAATTTTTGCACCGGATTCCTTCGCTTTTCGCTGAAGTGCATAATACAAAGACGGGAATTCTTCTGCCTGAAGCAAGACCTCGTCACCAGCTTTAAGATCTAAATTTAGAGCGGCGGTGGCCACTCCGTAGCTTGCTGAAGGAATGATCGCAATATCACCTGCTGCCGAGTGAACAATTTTAGAAAACAAATCTCGAGCTTTATCAGTCTCTTTAAAAAAATCACTGGGATGAATCTTCCAGGGATGACATTTGCCTCCAACAGAATCCATGCCCACTTGATGAACGGACCTTAATAGTGGCGACATATAAGAAAAATTAAAATAAAGAACCTCATCAGGAATATCGAAAAGCTGTTTTTGATTTGGTAAACTCTTGTTCATAGCAGTGAAGCCTAACATAGATTGCATGGTCAGAGTGCCCTTGACGCCTTGTATATACAAAATCCCATTCAAGGCAGTGACCGATTTAAAAAGTCGACGCATACTTCTTAAGTGAACAAAATGAGATCCTTCATCAGTAAAATTTTGCTCTACTTCGATTCCAAAAATCGAGGACAAGACCAGTCTTACTGGCTGATGAGGCGAATCTTTGCAACGGGCCTTGGGCTTCTTTACCTCAATGTCTTTTTAATATTTTTAAACCAAGGACTTGGACTTTACGGAAAAAATGGAATTCTCCCCATTTCTGACTACATTCCGAAGGTCTTGTCTCATTTTGGAGGCCTTGCCTCAAGCCTTTGGCAACTTCCGAGTCTATTTTATTTCTTTCAGTCCGATCAAGCCATCCTTGCTGTGGGCGCCTTAGGGATTTTTTTAAGTCTTCCTTTGATCTTTGGCCTTGTAAATTTCCCTCTTCTTTTTGGCCTTTGGCTTCTTCATATGTCGATCATTCATTCGGGACAGATTTTTTACAGCTACGGCTGGGAAACCCAACTTCTCGAACTCACTTTCTTAAGTTTTTTTCTATTTCCATTGTGGAATCCCCGATTGAACAATCCCCAAACTCCACCGAAACTCATTTCGATCTATTTTATTCGCTGGATGACATTTCGTCTAATGCTCGGGGCAGGCTTGATAAAAATTCGTGGGGATGCTTGCTGGCTGGATCTGACTTGCATGGATTATCATTATCAAACTCAGCCAAACCCCCACCCTTTAAGCTGGCTCTGGCACCAGTTTCCCTGGTGGTTTCACAGAGCAGAAGTCTTATCTAATCATTTTGTTGAACTGATTGTTCCCTTTGGACTTCTTGGACCTAAGTTTTTAAGACGAAGTGCCGGGCTGATTACGGCATTGTTTCAAATTTTTCTGATCTTTAGTGGGAATTTGTCTTGGTTAAATTGGATCACCTTATTGATGGCGATTGCCTGCTTCGATGACGCCTTTTTAAGTCGGCTGATTCATTTGAAAAAATACCTTTCTTTGCCACCCCGTCCACTTCCAAGGATCACTAGGCTGACTCTGATCACCTTTGCAATTTTTGGAGTCATCTTAAGTATTCATCCGGCTATAAACTTATTTTCAACTGAGCAGCGCATGAATGCCTCATTTAATCAGTTTCACCTTATTAATTCTTACGGGGCATTTGGAAGCATAACAAAAGATCGCTACGAAATTATCATTCGTGGGACCGAAAGCACAGACCCAGAAAGCCCCTTGGCAGAATGGCGAGACTATGAATTTAAATGTAAACCCGGGGATCCTGCACGCAGGCCTTGCCTGATTACGCCTTACCACTTACGACTAGATTGGCAGATCTGGTTTTCGGCCATGCGTCCCCAACTTTCGGAGCAATGGCTTTTACAACTTGCAAGGCGTCTTCTAGAAAATCAAACAGAGGTTCTTGGGCTTTTAGAAACCAACCCCTTCCCAGAGCGGGCGCCCAAGTATATTAAGATGGATCTCTATCTTTATAAATTTTCGAACTTTGGAGATTCCAATTGGTGGACCAGAGAATACATTCGCCCCTACTCTTCAGTCATTTCTCTTCAATAGAATTGAATCCCAGAGAAATTAATCGTTTCCGAATTTTAAGGCGTGCTCGGTCTTGGTTTAATTCTTAAAAGCTCGCCTTTTTTTTCGTCAGTCAAGACATACAAAAATCCATCGGGTCCCTGACGAACATCACGAATCCGTTTACTTCGATCAGCCAAGAGTCGCTCTGTTGATACAACCTTCTCGCCCTCGAGAACTAGACGGTGAAGGGCCTCGTCTTTAAGGGCTCCGACAAATAGATTTCCTTTCCATTGAGGAAAGGCCTCGCCCGTATAAAATGTCATCCCAGAGATGGCAATAGAGGGGGTCCACTGATAAAGAGGAGCTTCCATTCCTGCTTTAGCCGTACCCTCTCCGATTTTGGGTCCATAATACTCGCGGCCATAAGTAATGACTGGCCAACCGTAATTCTTTCCAGCTCTTGTGATGTTGATCTCATCACCACCACGAGGTCCATGTTCGTGAGTCCAAAGCTCTTTTGTCACCGGGTGAAGGCTCGCCCCTTGAATGTTTCGGTGCCCATAACTCCAAATATCCTGAAGTCCATTTTTTCCATCAAAGGGGTTTCCTGGCGCCGCTTTTCCCTCTCGATCGATTCGAATCACCTTTCCAAGGTGAGATTTTAAGTCTTGGGCCTGATCTCTTTGGGTAAAGCGATCCCCGGTGGTCATAAAAATAAAACCTTTGTCATCCATCACCAAACGAGAGCCAAAGTGAAGAGAGTTTCCATAGGACCGATTTTGTTTCCAAATCACTTTTAGGTTCTCGATTCTATTGCCCTTTAGAACTCCTCGAGCAAGCTGAGTCTCATTTAAGCTCTTCTTCCCGCCGGTATAAGAGAAATAGACAAAGGAATTCTTTTGAAAATCCCGGTCAATCAAAACATCTAAAAGTCCCCCCTGGCCTCCCTCAATCACATTCGGCCCACCGACCAGAGAAACTTTTGTGCCTTTTATAAGGTCCAGTTTAAAAATTCCACCACCTCGCTCGGTCACAATCACTTCATTTGCACTCAAAAACGCCACGGACCAAGGATGCGCCAAATCAGCCCTTAAGACTTCAACTTCAAAAGTTTCTGCAAAGCTCTCAACAGAAAGTAATAGGATAAATGCCAAAAACCCAATGATTTTATACATACAAACTCCTCCAAGGCTGAAGGAAGTATAGCCCTTAAAAGAACTTGTACTCAAACGAAAGCGAGGTTTTTTTGGAAGTGCGACGAGTCTTACTCCAACCATCCAAGGGCGCGATATGAGTTTTCAATCGCCTCGATCATGGTGTTGTATGAATTCTCGACAGGAACCTGATCTTCAAAGCTCGCATAAGGAAACAAGGCCACCGTAAGATCATTCCCCTCGTTCTCTTTCGGCATTAAGGCCGGTGGATAACCCGCACGCATAAGAATAAAATTGGCCAGAAGGATTGAAAGCCGTTTGTTGCCGTCCACAAAGGGATGAATTGAGATCAGCGTCTGACGAACCTGAGCGGCCAGAATAATCGGATGAACATCCGACTTTCGGTCATTCAATATCGCAATAAGTTCATCCATCATTTCTTCTTTCACTGCACCTGGAATAAATGATTTCAAGGGATCGAGGACCTTTTTTCCGTTCTTATTAAAAAACCAAAAATTAAATGAATGAGTATGCATCATCTCTCCAGGCCATGTCTGAGGACGAGTGCGGTTATTTGAAATCGCATCAATTTCCATCAAATTCGTTCTTGAAATTGTTCCTCTACTTGCGAGAGCCGATATTCGTTTCATCGCTTTCTTCCAAGACTTCACATCCTTTGGCCCATAGGCCCCTTCCTCATCACCCGCCGGATGAAGCTGATCGATAAAAGAATCAAACTGATCTGAGTTATCGGTTTCAGCACTTTTCGAATAGACCAACCAATCTGAGTGCTGTTTTTTGACCTGGTCTAAAATCTCAATTTTAGCTTTCATTTTTTTTGCTGCCGAACCTTTTGGCTCCCTTTTTAAGAGGAGCTTTAGTCGATCCATTGCAACTTCAGCAAAATCCCGACGTGAGACAATCGAGATGCCCATATACAGATATCGCTCATAGTCTTTTACCCAGCGACCATAGTCCTTAACTTCAGAATTAAAAGATTTCTCGGT
>CAYMDP010000026.1:0-40517 GCA_964389375.1 uncultured Pseudobdellovibrionaceae bacterium | reverse complement strand
TTCCAAATTCGGTTTTTAAAAGCCAGAGCATTGAGTTCCAACTTCGACTGACAGATAACGATCCAGCTCCCGTTTTTACCTTTCAAGTTGCAAACCAAAACATCAGTGAAGGCGCAGGGACAGCCCTTGTCCAGGTGAATTCAAGTCAGACCTTAGGGGCTGCCGCAAATATCGCACTTAGTTTTTCTGGAAGTGCAACGCGAAATACTGACTACACTGCCCCGAACTCGGTGAATATTCCCGCAGGTCAGGCTTCAGCGAGCATCACCATTGTAATTAATGATGATGCCGATCAAGAGGCTTCAGAGACTATCGAAATTCTTTTAGATAACTCAGACTTTGGCTCAATCGGAGTTCAAAACTCTCATGACATTACGATTTTAGATAACGAACTTGGCGCCTTTGCGATTGAGGGAATTACTGGTGCCGCAGATTCCGTAGAAGATGCGCGACTCAACGGTGGAGTAAACCCAATTGTAAACTGGGGATCATCGACTCACGCGACAAGTTACGACGTCACGATTTACAATGGATCTAATGTAGCCTGCGCCCTCGAAAATACGACGGCCCTTGTTTATGATTTCTCGTCTTGCGGTTTAGCGCTGGGAAGTACCTACGAAGCCGTTGTCATTGCAAAAGTGGGCCTTGCAAGCCTTGAAGCCAGCAACAGTCCCTACTCCTTCTTTGTAAATCGAGCTCCAAGTGCTTCAAACGACACTTTGACCATGATGTATAATGGGCCCGCCATAACGGTAAATCCCTTGGCAAACGACAGCGATCCGGACGGACACACAATATCTATCTCAGCCACAACAAACGGAACCTATGGAACGGTCAGTATTGCGTCCCCAAGCACCCTAACTTATACGCCCAACGGCAGCCATTTTGGCGCAGACAGTTTTACATACACAATCAGCGATGGATTTGGCGCCACTTCGACAGCAACTATTAACGTTAAACTTTTAACACCCTACACCTGGACGGGTGCTGTAAATAACTATTGGAGCGAAAACGGGAACTGGTGTGGAAGTATTCCAAACCCAGGCCTTAGTGGAACTTGTCTAGGTGGACCGAGCCCATCGAGTTTTACAGACAGCTCTCATCTTGCCGTCTTTAATAATCTGATGTGCTCTGGAGCTTCATGTAATGTCGATATCCTTTATGGATCAATATCCGCCTATGGATTCAGACTTCAAGCGGGTTACACAGGGACGATTTACCAAGCTCCAGGCCAAGGCATGACCATTGGCGGAGGTGGCTACATTCAAGACTCGGGAACATTTTTCGGTGGAGACTCCTCGATCTCCATTTTTGGCGGCGATATTTCAATTAATGCTGGCTTCTTCAAGAGCACATCAGGACTTTTGGAATTTAAGTATAATAGCTTTAGCATCGCAGCCGCCGCCACATTTGACCATCACGGTGGCCATGTGAAGTATACAGGTCTCTACAACGGTGAGACTGAAACCCTAAGCGCCAATGGCAAAACCTTTAATCAACTCACAATTGCGGCAAGTCGGTATTCTCCATTAAATCTTAACGGTGGAACAATTACCGTCCTTGGAAAATTGACCCACTCCAATTCAAATTCACAAACCACTGTGAATAACGGGACCATCCTGGCAAAGGGAGATATTGACGTCCCTTTATCAGGAGGCTCTGGAGTTTGGGGTGCCTCAGGCGGATCGGCCATCATTCGAGTGTCTGGAAATACGAATCAAACCATTACCGGATTCGGAACTGATTCGGTTTCACCTAAAATTGAAATCGATTCAACCGGCGGAACCGTAACATTTGTTGGTACATTGGAAATTCGTAGAGGTTTTACTTACCTTCAGGGTAATGTGAACTTCGGAACCTCGACGATCGAATTTATTGGTAGCTACAATGGCGAGGACTATGATATCGCGCCGGGGCCGCTGCAGTTTAACAATGTTCACATGACTTCAACTCGCTACTCTTCATTCTTAGTGACAAGCGCAATGACTGTTCTCGGGGAACTTCGAGTTGAAGATGGAGACAACTCTACAACCCGTGGAACTTTTAATGCTCACGGGAATGTCGTTTACGGATCTGACATTGGCGGAGATCAAATTTACCTGAATCTTGTCGGCACAGGGGATCAGACTATTTCAAGAAACGCCGCTGCTTTCGGTGCGGTTCGCCAAATCCAGATCAACAAATCCTCGGGAACTGCATTTCTGGGATCCAATATCACTCTGGTTGGTGGAGCAAATGGCGATCTGAACCTGACTCAAGGAACTCTAAATTTAGCTGGATTCACGCTTACCGTTCCGGACACCTTAACTCTAGAGAATGGGACCACAATGACGGTCAATGGCGGAAGCCATAGCCAAGCCAATCTTGTAAACAACGGCGGAACGATCAATTAGAAGAATTTAACGACGGAAGTTTGGATCGGTAAAATAAAGGTTACAGACTCCATTTTGACCGGCCCCTTGATCTGAGCCCACAACTTTAAACCCAAGGTTTTCAAAGGCCTGTTTATGATCGGCAATGGCCTTGCACTCCACAAGCCGACACATAACCCCTCGGCGCGGGAAAGCCCATGAACAGTCACCTGCCGTGCGAACCGGACCCTGCTCACAAAACACCTGCCCATCCGCAGTCGTACAATAGCCACCCGCAACCCGCTGAGATTGAACCCAGTCACCCCAGGACTCACCATAAGCTAATGAGGACAGGGCAAAACTGGAAGCAATGACAATAAAAATGAAGTGGTTCACAGAAAATCTCCCGGCATCTAAGTCAGATCAAATGGACTGCTGCTTTTATCCATGGAGACCGAAAAGTTCAACCCAGATCCTCTTGCTATGAAAAAAGGGGCCAACTGAACAAATTATCTTCAAAAACTGAAGCCCTACTCACGGGTCTTATTCGAGGAAGAATTTGGAGTCACATCAATGACATCTGGATTTAAAATTGGCCGATGAGCTCGGGGCCGGTATGACCTTCGGACCACGACCCCCTTCTCACCCGATTCGCCACTAATCGCGATCAACCAAGACAGGATAACAAGGATAGGGTTTTGATTCCAGTAACTAAGGGTGGCTAGGATCGCAACTAAAAATCTTGGGGCAAATATCCAGCCTAACCACCAAAAAACTCCGCCAAAGGCAACACTTGAAAACAACAGAGTTAATCTTGGAAAAATACTAACAAAGATTAAGAAAAGGACGCCTCGGTGATCCCAGTAGTTACCTTGCCCAAATTCGACTTCTGAAAACTCCCCAAGAAGGAAGACCAAGCCTGTGAGGGCTAAAAAGGCAATGATCAGTTTTAAAAACAAACTCATATATTGTCTCCCAAGATCAAATCGATTCAGCGCCGAACTTAACCCAAAAGACTAAAACACACAATATTCGACAAACGTCTAAAACCTAAGCATCCATAAAAGCATTTCACGACAAAGCAATCCAAGTCGAATTTCTTATGGAAATGCCCACAGTTCTGCTAATGGTTTCACTATTGAATCCCATGTAAACCCCACTCCCTCCAATCTAAGGAGTTCATTGTGAACAAAATGATCCAAGCCGCCACAGTTCTTTTTCTAATTTTCTCTGGAGTCTCGACTCAAGCAGAAAGCTTTAAGTCTGCGTGTATGAGCTACACCCATGTAAAACTGGGATCAATCGCAGATCAAGTTATTGAATCACAGGACACGACGACCTATATCCTAAATGGAAAGATCATTGAATCAAGCTATCTTGGGGATCGAACTGAGTGCAAACTTGAGATTTCAATCTACGCTCCAGATGGGCACGACCAAGCCACTCTCACTTTGTCTGAATCCAGCAATCTTCTTTTTCCATTTGGTCATAGCATTAGCCTGGTAAAGTCCAACGAACATGAGGTCTGTCGAGCGACCGATCCCAAAAAGATTTCAGCCCATTCCTCTTGGCGCCAAGAAAGTGGCTACAAAAAATTGGTGACGACCGAATTTGAACTTGAAGATGGCGCAGAAGGTGTCGTTCTCCTGACTTACAGTCAAAATCAGAAGATGGCCCTTGAATTCGGTAAAGGCTCGGGCTTTACCTGCCAATTCTTAGTTAAGTAATATCGACCAACCCAAAGGCAGAGTTATTTCACTCTGCCTAGATCTTGAATTCTTTTTAAGCGGTCTGCTTCGTTAGACTTAAACCAATCGTCCTTCGAAAGCTCGTGATAAGCCAAAGCGAAGTATTTCTCCGAGAGAGCCTTTTTCCCAGCAATCAAATTCAACTCAGCCAATTCTTCAAAAACATAGGGGTCCACTTGACCCGCTTTCTTAAACTCCATTTCGAGCTCGGATTGAAGGGCCAGGGCCTCATCATAATTCTTTAAAGAACGAAGCACTCGAGCGACACTCCACTTCGCGATTCGAATAGAAGAGCTTTCTTGTTTGGACTCTCTAAATGCGAGGGCCTTTTTAAACATCCTCAAAGCGCTGTTAAAATCTTGAGCCTCATGATAGGTCCAGCCCAAGTTGTTATAAAGAGAGCCTAACCAATCCCTTGCCTGCGGGTCCTTTGACTTTTCGGCAAGCTGAAGTGCAGTTTCATTCCACTCAAGCTTTGTTTTGGGACTCGACTCTGCGATAGCAAGCATGTGAGCCGAATCAACTGCAAGATTATCCATCCCGCGGTCTAGAGCGAGCTCATAGGCTTTTTTAAAAAAAGGAAGCGCCTCTAGTGGCTTTTTTGAAGAATTAAATACCCGACCCCGCTCTAGATGACTGCGGACCTCTGCCTTTAAAGTTTGAGGCGAAAGTTCGGCATCCACCTGGTCCAGGGTTTTAAGAGCTTCATCGAACTTTCGCTGCAAGCCTTGAGTCCGAGCAATCTGAGTGAGGACCTGTAGATAGAAATCTTTGTCCTCTAGCTTATTCAACTCAGGCAAAAGGGTTCTAAATCTTGTTTCGGTTTCAGCGGGTTTACTGAAGTTCCACAGCTTGTCGAAGTTCGAAAGATCTTTTGCTTCTGCCAAGTTCATAAAAACTCCAAAAACCATCGCGATCAGAAATCTCATTTGTCTCACTTTTTAGGGCTCAAGGCGGTCGCCTATGGCCACTGCCTTGAGCACAAATCAACTCAATACCTAGTCACACTTTTCTTCGACCAAAACCAGTACCTGATTCAAGTTACCCAGGTTTACCAAGGTTTTTTCTTCGATAACATAGTTTTGAATCCACTTGCCATCACGCTCGGTTTCTACAACTCCACCTTCGGTTATGCGATACGGAAGGGCCTCCGGAGGATTGCCAAAAAATGTGTTGGCATTGTCTGTCATAATCCCCTGATCGAATGAAACACAGTGTTTTACTTCACGTTCTGGTTGCCCAAACACTCCACCACTTACGAAAGTTCGGCAAAATTCAGAACCATCAAGAGTGGATTCAGCAAATGCAAAAAACGGAGCCAACAGCAGACTGACGAGAATAATTTTTTTCATGTGTATCCTTTTGTTAAGTTGAAACTAAGGAACGTGTAGCAGAAGGTTGATTTTCTTCAAAATACAGAAATGGGACTGTAACTTATATCCAGTTTTAAAGGCCATCTCGCTTATAAAGGCACCGTTAGGTGCCCGTCGTATTTTTGCGTAACTGAGTGTAAACGCGATTTGCTTAAAAACCCGATTTCACAGTTCGCGACGCCCCATTACGCAAAAATACGACGGGCACCTAAACATTACGCAAAAATACGACGGGCACCTAAACACCAACATCGAGTTGACGAGCCTTTCTTATTTACAGGGGCCCTTTAAAACTAGCGTCCTGTCGTTTATGCTACGTACCAATTTTGAACGTATTTGGATGGGGACCCCTTTAAACCTGGAGAAAATATGAAATTGTTAATCGCATTCTTAGTCGTTTTTGCGTACGCTCAAGCGCAGGCAGAGACCATCCGATGTTCTGGCTCCTCCGACATTCATCAAATTTCGGCAAAAGTTACAGATGTGGCTGAAGATAACTTGCTCAGCGACTATTCGGTTCAGCTCTCCGCAAAAAATGAAAACAGATTATTGGCAGACGTGACCTTTCGAGGTCAAGGCCTCGTCTACGGAAGAGGAATGAGTGCCGTCAAAGACACTGAGACATTTAATATCCTTAAACTCATCTTTGATGGAAAAAAAGCTGTAGCCATGTACACCTTGGTTGGTGAAGCGCCCGAACAGGTCGCATTGACTTGTGACGATGAGTCTTAGTTTTATTGTCTCATTCGGGTTATTCTTTGCCGCCATTGCTTCGACCATTGTCGGAGCCGAAACACTTGCTCGTGTTCCGCATTGTGAAGTTCGCGACAGCTCAAGTAAAATTGCAGCTGCGATAGAAAACAAGAAGATCGTGTTTATTGGCGAGAGCCACACAAACTCTCCAAAGCCCATCACTGAGACAATCTTATTCGATCAGCTATGTGGACTAAATCGTCCGGTAATACTTCTGACTGAGTTTATCTGGCCCAGCTGGCAAAGCTCATTAGATCAGTTTTTAAGGGATCCGGCTTTCGACATTAAGACCTTTCTATCGAAGCACCTAAATCCCAGCAAATTGAATTCGAAGCTTTTTGAAGAGCGTTTTACTGAGTTCTTGTCCTGGGTCAAAAATGTCCGACTTCCTTTGCTGGGTATCGATTTAGACGACTTCGGATCAGGAACCACCTACGATTTGCCCCTCATCCCAAAAGTGACAAAAGAAAAAATAGCCACGCAGTTTCAAGTCCCGGACTACATGATTGATGAAGTGAACTCTCGAGATTTGAATATGGCAAAGCAAGTGTTGCGCTCTTATCGAGACCTGCAGCGCGATGAACTTATTGTTGTCTACTTGGGGTCGAATCACGCAGAAAAGATACCGAGTCTTTTGGCCCATAAAATTCCTCTAGCAGAGGTTTTGGTCCTGCATATGGGCGAGAAAAATGGCCTTAAGGGGAAAATGCGTGAAGTGCAGAAAGACATTCCTAAAAACGAATCCGGTCCTCGGACAATTTACTTTTTCCCATTTGAAGAGGCTGACAAGAGTGCCCGGTACGCGCAAGCCGTGCAGGCCTTGATCTATAAAACCCAAGCTTATTCCGGGTTGCTTCAATAAGTATTTGGCACTTGGCAGTGGGGCGCAAAGTCAAGCGGGTCCGCTTCGGTATTCTGGATTTGGAATACAGAATTCTGAATTCTGAATACGGAATTCAGTATTTTTGGAAGTGGTGCCCCGGGCCAGACTTGAACTGGCACGTCAGTGTGACCCAACCCAGGATTTTAAGTCCTGTGCGTCTACCAATTTCGCCACCGGGGCATGCTTGTGAAAAGGTCATTTAAAGTGACTTTTGAGTGCGCTGCTGTCAATCTTGTTTTTCTTTAGAGACCTAAAATCCTTTGTCTTCACTTGAGGTTCGGGCAAATGACTCAAGCAAAATCTCAGTCTCGCCGGATGTTGCTTAAAACTGCGGCAGTTAACATAAAAAAAATCCTTAAAAAGGATCCCTTAAGTCTTTTGATTCTGGGCCTTATTTGCTGGTTAGTGCGCTATTTCTGGGGCGAGTCCTTTCCAGAGGGCTACGGAATCGATCAGCAGCAAATGATTTTTGCCCGACTAGGTCCTGCCATAATCGACATGATTTTAAGCCTGTTCTTATTCTTTATAGTCCCCCTTCGAATCCTCGACAGCGAGCTGGAACGCCCGAATACATCACTTTTTTTATGGGCCGAGCGAGATGTCTGGCCCCTGACCCTAGAAAGCCTTCGCGCTATGGGAAAAGTTATCTTGTGGTCCATTCTGTTTATTCTGCCGGGCCTTTATTTTTATCTTCGCTATCTTTTTGTACCCTTTATCGTGATTTTTAATCGCGAGTACAAAGAAGGCCAGCGGGATGCTCTTCTTCACTCCTCTAAGCTGACCAAAGGATCCGTGGGGTTCTTAATGGTCTTTATCCTCGGGGTTATGGGAACTCATTTTCTGGCCTCAAGCCTGTCTGAGCTTCTTCCACTTGATCTAAAACCCGCCTCCACAGCCCTAAGCATCTTGTTTACTCTGCTGATTTCGATGTATAGCATTAGCTTCGAGTTTGAACTGTATCGCAGTCTCGAAACTGACGATTTAAGAAAGGATCTAGATTCATGACCGAGCTTATTTTTAATTGGACTGGAATTAAAGCGCGAAGCCGCGCCCTTACTTACGACGATGTTTTAATCGTCCCAACTCGCTCGGATATTAAATCCAGAAAAGATCCAGATTTAAGCTCGCAGTTAACAAAAAATATTCGCATTGAACTTCCATTTATCAGCGCCAATATGGACACCATCACAGAAGGCCCAATGGCCAAAGCGATGAGTGAGCTTGGAGCTTTTGGAATCATTCACCGTTTCATGAGTCTGCGGGATCAGGCCGATCAAGTGCGAAGCCTTAAAGAAGCGGGCTTAAAAAATATCGGGGCCAGCATCGGAGTCAATGGCGACTATAAAGAGCGCGCTCAAGCTTTGATCGAGGCTGGAACAAATGTAATGACCATCGATATCGCCCACGGGCACAGCGGAAGCATGCTCGAGACTTTAAAATGGCTAAAGGATACATTCCCTAAAGTCGATGTCATCGCCGGAAACGTGGCCACTCCTCAAGGCACTGAAGACTTAATCCGCGAAGGAGCCGATGCGATTAAAGTTGGAATCGGACCTGGATCTATGTGCACGACCCGAATCATTACGGGCTGCGGAGTTCCTCAATTGACGGCCGTAGCACTTTGCTCGGAAGTCGCAAGAAAGCACTCGATACCCGTAATTGCCGACGGTGGAATTAAGACCTCTGGTGATATCGTAAAAGCCTTCGCAGCAGGAGCGAGCACGGTGATGCTTGGATCCATTTTAGCTGGAGCAATTGAAACCCCTGGCGAGATTCACAATGGGAGAAAGCATTACCGTGGAATGGCCTCAAGATCCGCCCAAAACTCTTGGCGTGGGGGAGTTCCTGAAGGCATGGCTCCAGAGGGTGAATCTACTACCGTTGCGGTCAAGGGCCATGTCTCTGATGTGATTCACGAGCTTGCTGGCGGTTTAAGGAGTGGGATGAGTTACCTGAACGCCTCTCAGTTTTCGGATCTGCTTCAGAACGCTTCCTTTATGGAAATGTCCCCGATGGGCTTTGGTGAATCCGTCGCCCACGGACTTAAGCGCTAGAAGAAGAACCCCCTGTCCCACTGGACCGGGCCTTGCCATTTCCGTATATGGCGCGGCGAGACCTTCTAGAAACCTTCTCTATTCGATTCTAACAAAGCTTGTTGCTGTGCCCCACTGTCAGGTGCCGGGCACTTGTTGGGCTGAAGTCTAGAAACTGATTCTCTCTTTGACCCCTCTAGCCGGCCTCTTTAGTCTAATTTCTATTGTTGTTTCTCCTTCCGTTGTTAACACCCTTTTGCGAGTGAAGTCCCTGTTGCCGGGCAACTTCAATTCAAAAAAAACTACGAAGGATTCGTAGATAGGTTTTTCGGTGACCGGCTTTCAGAATGAAAGCCGGTTATTTTTTTGTCCATTGGACCAAATCTAAAAATCAGCTATTCTAGAAGCGATGACAAACCTCGAGGCCTCCTCTTCTCCCATTGCAGTTTTTGATTCAGGCCTGGGCGGACTCACCGTCTTAAAGTCTTTGGCTTTAGGGCTCCCCCAAGAAAACTTCGTCTACCTGGGCGACACTGCAAGACTCCCTTACGGAAGCAAATCCCCAGATCAAATTCGAAAACTTTTACATCAAAATATTCAGTATTTAAAAAGTCTGCAGGCTAAAGCCATCGTGATTGCCTGTAACTCGGCATCCAGCGTGATCCTGGATCAGCAAAGCGACTCTGTCATTCCGGTTTACAATGTCATTCGCCCCGGAGCCGAGCAGGCCCATATAGCGACCTTAAATAAAAAAGTTGGAATTATCGGAACTAGAGCGACCGTTCGCGGACAAGCCTATCTTAAAGAACTAAAAAAACTAGATCCGGAAATCGAAGTCTTTCAGCAGGCCTGCCCCCTCTTCGTCCCATTGGTCGAAGAAGGGTGGTTTGATGATCCCTTAACAAATTTAATTGCCTATCGATACATTCAACCTCTTGTCGCAAGCCAAATGGATACTTTAATTTTGGGCTGCACTCACTATCCAATCTTAAAAGAATCCATCCGAAAAGTAACCGGTCCCAACATTCGACTGATCGATTCCGCTCAGTCCATTACAGAACTGATCAAAACAGATCTTCGCGATCATGTGATCTTACCTAACGAACAAAACCAGAAGGGACAAATTAAAATATTGACCACCGATGCTCTTGATCCCTTTCAATCCCTGGCCGAAAAGATTATGAATCCGGTCAGTCCGACAAGCTTTGAAGTCGTCGACACCCACCTTTAAAAATGAATCAGAGACAGTCTTGAGATTAGGCGAAAATCTTTACAGCCTTGATGTTCACAAACTCTTGACTGCCAAAAAATGAAAGCTCTCGTCCGTAGCCGGAATTCTTAACCCCGCCAAAAGGAAGTCCCGGCTCGGACTTTACAAAATCATTTATAAAACACATTCCCACATTTAGACTTCTTCGGGCCATGTCTTCCGCGCGCTCCAAATCACGGCTAAAAATCCCTGCACCAAGACCGTACTGACTTTGATTCGCGGCCTCAATCATCTCGTCCTCGCCTTTAACAACAATCAAGCTTAGAACGGGTCCAAATAACTCTTCGTCCGGCAAAGGCTGACCCAAATACTGCATCTCAAGAAGACTTGGTGGATAAAAATAGCCTTTCCCAGAATAAGGCTCCGATCCCAAAAGCAGTCTGGCCCCTGCATTGATACTGGCTTGAACCTGAGTCCGCAATTGCTGCTGAAGATCCTTTCGAGCCAAGGGACCTAGATCCATCCCCTCTAACAAGGGATCTCCCATTTTTTTTGCATTCAGCTCGGCCAGAATAAGTCCTCTGACAAACTCAGAATTCTTTTGGGTTACGAAAACTCTTTTGGCGGCAATGCAACTTTGGCCCGCATTAATAATCCTAGAGTTTACAATTTTTTTGCAAGCAGGCTCAAAATCGGCATCATCCAACAAAAGATAGGGGTCGCTTCCTCCCAATTCCAAAACCGATTTCTTTAAACTCTCTCCCGCGATCTTGGCCACCGCCCGACCCGCTTTTGCACTTCCAGTTAAAGACAAAGCGGCAATTCGTGGATCTCGAATCACCTTTGACACATCTTCAACATCTAAAATCAAATTCTGAAATACAGCTTCAGGAAAGCCGGACTCAAGAAAACAATCCCGCAAAGCCAAAGCACAACCAATTGTATTGGGAGCAGGTTTTATTAGTATGCTGTTGCCCGCTTGAAGGGCCGGCACCGCAAAGCGAATGACTTGCCACAGTGGAAAATTCCAAGGCATGATGCCTAACAAACAGCCCAGGGCCTGAAAACTAACAAAGCTTTTTATTCCTGAGGATTCAAATTCGGCTTCAGCCAAAAAAGATTCTCCATGGGCCACATAATAATCACAGGCGAAGGCACATTTTTCGACCTCAGAGCGAGCCTCGCTTAAGATCTTCCCCATCTCGTTCGTAATAAGATGAGCGAGTTTTTCTGAATCTCGTCTTAAAACTCGAGCTAAATTCTCTATAAACTTATTTCGATCAGAAATACTTAAGTTTTTCCATGCTTTTCCAGAGTCATGGGATTGCTTCAACTTCGTCTCAAGCTCTAAAGCCTTGTCTGCCTCAAAACTCGCAATCTTTTGCTCATTTGCGGGATTAATCGATTCAAAAATCATTTAACTGATTCGTCCTTCATCCAACCGGTCAAAGCAGATTTCATTGCTTCATCGACTCCCATCTCTAAAGGTCTAATCCATTCCTTGGGCAAAAACACCGTGTATCCGCCAATCTGATAACTCATCGGAAAGTAAACCGCCACACGTCCTTCTTTTTCGATCCCGTCCGGTAAATCTGAAAGTTCTGTTCGAGTTAATAAACCCACAACATCAACCTGGGCCCCGGGCCAACGAACCGCAACCACTCGGCTTGCGTCTTGATTCGACTTCGGAGCCAAAAAAGATGTCAGATCCTTAATCGATGAATACACTGTCTTAATCAGAGGGACAATGGTCAAGGCCCCTTCGAGTTTTTTAAAGCCTCGGTGAAGAAAGGGGTTTTCAACAATGCGTCCGACCACGTAGATAAAAAGGATTGCAGTCAACAGGCCTAGGCCCGGGACCCGCATATGTTCGGGGATATACCAAATCAAAAACTTTTCCGCAAAGGACTCTGTCGCCGTCACGACCCAAAGGATTAAATAAATCGATAAAACCAGGGGCAAAAGTGCAAATAAGCCTTTTAAAACCGTAGCTGTTTTTCGTTTTATAAATTGATTCACAAACTTTCGACCTGCTTTCCGTTTTGGATAAGAATTTCTTGAGGTTCTTCGTGAAGGTTATATCGGCTTGCCATCACAAAACCATAGGCCCCGGTATCCATGATCGCAACATGATCACCCTCTTCAAGTCCCTGAAAATCACAGCTGTGCGCCAGTGTGTCCGAGGACTCACAAATCGGACCAACAACATCGAAGGTCTCTTTTTGCCCCCATTTTTCGACAAGAGGAAGAATGCGATGTTTAGCTTGATAAAGTGCCGGCCGCATAAGATGATTCATTCCAGTATTTAGAATTGCAAAGTTCTTGTAGGGTGTTCGCTTAATATACTCCACTTTTGCCAGCAAGACTCCGGATCGCGCCACTAAAATTCGCCCAGGTTCACATAAAATTTTGTATGGCAACTGATCCAGCTTGGGCCTCAGCGTCTCAGCAAATTCTTGAAGTCGAACTTTTTCGCCATCTGCGACCGAGTAATCAACTCCCCAGCCCCCTCCGATATCGAAAGTACGGATTAAAAAACCTTCACGCTGTAAGTGATCTGCAAAGAGTTTAGTTTTTTCGATGGCCTCTAAAGTTGCAGCTGGAGTCATTAATTGAGACCCGATATGCATAGTCAGTCCCACCAACTCCGTCGAGGACTTAAATTCATTCAAAACCTTTTTCAGCTCTGGCCAAGTTTCAGGTCCAAGACCAAATTTATTCTCTCGAAATCCGGTTTTGATATAGGGGTGAGTCTCGGCCTCAACATCGGGATTAAACCGAATTGCAATAGGCGCTTTTATCTTTAGCTTTGAAGCAATTTTTGCAATTCGCTTAAGTTCACTGACACTCTCGATGTTAAACTGACCCAAAGATTCTCTTAAGCCAAATTCAATTTCTTCAACTGATTTTCCTACTCCAGAAAAAATCATCTCCTTTGCTGAAAATCCGGCCTGGATTCCACGCTTCATTTCGCCAAGGGAGACCACATCAAGACCAAGACCCGAAAAGCCTCGAAGAAATTTTAAAAGCTCTAAATTTGAATTTGCTTTCATGGCGTAAAAAATCTGAGCCTTGGGGAGGGCCTTTTTTAACTCTTGAACCTGCGCTTGAACTGCATCGAGATCATACACATAAACAGGCAGCTCTTGGGCGAGATCCAGAAGCGCAAGGGACTGATCCCCTTGCATTAGGCTTAATTTTCCATTTTGATAGCCATAAGCCATATAAATTCCCAAAAAATTTGACCCTGAGGGGCAACTTTACTAAAACAAAGTACCACGAGGGCTTAAAGAGTGAACAGTTTTATCTTCGGTAAATCACAAAGCAACCTCCCAATTATTGGGCATCGCTTCGGAACCAATGGACCTAAGCTTCTTCTTCTTGGAGGTGTCCACGGAGATGAAATCGAAGGGGTTGTTTTAGCTCAAGGACTTCTTGAAAAGTTTTTGCTCGACTTTCCGTATCGTCTTCAATTGACCTTGGTCCCGATGTTCAATCTAGATGGAGTTTTACTTCGACAAAGAAAGAATATCCGCGGTGTCGATCTGAATCGAAATCTTCCCACCAATGATTGGACCAAAGACGTTTTAGAAGAACGCTATTATCCCGGACCTGAAGCGAACAGCGAAAGTGAAAATCAAGCTCTGGTTCACTGGATTCAAACCGAGGCTCCTAGTTTGATCTTTAGTTTTCACTCCTGGAAACCCCTCTTAAATACAAACGGAAAATGTCATCGTGAGGCCGAAGTGATTTCAAAACTTACGGGCTATAAAGTTGAAGATTCCATCGGCTACCCCACTCCGGGCTGTCTTGGAACCTACACAGGGCTTGAGCGAGACATCCCCACTTTAACTTATGAAGTTGAGCGCGGGCTCGATAGTCAAAGCATTTTAAATATTCACGTTCCAGCAGTCACTGAAGCTTTAAAACTTGTCGAGGAGCGCGGATGAATACCGATCAAGCACGTAAAATAATTCAGTCTAATTTTGAGTCCTGTCTAAAAACACCGACAGAAAACTGGGCGGGTGAAATAATACAGTCCGTGGAACTACTGATTGCCGGACTTGATAGCGGGCAACTTCGTGTTTGCGAAAAACAAAGCGACGGCTGGAAGACAAACCAGGATCTAAAGCAAGCTATATTGCTGTATTTTCGCGTACAAAAGATGGAAACAATTCAGGCTGGAGACCTTCAGTTTTTTGACAAAATCCCTTTAAAAAAATGGAGTGCCAAAGATCAGGTTCGCGTTGTGCCCCATGCTCTGGCTCGACGAGGAAGCTTTATTGCTCCGGGCGCAATTTTAATGCCTTCTTATGTCAATATCGGCGCCTACGTCGGTGCCGGATCCATGGTCGACACTTGGGCCACCGTTGGATCTTGTGCACAAATTGGAGACAATGTGCACTTATCTGGTGGCGTTGGGATCGGCGGGGTTTTAGAGCCCATCCAAGCACTTCCGGTAATCATCGAGAACAATTGTTTTATTGGGTCCCGTTGCATTGTGGTCGAAGGGGCTTTGATTGAAAGTGGTGCGGTACTTGGCGCCGGAGTTACGATCACCGCCTCAACAAAGGTCATCGACGTGACTGGATCAAAAGAAGTGATCTACAAAGGACGGGTTCCTGAAAATTCCGTGGTCATCCCTGGCTCAATCCAAAAGGAATATCCGTCGGGAACTTACGGCGTCCCTTGTGCATTGATTATCGGAAAACGATCCGAGTCCACGGATAAAAAAACCTCTCTCACGCAAGTCTTAAGAGAATTCGATCTTTCGGTTTAAATAAAAAATTAATTTTGGCTTTAGACTTCGCCGGCTCCGGCGCGGTGACCCTTTAAGGCTTCAGCTGGAAACAAGCGCGAAACAGAATAAACTGGCAGCCAAGAGCCGAGCCCTGCTAAGACAAAGGCCGCAAGCAAGATTTGTCCCACCGAGGCCCAATTGACAACTGCAGGGATCGAGACATCGTAATAAATATCTGGCAAGATTTCTAAAGGGTACTTTTCTAGAATTAAACAAATTCCAACGCCTAAAATGGCGCCTAAAAGAATCCCACAACTTGAAAGACAAACCCCAATCATCGAAAAGGCATTTCGTGCTCGAGCAGGCGAAAGTCCCATTGCCATAAGAACCCCTAGATCCTTTCGTTTCTGCTGTACCAAAAGAATCAAGACTGAAATGATTGAAAAGCCTGTAATCAGCACGCTCAAACTTAAAAAAGTTGTCATGGCAAACTTTTCGACCTTTAAGGCAAAAAACATCGTTCGATTGCGCTCAACCCAAGTTTCGGAATTAATTTTTCTTGTTTTTAAGAACTCCTGGGCCTGACTTGCTATATGGGGATTACTAAACCGAACTTCTATTCCCTCTTCACGAGCCGGAGAGCGGCTCATCCCCTGAAGGCTGTGCCCTTTATTAAACAGAATAAACTTTTGATCAAAATCCACTAGTCTTGTGAAAATCAAACTGCGGACTCTCACTTTGTCAAACCGGGGGACCTCACCTGCCGCCAGCAAAAGACTTTCTGGAGGAATCAAAAGAACCTCATCCCCTTCAAACACACCCAGTGTCCGAGCAAGGTCAATTCCCATGATGATCTCACCTGGCTCCAAACTGGACGTCGCCAAATCGATTTCAGCCTGAGGGATTTCAGTCTCAGAGCGACCAGCATCTAACTTTGCGACTCTTTCTCTAAGACGATTTAAAACTCCCGCCTCACTCCCTTTTGCGATGGCCCCACCAAAAACTCCCTCAAGAGTCCGAACAATCAAATCTTGAGATACATAAACAAAGATCTCATCGACTTCAAAACCACCCAGGACCCTCAATTGATAGTCGACTTCCTTTAAGAATTCTTCGGGAGACTTAAATTGATCTTTCGGAAATGCCAAAATCAAATGAGGCTCTACATTAAATAGACGCTCTGAAAATGAGTTATTAAAGCCCGCCATCACACTGGTCACAAGAATTAGGGACATCACACCCACTGCGATACCCAAAACACTGATAAGTCCGATGGTTCTCACCACCGCCCCAGCACGAGCTGAAAAAACGTAATTTTTAAATAAGGACCACCAAAGCACTTATATGAAACCCACAAGAAAAGGTTCTAAAGATTGCTCACTCAATATATTTCTAGCATCAAAAGTTCAGTCTAGCCGAGTGAAATTCGGCCGAGAAGTAAAATTAGCCTGCTTTTTTAAAGAATCTGGACAGGCGGTGCACAAGACTGGCTAGGATGGACTTTTCGAGCAATAACCCAGAATCTCGGCCTCCGAAGCGCTCAACCAAGACCCGCGGATCAAGACTACCCATATGCTCACCGGTTCTGAAGTTATGCAGCAAACACTGTAGATCCGAGGCTGAGAGGCCCTTTACATGCTGCAGGACTTCAATCGAAACTTTCAGAGACGAGCCCTGAGGGCTTTGGTCGTAACGAATCAGTTCACTGCCTTTCACCTTTTGATCGGAATCAGAGTCTGATTCTTCTACAATCATTCCAGTCTTCAGACCTTCGACGATATTCCACTCAACAACCTGTCCAAACATAGAGATCTGCTGCTTGATGATATTATTTCGATCATCCTGCCAAATAAAAAGATCTACGTCTTGAGTCGAATGAAACCAGCGACTCAGTACACAGCGTCCCTCGGACTGAATCAGATCGACTCCGACCTCAATCAAGGACTTTCCAATTTCTTGGGGCTGGTAAAGCTGTGGGCTAAATCCAGTCATATATACTATTTTTCCCCTGCCGGCTGCCGAGATTCCTCAGCCTTTCTGACTTTTTCGACATTTCCACGAAGCATAAAGGATTGCTGCATCGCCTTTAATAGCACAACGGTTTCGTCCAAGGCCTCAACGGCTCTTAAGGAAGTCCGCGGAAGTTCAGGAGCAATCGCAGTGATCGCAGGAGTCAATTTTTGAAACTCTGTCGTTAACACATTTAAGTTGTTTACGATTTGCCCAAGCTGTTTACCAAGATCAGGGACTTCTTCGGAAAAGCCTGGAAGTAGCTTTTCAAGTTCTACACTCGCCTTTGCAAGACTCCCCACAATACTCTCAATTCTTTGTCCCTTATTTACACTGCGGCCAACCTTCGCAAACTCATGGGACATTGAGTTTAAATTGTCTACCAGTGGCTCAAGACGGTCGAAGACTTTGACTAAAGCTTGAGTTCTTTTTGGATCGGAGAATGCTTCTCCAAGTATTTTTAAGTTGTCCGCAAGCTTCTCGATCGTTGCAAGCGCATTCCCCATCTTTCGTCCACTCAGCAAATCCATCACGTCAAAGCTAGGCTTTGAGGCAATAAAATCATTTCCAGAAAGCAAACTCTCTTCGGAACTTCCAATGCTGACTTCGATCACTTTCTCGCCGATAATAAATGGGCGGACAACTTGAGTCGTACTATCTCTTCGGATTTGGTTCTGGAATTTTTCGTAGACATAAAACTGGATTCTTACTTTCTCTGCTGAGATCAATTCGATATCGGTAACACTGCCCGCACGAATTCCCGCAACCTGAACGACGGTCCCTTCATGAAGACCTTCGGCACTTGTGACCAAAGTTTCAAAGTGAAGCTTTGAGGCAAACCAACCCTTCTTGACCGCAATAAATACACCCATTGCAAGGCACCCGACCAAGGCGCCAACCACAAAGAGTCCTGCGATTCTTTCGAATTTATTAAAGTGAAACTTCATCCCTAAACCGCCTCTTTCATATCTGTTTCATAACCTAAATCAAATAACTTTCTGTCTCTTAACTCGACCGTCTTATAGTTTAAACCCGCCAAAAGGCGACTGTCGCTTGTGGCAACAATCGCAAGCTGTACTTTTCCATCGTGCACGCCGAGGTCCAAGTGGGCTTTCAAAGTGTGGATCCCAATTGGATTCAATCCGACTGTCGGCTCATCCAAGATCAAAACAGAAGGGTCCAAAACTAAAGATCTGGCAACGCAAGCGGCTTTTCTTTGGCTTCCTGCGATTGCGAAGGGTCTCAGGTGGGCCACCTTCGTGAGGTCAAATAGATCCAAAAGTTCATCGACTCTGGCTATGCGCGATTTTTCATCCGCAATATTGTGATAGTCCAAGGGTAGGCGAATATTTTCCGCGATTGTTTTGTTACTAATCAAACCACCGAATTCAAAGCCAAAACCAATACGCAAACGATACGGCAGAAAGGCTTCAAAGGACATTTCGTTCACAAGCTCCTGATTGAGCCAAAACTCGCCCGAACTGACCGGCAGTAGACCCGCCAGGATTTTTAGCAAAGTAGATCGGCCTTGGCTTTCGCCGTCGGTCTTAAGTCGAACGACTCCCTTTGTGGGCCACTTAAAGTTTAGGTTTTCAAAAATTAACTCGTCAGGTCTATACCCAAAACTGAGGTCCTTGAATTCTAACTGGCTTAACTTAAAGTCTGTCACCGACATCAGATGACTCCCAACTTCATCAGCTGACCGAGATAAAAAAGTGTTGTGACAACAAGGTTAAAGATGGTGACGTAAATAATGCTATTGACCACAGCCTTTGTTGTAACTTGAGGGACCTCATGGGGACTTTGCTGAACCAAGAGTCCCTGATAGCAACAAATCACAAAGATGATCGCTCCAGAAAATGAATTCTTAAGTATAAACAAAAACACATCTTCAAAGGTAAAGGCCTGGGCAATTGAATCTAAGAAGTAGGCAAATGTCATATCCTGAACAAAACGAGTGACTAAAAATCCACCGATCAAGGCCACTGCTATAAAATAAAAAGCCAAACACAATACACTTAAAATTCCGCCCACTAGTCTTGGAAATACGATGTAGGACAGAGGATTGATCCCCATCACCTCTAGGGCTTCGATCTCTCTATTCACCCGCATACTTCCGATTTCGGAGGCCACAGCTGTTCCGGATCTGGCAATCACCACAAGTGCCGTTAAAAGGGGTGCGATTTCTCGAACGATAATCATCACCAAAAGATTTCCGATCATTCCTCCGCCGCCAATAAGACTTAGCTGCATCGCAGATTGCATGATCACAATGCTTCCAGAGGCCAAGGCCAAAACAGAAATCAAAGGCAGCGCTTGCCATCCAGTAAAATATATCTGATTCAAGACAACTCGAATCACCGAACCTAAACCTTGAGCTTGATCAAACAAAGCCGCACGACAGGCCAAGTAGATCATCAGAAAAACCTGAATCGTGTAGTTCAAGATCCCTAAAACCTGCCGTCCAAGGGATTCAATGCCATTTGATGTTTGCGAAAGTCCGCGCATAGTCCTCAAAATCTCTTAAGAAAAAATCTTTGTTTCTTAAGTAATTTTCGGTCTATTTTGCGAATGTCTTTACTTAAAACTAGAGAACTTTTAGTAAACCCAGAGGGTATAAAACAAGGACTTGAAGGTCTCTAGACCTAGATCAAGAAGGTCGGGCCTGGCTCCACCAGCGAATGTGCTCCGAAGAGTGATCGGATAGTCTGGCGGATAGATTCCGGCAAAGGTCATTGAGGCCCGATGCATATGAATTTGAGAAGTGACCAGAATGATCCCTCTACAATTTAGAGCCTCGACCAAAGGGAGGGTCTGTTGAGCGTTCCCAAAGGTCGTACCCGATCTTCGATCTAAGATTACATCACTCTCTTTAACTTCCGGATAAAACGGCCATTGCGGAAAGATTTCGTGAAACCCAGAGCTTGGGTGAACTCCAGAAACAATAAGTTTGCGAACTTGTCTTTGCTCCAAAAGGTCAAAACCTTCGCGAACTCTCCCCGAGCCTCCAGTCAAAACGACAGCGCAATCAGCAGAGTGATCCTCAAGCCATGCGGTCACCGGAAAGCCACTCACAAGCTTCCACTCTTCAAAGAATCGATAGATTGAGAATAAAGACAATAAGAGAACTAAAAGAACACTAAAGACGCGCTTCACATTTAGCCTCGCCTTGCCAAGACCTCAACTTCGACCTGAACACCTTTTGGAAGTGCTGCGACGGCAACACAAGACCTAGCCGGCGGCTCTGACGGAAAATAACTGCCGTAGACTTCATTCACAGCAGCAAAGTCCTTCATGTCCGTTAGAAAGATCGTCGTCTTTACGACTCTCGACATATCTAGACCCGCGGCGATCAATACCGCATTCACATTTTCCATACACATTCTGGCTTGCTCAGCAACGGCTCCAGTAAAAACCTCACCGGTTTTTGGGTTAATCGAAATCTGGCCAGAACAATACAAAGTCCCATCAAACTCAATGGCCTGAGAATAAGGGCCCACTGGCTCTGGAGCATTATCGGTTCGAACAATCTTCTTTTGTTTCACTTAAGAACCCCTTGCAACTAAAAGTAAAAAACCATTCCCGCCCTTAGAGGACTATCTCCGATGGTCCGAAAGCGAACCTGAGAAGAAATTGAAGTGACTCCAATCCCGGCTTCAAAAATAAATCCAAGGCTCTCAAGGCCTGCAAGAAAAAACTCTCCACCAAAAAAGCCATCAAGCTCAAAGCCAGAGCTGTTTGTGCCGTTTTCTTCGCGGCTAATAATTCCCGCTCCTGCGCCCATAAAAAAGTTCATATTGTCTTCTTTAAAGACCACACGAAAGACTTTTGCCATGAAGCCAAATTTAGAATTATTTTTTTCGGTGTCTACACCTAGGGCTGCTGAGATCCCCAAATCTGCGCTTGGGTAATAGCGAACATTCAAACTTGTCAGGCCCTCAGTGATACCAAACTGGTCCGAGTACCCAACACCCAGCCGACTTGTAAGGTCCTTTGCATTCGCAAAAGGCGATAAAAGTGAGATCAGAAGTAAAATCAAAAGTGCGCGCATTCTATAACCTCCAAGAAAAGCCTTCACATTAACCCGCTAAGTCGCTAATTTTTCAAGAAATTATTTGCTTGCCACAGTGGTCCAAGGTTCGATAAGTTGGCCGCCGTTTAAGGACTGTGGGCGTGTAGCTCAGTTGGGAGAGCACGAGCATGGCATGTTCGGGGTCGCAGGTTCGATTCCTGTCACGTCCACCAATTCTTGGAGTTAAAAGTGAAGAAAATTATGTCATTATCCAGCATCGCCTTGGTTTTAACTGCCATGATCAGTTCCTTGGCCTCTGCAAACTCTTTAGAAGTTCAAGTCGCTTACGATTGTGGCGAGGATCTTCCAAAGATTCTCGAATTCCAAAATGAACTTCATCTTTATCTAGGAGATGGGGCTCCCCTTGAAGTTTTTAAAGAGACCGCCCTTGCGAATTTAAAACGCAGCACCGGATACTTTCTTGAAATCGAGTCAGATACCATGGCTTACCTTTGGAAAAATGGCGATTCCGACGTCTTTGACTGCGCGAAACCCTAGGACGCATTCTCATCTTTAAGGCACAAAAAAAGCGCAAAGTCTTTCAACTTTGCGCTTCAGATCTTTTTTCTATTAAATTCGAACTACAGACCAGCGGCCTGATCAAGAATCACAAGACCTGCCATAGTGCGAGCCTTTGTGACTGCAGAGAATGCATCGGCATAACCTGCACCCGTTTGATTCGCGGGAGACATTGGGATGGCTGTGCTTTTTAGAATATCTCGGACCTGTACAGACGAAAAGTTCTTATCAACTCCTTTGATAAGTGCCGCAAGGCCAGCAATGTGTGGAGATGCCATTGAAGTTCCCATCATTTCTTGGAAGTCACTTTGACGAGTCCAAATGCTGGCTTCAGAAACTTGAGCAGAAACAATTTGGTTACCGTCAGCCTGAGAGATAAATACAACTGGGATGGATACAGTCACATTCTCACCCAAAGTTGGCAAGATCATGACAGGATCGTTGTTGTACATCAATACACCCGCAGCTCCTGCCGCGATTGCATTTTTAACTTTGTCTCCGAAAGCAATTTCACCGCGCTGAATGAATGCGATCTTTCCACGCACATTCTTGCCGTTAAAATCTTCTGGCTTACCAAGACCTACAGAAACAAGATCTTGAACAAGAGGCTGAGCAATCTGAGCAGAACCATCGACCGGAATACTTTTAATCACAACAGTCTTTCCAGAGTCCTCAACTAAAACTTGTGATGAAATCCCAGTTCCAACAGGAACACTCGAAAGAATTCCAACTCCAGGAGCCATGATATCAAGAGAAGCTCCCCAGTTTGAAAAATCAGCCTTCTTTAGATCTTCATCAATCGCGCCGACCGCAATTGTCGAACTGTAAGCTGCAGGATAGCTAACGCTTCCTTTGCCATCGTTTCCAGAGGCACAAACCACAACGATTCCAGCTGCGGCAGCTGCAGCATATGCACGCTCAGCACTGCTTGAAGGAAAAGGTCCACCTAGTGACAGGTTCATGACGTCCACTTTTTCTTGAATCCCCCAGTTTACACCATCAACAACAGCTACTGAAGAACAGCCCTGACCAGTACAAACTCTTCCGGCAAGAATCTTTGCTTCTGGAGCCACTCCGACAAGGCCAGAGTCTTTGCCATCAGCCGCGATTGTTCCCGCCACATGTGTTCCGTGAGAATTTGAATCAAAGTAAGGATAAGGCGCAGTGCGATCTACCGTCGAAAAATTTCGACCTTTTTCGAAGCGGCTGACCAAATTAGGATGATCCTTATCAATTCCTGTATCTAGAACCAAAACTCGAATGCCCGCACCTTTACCTGCTACATTCCAAGCCTCGGGAGCACGCATTGAATCGATACCCCATGGAGTTCCAACAAACTCAGGAGTTGAAACGGCCTTTGCCCCACTTCTTTTTCGCGGCTTTGGGGCCGGAATAAAAAATTCTTCTTCAATTTCAACAATGCCGTACTTTCCCTGAAGGGATTTTAAGGCTTCTGCGGATGGAGCTCTAACAATCGCCATCTGAACATTGTCCAAAAGCTTTTCAATCTGTGCGCCGGACTGAGAAAGAGCCTTAAAAGCCTGAGATTGGAAAGCATCTGGCTTTTGGCTGGATTGCTTTAAAGAAAAGTAAGTCACCGGCGATTCGATGGAAACGATATAGCGTTTCCCTTCTGAAGCCGCTGAGTTAAGACCGAAAAGTCCCAATAGAACTAAAAGAAGGGATCTTTTAAGTCCTAAAAGTTGCGTCCATGAATTCATATACCCTCCGTGAGTAAGATCCTTTACTGGATCTAAGTCTGTATGCTGTTTTGAAATTTTTATATAGGATTTATGAAATAGCAAACAATTGGTTCCATAGTGGAACTAATAGGCGATTATCTTATTAATTACATATTCTTAATGCGTCGAATTATTTTTGATTGATCAGGTTTTTTAGAAATTTTTGAGCTTCAAGAACAAAGAATGGGCCGAACAAGCGCGATGCCACAGCTCTCTATTATATCAGTTCGGATTCAGGAATATGGTCGCATGAAGGATTGCAGGGGGACCTATAACGGCCCGCTTTAGTCTTCTCCGCCCCGATAATAACTAAGTTCTCCGCCGCACGAAATAGTGATCCACTCCCAACAAGAGGCCGCCGGAGCACATTCATACTCTTTCACGGTCACGGTCCAAAGTTGTCGCATAAAATCAAACCACAAATCATTTTCAATTTTAGAAGTCGCAATCTGACAAAATTCGAAGTCTTGTTCAGTCACCATATTTTGCGGATTACAGATTGTCTGATCCACAAAGTCTTGTGCAAGGACTTGGGCCTCACCTTTAGGGATACAAGTGGCACCAGCTGTAACCGAAAGACTAAGTATAATAGCAAAAAATATGATTTTCATACCTCAAGGGATAGCCGCTTCTAAAACTAAAATCAAATTAATCTTCTGTTACCCAGGCCCAGGCCTAAGCTCGCGGCATAAATACATAAATCACTGGTCCTGTTAACCGATTTGACAGTCCTTGCTGTCCAAGAAAATGGAAAGTGCCAAGGAGGGCCTCTGATGCAGTTTAATCAAAGACATGTTCTTCGCCTATTGTTCATCCTTTCTATAAGCATCGCCGGGTCCAGTTGCACCGATTCCCAGACCCTGTCTCAAAAGCAAAATATAGATCAGGAGCAAGAATACATTTTGGTCCTTAAATCAGGGCTTTCAAAAAATGACTTGTCCCCTGAAGAGTCCCATCAGCTTGTTCAAAAAAGTCTGAATCTTTTATCCGATCAATACAAAATTCAAAGCCTGCAAATTTACTCAAAGGCATTGCGAGGAGGTTTGTTCAAACTGAACTTAGAGCAAGCCGAAGCCCTCGCTCGTGATCCCACGGTAGCTTATCTAGAAAAAAATCAAGTCGTCAGTATCAACGGAACACAAAGCTTAGCGCCCTGGGGGCTGGATAGAATCGATCAAAGTGCTCTTCCCTTAAATCAAACTTATAATTTTCCAGAAAATTCCGCACAGCATGTTCACGTCTATGTGATCGACACTGGGATTCGCAGCAGCCACCAGGAATTCGAAAACCGAGTACAAAGTGGCGCAGACTTTGTCGACAATGATTCAGACGCTTCAGACTGTAATGGTCATGGGACCCATGTCGCCGGAACAATTGCAGGCAAACGCTTTGGTGTTGCAAAGTCGAGTCTTCTTTATGGTGTCCGGGTTTTGGATTGCGTTGGGAATGGGACTATTGCCGGCGTTATCGCGGGCGTGGATTGGGTGACTGGCCGAACACAAAGACCTGCCATAGCTAATATGAGTCTAGGTGGAGGAGTGTCTCAGGCACTCGATGATGCTGTTGCAAACTCGGTTCAATCCGGGGTGACATATGTGGTCGCTGCAGGAAACGAAAATCGAAATGCCTGTTTATCTTCGCCCGCACGATCAACTGCAGCACTGACCGTCGGCAGCAGCACTCGTCAAGACTCAAGATCTAGCTTTTCAAACTTTGGAACCTGCGTGGATATCTTTGCTCCAGGA
Source organism: uncultured Pseudobdellovibrionaceae bacterium (assembly GCA_964389375.1). Lineage (GTDB taxonomy): Bacteria > Bdellovibrionota > Bdellovibrionia > Bdellovibrionales > UBA1609 > CAYMDP01. The sequence continues at coordinate 15,337 of CAYMDP010000026.1, read as the reverse complement.
AGCGATATCGAATCCGCAGGTATTAACTCCGATACTTCCGTAAGCACTTTAAGCGGAACCTCTATGGCTGCGCCCCACGCCGCAGGAGTCGCCGCTTTATACTTGGCCAAAAACCCAAATGCCTCGCCCCAAACCTTGCTAAGTCAATTGCGGTCAGCCGCCTCCCAAAACAAACTCAGTCAAATCGGATCGGGGTCTCCAAACCTTCTTCTCAGCTCAGAATTTTTACTGACTGAGTCCGAGCCAAATGAGCCGCCAAACTCAAATCTGCAAAATGGAGAAACTCGAGGTCCACTTTCGGCCCAACAAAACCAGGAACTTCAGTTTTCAATTGAGGTTCCGGAAGGCAGCAAAAACCTTCGTCTTGAAATCTCAGGGGGCAGCGGCGATGCCGACATTTATGTTCGCTTTGGTTCGTCTCCAAATGTTCGCGATTATGATTGCCGCCCCTATAAAAATGGAAACTCTGAAAACTGTGTCTTCGCGCAAACCTCGGCGGGAAAGTATTATGTTACGATTCGCGCATTCACTAACTTTTCGGGAGTCAGTCTTAAGGTCAGCTTTGATGAGGCCCCTTCATCAGGTCCTTGTCAAAACTGTATTCTTAGCGATGAGGGCACTTTGAGTTCGAGCCAATCCTACAGACGGCGACTGGACAGGATGGATTCGAAGCTTCAATCTTTTTGGCTTGTGGGGCCCAGCGGAACCGATTTTGATTTGTATCTTTACCGCATAAATTCACAAACAGGCTTGTTAAGTGAAGTTGCAAGATCCATCAGCGTGAGCTCCGAAGAACAAGTTCAATTCGCTGGCGATCCCGGTCAATATGAGCTTCGTGTTCACGCCTATGCGGGAGAAGGGCGCTTTAAGGTCTGGCAGGCAAACTAGGGCGCGTCCTCATTTCACGGTACCTCTCGATGAGCACAGGCCCTAAGATTTAGTTTTTCTGTCGTAGGTCAGCTTAAGAATTTCTTGAACCTGAGTTTCGGCTTCTTTCCATTTGCCCGATTCAAAGGCAGATCTTAAACATCCATCAAGATGCGTCTTAAAGATCTCAGCTTCTATTGAACGCAGCGCAGCCTGCGCGGCCTTAAATTGAATCAAAATATCCGGGCAATAACGAGCATCCAGTATCATTTTTTCGATTCCGTGGATTTGCCCCAGAACTCGCTTTAAGCGTTTGAGGTGCTTCGTGTGGTCTGGATGAGATTTTGTTTTCTTTTTTGACATCGCTTTGACATATACCCCCCTGGGGGTATAGCCTCAACAGAAATCTTTCTGGAGGTTTAAAAAATGTTGAAGTCCTTGTTTTATCTTTTATTACTAATGGGATCTAACTTTGCATTTGGCCATGGGGAAGATAAACCAGGGCCTAATGGTGGCTTTATTCGTATGCCTGGAGCTTTCCATACGGAACTTGTGCCCGTCGAAAAAAATCAACTTAAAGTATTTTTATCAGATATGGAGTTTGCAAATCCAACCCTCTTAAACTCGAAGGTCGAGCTAGAGCTGGCGGGAAAGATTTCACAAAAAGCAAATTGCATGGGCCACCAAACTCATTATCTCTGCTCATTCAAAAAAGATGTAGATTTGAATCAGCCCGGCAAGCTAATTGTTCGAAGCCAAAGGATGGGCCAAAAGGGAATGGACATGACCTATGATCTCCCCTTGTCTTTAAAGAAAAGTGAAGCCGCAAAAGAAGACAAGGAAGAAGATCACCACCACCATCATTAGCAGAGGTAACAGTTCCCTTTTTCCGTCTCAGCGCATCAGATAAATATAATAAGTCCTTCTCATGAATAACTGCAGGGTTCTGATGCGCTGAGACGGAAAAAGGGAACTGTTACCTCTAAGGAGTTCAACTGAGTGTTTGATTTTATAATTCGGCTTTCTTTAAACAACAGACCCATCGTCTTAGCACTTGCGGCCCTTCTTACGATCTATGGTCTTTTTGTTCTTCCCAAAATGCCGGTGGATGTCTTTCCTGATCTGAATCGCCCCACTGTAAACATTATGACAGAAGCGCCGGGAATGGCGCCCGAAGAAGTCGAAGTCTTAGTCACACTTCCGATCGAGACGGTCTTAACAGGATTGCCTGGAGTGGAGCGCGTTCGCTCTTCAACCGGAATTGGGCTTTCAATTGTCTATGTTGAGTTTGCTTGGGACACGGACATCTATCGCAACCGCCAACTGGTCGCAGAAAAATTGGCCCTCGCAAAAGAGCGCCTTCCCGAGGGACTTTCTCCTGTCATGGGTCCGATCGCTTCTATCATGGGAGAAATTCAGCTTCTTGGTCTTTCCTCTCCATCTGGCCAAGTCAGTCCCATAGAACTACGAACTCTTGCCGACTGGACTTTACGCCCTAGACTTTTAAGCGTCCCAGGAGTAGCTCAAGTTATCTCTATCGGCGGAGGAGTAAAACAATATCAGATTCTCCTTTCAGCAGAGAAAATTCAAACTTACCAACTCTCGCTTGAAAGCATCGAAGAGGCCCTGTCCTCCCTTCACCGCAACACCACAGGAGGCTATATTGACCTCGATAAGAGCGAATTTTTAATTCGTAATATCGGGCAAATCCGCTCGGAAGAGGAAATCTTAAATTCCGTAGTGGGCCTTCATTTGGGGCACCCAGTCCTAGTCAAGGATATTGCAAAAGTTGAGGTTGGAAGTCAGGTCAAACGCGGCGATGGAAGCGTTAACGCTAAACCTGCTGTCATTTTAAGTATTCAAAAACAACCCGGGGCCAACACTGTCGAGCTCACTAAAAAAATTGATGAAGTGCTTTCTGACTTAAGTTCGAGTCTTGGACAAGACGTGCAACTGGAAAGAAATCTTTTTAAACAAAGTCATTTTATTGAATCCGCAATTTCTAACGTGAAGCAAGCCTTACTCGATGGAACATTGTTGCTGGTGTTTGTGCTTTTCATTTTTTTGGCTAATTTTAGAACCACCGCGATCACTCTGACCGCGATCCCCCTTTCATTTCTTTCTTCATTGATCGTCATGGATTTTTTCGGAATAAGTTTAAATACAATGACGCTTGGGGGACTGGCCGTAGCTATCGGCGAACTGGTGGATGATGCCATCGTCGATGTAGAAAACGTCTTTCGCCGCCTTAAAGAAAACTCGGCTCTTACGAAGCCCGAGCCCCATTTAAAAGTTGTCTACGAAGCTTCTTCTGAAATTCGAAACTCCATTGTTTTAGCGACATTTGTGGTTATATTGGTTTTTGTTCCACTCTTTCAATTGGGTGGAATCGAAGGTCGACTTTTTATTCCGCTTGGAGTCGCTTACATTTTAGCCCTGATTGCATCCTTAATTGTGTCCCTGACGGTCACTCCCGTTCTATGCAGTTATTTCCTAAATCCTGAGAAGCTTTCCCGAGAAAAAGATAGTCGCCTTGTGGTTTGGCTTAAAAACTGGGATCGGCGCATTCTTAATAAAGTCTTAGATCGTCCTAAACTTATCATTGGACTTTGCACAGGCCTCTTCATTCTTTCTCTTGGAATTTTTCCATTTTTGCATCGCGAGTTTCTTCCTAGTTTTAATGAAGGGACGGCCACAATCAATCTTCTCGCCCGACCAGGGATTTCCTTAGAAGAATCGAATCGACTAGGGACTATGGCCGAAGAGTTGATCCTGTCGGTACCAGAGGTAAAGTCCGTTTCACGCAGAACCGGACGTGCCGAGCTTGATGAACATGCTGAAGGTATTCATTACAGTGAAATCGATGTGGATTTTCATGAGTCCGGCCGAAAGCGAGAACTCGTTTTTGACGACTTAAGAAGCAAGCTTGAAAGTGTGCCCGATGTGTTTACTAGTATCGGGCAGCCTATTTCTCATCGTTTAGACCATTTGATGTCTGGAGTTCGGGCTCAAATCGCAATAAAGATCTTTGGCCCAGAATTGGACACCCTCAGAGGAAAAGCCGCTGAAATTTACAAAAAACTTGATGGAGTCGAAGGCCTGGTGGATCTTCAGGTCGAACAGCAATCCTTGATTCCACAAGTTAAGATTCAACTGCTAAGAGATGAGGCCGCACAATACGGATTGATTCTTGGAGATTTGGCTCATCGATTAGAATCCGCATTAAATGGTAAAGTCCTCGGACAAGTCGTTGAGGGACAAAAGATCATCGAGCTCTTTATGCGCTTTGACGATGGTTCTAGGTCGAATTTAGATACAATGCAAAATACGACTGTTAAGATCATGCCTGATGGAAGAAGAATATCCCTGGGAATGGTTGCCGATATTTATGAAACCTCTGGGCCCAATGCAATCCAAAGAGAAAACGCTGTGCGAAGAATTCTTGTCTCTGGAAACGTGAAGGGATCAGGGATTGAACAAGTCGTTCGCGAGATTCAAACCCGCATCGAAAAAGATGTCGAACTCCCCGAAGGCTATTTTATTCAATACGGTGGACAGTTCGAAAGTCAAAAAAGCGCCTCCCGCTTAATCCTCATTTTAGGATTAATATCCCTAGCCGGAATCTTCTTTCTTTTGATGAGTCACTTCAAATCCAGCTTTGTGGCCTTTCAAGTTCTGCTAAGCATACCGGTTGCGTTGATAGGAAGTCTGGTTGCGATCTATTTAAGCGACGGAGTTCTTTCGGTAGCCAGCCTGATTGCCTTTATTACACTTTGCGGAATCGCAAGCAGAAATGGTATTATGATGATCTCCCACTATCTTCACCTGATGAAGTATGAAGGCGAAAAGTTTTCTAAGGATATGATTATCCGGGGCTCACTTGAAAGATTGACCCCAGTTTTAATGACTGCACTGACGGCGATCTTAGCCCTTACTCCCCTAGCCTTTTCACATGGAGAGCCCGGAAAAGAAATTCTGCATCCGGTCGCGGTTGTGATCATCGGAGGTCTGATTAGCTCAACTCTGATTGACATGATCTTGACCCCTGTGATCTTTTTTAATTACGGAAGAGCCTCTGCAGAGAAATCTATTTCAGAAATCCATTCGGACGACTCAAAATTTTAAAAAGGAGAGATTTATGCTCAAAACTTTAGTCATTTTTTTACTGGTAACCCTTCCATTAAGCCTCTTCGCTCATCCAGGACATGATAAAATTCCGGGAACTCAAATGGCTCCTCACGGCGGCATTTTAAAGGGGACGGATGAATTTTATGTAGAAATTCTATCAAAAAAAGACGCTCTGACGGTTTACATTTTCGATCACGATATGAAACCTATCGAAACTTCAAAAGTAAAGTTGGAAGGCAAGGCAGAGTTTCCTCGGGGCAAAGGGTCCCAAACAATTAGCTGGACAGCGGACAAAACTTCTTACGGCGCTAAGCTAGACCCAAAGGGCTCCCATCGCTACAAACTGAGCTTAAAGCTAAGTCACGAATCTAAGACCGAAGAAATTAGCTTTCAAATCGAGCCCAAAAATTAGGATATTCTGATATGCGCGGAGTCTCTTTAATCCTAGCCTTACTCACCTTGCAAGTTTGGATGAGCCCAAGCTTCGCCGATCATCCAAAAATGGGAGACATCCCATTGTCTGCGCTGCTCGATGAAGGGCTAAAAAATAGCTTTGTCCTTAAGGAGTCCGAGCAACAACTTAAAGAAGCCCAAGCCCGCCTTAGATCCGCGAGATCCGTCTATTTCCCGCAATTGTCCATCGATGGAGGAGTTCAAAGTAATCGCTTTGACGACACCGAAAGCGAAGGTGGCTTCGTTCATGGAACCGCACACTTAAATTTATATCGGGGTGGACGGGATGAGGCACAGGCAAAAATCCAGCTTGAGGAATCCAGACTGGCCCTGATCTCTCATCAGAAATTGCAAGAGGACATTGAGCGTAAGATCTCTAAACTTTATTACGAACTATTGTATCTTGCAGAAAGTCTTCATTTGAAAGAGCAAGCAATTCAAATCAATAAGAACCAAATGGAGATGGCCCGAAAGCGAAAAGCCGCTGGCTTGACCTCAGACCTAGACGTCATTGAGTTCGAGTTTCGTGCTGCAACCTTGGCTTCTGACTTAAATCTTCTGGGCTTTGACGAAGATGCAAAGGAGCGTGAATTAAGACAAATTCTTGGACGCGAAGCCGGACCTAAAATCAAAGTCAATGGACATCTATTACGCCCTAAAATCCCACCCAGCTCGGTTGAAAGTCTTTTAAAATCCGCTCTCGAATCCAATCCGGATCTGATCCAAAAAGAATCTTCAGCTAAGATTTCTCGCCTCGAAAAAAGATCTCGTTTGGGACAGTTTCTACCACAGATTGATTTCGAAGGACGTTACGGAAAACTTGCAGATGATGATGAAATTTACGAGCGCAATAATAATCACGTTTTAATGCTAAAGGCCTCGATCCCCATATTTACCGGCCTAAAGAATTCCTCGGACCTAAGGGAAAGTTCTGAGAAACTGGTCCGTAACGAGATTGCGGTGGCCGGTCAAAAAAATCAGCTCAAACTTTTGATAGAACAGAATCTTGCTCGCAGTCAGTCGATACAAAAGCGCTTGGACTTAGAAGAAAACAACATACAACGGGCCGAAAAGTTTTATCAAATGACTATAGCCGAGTACCGCCGTGGCGTCAGAAGCTCTCAGGATATGGCCGGTGCAGCAGACCGACTCTTCCAGGCCAAACAAAGAAATTTAGAGTACCGTAAAGAGGCTTATCTGTCGGGCCTGGAACTTTCGGAGCTGCTGGGATCAAGCCCTCAGAGGTAACACTTTCTATTAAGAATGGGAACCCTTGCCACAGCACAAACCGAGCTTAATGAGCTTTTGGATGTTTACCGCGAACAACTCAGCGACAAAGAACATCAGCTGGTCATTGAAGCCGCGAAAGTAGATCATTCAAAACAAATGTCAGCGCTAAGATTGAACGCAGGCCTTTATTACTCAAGTCTTACGGGCTTGATGGCAGGCTCGGGTTATTCGGCCTACCTATTTGTCGAAAAAGATCCCTTGCAGCTTGGACCGAATTTTTACAACCAAGCCTTTCAATCCATCATGTCCCTTTTTTAACTTGCCGCCCAGTATTGGCCCGGGCTACTTTTCCGGTCCAACCCATATCAATGGATTATGGCTGAACAGAAAAGTGGTCCTGTCCCCTTTGGAGATTGAGTCTTGGATTATGATATTGACGGATCGCTGACCGAAGAGCGAATTCAGTTTGTTCTTGAACACCTTATCGAGCTTGGATCTAAGAGTGTGCTTGATTTGGGCTGTGGCAAGGGGGCTTTGCTTGAAAGGCTCGTCCAACTTCCGCAGCTCGAAAAAATTGTTGGGATCGATATTTCAAGCGAGGTTTTAAATCTTGCACGACAAAATCAAACTTATCAAAATGATCTAAAGTCAGGACGACTCAGCATTCGGCTTCAGTCATTTACAGAAGAAGATGAAGAGCTAAAGGGCTTCGACACGGCCATCTTACTTGAAACCATCGAGCATATTGACCCGAATAAACTAAGCCTTGTGGAGCGAGCCGTCTTTTCTTCGATGCGCCCCAATCAAGTCATCATCACAACACCAAATCAAGAGTACAATAAGGTCCACGATATGCCCAATGGGGTCTTTCGCCACCCCGATCATCGCTTTGAATGGAATCGTCAAAAATTCGAGAAATGGTCCAATGCTCTTGCCTTAAGACAAGGATACACAACAACTTTTTTTCCAATTGGAGAGCCCGACTTTCGCTACGGATCTCCCACACAGATGGCTTTGTTTCAGCTAAAGCCTTAAGCCGTTTTGTGACTTGGAACTCGAACAGATTTTCTTGGGCGTTGAGACCAATATCTCAAGAATATAGAGAGCGGACGAAGCAACTTATAAATCCCCACCCGAACTGCCATCACCGGATCTGGTGTGATCAATTCATACTCACGTAAAAACTTAGAAACATCGTGCCACAACACATTCCATACGATCGGACCCACGTTACGCCCCATCATGGCCGCAGGAACATCTGCCATCAAGACCTCATGAGGAGAGTCATTCAGTTTTGCATGATTGTAACTCAGCCCCACTTTCGAGAAACCAATTTTTTCGTAGAGTGGGCACATCTGAGGAGTTGCACAGATAATGATCCATCTTCTCTTGGCTTGGACGGTCGTAATCGCGATAAACTGAAACATCGCCGACAGAAGATCGCTTCCCCTAAAATTTGGATGCGTACAGGCTCTCATAATCTCTAAAGACTCATCTCGTCTTGGAAGATCCACAGGCCACGCCACGAATTCTTCTTGCTCCATTTTGTCATCGTAAGAATTAAATGTTAAGCGCGCACAGGCCACAATTGCTCCACGATATTTGCCAATCACGATTCGCGATCTCGAATCATAGATATCCGCCATATCCGCTTCGGTCGCCCCGGGAGCCAACTTGTCTTCATTCTTATAGGCTGCATATCGAAGACTCAAGACTTGTCTATACTCTTGCTCAGACTTAACAAAACTAAACTCAACGGCTTTAGAGACCGAATGGGGTCTTAGCCCAGAATCAACAAGGTCACGCGGGTTTGCAATTTCTGCAAACTGCATCAAGTATTGGCCGATCATTCCCCTGAGCACGGCGGGCGGATTCACTAAACTAGTCCCTACGGCCAGATACTCCGAACCCAATAAAGTCATGGTCCGAACGTGCTTAACCAATACATTCATCTTGGTTTGCCCAATCATTGGAATACTCATCAAGCATTCTAGCTGCATTCCGGGAATGATAAACTTATTCCGCAAACTAGTAATTAGCTGCGCCCCTTGCAGCGAAATATCTCTAACTTTAAAGTATAAAAAATCATTGAACTTGGCGGGATTAGAAGCAACGACCGTGGGGTAAAACTGATCCGAACAAAGCCACCTAGCTTCAGTTCGTCTTTCGATTCCTCCGGTCCGTCGGTCTTCTTTTCGTATAAGCCGAACTCCGATGAAGTTTCGATTTAACTTTTCTGCAACAAAATCGACAACCAGACCACCAAACTGTAAAACTTGTTTTCCAACAGTCAACTCAAGATCAATCGACATACCTTTCGGTAAAATATCATCTTTTCCATCAATTAACAGCTCCACACCAAGTGGGCTAAGCTTCCATACACGAAGCTCTTTATTAAACTTGATCTGGGGATCGCGAGACTTCACAAGAGCCCTAACCGGCTCCCCTTGCCTAACATCCGTCGGAACAATTGTTCCATGGATATTGATTTCGCCCCCATCGTCTTCTAAAACTCTCACTTCATTCCCCTGACCCCTGCTCATGCTGCCATCTCCTCTGAAGCGGTTTCCATAAATGTGTATAGGCCATAAATTTTTTCAAAATTTTCTTTCGCCATGCGAACAACGTAGATCTCTTGTACCTCTGGGAAGTCTCTGATTTTTAATTCTAACTCACCCAAGGCAATACGTCTAAGCTCAATTCCTAAACTTAAATTTTTAAAGACTTCAGCCGCATTTGAATCCAGGATCACATCATCGGCTGACAGAATTCCCTGTAGCTTTTCGCTCTTTGTTAGCTCATCGATTCGACTCAACAAATTTACTGGACTTCCCAGGGCCGTAATTTCAATAGACGAGTTGTAGCTTCCTAAGTTTCCTACAAATGCCTCTCCTAACGAAATTAAGACATGTCGCTTAATCTGAATCCCGTGAGGATCTGCCTCGTTAAATCGACGATTGATGTCGATGACCGATCCCGCCGCTATCAAGGAATTGATTAGATTCACCCGACTCTCGTGATGGTCATAATAGGAGAAAATAAGATCCCCAATCTTTCGTGGAATTCCCCCACTTTCTTCGATTGCCTCTGTACAAGCTTTTACATTGGGCAGAACACCTTGCGAAATGTAGCCATCTAAATTTTTGGTCCCCTGAGTAAAGCCACGGATGTCGGAATACATACATGCCACATTACTTTTTCTTGGTCGCAGAACATCGTCAATGGCCTGAATAACACTCATTCGCTTCATATTAATATTGTCACTTAGACGCTTCGAAATCTCTCGTGGAAGAAATGCTTTAATTTGATTTGTAAACTCCAGATTCAACTCAATGATTTTCTTTTGTGCATCCATCTTCTCAAGGTTTGCGATGAAAAATTGAATCTCGTCTTGATAGTTGACGCGAGAAAAAACAATAAAAATTATGACCACGACGGCGGCGCTTAGGATCATGTGAGTTGAAACCCCCGCCTCTAAAAATGAGGGGCTCTGACTCGCAATGATCGCCATAGCAAAAATCGCACTCTTCAAGGCTGAAGTTCGAATCATCATCGCAGCAATAAACACAAAGCCATAGGCAAAAAGGTAAGGGGCCTCTGGATACCAGACACTGACCCGAGCTTGAGTATAACAAAACACCCAAACCACCAAAAGCATCGGAATTTTGTAACCACTTCGATTGTAAAGTTTTGGAATGGAATAGAACAGCAAACCAAGAATTGCTAATCCCGCCATAGAGAATCGAAAGCGAAACCAATGATCTAAGGGCGTCAACCCCAAGTATTTATCAAAGAAAAAGTAGTGTCCCGCGTAAACAATGGCCGCGATCGGAAAGAAAACTCGAGCTGTGAATAAAAACTCTTCACGCTCTCGCTCAATCCAGATGGACTCCCAACGACTGCCCTTAACCAGAAGGTTTGGGAACATAGAATATAGAACGCGCTCAAGCCACTTCATGATGTCAGAATTTCCTCTAAGTTTTATCGGTCTTTCGAGGAAAATCATGAAGTTAACTACCAAACCTTGCACTTTGGTCTAGGTCCACTCTGACTCTCGATTGATCTTTAAGCCGCGCATCCATACAATCCAAATGAAGCGGGGGCCCATATCGAAGCATTTTACTTGTACTTGGCAGTCCTATTGTTCGGTTACGGTCTGTTTGCCTGGTCTGTTGTCGGGGTATTTAAAAGTCATAACGACCAGCATAAGGTCTTATACTTGGGCCTAAAGATCCTTACCCCCAGTTTTTGGTTTTATACAATCTGGAAAATCTGGACAGATCAACCCGCCATTTCTCCACTTGGAAGCCTTGCACTTGGTTTACTAATTCTGTCTCTAGCCTTATATTTTTGGAGTTCAAAGACCGCAAAACGCCACTCATTCACAATCGTTTTCAGTCGCGACACACCTGAAAACCTTGTCAAATCTGGGCCCTACTCCTTTGTGCGCCACCCAGTTTATTTGTCCTATATTCTATTCTACCTCTCAGCACTCACACTAACTTTCGATCCGATTAGTTTAATTTTATTTCTTTGTCTTCTGGGACTTTACCTAACGGGAATTTTTCAAGAAGAAAAAAAATTCCTTAACAGCCCTCTTCAAAAAGAATACTTAAACTATAAGTCCACAACCGGAGCTCTCACTCCCCGCCTATCCCGACTCTCAAAGGGCGCAAAGCTAGATTAAATTCGATAGAGTCCCAAGAACCCCCACAAAGCGCTTGCCCAAACCGAAATAAGCCTGGTTGAATAGAATCTATCCTATGGATTGGGAGGTTTTGGTGAAAAAGTCTTTTCGGATTTTTGGGCTTGCTTTGTTTTGCTCTGCACTTTTAGCTTGCAGTCAAAATGAAGGAACTCGCATTCAAAGCAATAATCCTACACCGCCTAAGCCTGGCCCTGGCCCAGACGATGGAAATGTAGATGGAAAACCTCGTCCAACTGAAGCCAATGTCACCACGCTTTTAACATTTAGTCTGGCTGCTATCATTGAGGCCGAAAATCTAATTATTAGCCTTGCTGAACTTGATTTTCCGGATCAAAAAGCCAGTTGCCCCTCTTCTGACTTTAATCCCAACTCTCCTATTATTGATGCCCAAGGAAACCTTCCGGTGCGTCTTCACTGGAGCCAATGCCAAAACCTAGGAGCTGCGGGCTTTGAGTACGCGCTTATTCAACTTGATCCGGAACTCCCTCCCACCGAAGCCATTCGACTGGGGCAGATAAAGTCCGCAGAGATTTACACCGACGAATCCAATTTTGACCTCATAACTACAGTTTCAGGACAAGCAAAACGCTTCCCTTTAAAACAAAAACTAAGACTTCAATTTTTAGAACAAAAAGGTTCTGAGAAACACTACAGTATGTCGTTTTATCAAAGCATGTTGTTGGAAAAAACAGTTGGCAACAACTCCCTAGAAAACCGCTGGAATACAAGTTTATTTGGCAAAGTCCGCCTGTCCGCATCCAAGATTAGCTTTGAAGAACTGATTGTAAAAACTGACCGCACAACAATTCAGCAGTCACGCAGCAAACCGATCCACACCTCAGAAGCCCTTAGCCTTGAGTCTTCACCCCAAAACCTGATTCGATCTTCAGATTGCGGAATTCCAAATGAGGGAGAAATGAAGGCGATTTACTCTTCGGATCGGTTTGCGACCTTAAGTGGCGAACTCGCTCTTGGGACTGAGGGTGCCAAAGTCAGTTTTTCTAAGGCCGTGACAAAACTTATGGGCTGCTCCGAGAATTCTCCTAATTTCATTTACAACCTCAGCCCTGCCCTAGTAAACCAGCTATAACATGCTTCTTATCTACAGATTTTTGCTTATCCCCTTTGGACTCTCAGCCCTTGTGTTCTTAGGACTGCCCTTTGTCTCAAAAGTCCGCGAGGGTTTTCTGCTGCGACTTAGAAAGCACAGCAAAGGAAGCCTTCCAGAAGGGGCAAAGCCCATCTGGATTCACTGCGCTAGTGGCGAGTTCGAGTACGCAAAACCCCTGATCCGACGGATCAAAGCCGAATCTCCGAAAACCTCTGTCTTGGTTACTTACTTTTCGCCAAGCTACAGAAGTGCGATTGAAGCCTTTGAGGAGATCGACTTAAGCCTCCCTCTTCCGCTAGATACGCCGGGCGCGATGAACGAATTTTTAAAAAAATATCGTCCTCAGGTTTGCCTTATTGCACGCAGCGATCTTTGGCCCGAGATGCTCAGCCAGTGCCGAAAGTTTAAAGTCCCCACCATTCTTTTTTCTGCGACCCAAAGAAGAGAAAATCCAGTTCTTAGACTTCTGCTAAGCCCTTTTCGAAGTTGGATCTATAGCCTTCTTACGGAGGCCCATTGTGTATCAGAAGAGGACCGAATTGAGCTTTTGGCTCACTCTAAAAACCTACAGATTTTTGTCAGTGGAGATACGCGCTACGACCAAGTTCTATTTCGACTCGACCACCCAAGAACAATCCACGAAGAATTAAAAACCCACAAGATTCCCATTTTAGTTGCTGGCTCAACATGGGAAGAAGATGAAGATGTCATCTTAAAATGTTTTAGCCAAAACAATCTTCGGAGCAAAGTTAAACTTCTTTTGGTACCTCATGAGCCCAACCTTAAACATATCGCAAACATTAAAGATCGACTTGAACAATACGAGCTCAAGTATCAAGTCTATTCAAATTTTGTAAGCTGGGATGAAGTCGATGTCGTATTGGTGGATCAAACCGGACTGCTTGCAGAACTATACTCGGTTGGACAGTTCGCCTTTGTGGGTGGATCTTTTAAGGGTCGAGTGCATTCAGTGATGGAAGGGCTTGCGGCGGGACTAATGACTTTTGTTGGGCCCTACCACCAAAACAATCGCGAAGCCCAAGCCTTTCAACAGGTCCTACTGCCAAATAATAAGCCAGCGGTACAAGTCGTGCAAAACTCTTCAAGCCTAGAACGGGCTGTCTTAAACAGTCTAGAAAGTAATTTGCAGGTGAATAGCGATTTCTTAAAAGAAGCGATCCGAAAACGCAGAGGCGCTTCGGACCGATTGCTACTTCGGCTCGGGGAAGTCCATCCATCCTAAAGGATTCTTGCTGGCAATCCACTCAAACATCTTCATTATTTCCGAAGACTCTTTCTTCTGGTTTCTTCCCGCATCCGGATCGACTTCAGTAAATACACCAGGATAAAAACCTGTACGCTCATGGGCCTTAGTCACTTCAAAGGACTTAATCACTCCCACTAAGGGATCCAAGGTCATCCCCGTAATGTCTCCAGGAATCACGTCACGGCCCTTATAGTTGGGCTCGACCAATCCTTGAGTTAACACAAGGAACTTCTCGAATTCACTTTTACCTCGAAGCCCAAGAAGAAATGGTCTGTTGTACACAAGATTCGTATCCTGCATATAAGTCCCTTGAGCAAAGTGCTGAAACAGATAGTAATAACTCTCTTGAACCCGCATCGGCTGACCACTAGGCTCTTTCTTTCGGGTCTCTGAACACAACATCAAGCCCGCTCGTTTAAACGGAATCTGGTCTGCAGCTCGACCCTGTAGATTTTTATTCCAAGTCTCCTCAAGACCCTCAAAGGACCTGTGACTTGGATACACTGTCAGACAGTGTCTGTACTGGGCCAATTCAATTTCAAAATTAGACCTAGAGATAATCAACCAAGGACCTTTATTAAAATTTAAGGCTTGTCCACGGTAGCGATCGCGCTTCTCGGAAAGATTCGTCGACCAATCTCCATTGATTCTTAATCCTGCAAAAGCGAGCTTCACGGGACCCAAAAGGGTATCTAGAGCTCCCATCGCGATAGATCCACCGGAAGATAAGTTGTATCCTCTGGTCGAACCCCAACCCACACTTTGATCCGCTCGGAAAGCCTGGCTTACGTTGTAGTTTTGAGCATCACCGCCAAGATAAACAATATTAGAGGGATCATAAGAGGCCACCTTGTCTACAATGATTTTTTTATCGAAAACAAAAAAGGCAAAAGGATTGTCTAAACAACGTCGGATCATATCCTGATCCCGTCGCTCATGCCAGACATCGGTCGCAACTGCCGCAGTTCTAGAATTACGCCCCTGCCGAAACAAAAGATTCTCTTTAAATGGATAGCGCGGCTTTAAATCCTGAGAAAAATTCGAGCCATCGACGCGTAGCCACTCTTCTACCGAGTTCACATCTTCTTTAATCAACATCCAATCGTTGATCGACTGAATTTGTTTTTGAGTCATATACTCCTCATAGAAATGATCGGCCCAAAAGCCGCACATTGCATGAGCAAACATATCCACTCTTTCGTCGGACTGATTACTTTCGTAAATTCCGAATTCAATGACATCCCGAACATCTTCTGTTCCAAGCTGAAAAAAGACTTTTCTTCGAATTTTGTCGAAGTGGCCAGTAAAGCGTTCTTTCGCAGATTTTGCTTGAGGACCTTTTGTTTTTGATCGCTCGGCATCAATTTCGGCCTTTTCACCAGCCGACATCCCGAATGCATTCTTTCGCTGAGCCTGATCAATAGTCGCCGAAACTTTATTCAACCTCTGAGTCAGTCCATTTAAGTTCTGAGACTGATTTAGATCAATCACTCTTAAAGCTTCTTTATCTGCAAATTTATTAAGATTAAAAGATTCTCTGTTCTCTTTCTTCTTATTTGCGACTTCTTCTAAT